>CAMWMF010000005.1 GCA_947175335.1 uncultured Clostridia bacterium
CAATTATACAAGTCTATTAATGCGCTATGATTGGCGCATGATATTTAACTATATACAGCAACTGGATTGCCCGCGGACTGCGCGGGCGACCTTTGCGCTTTGCGCAAGCGGTTAGCGAACCGCGCGACGAAATGGCTGTTTCGTAATAGTGCAATACTTTTCTTTTCCGTGTCTTAAAAAATTGTGTTGTACTTCGCCGCGCTACGAATTCAGTGCCGCAACTAAAATACCCCTCGCGCAAAGCGCGAAGGGTATTTGGTAGCGGCAACTGGATTCGAACCAGTGACCAATCGGGTATGAACCGAGTACTCTAGCCAGCTGAGCTATGCCGCCATAGCAAGATTTATTATATCAAAGATTATTTTATTTGGCAAGGGTTTTTAACAATGTTTTTGCGGATTTTTCTTTTTGGAGCGTATTGCAATATCGCCTTAACTGTGATACAATCTATCTTAACGTTATTATTATACGGGGTACGGCGTATGGAAGATTTCGGATTTGTACAAATGCAGGATATGCAAAAGCGGTTACAAGAAAAATACAAAGACAAATGGGAAAGCGTTTCGCCCGAAAACGGCAAGAACAAGCTGTTGTGGCTTATGATAGAGCTTGGCGAGGTTGCGGACATTATCAAAAAGCGCGGGCACGACGCCATAATGACCGACACCCAAACGCGCGAACACTTTACGGAAGAATTAGCCGACGTACTTATGTATTTTAACGACATTATGCTGTGCTATAATATTTCCATAAACGAGCTTAAAAATATTTACATAGAAAAGCAGCAAAAGAATTTAACAAGGTGGTAACAATATGTGTCTTATATGCGACAGAATAGAAATGATTAAAAACGGAACCAATCCGTACTTCGTAAAGGAACTGCAAACGGGCTACGTTGTTATAGGCGACCACCAGTATTTTAAAGGTTACACGTTATTCCTTTACAAACACCACAAGACCGAGCTTTTTCAACTCGACATGGAAGAACGCACTTTGTTCTTGAAAGAAATGTCAATAGTTGCCGAAGCGGCAAGCAAAGCGTTCGGCGCGCAAAAGATGAACTACGAATTGCTCGGCATGGGCGACAGTCACATGCACTGGCACCTGTATCCGCGCGCGTTCGGCGACCTCGGCGAATACGGAGTGAACGGCAACGGCCCCGTGTGGTGGATACCATTAAACAAACTGCAATCGGACGAGTGCCGCCCTACTCCTGACGAGCTGAACAAAATGAAATCGGCACTATTAACCGAATTAAACAAACTTATATAACCGTGAGGAAAACGACATGAACGTATACGAAAATTGCCCGACGTTGGAAAACGATAAATTTATGCTCCGCCTGACCATGGAGCGCGATATTGCCGACTTACTCAAAGTATACAGCGACGAAAAAGCGTTGCCGCTGTTCAATAGCGACAACTGCCACGGCGACGACTTTCACTATACCACGCTCGAACGCATGCAGCAAGCGTACGATTTTTGGGAGGAGGCCTACCGCAACGGTTGGTTTGTGCGCTGGTCTATCGTTGACAAAGCGACAAACGAAGCTGTGGGAACTATCGAAGAATTTCACCGCGACGCCGGCGACTACTTTGACGACTGCGGACTTCTGCGCTTGGACCTGCGCAGCGACTACGAGCAAGCAGACAAAATAGCGAGCATACTGTCGCTTATCGTCCTGCCCTCTTTTGACTTGTTCGGTTGCAGCAAGGTTGCTACCAAAGCGATTCCCACCGCCACCGAGCGCATAAAGGCGCTGACAAGTCTCGGCTTTACTCCGTCAAACAAACCACTCATCGGCTCCGACGGCACAAAATACTATTCGTATTACGAGTTGAATAAGTAAAACTTTAAACAAAGACACTTTTATCGTTTACAAGTATACTATAATGTGCTATAATATCTTATAAGAGGTATGATATGAATTACCAACAAATTAGACGAATCAAAATTAAAGGTTTTAAGTCCATTAAAGAATGTGATTTAAAATTATCGAATATAAATTTGCTTATAGGTAGTAACGGCGCCGGAAAATCTAATTTTATATCGGTTTTTAAAATGTTACAAAACATAATTGAAAAAACACTCCAAAGATACATTGGAATTTCAGGAGGGGCTAATGCCTTACTATTTAATGGCAGAAAGCAAACAGAATATATAGAGATAGAATTCACATTTGGAGTCAACAGCTACGAATTCAAGCTTGTTCCCACGGACGAAAATACTTTTATCTTTGATAGCGAACATTTTAATTATGACGGATATTGGCAACATAAGTCGTATGTTGGCGGAGGATACCCCGAATCAAGATGGGACGCTGGTGTTCCTAACAAAATTAATAATTATATTAAGCCGATTTTACAAAACGAAAAATGGCGTGTATACCATTTTCATGACACAAGCGCATCAGCAAGAGTAAAGCAAACACATAAAATAACAAACAATATTGATTTACTGTTTGATGCAGGAAATTTAGCTGCGTTTCTTTACCGTCTAAAATTCGAACATCCTGTTAATTACAAACAAATAGTCAGTACAATCAGAATGATAGCACCTTATTTTAGAGATTTTGTTTTAGAAAAAAATCCGCTTAGCGATGACATTATTTTGAGGTGGCAACAAATCGGTAGCGATGATACATTTAATGCCAATCAGCTTTCAGATGGCACAATACGCTTCATATGTCTGACTACTCTATTTTTACAACCAGCAGAATTACAACCTGAAACAATAATAGTAGATGAACCGGAGCTTGGTCTTCACCCATACGCAATAACTCTGCTTGCAGAAATAATCAAAAAAGCCGCGACAAAAAAACAGGTTATCATTTCAACCCAATCTGTTGACCTGTTAAACGAATTTTCAGCAAACGATATTATTATAGTAGATCGAACCGAAAATGGAACTGTTTTCAAAAGACACACAGAGGAAGAGCTTCAAGAATGGCTATCTGACGATTACGCTATGGGCGACCTTTGGAAGAAGAACATTCTCGGAGGACGTCCGTAAATGAATTTATATATATATTGTGAGGGACAAACCGAAGAATCGTTTGTAAAATCTTTGCTTGCTCCTCACTTTTTAAATTACAACATTTATACTATACCGATTATTTGCCGCACAAAAGAAGGCCCAAACAGTATACATAAGGGAGGTATTGTAGATTACACAAAAGCAGTGAAAGAAATTCGGCGCTTGTGTTATCAACACCAACAAGAGTATGTTACTTCATTTATCGATTATTACGGGCTACATAATCTACCACCAATTACTGCAACAAACAACAAATATTCGTTAATTGCATCTATTGAACAACAGTTTATGACTGATGTAAGTAATAATAATTTTATTCCTTACATTTCTTTACACGAATTTGAAAGCTTGCTCTTTTCAGACCCAAACGCATTTAGCTATTTAAGCACTACCGCTGTAAGCATGCTTAAAAAAATATTAGAGGATTTTGATAACAATCCAGAGATGATTAATAATAGTGTTACAACCGCTCCGTCCAAACGCATACAAAATTTAATCGCAAATTATGGAAAAGTAACCGACGGAAATATGATTGCAAATAGCATTACCTTAAATGTAATCAGACAAAAATGTATCCATTTTAATAATTGGTTAAGCATATTAGAAAAAATATAATGTTGAACAAAACTTTACAATCACATAAACAAAACCGCGGCACTTTGCAATGTCGCGGTTTTGTTTTGTAATTTTGAATTTAAATTCCGAACGCTTTTTTGATTTCGTCGAGCGTGGTAAGACCGATAAACTTTTCCACAACTACGCCGTCCTCGAACAGCACGAGCGTGGGAATGCTGCTCACCTGAAAATCCATGGCAAGGTCGTCGCACGTATCCACGTCCACCTTAACTACCTTTACGTCGGTGGTCTTTGCAAGCTCATCCACTATCGGCGCTTGCATTCTGCACGGGCCGCACCAGCTCGCCCAAAAATCCACAAGCGTTTTGCCGCTGCCTGTGATTTCGTTAAATTCGTCCATTGAGGGATTTTGTATTTCCATTATGTTTTCTCCTTGTTGTTAGTATTCCACGGCGTTGCGTTTTCTTACATGTTCGCCAGTTTTTTTGCCGCGGCGAGGTAGATTTCGTAGTTTTTGAACAGCTGGCGCACTGGGAAGTTTTCGTCCGCGCGGTGCATATTAATATCAATATTGAGCGGGGTGCAACCGAACGCCACCGCGTTGGGCAATTCCCTTGCGTACGTGCCGCCGCCCACCTGTAACGGCGGAGTCACATCACCCGTTATACCCCTATACACTTCGAGCAATGCGGTGATAAGCGGCGCGTCCTCGGCGATATAAAGGTTTTCGTGATAGTCGCGCACTACTGCATTGCAACCCGTTTTTTCCTCTAACTGTTTAGCGACAAAGTCGGCAGTCACGCCGAGCGGCAAGCGGAAGTCTATAAGCAGTTTAAGCGTGTCGCCGTCCAACTCCGCTTGCGACAAACACATTGTAGTTACGCCGCTTTTGGGATCGTACACATACACGCCCAGTCGCTGTGCCGCGTCCTTGGCGCAAAGATATTGGTAAATATTGGGCAAGCACTCCGTGCCTATCGCGTCGTTGCACGCCGCCAAAAATCCGAGCGTTTTCCAAAGCGCGTTGTCGCCCTTGTCGGGAGTGGATGCGTGTTCGGCAGTGCCGAGCGCCGTCACGTCTATTTGCTTGCCGTTGCAAATTTCGTACTGCGAAAAGTTGTTTCCGCCCTCGATTATGCGCGCGGCAATCGGCTGCTTTTTGAACAGCTCTGCCGTTACCGTGCCGCTGCACAATTCCTCCAAATACTTAGCGAGCGGGCTGCCCACCACGATACCGACAGTGGACTTGTCGGGCACAGCGTTGGCGCACTCCGCGCCGGTTATCGCCGCTATATTCTTTGCCAGCTTTTTGTCCTTAAAGTTGAGTATGATATGTGCAATACCCTTTTCGGCATTTATAAGCGGGAACTCGCTGTCGGGCACGAAAGACGCTACGGGTACCTCGCCGCCGTTAGCAAGATAATATCTTATGCACGAGCTGCCGCGTTCCTCGTCCGCGCCGACTATCAACCGCACGCGGCGTTTAAGCGGCGCGCCTTGGAGTTTGAGCGTGCGCAATGCGTGCAAGCACACGACCACCGCGCCCTTGTCGTCGCCAACGCCCCTGCCGTAAACCTTGCCGTCTTCTTCGACCATTTTGAAGGGGTCGCTCGCCCAGCCGTTACCAGCGGGCACGACGTCCAAGTGTCCCAAAATGCCGATGCACTCCTCGCCCGAACCGACCTCGGCGTACGCGCAATATCCGTCCATAATTTCAGCTTTCAGTCCGTAGTTACGTGCCTTGTTCACAAACCAATTAAGCGCGTCGAGACATGCCTGTCCGTACGGCGCGCCGTTCCTAGGCTCCGAGTACACGCTGGGGATAGCAACGATTTCCGCAAGATCGTCCAAAATTTCACGGGTCAACATTTCGTCCATAATACTGTCCTTTTTGCTTGCGTTTTGAGCGCAAAAGCATTACAATTATTAATGGTTATTATATCACTATGAGATGAACAAGTCAAGGAGAGAATATGGTTCGTACGAGATTTGCACCCAGCCCCACGGGGTACCTGCACATAGGCGGCTTGCGCACGGCGCTTTACGCCTACCTTTTCGCCAAAAAGAACGGCGGCAAATTTATACTGCGCATAGAGGACACCGACCAAAACCGCGAAGTGGCGGGCGCGGTGGACATTATAATTTCCGCGCTGGATAAGGCGGGAATACACTACGACGAAGGTCCTATCGTGGGCGGCGACTACGGCCCGTACGTTCAGTCCGAGCGCAAAGAGATTTATCTTAAATACGCGAAGCAGCTTTTGGAAAGCGGCGATGCGTACTGCTGCTTTTGCTCCAAAGAGCGACTTGCCGAAATGCACGAAAAAGGCGCGACCAAGTACGACAAGCACTGCTTGCACCTGTCCAAGCAGGAAGTTCAGGAACGCATTGCGCGCGGCGAGCCGTACGTAATCCGTCAGAACATTCCCGAAAGCGGCACGCACACCTACCACGACGAGGTGTTCGGCGACGTGACGGTGGACTACAAAGACCTTGAAGACAACATTCTTATCAAGTCGGACGGCATGCCCACCTACAACTTTGCCAACGTAATAGACGACCACCTTATGGGAATAACCCACTGCATACGTGGCGTGGAATACCTTATGTCCACACCCAAGTACAACCTACTGTACGACGCGCTGGGCTGGGAGCGCCCCGTGTACATTCACCTGCAACCGATAATGCGCGACAGTCAGCACAAGCTGAGCAAGCGCGACGGCGACGCGGGCTTCGAGGACTTTTTGCGCAAGGGCTTCCTTCCGCACGCGATAGTCAACTATATCGCGCTGCTCGGCTGGAACCCCAAGGACAACAACGAAAAAATGTCGATGGCGGAGCTTACGGACAAGTTCTCTATCGAGGGCTTGCAAAAATCGTCGTCTATATTTGACGAAACCAAAATGCGCTGGCTCAACTCGCTGTACGTTAAGGAAATGAGCGCGGAGGACTTTCACGCCGCCGCCCTTCCCTACTACAACGAGTATTACCCCAACAAGGACATTGACTATAAATATCTTTCCGAGCTGTTGCAGTCGCGCGTGGAAATACTTACCGACATAAAAGAACGCGCGGCGTTTTTGAACGCGTTCGACAACTTTGACATAGAACTATTTGTCAACAAAAAGTGGAAGACCACCGTCGACATGGCGCGCGAGCTGATTGACGACTGCATAGCAGCCACCGACACGGACGACATGAACGCGGCGCTCGAACAGCTTGCCGAGCGCAAAGGACTGAAAAAAGGTCAGGTATTGTGGATACACCGCATAGCGCTTACGGGCGCGGCGGCCACCCCCGGCGGCGGTGCGGAAATGGTAAAGCTTTTCGGCAAGGCGGAAGCGCTCAGGCGGCTTAACGAAGTTAAAAAGATACTCGGCGCGTAATCGAATTACAATATAATTTTTCGGATTAGGCTTGACAAGCCGAATAAAATAGAGTAAACTTAGTTTGTTATGGGAAACAACGAAAAAACCAACAACAATAATAGTTCGGTCGCAAGACTTGTGGGCGTGGCGCTCGCGCTGTTGTTTGTGTTGCTCGTTATCGCGCTGATTGTCAATCTTGTCAAGCTGGGCGCGGCAAACGACCGCAAGGACGCGCTGGAAGCGCAAAGCGCAAAGCTCGACCAGCTTATAGAAAAGAACGACAATATGATCGAGTATTGCAGCTCCGCCGAGTTTATAGAAGAATACGCACGCGAATATTTGGATATGAAATATCGCGGTGAGACGGTTATCGGCGGCAAAAACGAGGAAGAATAACAACATACAAAGGTCGCGGAAATTTCCACGACCTTCTTTATTAGAAGCTTTACAAGGAGAACGCTTATGCGCGCGGCAATAGATATAGGCTCCAACTCGGTGCGGCTTGCATTGTCCGACGGGACAACGACGTCGCAAATAACACAGCTCGCTTTTGGAATACAAAATAGCGGCACGCTTTCCCCTGTCGGCGTTACGGCAACGATAGATGCGCTCAAACAATTTAAGGCTATATGCGACGAGCGCGGCGTGACCGATATTTTTGTATTCGCAACCGAGGCGGTGCGACGCGCAAAGGACGGCGACGAGTTTTGCAAGAACGTAAAAGCCGCCACGGGATTGACGGTGAACGTGCTATCCGGCATACAGGAAGCCGAGCTTGCGCTTAAAGGCACGACCAAGCCCGACGGCCCCGTAACGGTGTGCGACCTCGGCGGCGGCAGCCTTGAAATAATATCCTCATTTGACGGCAAAAAACCCGATTATATAACCAGCCTGCCGCTCGGCGTGGTGGTACTGAAAAGTATGTTTAACGGCGACTACCGTCGAGCGATAGACGAGATGCCGAGAATGCTTACCGAATGCTGCAGCGTTCCGCGTAACTACACGGTAGTGTTGTGCGGCGGAAGCGCATGCAATATTGCCGCAGCAATGCTCAACCTAAAAGTGTACGACAAAAATGCGGTAAGCACCAAGTTCACCGCAAAACAGCTGGATGACGTTATGCCCATATTGCTTAGCAAAAGACTGCCGGTGTTACGCCCGATATGTACAAAACGTGCCGACACACTTCCCTACGGCGCGATACTTTTCCAAACGCTGCTGAACTACCTCGGTGCGGTAGAGTTTTACGTATCGGATGCAAGCAACCTCGAAGCCATACTTAATTCGGAATTATGAATTCGGAATTCGGAATTATAATTGCAAAAGCCGCCCGATTTATTCCGAGCGGCTTTTTGTTGTTCACAATCTTAATAGAACGTGACGAACTTAATCGAGTATATGTCGCAGAAGCAAAGCTTGTCGCCGCACGACACTCCCACGTATGCGTTGCCCACAAGGTAGAGGTCGCCGCAAATTGAACGCACTGTGCCGTCAAACAAAGATATTTCTATCTTGACGCGCTTGCCTATGTTAGCCGCAAATAGTTGCTTCCAAAGTCCGACATTGTTTTCCGAATTATAGTCGGGCAACGGGTCGGGAATGTTGATGTCCACCGGTCTGTTTTCGCAGTCCATATATGTACCTCCAAAAATATTTAATAATGAATAGATAATAGTGAATAATGTCGGACTAAGCTTCGCTTCCTTATTTATAAAATTTAATCATTACCTTTGATTCCGAATTCATAATTCCGAATTCCGAATTAAGTATTGTAGTAGCTGCTTGTCGGCGAGTAAAAACAATGGTCGCCTATGCGTGTGCGCAAGTAGCCGTTGTTGTTGGGAAAGTTGCTGCGGCATGTCGCGGAATACGGATTGAAAAACCACAGCGCGTCCGCAGTGTCGGACAGTCGCCCGCCGTTTATCGCCCACTGCGCAATGTCGTAGTGAATGGGTTCGGGGGTCAGGTTGAATATGCTTTGCGGCTGGTCGGTGGCACACTCGAACTGCCGCGGCGCAAATATAACGTCGCGTATGGTGTTATACCTGCCGTATTCGCCCCTGTCCATGTTTACCCTATTCATCAATACAGAAGCCACGGCGCGCATGCCGCTTTCGCCCTCGCCGCCCGCCTCGCACTTGATAAGCCTTGCCAAAAGTTCCAGTTCATCCATAGTAATAGTTTTTATGCCGTTCGCCGAATAAATGTGCAACAAAAAAATCCGCAGCAAGCGGATTGTTTTTGTAGACTGTTTTATTAGTAATCAAAGCTTATAGCTAATACCTATCACTATTTCTCGTTTATTCGTTTTCGTTATCTTCAGCTTCGATTTTTTCCATCACATCATCGTCTACTATTTTGGCACGCTTTTTGCCCATAACGGCAATAGTCACCTTTTCGTCGGTTTCGTAAAAACGATTTGAAAACGCGCCGTATTCTACGCCGTCGGCAATAACGATTACTCTATAAGTAACTCCGGCTATGCGCACGCTTCCGCCCGCCCTCGTTGTGCTCGTACCTGCCATAAAGCATGCTTTGACTTTGCCCTCGGTAATCTTTTTAGCTTTGCTGATATCGCCGTTTGTTGCTTTTGCACGGCTTACCGCCATAACGATAAAAGTCGTGATAAGAACTACTCCGACTATTGCGGCGCATATTATAGCGCCGACGAATATTCGATTTATAAGAAGAACCGTCGCAGTGATGAGAAGGGCAAAAAGAGAAAAGAAACAAGTAAGTCCTACAGGCAGTCCCCACTTGGGCGCATGCTTCATGCCTTCCGCTATGCTTTCCACCTCGTAATTGGCCATATTGGTTCGGCTTGCGTAGCGATTTGTTCTGTTGACGGCGTCTATCATATTTTGCTCGTGCTCTTTTTGCGACGGCGTTTGCTCTTTCGCTTCGTCACCGCTTACTTCGTCTGTGGCGTCCGTCTTGTCGACCGCAGTGTCAGCCGTGTTCGTTGTGTCCGTCGTATCCGACTCCAACTTTCTGATACTGCGAATCTTCCATGTAAGCACAATAGCTATGAGTATTGCCATCACCACAGGTACGCCAACCTCAAATGCGAGCATACCGACGAAAGACAGCGTATTGTTGTTGGTACGGTTGCCGACTATAAAGCACGTCACTCCGATTACTATGGGAATCAACACCAAAACGTGGAGCACGATAAAACGTATCCATGCAATGCGGTCGTCCTTTTTGTCCTGCGCTTGTTCTTCGCTTTCAATCTCGTTCAGTTCGCCCTGCGCCTGTTCGTCTTTTTCGATTTCTTTTAATTCATTTTCAGCCATTTAATTTACCTATTGTTAAATTCCGAATTCATAATTCCGAATTGAATTAAATCTCGCCCGCAAGTTTGACCGCGGCGGCGACTGCGACATGGGTGGAATCGGTAGCCTTTAGGTCGAGAATTGTGTTCGGTTCCCACTTTTCACCCGAAAGACTGTCCGCCGTTATAAAGAAGGTGTAAAACTCCGTGCCGCGGAAATTAGAGCACGCCTGTAATGCTGCGCTTTCCATATCGACGGCAACACAACCGTTAGCGCGCATTTCGTTAAGGCGCGTGCGCGTTTCGCGGTAAAACCCGTCGGTCGTCCACGCCCCGCCCACAAGCGTTTTTATCCCCACGCTTTCGAGTACGGATTGCACCTTTTGTGCATTCTTGATTTCCACGTACTCGGAGACGGGCATGTAGTGATAGCTTGTGCCCTCGTCGCGGTACGCGCGGGTAGGCACTACAAACAGGTGCGGCGAAGCTTCGGTGAGCGCGCCGCAAATACCGAACGCGATAACCTTTTTAACGCCGCCCGCCAAAACCTCCTCCAATGCGGAAACGGCAGCGGGCGCGCCGACGGGCGTAAGATACACAACCGTTGTTTTGCCGTTGTTGTCAAAGGTGTAAAGCGGAATATCCACCGACCCGCGCATAACTCCGGTCTGCTTTGCGCCGGTATAATTTAACAGCGTATCGAATATGTATCTGCTGAAAGTGGTAATTGCAATATCAGCCTCTATATGTTCGCCGCGCGGCGATATAAGTCCTTCCTCGTCTATAAACCTAATCATAATGACACTCCTTCAATTAAATATACCATATAATAGTCGAGTTTACAAGTGTTTTAAAAAGGTTGAGACTCTTCACTGCGTTCAGAGTGACAAAATAAAATCTTTTCCATAATTCCGAATTCATAATTCCGAATTCCGAATTGAAAAAACCGCCCGCAGGCGGTTTTTTTGTTTTAGCCGTTATTGGCTTCGGTTACGATTTGTTTGAGCGCATTATAAGTTTCGGTTGTATTGGCTCTGACCTTGACAGGCGTTATCTTATACGTTTCGTAACGCGTGCCGTCGTCGGCAACCCTGTTGGTTGCGTACTCGTAAATATACGGGTATAAGTAAATTTCGCCTACGCTGCCGTCCGTATTGCCTATAAGCACCTTTACGCGGTCGAAGTAAATAGTTTCGCCGTCAACCGTAAGCTTTTGCGCAAGCGTCGTGTCAAGCTCGCCGTTCACCACCGCATCGGTATAAATGTATTCAACCATATACTCGGTAGAGGTAGCGGTTTTTTCGTTGATATCTGCGGAAGCGAGCGTTATCTTTTTGCCCTCGCTGTTGCGCGCAAAGTTGTACGAATAATCCCAGTTCCACTGCAAAACGGCGTTCATAACGCTGAAATCCATTTTGCCGAGCGCCGTGCGGATTTTGCTTTGCGCGGAGCTTGTGGTAAAAAGCGGAGCGGAGCTGTCCAAATCATACAGCTCATAGCGCTCGCTCTTATTGGCGTCGGGAGTTTTAAGCCCGTCCAGCGGATCGACGCGAACACTGCACATAACCGCTATAGCTATAAGTAAAAGCGCGGTGATCGCGGCTACTATAATAACCGCTATGTTCGCCTTTTTGTGCGAAGCCTTTACGGCCTCCGCAACAGATACGTCGTTCTTTTTGTTCTTCTTTGCCATATTGTTTTCCGTCCGAAAAAATGGTTTGTATCTTTTGTATTATTTGTTGTCGCCGTTATCGCCGTCGTCCGTCTTTTTGGTCGAACGTTTGCGCGGCGTCTTTTTTGCGGGAGTTTCTGTATCCGCTTGCTCGGCAGGCTCGACTTGCTCGGGCGCGGTTTCCACTTGCTCCGCCGTCGGCTGTTCGGGTTCACTCGTCTGCTGCTCCGTCGTAGGCTCGACAGACTCCTTAACCGTATCTTCTACGAGCGCAGGCTTTTCAGTACCCTTGACCGGCGCGAAGTCCGAAAGCTTTTTGATAGGCGCTTTTTCCATAGCCTCGCGGTGCGCTGCCTTGCGGTCTAACCGCTCGTTAAGTGCGGCTTTAACTTCCTCCGGCGTTGCTCCGTTGATTATCATTTCTACTTCTTCGGAGTAAATGGTTTCGCACTCGATAAGCACGCGCGCCATTGTATCCAAAATCTTGCGGTTGTCTTTGAGCACCTTGACGGCGGTGGCATGCGCCTCGTCGATCAAACGTTTGATTTCCGCGTCGATTTGCGCGGCGACCGTTTCCGAATAAGAGTGCTGCGACTGGTAGTCACGGCCTAAGAAAACCTCTTGGCTGCCGCCGTGGAACACCGTACCCACCTTGTCGGACATGCCCCATTCGGTAACCATTTTGCGCGCAATGTTGGTGGCTTGTTGAAGATCGCCCACAGCCCCGGTGGTGTAGTCCTCTATGACAAGCTCCTCCGCAGCCCTGCCGCCCATCGCGCTGGCAAGCCTGCCTACAAGCTGGCTGACCGAGATAAAGCTGTTGTCGTTGTCGGGACGGTACATCGTGTAGCCGCCTGCCTGACCGCGCGGAATAATGGTGACTTCGTGAACAGGATCGCAGCCCTTGGTCAAGCACGATACTATTGCGTGCCCGGCCTCGTGATAAGCAGTTATGCGCTGATCGACGGGAGTGACAAGCCGCGACTTCTTTTGCGGACCCATCTCCACCTTGTCGATAGCCTCGTACATATCCTCCATGCTGATGCGCGTGCGGTCCTCGCGCGCCGCAAGTATCGCCGCCTCGTTGAGCATGTTTTCTATATCCGCACCGGAGAACCCGCTGGTAATGCGTGCGAGCGTTTGGAAGTCCACGTCGGACGCAAGCGGTTTGTTGCGCGCGTGCACCTTGAATATAGCTTCTCTGCCGCGCACGTCGGGAAGATTGACGTAAATTTGACGGTCGAACCGACCGGGACGCATAAGCGCGGGGTCGAGTACGTCGCTGCGGTTGGTAGCCGCCATGACGATAATATGCTCGTTGGATTCAAAGCCGTCCATTGCGACAAGCAGCTGGTTGAGCGTTTGCTCGCGCTCGTCGTTGCCGCCGCCCATACCGGCGCCGCGCTGACGGCCGACTGCGTCTATCTCGTCAATGAACACTATGCACGGCATGTTCTTTTTTGCTTGGTCGAACAAATCGCGTACGCGCGACGCGCCCACGCCAACAAACATTTCCACAAAGTCCGAGCCGGACTTGCTGAAAAACGGTACGTTCGCCTCGCCCGCAACCGCCTTGGCAAACAACGTTTTACCTGTTCCCGGAGGGCCGACAAGCAATACGCCGTGAGGCACGCGTGCGCCGACTGCGGTAAACTTTTGCGGGTTCTTCAAGAACTCGACAATTTCTTTGAGTTCTTCTTTTTCCTCTTCCGCGCCCGCAACGTCGCTAAACCGCACTTTAAGCTGGTTTTGCATGTTGGCCTTGGTCTTGCCAAAGTCCATAGTCGTGCGCGTGGAATTACTCATGGCTCTGAACATAAACACCATAAGCACCACAAGCAGCACAAGCGCAAGCACAGGGATAATATAGTCCGTTATGGAAGTTGCATAGCGGTCATTAAACGAAAGGGTGATTGGCTTGTATTCGGCGTCGTATAAATCCGTGCCGGGAGTGGTTTTTTTAACCTCGTATTCTTTGACTGCATCTATTACGAGCTCGTAGCGCGCGTAAACCTTGTAAGCGACTTTTTTGCCGCTCTTGGCAGTCTTGACGTACGCCGTATCGTTTTCCAAATAGATTTCTACAACGCTGCCTTTATTGATATCGCTGTTAAGCTCGGTATAAGTTTTGTCCTCCACTCCCGTGGCGGCGTAAACCACTACCCAAATTATTACTCCTATAAGAATAACGCTTATAACGGCGATTAATACCTTGGTACTTGTTTTCAACGTGGAATCCTCCGCATACTGATTAGTATATCACACTTGCGGGAATTGTACAAGCGTTTTGCCGCCTTTACATGATTTTTAATGGAGTTTTAATCTTTTAAAGTCGCCCCTCATCCACCACTTCGTGGTCCCCCTTCCCCCACGGGGAAGGTATTCATGCCGAAAAGCTGTACCACCCGAGACCTTCCCCCACGTGGGAAGGAGCCCGAAGGGCGAATGAGGGCAATCACTAAAATTCATCCTTATTTTAATTCCGAATTCATAATTCCGAATTCCGAATTAAATAAACGACAAAGCCCGACGGTTTCCCGTCGGGCACAAAGTCTGTTTAGGTATAATATATCAAGTAGTAATTAGGCTTGTGCAGTGACCGCGTAGAAGTTGACTACCCATGAACCATCAACGTTCTTGATGACGATTTTATAAGTGCCGGGAGTTGCGCCTTTATAGTTGCCGCTGTCGCCGAACTTATCGTTGGCGTCGCCGTCAGTACCCAAATTGTCTCTGCCGATCCAAGCGCCACCGGTGACATCATCGCCACTGTGATCGTCGGTGTGACCGTATTGCGCAAATCCGAACTCTTTGGCTGCGTCTTCATCGGTAACTACCAACTCGATAGAATACTCTTTTTTCTCCGAATCATATGCGAGCTTATAAGTCGCGTCAAAGTTGTGCTTCCAATCGGTCTGGTTCAAGGAAGTTATGTTACCCTTAATATAGATGTCCTTTTCGGTTTCGACTAAGGCAGCCGCCGGTCCCAAATATTTATAGGTCAGCGTAGGGTCGCCTTCTGCGGGAAGTGTAAAGGTAATGAGATATTTACCGTCATTCGCAACGCCGATGTTTTTGCTCGCAGATGACTTCAAGCACGAAATGGACGTCTCTGTCGTTGCAGTGTCCACAAGTTTAACACCTTCCGCTTCCTCACTGGCGCCTAATACGTCTACTGCATTCCAGCCGCCGGGCAAGCCTGCTGTGATTATTTTGAATTCATCACCTTCGTACAAATCAACTTCTATGCTATATTTTGTAGCATCCTCTTCATCCTGAGTGAACAGTATTCCGGTAGGAACCTTCGAAACGCCGGCATAGCCTGCTACCCAAGCTTTTTCCTCAAATGCAGCAGATTTTGATTGACCTACCAAGCAGTAGTCGGCGACAACCGTAACTTCGCAAGTAGCGGTTTTGCCACCTTGAGATGCGGTAATGGTCGCCGTGCCGGGTTTAAGCGCGGTGATCTTACCGGTAGTAGCGTCTACCGTAGCTACCTCGTCATCCGAGCTTGTATAAGCAACAGAACCCGTCGCGTTGGCGGGAGTAACGGTTGCGGTAAGCGTTTCGTTTCCACCGGCGTGCAAAGTTGTTTCCGTTTTGTTGAGCGCAATGCTCTCTACAGCGACCAACTGACCCGCTTCGACTACCGTCACAACACATGTGGCAAGTACCTCTTCGTCGGCGGCGGAGCAAACGGTGATCGTTGTTTCGCCCGCTGCGACAGCGGTAACATTGCCTTCCGCGTCAACGGTTGCATAGTCTTCTTCGCTGGAATACCATTCCACGGACGGGTCGTCTGCGTCTGCGGGCTCAATGGTAGCCGTCAGTTTGAACGACTGACCTACTTCCAGTTGGTGCTCGGACTCGCTGAGCGTGATTTTGGTTATTTGCTTAGGAGCCTTTTCGGTAGCTTCACCGTTGTACACATAGGAAACGACGGGGTCTACGCCGCTTACGTCGAGCTTAATCGTGTAGTTGCCCTCTTCCTTAACAAGGTAGTTGTATTGACCGGTAATACTGGTGGTGTCGGGACCGATCTTGGCGTCTTCATCGGCTTTTTGAGTTGCGTCGTAGCTGTTGTCCCAGTTCAACTGGAACTGGCTCCACTCCTTGCCTTCGTAACGGACCTTGAACGTATCGCCCTTCCACATATCGAGTTTGATCTCGAATATGTTGGCGTTATCGGTCGCGCTGAAACGATTGGCGTCGGTGACGTTATCCCACTCGGGGGTAGCTTTGATAGTGCCCGCAAGCCAGTACGGTACTGCTGTCGGTGTGGGATCGGTCTTGCCGTCGTCGCCGCCGCAAGCCGCCAAACCGCAACCTACGCTAAGCGCAAGTGCTGCGCAAAGTCCGACTGATAAAAGTCTTTTTGTAGCTTTCTTCATAATTTTCCTCCACGAAAATATACGGATTTTTTTACCGTTTACAGTATTGTAATATATTTTTGTGCGTTTGTCAATAAGCAAAATGGAAATTTTTCCAAATTTTCACAAGAATTCATATTAAATACAAAATTAATGTATAGCCCTCTTTACCGCGTCGCGCCAACCGTCTATAAGGCACGCGCGGGTGTAGTCCGACATATTAGGCGCAAAAACGCTATCACCGCTTTGCGGCGAGGCAAGGAATTTGTCGTCGTAAACGCTTGTCGCCAAACCCGCAAGATACGCCGCGCCGAGCGCAGTCGATTCCACTACCGCAGGGCGCACAACGTTATAGCCCGTTATATCCGCTGTGAACTGCATTAAAAAGTTATTGGCCGATGCGCCGCCGTCCACGGCAAGCCGCTTATCGCCATGAGGCGGACAGTCCTTTTCCATGGCGCAAAGCACGTCGTTTACCTGGTATGCAATGCTCTCTAACGCCGCACGGATAAAGTGTTCCCTGTTGGTGCCGCGCGTTATGCCGGTAATCGTGCCGCGGGCGTACTGGTCCCAGTACGGAGCGCCCAAACCGACAAACGCAGGCACTATATACATGCCCAAAGTATCGGGCACGCTCATCGCGTACTTTTCCGTTTCCGCCGCCGTGCGCACAAGCTGCATTTCGTCCCTTAACCATTGCACCACCGCGCCGCCGACGAATACGCTGCCTTCCAAAGCGTACTGCGGAGTATTGTCGCGCATTGCCGCAAGCGTGGTTATTAAACCATGCTTGCTTTGCACCGCCTCGTCGCCTGTGTTCATAAGCAAAAAGCAGCCCGTGCCGAACGTGTTTTTAACGTCGCCGCGCGCAAAGCAACGCTGGCCGAACAACGCCGCCTGCTGGTCGCCCGCCACGCCCGCAATGGGGATTTTAGCGCCGAACACGCTTTCGTCCGTAAATCCGAAAATCCCGCTTGACGGCAATACGGTAGGCAGCATACAGCGCGGAATATCGAACAGCTTTAAAAGCTCGTCGTCCCATTTGAGCGTATGAATATTGAACAGCTGCGTGCGCGAAGCGTTGGTGTAGTCGGTGGCGAATATCCGCCCCGCCGAAAGCTTCCACATAAGATATGTGTCCACCGTGCCGAACAAAAGCTCGCCCTTTTCGGCTTTTGCCCGCGCTCCGTCTACGATATCGAGTATCCATCTTATCTTGGTCGCGGAAAAATATGCGTCTATAGGTAAGCCCGTCTTTTTATATATAATATCCTCATATCCCGCCGATTTAAGGTAGTCGCACATATCGGCAGTACGCCTGCACTGCCACACTATAGCATTGTACACAGGCACCCCCGTGCGCTTGTCCCACACAATAGTCGTTTCACGCTGGTTGGTTATACCGATAGCCGCTATGTCCGCGCGGTTAATACCAAGCCGCGCAATAGCCTCCGACGCGGTAGCCGCGACGGACGAAAAAATTTCTACGGGGTCGTGTTCCACCCAGCCGTCGCGCGGATAGATTTGCGCGTACTCCGCCTGAGCGCGAGCTTTGATTTCCCCATTGCCGTCGAATATTATCGCGCGCGAGCTGGTAGTGCCTTGATCGAGCGCAAGTATGTACTTGTTTTTTGCCATCGTCTTTTCCGCCGTAAAATAAATTATTATTCATTGTATAACAATGCAATCGCTTTGTCAATACAGGATAACGACTTTTCTACAATGCGGCGGGTCGCCTAGATCCCTCGACTGCGCTCGGGATGATGGGTGGGTGTTGGCTGTACTATTTAGGAAGGTCAAGCCTAATACCCATCATTTCGACCGCAGTGAGCGTAGCGAACGGAGCGGAGAAATCTAGGCGTAGCCGCACAATCATTAATCCTCAACATTATTGATAATTCTTAATTCTGCATTCTTAATTCTTAATTGAAAAAACCGCCCGCAGGCGGTTTATTGTTAGTCTTCGTCATCCTCGAATTCTTCGTCTTCCTCGTAGTCGTTAGGGTCGACGTTAAAGTCGAAGTCGTCGGGCTCGTCGGAAATGGTTTCTTCCATTTCGTCTTCCTCTTCCTCGTCCTCCTCGTCTTCCTCGAGGATTTCCTGCATGCCGTCGGGAACTTCCTCCTCCTCGTCGTCGGCAAAAGGATCCCAGCTGTTGTTCTCCTCGTCGTCAGCATCGACCTCCTTGGATTCCTTTTCCTTTTCCTCGCGCTCTTTAAGGCACTCGAAGCACACTTCCTCGTCCTCGCCCAAAAGATTGACGTGGCAAACGGGACAAATGCGGTTATCCGTTTCGTCCTCCTCGTCGGGCAAAAGGAACGACGAATCGCCTATGCCCATCTCGGCCTTACACACGGGGCAAAGCTTTTCGCGCTTATCGATATAGTTGATTTCGCAACGCGGGCAAAGGATATAGACGGGGCGTTCGTCCTTGTTGTTCTTTTCGGCTTTTTTCATAAACGTTTCTCCGTATAAGATTACCTGTAAATCGCACCTATTATATGCGTTTTATCAGCGTTTGTAAACTGTTTTAACGCCGTTTTGCAAAAAAATATTGTGGGAATTTTAAAAATCTTTGACGCGTATATTTTTTGAACGGCTTGGCAACAATCATTTACGTCAACTAATACAGATAATCGGAGGATATTATGCGCCGTCGTGCCGTAAATATACAAGAAGTCAAACAAAAAATATCCGAGCTTCGCGGCAAGGATTTGTCGCTTGCCGTCAACAAAGGCAGGAACAAAATAACCAAGCTGCACGGACAGATAGAAGACCTGTTCCCGTCGGTGTTCACCTTTCGCGCAGCCGCGGGTGATTTAGTGTCCTTCTCCTACTCCGATATTATATGCGGCGATATAAAGATAGGTTATAGCAACGGCTAAACCGAAACAAATACAAAACCGATAGAACGTATACGCCGCCCTATCGGTTTTGTATTATTTAAATAAGAGATAAGAAATAAGATCGAATAGATAAGAATGAAGGAAAAAGTTTTATTAAATGAGGGCGGCTTCGCCGCAGTCCGTCATTATTCACTATTCACTATTATCTATTCACTATTATAAGCGGTTATACTTGGCGAGCATGTCCTTTATCTTGCCCGCAAGCTGTTCCCAATCGGGATAGGAGCGCCATGCCCAGTTGCCGCCAAGCGTGGACGGGATGTTCATACGCGCCGAAGTGGGCAGATCCAAAAAGTCCTGCATGGGAATTATGACCGTATCGGCGGCCGACGAGAACAGTCTATCCACTATTTCGCCCGCTACGTTATCGCCGTAATAGCCGAGCGTGCGGCGCACCAAATCCTTTTCGCCGCCGTTAAGCGCCTCGAACCAGCCGCGAGTGGTATCGTTGTCGTGCGTGCCGGTATACGCCACACAATTTGTATTGTAGTTGGTGTAATAAAAATCGTTGTGCGGATTGCCGTCGAATGCAAACTGCATAATCTTCATGCCGGGGTAGCCCGTTTCGCGCACAAGTTGACGCACGCAGTCGTGAAGCTCGCCCAAATCCTCTGCAATAATTGCGGGGTGGTTGAGCTTTTCGTTAATAACGTTGAACAGCGCCATGCCGGGGCCGGGCTTCCACTCGCCTACCTTGGCGTCGGTGCGGTCGGCGGGGATTACGTAGTAGTCGGCAAACGCGCGGAAGTGGTCGATACGCACGACGTCGTACAGCTTGAGCGCCATCGTCATGCGCATAACCCACCAATCGTAATTGGTTTCGCGCATGTAATCCCAATCGTAAATGGGATTACCCCAAAGCTGACCGTCGGCCGAGAAGTAGTCGGGCGGCACGCCCGCAACCACCTTTTTGGACAGGTCTTCGTTGAGCAGGAACTGCTTGGGATTGCTCCACACCTCAACCGAATCGTGCGCGACGTAAATGGGCATGTCGCCGACGATTTTCACGCCGTGCGCGTTGGCGTAGTTTTTGAGCGCAATCCACTGACGGAAAAACTCGTACTGCAAGAACTTGTGGAACTCCGCAGCATTGGCAAACTTGCTCATAGAACCGGTACGGTGCATATACCGCGGCTCCCACGTGTACCAAGGCTGCATGTCGTGCGATTCTTTGAGCGCCATAAACAGCGCGTAGTCGTCCAGCCAGAACGCGTTTTCGGCCTTGAACGCTTCGTAATCGGCGGGCGGCGCTTTTTTGAACCGACGGAACGCCTTTTTAAGCGTGTCAAACCGCTCGTAGTAAATTTCGGCGTAGTCTATATGTTTAAGCTCGTACGTGGGCGCCTCTGTCTTTTTGAGCAAGCCCTCGTCGATGAGCGTATCGAGATCTATAAAGTACGGATTGCCCGCAATCGCGCTGGGCGACTGGTACGGCGAATCACCGTACGACGTGGGGCACAGCGGCAAAACCTGCCACAGCGTCAAACCCGACTTTTCCATAAAGTCGACAAACTCGTATGCCGACTTGCCGAACGAGCCTATTCCGCGCTCGTTGGGCAGCGACGATATGTGCATTAAAACACCCGCTTTTCTTTCCAAAATACACCTTCCATTATCTAATAGTATTTGCGGTATAAGTATAGCACAATCATATAAAGATTACAATATGTTTGAAAAAATTTCTTTTGACAAATAAATAGGATGAGATCCTTCGCTACGCTCAGGATGACAAAAGTAGTTTTCTTGTCATTCCGAGCAACGTGAGGAATCTCATCCTTATTTTATAATTCTTCATTCTGCATTCTTAATTCTTAATTAAAAAACCGCCCTCGGGCGGTTTTTTGTTACTAAGCTTTGGGTCCTGCCGCGACGATAGCCGCGTCAAGGTTGTACTTTTTGATGTTCTCGGCAAAGTCGTGCGCAAGCTTCTTTGCAAGGCGGTCGTACTCGGCTTTGTCCTTCCACACGTTTTTGGGATTGAGGATATTGCTTTCCACGTTCGGGCAGGTCTTGGGGATCGCAAGTCCGAAGAAGGGTTCAACCTCGTACTCGACGTCGGCAAGCGTGCCGTCAAGCGCGGCGGTGACGATTGCGCGGGTCGCGGGCAGGCTCATGCGCTTGCCTACGCCGTACGCGCCGCCCGTCCAGCCGGTGTTGATAAGGTACACGTCCGAGCCGTGCTTTTCTATCTTTTCGCCCAACAGCTTGGCGTACTCTGACGACGGCAACGGCATGAACGGTGCGCCGAAGCAGGTCGAGAAAGTGCTGACAGGGTCGGTTATTCCGCGCTCGGTGCCCGCCACCTTGCTGGTGTAGCCGGACACAAAGTAAAACATTGCCTGTTCCTTGGTGAGCTTAGCCACAGGCGGAAGTACGCCGAACGCGTCCGCCGTGAGGAATATAACCGTTTTGGGGTGCTTGCCTACCGACGGCACTACCTTGTTGGGAATAAAGTCTATCGGATAGGATACACGCGTATTTTCGGTAAGCGAACGGTTCTTATAATCGGGCTGACGGGTTTCGGGGTCGATAACCACGTTTTCCACAAGCGCGCCGAAGCGGATTGCGCCGTAAATTTCGGGCTCGTGTTCCTTGCTCAAGTCGATGCACTTGGCGTAGCAGCCGCCCTCGATATTGAATATGCCGTCGTCAGACCAGCCGTGCTCGTCGTCGCCGATAAGTCCGCGCTTAGGGTCTGCGGACAGCGTGGTCTTGCCGGTACCCGAAAGACCGAAGAACAACGCGGTATCGCCGCTGCCGTCAAGCGCCATGTTCGCCGAGCAGTGCATGCCCAACACGCCCTTTTGCGGCAACAGGTAGTTCATAAGACTGAACACCGATTTCTTCATCTCGCCCGCATACTTGGAGCCGACGACGAGAATTATCTTTTTGTTAAGGCAAAGCAGTATAGCCGCTTCGCTGTTGGTGCCGCACTCCTTGGGGTCGAGCTTGAGCCCGGGCACAGCGATAAGCGTGTAGTCCTCTTTAAAGACGTCAAGCTCTTTTTCCGTAGGACGGATGAGCATGTTGTTCATAAACAGATTTTCGGACGCGTACTCGTTTATTACGCGCACCGCCACGCGGTACTTGGGGTCTGCGCCGGCAAAGCCGTCAAACAAGTAAACGTTTTTGCCGGACAAGTACTCGCCCACCTTTTTGTAAATAAGCTCGAATTTATCGAGCGGGAACTTTTTGTTTTCCGTGCCCCAACCGATTTTTTCGGATACACCCGCCTCGTCCACTATAAAGCGGTCTTTGGGCGAACGGCCGGTGTACGCGCCCGTTTCCACAAGCAACGCACCCGTGTCCATAAGCTGACACGGCTCGGTGGCAAGCGCCTCCTCGGTGAGTACCGCGGGAGCAAGATTGCGAGCTACTTTTTTAGGGTTTTTAATCCCGTACTTTTCAATTCCGAAGGTTTGCATATATACTCCTTTGCGCTTACCGCGCATAAATTGTTGACAAATTATTATGTGTGTTATTCGATAGCTGCCGTAGGCACTCTGCCGAGCGCCTCGCCGAGTAAGCGAATATTAACCGCGCCAAGCTCTTCCGCGCGCGCAGTGGCGGCAAAGCCGAGCTTATCTAATGCGGCAATTACGTCCTGTTTATTTATGCCCGCCGTAGTGAGATTGTTTACAAGCGTTTTACGTTTTTGCGTAAAGCATATCTTTATGAACGCATCCAGCTCATCGGAAAGCACGGCGCCCTCTATGCGGTCGAGCCGAATAAGCGTGCTGTCCACCTCGGGCATGGGCGTAAAATCCCACGACTTGATATCCCGAACTTTGCGGGGCACGGCAACCGCCTGCACCGACGCCGAAAGCGCGCCGAAATCGCTGCCGTCAGTTGCGCAAATTCTGTCCGCTACTTCCTTTTGCACAAGGCAGGTTATAGACCCGCACATAGTCGACTTTAAAAACAGAAATATAAGCGGCGTGGTTATATAGTATGGAAGATTGGCTATTACGATATACGGTTCGCCTATCAGCATATCCACCGTTTCTATACCGAGCTCCAACACGTTGTTGCTGAACAGCCGTACGTTTTCAAACTCGCCGAGAGTTTCGCTGAGTATAGGGAACAGCGTTTCGTCAATCTCAAACGCGCAAAGCGCCGAGGCGCGCCCCGCAATGGCGCGCGAAAGACTTCCGCCACCCGCGCCGATTTCCACAACACATTTGCCGTCGGCGCCACCCGCCTCGGCTATCTCGTCAAGAAGGTCGTCGTCAAAAATGAAATTTTGCCCCAACGCCTTTTTGTACTTGAATTTATGCTTAGTTAAAATTTGCTCGATATCGACCATAATTCCACGTATATATTATAGCATGCTCCTTTAAAAAATGCAAGCGTCTTTTTAATTCGGAATTCGGAATTATGAATTCGGAATTTAGGAAAAAATTTTATTATATTAATTGTGCGGCTACGCCTAGATTTCTCCGCTTCGGTCGAAATGATGGGAATTTAAAGTTTACTATTCTATATAAAGAATAGCAATGTTCATACTCCCATCACCCCGAGCAACGCCGAGGGGTCTAGGCGACCCGCCGCATAGTGGCGTTTCTATTATCCATTTTTAATTCTTAATTCTGCATTCTTAATTCTTAATTATCTTCTCCGCCCACTCGCGCGTTTCGTCGTAGCAATCGTATAAGCACTCTTGCAAAAGCTCGTCGGAGAGCAATCCGCGTTTATACATAGCTTCTACAACGCGCTTGCGGCAGCACGCGCACAGCCCCGTGTACGCGTACATGTACGCGTCAGTAGGAAATACCGTATCTTCGTCGTACGCAATATCCATAGCTACCGAGTGCCAATCGCCTTCCCTATCGGTGTTGTCGTACTTTTTCATTTTGCGCAAAATTTTCTTTACGTTACACTTTTTATCGCGTTTGCGCTTCCTACGCTTTTTAATCTTTTCGCGGAGTTTTGCGATTTTTTTCTTTTCGGCTTCGGAGGGTACGTATACGGGCGCTTCGTATTCCACAACGTTTTCTATATAATAAGCAATATTTCCGTCGCCGTCCTCGGCGGCTTTTAAATCGGCGATATAACCGTTTTTGCCGTACTTTTCGTCGCAATACCAAACGAATGATTCAAAATCTTCGCCGTCGTACTCGGTCGTTTTGCGGAGCAACCCGCCTATGTCGGCGGCGATTTTTATAAGCGCGTCCGTATCGCCCGCTTCCATACATTTTATACAAACATGCTCCAACCACTGCCTATGGTAATCGACTTCGAAAGGCTGCGGCTTTTTGTCGGCAAGGCAATCGAGCAGCTGACTGTATATCTCGCCTATCAAGTCCTTTGCGGGCGCATAACCGTCCTTGGCAAACTCCAACACCAAATCGAAAAGATGTTCAAACCACCAAGCGTTGTCGTTCCAACACAAAACCTCGCGCAGCTTGTGCTGTACGCGTGAAAAGAAGTATTCGTCGTCGTTAAAGCAGGACACAAGCTTATACGTGTACCACGCGCGCGTGCCCTCGCACTGACCGTCGTACGCGTAGTCGTTAAGGCATCCGTTAAGCACAGCCTCGCGGTAAGGTTCTTTGTTTTCGCATCCTTCGAGGAAAAGTATACACCTACCCAACCCCGCTTTCAACGCTCTGTTAAATTGCTCTACCGTCATATCTTTCATACCGATATTCTAACATTAATAATACGCAAAATCAACCCGCCGACATTAAAGGCACATTAAAATTTGATTAAAAGTAAAAATAGCCGATACTTTTCTTTATCTTTTATGCTACAATGCAAGTATGAACAAAAAGAGCTTGTTATCATTACTTCTGTTCGCAGCGTCGACTGTGGTGAGCTTTGCGACGGTACATATAATGGGGCTGCTGACATCCGACAAGTGGGTTGGCGTGTCGACCGCAATACCTATGTTTATATTCATGTTTATCGTGCTGTTGATAATAAGCAAAATGATAGAAAAATTTGCAAAACCGGCGCGGTACGTTACGCTTGCGGTAAACGCTATCGCCGACGGAATGGCAATAAGCAGCCTGTTTATGCACTTTGGCAGATTCCCCGCAATTTGGCAAACCGCACTGTCCGCGGCGGGACTTATAGGCCTGTTCGCACTATACTTGGCAATAACGTACATTCCGTTTGCACGCAAGCATTACGTAATAAGCATGACAATCTACGCACTGATGATTATCGGCGCGATATCGGCATGGTGCGGCACCGCGACCCAAGCGACAAAAGCAATGTCGGTGCTGACAATACTGTACTTGATAATCTTTGTCGCGTTTTTTATCCCGCTTGCCGACGATGCGCACTGCGCCGAGGAACACATAAAGACGGTTACGTACTTCTCGTTTGCAGGACTGATTGTCGCCGTAATAGTATTGGCAATAATGTCCGACGGCGGCGACCTTCCCCTCGACGGACTTGCCTGCGTAGACGGAAGCGGCTCGTCTAAAAAGCGCAATCCTTACGCATACGCGCCTTACGATTACGCCGCGTTCGCCGCGATGACAAGTGTAACCAACCCAAAATACAGCGACCGTCCGCCTTTCCCGCCGCAATTATAAGTAAAGCCGTATAATCTTAATATAAAAATCAATAAATCGAATAAAACCCGCACTCAAACATTTGCAAATTCAAAACGAGTGTGATATAATAATCTTCGTTAAAGATATTTGCTACTGTGGCTCAGTTGGACCAGCTGACCGTTGAACAGGACGCAACCATCACAACAAGTTAATATTTATGCTACTGTGGCTCAGTTGGTAGAGCAGCTGATTCGTAATCAGCAGGTCGGCGGTTCGAGTCCGCCCAGTAGCTCCAAAACAAAAGCCCCCGCTTGCGGGGGTTTTTGTTTTGGAGTAATTGAGGGGCATGACCGTGCGCTATGTGAAAGAGTATGATTAGAACAATGCGGCTTTTTAGCGCACGGTTCGCTAGGCGCTTGCGCCGACCGATATTGTAATTGCAATAAATATAGATTATTGAAAATATGTATTTACAGTGCAATATAAAACGCAAAGCCCGCCCTCGCGGTTCGCGGGCAATCCGCCCGTTTACTCGTTGTCTGCAATACCGATGGTGTTTTTGCTAATAAGCAACTCGCCTTGCGCCGCAAAAAACAAAAGCCCTCGCTTGCGAGGGTTTTATTGTATTCAATGTAATTATGTAATTTACAGTGCCGTTCTGCGGCCGAGCGCTTGCGACAAGGTTACACTGTCGGCGTATTCGAGTTCGGAACCCATGGATATGCCCTGCGCTATCCTAGTCACCTTTACGCCCATCGGCTTGATGAGCCTTGCAAGGTACACCGCGGTCGCCTCGCCTTCCACGTCGGGATTGGTCGCTATTATGACTTCCTCCACGCCGTTGAGCCTTGCAAGCAAGCTTTTTATGTTGAGGTCGTCGGGCGTGCGGTTGTTCATAGGGCTGAGCGTGCCGTGAAGCACATGATACGCGCCGTCGAACGCGCCGGTGTTTTCCACCGCTATTACGTCCTTGGGGTACGCCACTACGCAAATTTGTTTAGCCGAGCGCGCCTTGCAAATTTCGCAAACGTCGTCCTCGGTAAAGTTGCCGCACACTTTGCAAAGCTTAACGTTTTGCTTGACGTCCTTTAACGCTTCGCAAAAAGCGTCGACGTCGCGCTCGCTCATATCTATAACCGCGTAAGCATATCTAAGCGCGGTCTTTTTGCCTACACCGGGCAGCATAGAGAACCTGCTTGCCAGTGCAGCTACGCATTTGATATCGCGCATTAAAGTCCGCCCAAGCTACCGAGCGGGCTGTTTTTGTACATTTCGTCCGCTTCCGCGTACGCTTCGTTAGCCGCTGCGGTGATAAGGTCTTCCAGCATTTCCACGTCGTCGGGATCTA
Organism: uncultured Clostridia bacterium; assembly: GCA_947175335.1. Classification (GTDB taxonomy): domain Bacteria; phylum Bacillota; class Clostridia; order Christensenellales; family Pumilibacteraceae; genus Anaerocaecibacter. The sequence goes on from CAMWMF010000005.1 coordinate 27,057, forward strand.
CGACCTCGGGCTTGATGGAAATGGAAATAAAGCGTTTTGTTCCCGACACGGTAACCGTTACCGCGCCGCCGCCGGCTGTACCCGTAACGCGCGCTTCTTCCAGCTGTTCCTTGGCCTGCGCCATTTGCTCCTGCAACTGCTGCGCTTGACGCATCATTTGCTGCATATTCATTCCACCGCCGCCACCGCGGCCGTATCCGCCGAATCTTGCCATTATGCTCTCCCGATTTATTTCGTGTTGGGATTAAATCTAATTATGCTTGTGCCGATTAATCTTCCCAAAGGTTTTTGAAGTTGTCCGTATAAGTCTTGGAATGCTTTTCGTAGTTATACGAGAAGACATTGTTCGACCAGTTGGTGTAGGACGCGTTTTCGCGATTGGTCTTGATAGGCTCTTCCAGCAGGTCGTAATAGGTTTGCGAGCCGTTGGGCGACGTTGCGTCGTTCAAGCCGACCGCGCCCTTTTGCACAACGGACGACAAATACATAATATGCACGCCGTAGTCGGTTACTACCGGTTTGGCGTAGACCTGACCGACTTCCAACGTTCTGCGCATTTCGCGCGCGGCGTCGGCAAACTCCTGCATATAAGTTTCGCTTTCGCCTTCGTTAAGCTGATACTTAACCACGTAGCCCTTGTCGTTGTCGAACGCGCCGGGGTCGGTGTTGTACAAATAGATAAGGTCGTTAAACGCGTCGTTGGCACGCTGCACGTTGCCCGCAAGCGGGGTCATAACAGAACGCACGTGCGACATAACGTTTTCCACCGTCATAGGATAGCGCAAATCATCCTCGCCGTCGAGGTGCGGATAGCACTTTATCGACTCGACAAGCTGGTTACGGAACGCTTCGACCTTAGCCTTCTTTTCGTCGGCCTGCAAATTCTTGATGTCAGGACGGTTTTGGAAATTGGTAAGCGCTTCCTTTTGGTCGTCCGAGAAGGGAAGCAAAATGTGCTTGACGTAGAAGTAGTTGTTGTTGGCGTGATAGAGCACGGTAGTATTGCCGCCGCTCATTGCGCTGTCGTACGCCGCGATATCCGCTTCGTATTGGCTGCGTTGATCGTTAAGCGTAGTGTTGTAGCTTTTTTCCACCTCGTCGTACTGAACGGTAACGCTGTCCGTCAAGTAGCCTTGCATTGCGGTTATCTTTTGCGAACGTTCGAGGTTTTCGCCGCTGAGGTAGTACAAGATATATCCGAACTCGCTCGTGCTGTCGGTCATAGGATACGAATACTCGCCAAGCTTAGGGTAAACCGCTTCTATGCCCTGCGTGTCTATCAGCTTATCGATAGCTTTGATTTCGGCGTCGATCTTGTTTTTGAGCCACATGCGGTCGGGCTTTTCAAGACGGAAATCGTCCTTTACGCGCGACTTAATAAGCGCTAAAAACCTGGTCATTGCCTCGCGCTCCAAGCTGCGCTTGTCGCTGTCGCCGTTCACTCCCGGCCACGACACGCGATCGGGCGTCCAAACTGTGGTTTCGGGTTCGACTACTTCATCGTCGTCGGCATTGTCGGTTACCTCGGGCTTGACAGGATATGTCGTACTCGCGGCAGAGCTGTCGGCGCCGATTGATGTAATCTGCTCCAAGCCACGCTCCGACAGTATGTTGTTTTGCAGTGAAAGCAATGTGTTATCTATTATGCTGTAAATATTGCGGCGGATTTCGTTTTGCTCGGTCACGCCCCACTCTACCTTGTTGCAAGCTATAAGCGCGTCCACCTCGTTGGTAACAAGCTCTAAGCTTATAAGCATGCGCACGGCGTACTTGTACAGCCCCTCGGCGTCGCCCGAAAAAGATGACGACAGCGAGTTAATGTTATTTTGGACGTACTCCGCCAAATCGCGCTTGTAGATAGTCTTTGCTTGCGTGTCGTAATCGTACTGCTTGCCCACGCCGTTATCGTCGAGAACAACGTTGGTAATTTTGTACGCCTGAACTACCGCGACCTCTTGCTGCATATCGCGCTCGTTGTCGTGGCTGAAAAACGAACAGCCCAAAAGCATACACGCCGTAAGGGCAATAGTCAATATTAACACTGAAATGCGTTTTAACACTTGTTTACACCTATGCCATTAGAATGGGTTATCTGCCCCGATACTTCGAGGAATAGAATACCGTACCTATAATTATACTAAATCGCTTATGAAAAATCAAACGATTTACTATGTTTTTTCGCACTTCTTTTGAAAAAGAAGTGCGAAAGAAAACTTTTAATGTTGTGTATTTGCGTAGGTTGTTTGTTTTGCGCTTCACCCAATTAATTGCATGACAAGAGAAATTGCTCGACGCCACTGCTTTATTATGTTCTTGCTTGATTATCCAAACAACCAACGTTATTATGCCCGTTACTGCTTAATAGTAATCGTCTTGATGACTATGGGATTGAGCGGGATATCGGAATAGTACTGCCATCTGCCCGTGCGCATCTTGCCGTAGGCGACCGCCGTCTTTATGCTCTGCTCGTCGGCGCACTTGCCGAAAGCGGCGTACTCGCCGTTGAGGTGCGGAGTGTTTGCCACGCAAATAAAGAACTGGCTGGACGCGCTGTCCTTAACGTTGGTGCGCGCCATCGATATAGTGCCTTTGGTATGCTGTATGGGATTGTTCACGCCGTTGCTTTTGAACTCGCCCTTGATGGTGGGCGCTTCCTTTTGCACAAGCCCGCGGCGCTCGTCCCAAACAAATCCGCCGCCCTGAATCATAAACCCGTCTATTACGCGGTGAAAGCACAATCCGTCGTAAAAGTGCGCGTTGCACAGCTTGACGAAGTTAGCCACCGTAATGGGCGCTTCGTCGGGGTAAAGCTCGAGATTGATGACGTTGCCGTCTGTGAACTCAATCGTTGCGTAGATTTTGTTTTCCATGATTATCTCCTATTTGATATTTATTGATTTAACATTTCGCAATAATCGACAGCGTGTAGCACGGTGCTTACCGATTCCGCAATATTAACCGCGCTTCTAAGCGCCTTGCTGCCGTGTACGCGTCGAAAGTAGTGCACGAAGAACTTGCGCACTTGATTGATGGTATACCGTTCGTCGAAGTATTGCGTAAGCAGCTCTATATGCCGCCGCGCCGTGCCGAACGGGTCTTCGGGCTTATCGTCGAATACGTGCGGATTTTCAATCGCGCGCCTGCCTATCATCAAGGCGGCTATATGCGGAGCGGGCGGGAAAACCTCGCCTATATCGCCGTTGAGAATTATCGGTATGGGCGAGCTTTTTGCAAGCTCCAACACCGCTCTGCTGTCCGACAAACCGGTATATCGCTGCCTTGCATACCTGCCGTGCACCGTCACCGCCGCCGCGCCCGCTGCCGCCACGCTTTCTATTAGCGCCGCGGCTTGGTTTTCGTCAATGTTGTAGCCCAGCCGCGTTTTTACGGTGACAGGCTTGTCCGTAACGTCCTTGATTGCGCGCACTATTTGCCCCGCGCGCTCAGGGTTGTTCAATAGCGCTGCGCCGTCGCCGTTGTTGACTATCTTGGGCATGGGACAGCCCATATTTATATCTATTATATCGCAGTCCAGCGTTTTGGCTACGGCCGCGAAATCGGCGGGGTCGTTGCCGAACAGCTGAATACACGACGGGCGTTCGATTTCCGACAGCCGCATCAACTGCTCGGTCTTTTGGCTGTCGTGAACAAGCCCGCGCACGGATACCATTTCCGTGACGGTAAGCCCCGCGCCGCATTCCTTGCACAGCGTGCGGAACGCCACGTCGGTATACCCCGCCATAGGCGCGAGTATTGCGCCCAATATTTCGTACTTGCCTATCTTCAACATATGCCCTATTTAACGTCGTCTATCTTGGCCTTAACCAGCTTGTTCACTTCGACTTCGGCGTCCTTGCCGTTGTCGGATAGCAACGCCGCGCACGCCGCGATAGCTGCGGCGTAGTCCTTGTTTTGCAATGCGCTGTCGAGCGCCGCCGTCGGGTCGGATTTGTACCCCGCCTTTTTGAGCTTTTTGTGCAGCTTTTGCGCAAGCAGTAGCGCGGGAAAGGTGTCGGGCAGTTTGTTAAGTATTGTCTTGACCGAATCGTAATGCTTTTCGGTAGCCTTAGCCTTATCCCACAGTTTGAGCGCTTCGTCGGCGTTGCCCGCGCTGTCTTCGCCGAATATAAATGTGTGCCGACTTATAAGCTTTTTGCACAGCCCGTCGCAAACATCGTCAAAGTCGAACGCGCCGCTGCGCCTTGCCATATCCGATTGCAATAGCGCCTGCAACAGTACGTCGCCGAACTCCTCGCACATTCCGATTAGGTCGTGCTTATCTATGGCGTCCACCGCCTCGTAAGCTTCCTCTATCATGTTTATGCGGATACTCTCGTGCGTTTGCGCCCTGTCCCAAGGGCAGCCGTCGCCGTCGCGCGTAAGCCGCGTTATTACCCGCATAGCGTCGGCAGCGTTGTACCGAAGCTTATCAAATTCATTTTGCGGCGGCACTGTTATTTCCTTGGCACAGTCAAGATCGATAGTAGTTGTTTGTTTGCCGTCGGCGGTTATATTAACTTCGTCGTACAAGTCGATTAGCTTTTTCTTAACCGGCCCGAACGTACTCGGCGTTATGTCGCAAATGTTCACCGTAAGCGTTGTGTCGACTATCGGCAGCCGCACAAACGTTTCGCCGTCCACGATAAGAGCGTTTTTCATTATTTCATTTCCTTTTGAAGCTTGGTTAGGTGCGCCACAATTTGCTTGCAAACGTCTCGAAGCGCGCCCTCGTCGAACGGACTTTTAAGTCCCGCCTCATGCGCCAAATCGACTATGGACTTTGTGCCGCCCGCTTCGACTAAGTTCAAATATTTTTTGAGCGCCGACTTAAAGTCTGTGGCGGCAAGCTCGCCGAACTGCAACGCCAAGCATGTGGACAAGCAGTAATCTATATAATAGAAGGGCGATTCGTAAATATGCTTTTGGTACTGCCACCTGCCGCCGTCACAGATAAACGGAATGTCGCTCATATCCACGTACGGACGGAATTCGCTTTCCAGCTTGAGCCACAGCGCGCGCCGCTCGGCGGGCGTCATATCCGGATTTTCGTAAACGAGCTGCTGGAAATAGTCAACCGTCACGCCGTACGGCAAAAAGTTGAACGCGTCGAAAATTTGCTGGTACGTTGCGGCGACGGCGCGGTCGCCGTAAAAATACTTGTTGTAGCTGTTACACAGCGCTTCCATACTCATGGAATGGGTTTCGGCCGTTTCCATACCACCCACAAACAAATCTATATCCACGTTGTTTGCGGCGGCGCGGTTGAACGCATATGCGTGGCCGAACTCATGCGTGAGTACACCCACGTCGTCCATTGTGCCGTTGAAGTTGGCGAATATAAAGGGCTGACCGAAGCCATACAGCATTTCGGCATAACCGCCGCCCATCTTGCCCTCGCGCGCCACGTAGTCTATGGCTTGCGCCGCGCACATATCGGCAAAGAACTTGCCGAGCGCCGGATCCATATCGTCGTAAATGTTTTGCGCGGCGGCAAACAGCTGCTCGGCATTACCTACGGGGTCTATGTTTCCGCCCACAATATAGTTGTCGTTGTCGTAAAGGTGTATGCCGCCCGTCAGTCCCAAACGCTCGGCAAGCTCGGCTTTGAGTTTTTTGAGCGCAGGCACGACGTCGTTAAGCACCGAATTACGGAACACGGCTATTTCCTTCCGTCCGTAGCCGATGTGGCCTATGCGCAAATCGCCCATTTCCACATAGTTGTCAAAGCCCATTTTGCGTGCCATAGCAGTGCGCACCTTGACCATTCTGTCGTAAATATCGTCCAGCTTGTCGCCGACGGTGGCGAGCGTTTGACCGATAACGGCGAACGCCTTTTTGCGCACAGCTCTATCAGCGTCCTTGCAATAGCCGTGCATTTCGCTGAGAGTGACCATCCTACCCTCCCACGGGTAGGCAAGCGACGCGAGCAGCTTATCGTATTCGGTGACAAGCTTGTTTTCCTCTATGCAATCGGCAATTATCTTTTCGTCCATAACGCGCAAGCCCGCTTTGGTGTTTTGCACGATTATGGGATTGATAATCTTGTCCAGCTCGCCCGCATACGGCGACGCCATAAGCGCACGGTTAAACTCCGCACTCTTTGCCGAAAGCGCGGGGATATTTTCGTCGTAGTAATCCTTTTCGGCAGCATAAAACTCGTCGCGCACGTCAAGCGAATTGCGTATAAACGCAAGATTAATTTGCGTGACAAACTGCGCGTAATATTCGTTTACATCGGCGCGAATATCGGCAAGCTGCTGTGCGCTTGTCGCTTGCTTTACACGCTCGGTCGCTTGGTCGTAATACTCGGCGGCTTTCTTTAAATCCACACGTTCATACTTGTACTCGGATATTTTCTTAACCATAATTACTCCTTTTTTTCATTATATAAAAAGTTATCGAGTTTTGTCAAGCAAAGATAAATGGACGCTCACTATGCCGAGCGTCCATTATAATTCTCCTTTTTAATTCCGAATTCATAATTCCGAATTATTTAAATACTGTTACCGAAATAGGCGGGACGGCGACGGTGCCCGTTTTGCTCGGCTTGGCTTCCTTGCCTGTGGAGAACACCACCTGCGCTTTGGCGGGAATGTTCAACGCCACAGTTTGCTTTACGTTAAGCGGATTGACAACCACCGTGAGCCCGCCGCGCTTGTATACAAGCGGCTCGGCGCCGACCGCGTGTAAAAACGCCAATTCGTTAGAGCAAAGCTCCTTGTTCGCCTTGCGGAATTCAAACAATGACTTGATAAAGTTAAGCAGCGATTTTTTGTCTTTTTGCTGCGACTCGACGTTGACCGCCTTGTCGATTTGCGTGGGTAAAAAGGTTTGCTCCGCGTCCGAAAATCCCGCGTTCTTGCCCGTGTTCCACTGCATGGGCGTGCGCGAGCCCGTGCGGGCAAACCCGCATTCCACCGACGGCAGGTCGGCTTGGTACTTCATGCCTATCTCGTCGCCGTAGTACAAAAACGGTACGCCGGGAAGAGTGAACAGCGTGGTGTAAATCGCTTTCAGTTGGTCGGTGTTGTAGTTGGGCGCGAGCCGCGGCGTATCATGGTTGCACGATATAATCGCTATGCAGCCGTCGTTCTTTACGGCGCCGTGCCATTCGGTAAAGCCCTTGGCAAACTCCGCTGCGTCCCCTCTGCCCTGTATATCGAAATAGCTGTGCTGCCCCGCTTCCTCGTACCGCACAAGCCTGTTGTACGGATTGCCCCAGTGATCGAGCATGAAGTCGGCGTGGAAGCCTGCGCGTATCGCCTGCGGGTTTGACCATTCGGAAACGAGCACCGCGTCGGGATATTCGTTGTCCAGCATATTGCGGATATCTCGCCATATCTCGCTGGTGGCCGGCTTTTCGCCGAATCCGCCGTCGTTCTTTACAAGCGAGTCAGCCATGTCCACGCGGAAGCCGTCCGCGCCCTTATCCAGCCAGAACCGAATAACCGATTTAAGCCACTCGCGGGTAGCCAACGCAGCCTCGGACTTGTACGACATTTGCCATTCCGGTTCGGTAATGTTGTTAAAGCCGTAGTTGAGCGACGGTTGCGTCGAATAGAAATTGACTATGTAATTGCCCTTGCGGTTGTGACGACCGGATATCGCCTTGAAGCCTTCGGGGAAATGCCATTCGTGATGGGTCCAAATAAAGCGGTCGTACATTTCGTTGCGCACGTTTTCCGCACTGCGCAAAAAGTCGGGGTTTTGCTCGGAGGTATGCCCCGGGACCAAATCCAAAATGACGCGTATGCCCTTTGCGTGCGCGGCCGCGATAAACTCGTCAAAGTCGGCTTCCGTGCCGAACCGCGGCGAAACCTTAAAGTAATCGCGCACGTCGTAGCCGCCGTCCATAAACGGCGAATCGTAATGCGGATTGAGCCAAATTGCATTGGCGCCCAGGTCCTTAATGTAATCGAGCTTGCTCGTTATGCCTTTAAAATCGCCGTAGCCGTCGCCGTTGGAGTCCATGTACGAATTTGGATAAATTTCGTAAAATATAGCCGATTTCAACCAATTACTCATATTAAACCTCTTAATATCTGTATGCGGGAAAAATTGCGTGGTGTATTACTTGTCGGTCTTTCCGTCATCGGCGGGCGCGACCTCTTCCGCAGTTTTCGCCGAAGACTTCATCATTTTTATGACGGTAACGACGCCTGCGACAAGCAGCGCTACAATAAGCGCGACGGCGTACACGACAAGTATATTAAAGTCGATACTCCTGCGCGTAACAACAGGCGGCTGCACCTGACTGACCGATGACGACAAAGTGGTGTCGTAGTAATCTGTAATGGTTGCGTTCACCTTTTTTATAAACGCGGCAGTCTGATTTTCCAATGCGCTCAAATTGTCCATAGCTTTGCTAATGGCGGCCTCGTCGGTTTGCGCTTCGACCTGCAACTTTTCAAGGCGCGTTTCTATGTTTTTGAGCTGAATGGTGTATTCCTCTACTTGACGGTTGGCCTCGTCCAAACGCAAATGCAGTGTTTCGTAAATTTCGGGATACTCGGTCTTTTCGGTATGCACGCCGCTCGCGTCACTGGACGACGTCGTCGGATTGATAGTGGCTATTTGCGCTTTCAGTCTTTGAATAGAACCGTTTTCGCCGTCAAGCGCATCAAGACGGTTTTGTATTTCGGTCTGCTTGGACAAAAGCGCGCTGCGCGCCGTGGTCTTGTTGCGCCACACGTTGTTGGAAAGTATATACGCATTGAAAAGGCTGTAATTGTTGCGCAAAATGTTCAGGTCGCTTAACAGCTGAGTAAACGTCGTGTTGTTTTCGGTGGATACAAAGCCGGCGCCAGTCTCCGACATCTGCTGCAATACCGCATTGACCGAGTCCAGCGACTGCAAATAGGTATCGTAAATGTCGGTAAATTCCATATTGTCGTTTTGAGACAGCTCGTACGTGTTTTCCGCAAACATGCTCGTCAAAGAATAGCGCTTTTGAAAATCCTTGTAGTAGCAAGCGACAATCTTGTTGAGCAGCAGCTTGGCTTGGTCGTCGGACAAGTCCAATTTGCCGGCGGGATCGGATATTATAATATTGAAGCGCGTGGGGCGCATAGTGTAAGTGCGAAGCGTATTGGCCGCGGCCTGATCGCCGTTTGCGGCAGCTTCCGTAAGCCGAACGTATTCTTCGGTAAGCACGGCCTCCACACGCATGGCGCCACGTAGCAAGGATATGTCTTTTACTGTATTTTGAAGGTTAGCTTCCTTTACGGCATTCGCAAGCACGGTGGTGCTGATTATGTTGTCCGTATTAAGCGGTTTACCGTCTGGAGCTTCCCCGTCGTCTATACCCTCGTAAATGTATTCGATAGAGGTTTGCGCTATCGGCTCAGACTTTGCGTACACCTTGATAGGCACCGCTATTACAGTTACCAACAACGCCGCGATAACAAGATAAACGACCATACGCAACCAACCCTTTTGAAAAAATTTACCTATCTTTTTAAAGGTTATGCCCTCGGTCTCCTGCTCGTCCTCGTAAACGTATTCTTTGTTCATACTTTCTCCTTGGAAATCTAATTATTTAGATATATATAGTATAACACCGAAAGGCATTAAAATCAACATTTTTCTTACTTCTTTTGAAAAAGAAGTAACAAGAAAACTTGACAGGCGCGTATGTGCGTATTGATTCATTATTTTTTACACCCGAATAATATCGTATCGTTAAAAAATATTATACGCCACTATTGCAATATTTTCTAAAATTCATTTGCACCTTTTTAATTCCGAATTCATAATTCCGAATTCCCAATTAAATGTTGCGCATACTACCCATATGAAAAGCATTGTAATCGTAGGCGGATCGTCGGGCATAGGGCTGGCGGTAGCGCAAAATCTTTTGGGCGAGCAAACTCAAATAACCAATATATCCCGCACGCCATGCGCGGTTACCAGCGTAACAAATATAACGGCGGACGTGGCCGATATATTCGAGCTGCACGCGGCAGTCAACGCGGTGGAACAAATCGACGCACTGATATACTGTGCCGCCGAATCGCTTGCCGCGCCGACGGAGTACGCCAAAAACAGCGACGTAAAGCATATGTTTGACGTAAACATTATAGGCGCGACCGAGTGCATAAAGGCGGCAATGCCAAAGCTTACCGAAAGCGACAATCCGCACGTGGTGCTGCTGTCGTCGTCGGGCGGTATTGCGCCAATACCGTTCGACGGGTTTTACTCGGCGACAAAGGCGGGGCTGTTCGCGCTTGCGGCAGCGGTGCGCACGGAAAATCCAAAAATAAAGTGCACGGCGATTGCCGTGCCCGCCACGCAGACCGAGTTTTCGTTTAAGCGAAAAATATATTCCGATTGCGGCGAGTACAACGCCAACCTTAAAGCCGCGTCCGACGCGCTGATAAAAATGGAGCAGACCGGCTATTCCGCCGAGTACGTAGCAAAGCGCATAGCCGCCGTAATCGAAAAAAAGAACCCGCCGCCAAAAGTGACGGTGGGCACAAAAAACAAGCTTATGCTGTTTGCATACAACATGCTGCCGTGGCGGTTAAAGCTGTACGCGCTCAGAAAAATGTATAATATAAAGTAAATTCGGAATTATGAATTCGGAATGCGGAATTATTGCAATGGTAATTGCTTTACTTGTATGCGGCGGCTCGCCTAGATTTCTCGACAGGCTCGAAATGATGGGGATATTGGCCAAACTTTTATTCAACAGCAATACCATATAGAAAAGCGCGGGACTTACTCCCATCACCCCGACCGCAGCGGAGGGGTCTAGGCGAAGCCGCACAATTCTCAAATCTAATCCTTATTCTTAATTCCGAATTCAGCATTCCGAATTCCGAATTAAATCTCAATAATATTGACGTTTTCGTCAAAGTCCGTTTTGTCGGTTGTAGTGATAATGGATTGGAACCCGTCAAGCGCCGCGATGAGTTTTTTACGACGGTGTTCGTCAAGCTCACTGAACACGTCGTCAAGCAGCAGTATGGGAGATGTGCCTATCACCTTGGTCAGTAGCTGCATTTCCGCAAGCTTCATACTTAGCGCGGCGGTGCGCTGCTGACCCTGCGAGCCGTACGCGCGCACGTCCACTCCGTCCACCGATATTATAATATCGTCCTTGTGCGGGCCGGTGTGCGTATACTTCAATCTGTAATCGCTTTCCCTGTCGCGCTCGAAGCCTTTTAACAGCTCGGCTTTAATCTCGTCTACGCTGTCCCCCGCCACGCCGTCGTAGTCGAGCGACAGCACTTCCTTGCTGCCCGACAAAAATGCGTGACGGTCGGCGGCGAACGGAGTAAGCTCACGAATAAATCCACGCCTGCTCTTGATTATCTTTGCGCCGACGTCGGCGAGCAGCTCGTCCCACGGCGCAAGCGTATTGTCGTTTGCGCCGCCGCTTTTTAGCAGCTTGTTGCGACTCGCCAAAATCTTGCCGTACTGCGACAGCGCGGCAAAGTACGCCTTGGATATTTGGCAAAGCGAAATATCCATAAACCGCCTGCGGTCGGCGGGCGCGTCCTTTATTATTTTAAGTCCGTCCGGACAAAACAGCACAACGGGGCACACGCCCATAAGCTCGCTCATTCGCGTAATGGGCAGACCGTTTACGGCGACCGACTTGTTTACACTGCGGTCTATTATTATCTTGACCGTCTCGGTGATACCGTCCTTTTCCGCCGACACGAATATGAACGCCCTGTCCTTGTCGCGCATAATCAGCTCGCGGTCGCGCGGAGTGCGGAACGACTTGCCAACGCCCGCAAAGTACACCGCTTCCAAAAGATTGGTCTTGCCGCGCGCGTTTGCGCCCACAAAGGCATTCCTGCCCGCCGCAAGCTCGATCGTTCGCTCCGTCGCGTTGCGGTAGTCTTTAACTTGTAACTGCTTTACCGTCACCTTTTACGCCTACCGTAAGAATTAATCACCGTTCTTGCCGTGACCGCTCAACACGATATGCACAGCCGCCGCCAATACGACTACGGCATAGCACGACCATGCCACAACCGCCCATTTCAGCTTTATGCCGCCAAGCTCGCGGTAGACCAAAACCTGAATTTTTACAGGTTCGGGGTCATCGTCGCTCGGATTTTCGGGTTTTTTATCGTCGTCGGGGTTATTATTGTTGTCATCATTCGGTTTTTTGTCGTCATCTGGGTTGTTGGGGTTGTCGGGGGTTATAGGGTCATCAGGGTCATTGGGGTCATCCGGAGTAACCACAGGGGCGTCCGGGTTTTGCGTCTTTCTGTCGCCGCAATACATAGCATATGAGCCGTCCTCGTCCACGCGCACTGTAAACGAAATATCGCCCTTTTGATCGGTGCGCAAAACGTTGTCGTCGGGTATGCCTACCGCTTTGATTCTATCAAGCGCGGCGGCGTGCGGATGACCGTATGTGTTGCCCGCGCCGCACGATATAACACTATACACATCACTCACACCGCTCGGCGTGGTAAGTACGTTAAGGTAATCGAGCGTGGTGGCGTTTTCCGAACCGTGATGTCCAGCTTTGATAACGTTTACGCAATAGTCATCGGTAAAAACGTCGTACTTATCGGTAACGCCGTCAGTCTTGGCAGCTTGCACCTTCGCCACAAACTCGCCGAGGTTTTTTTTCTCCGCGTCGCCCGACATGGCAAATTTGTAGCCTTGGTAATCGAGTATCATTATGGGCGAATAGTTGTTCGAAGCCCCGTCGCCCGTGTACTTTGCAGACAGCGGTGCATAAAACGTAAACGTATATGCACTGTTGCCCGTGCCGCCGGTAATCGTTTGCGACTCGTCTTTCGGGTCGGTTACGTACACAACGTTTGGCTGACCGTCAATCTCCTTATACATCGATTTTATTGCATTTACATAAGCTGCCGAGCTTTTTGTTGTCGCATCAGTCGTTAAGTCGGCTTTCCCTTGGTCGGTATAGCCGGCATTTTTTGCTTCTACGTTCGGACGGTAGCACACGTACGACGGATACATATTAAGTACAGAATCGAGTATATTACAATGGTCGGAATCGGGATGAGTGAGTATTGCATAATCAAAGTATTTAAATCCGTCGCCGAGTGTATCCTTTATGTAGCTTTGAACATAGTTTATAGCTTCATTCGACTTTTGTGTACCTCTACCCGCGTCAATAATCATGTTCTTGCCGTCGGGCAATTCTATAATCGCGCAGTCGCCTTGACCGACGTTGACAAAGTGCACCTTTAACTCGGCGCTACTATCCGCGGAAGTATGCACGCCGCTCGACAGCGTTACTATATCTTCCTCCGCAACGCCCTCGGCGTCCACGTAATACAGCAAGCCCAGTTTAAGCTCGATATCGCGCGACCATACCATGGAAACGCCGAGCACTATCGCCAGCACCACCAGTATTATAATGTCGATTATCGCAATTTTCTTTCTCGATTTGTTCATAAATACCACCTACTCATTTGTATATTCGGCGCAGCACGGCGCCGATGCAAAACCAAAGCTAATATTTCTCTATTTAAACGCTTTGAGCGCACCGACTTGTACAAATCCGCGCGCTCCGCCGTCGCCGACAACGGCGACCGTAGGTTTATTGATTTCATTTTTCCGACCGAACACCAAAGCCTCTATACCTTGGCGTCAATCATGCCGATAAAGTATTTGTGTATACGGTTGTCGCGCGTCATTTCGGGATGGAACGCCGTAGCCAAAACGTTGCCGCTGCGCACCGCCACGGGACGGTCGTTGCACTCGGCAAGCACTTCGACGCCCTCGCCCACGCGCGTAATGTACGGCGCGCGAATGAATACCATGTTGACGTACATACCGTCAAAGTCGCCCTCGCCGACAAAACTGTCGCTGTGTCTGCCGTAGCCGTTGCGCTTGACGTCTATATCCAGTACCGAAAGACAAGGGTTTTCGCCCTCTATGCGATTGGCCAAAAGTATAAGCCCCGCGCACGTGCCCCACACGGGCATGCCCGCAACAATGCGTTCCCTTATAGGCGTGTACAGGTTAAACTCTTCCATAAGCCTGCGCAGCGTCGTGCTTTCCCCGCCGGGGATAATAAGCCCGTCCACCGTGGCAAGCTCGTCAATCGTCTTAACCGGCACGGCGTCGATCTTTTTGTTGACCGACTTAATCATTTTTAAATGCTCGATAACCGAGCCTTGCAATGCCAAAACTCCAATGGTCATAGTTACTCCAATTATGAATTCGGAATTCGGAATTCGGAATTATTGTTTTGCGCGCAAGCGCTTTAATTATTTTAATAAGGGCGACGAAGCCGCAATCATTCAATTCTGAATTCTTAATTCTGCATTCTGAATTAAATTCTTACCAGCCGCGTTTGGCGAGCCGTTCCGCTTCGCTCATACTTTCCACGTCAACGCCGGTCATTGCCGCGCCGAGCCCATAGCTTACGCCCGCGAGGATAGCGGGATCGCCGTAGTACGCAACCGCCTTGACGATAGCCTCGGCACGACGTTTGGGATCGCTCGACTTGAATATGCCGCTGCCTACGAAAACACCGTCCGCGCCGAGCTGCATCATGAGCGCCGCGTCCGCGGGTGTAGCTATGCCGCCTGCGGCAAAGTTAACAACGGGAAGCGCCTTGTTCTTTGCAACGTAGCGCACAAGCTCGAGCGGTGCGCCGATGTCCTTGGCATATGTAGCAAGCTGTTCGCTGGGAAGCGCCGCGACCTCGGCAATCTGCGTGCGCATTTTGCGCATATGCTTGACTGCTTCCACAACGTTGCCTGTGCCCGCTTCGCCCTTGGTGCGGATCATGGACGCGCCCTCGGATATGCGACGGAGTGCCTCGCCCAAGTCGCGCGCGCCGCAAACAAACGGCGTTTCGAACTTGGTCTTGTCAATATGGTAAGCGTCGTCGGCGGGAGTGAGAACCTCGCTCTCGTCTATGTAATCGATTTTGATAGCTTCCAAAATTTGCGCTTCCACAAAGTGCCCGATACGCACCTTAGCCATAACGGGAATGGACACCGCCTTTTGGATTTCGGAAATCATTTTGGGGTCGGACATGCGCGCCACGCCGCCTTCCTTGCGAATATCTGCGGGAACGCGTTCAAGCGCCATAACAGCGACCGCGCCAGCCTGCTCGGCTATCTGCGCCTGCTCGGCGTTGGTAACGTCCATAATGACGCCGCCTTTAAGCATTTGCGCGAGGTTGCGGTTCAAAAGCTTTCTGTTTGCCGCTTTGGTTTCTTCTTTACTTGCCATAATATACTCCTTGTCCGACTTTGTCGGCCTATTATAGTGATATTTCGCTTGCGCGAAGTTTTATTTCCGCTTTGCGGAAGGGATATTTGCCGCGGTGCGGCAAGTGATATACATAGTGTTATGTTTAGCTTGCGCGGAGTGTTGCGGTTATTACTCTGCCGCAACCACGTTTACGTTGAGCTTGCCCGAAACTTCGGCAAACGGCTTGATAGTCAGTACGTATCTGCCGAGCGACTTTATGGGTTCGGATATAACGATTTTCTTTTTGTCCAGCTCGTAACCCATAGCTTTGAGCGCGTCGGACACCGCCGCGGTGTTGAGCGCGCCGAACAGCTTGCCGTTTGCGCCCGTCTTGATTTTGACGGTGACGGTAATGCCCGCCAACTGTTTGCACAGCGCTACGGCCTCGTCATGCTCGATTTTGCGCCGACGCTCCTCCGCTTCCTTGGAAATCTTTATGCTGTTAAGTGCGGACGCTGTTGCGGGCTGAGCGAGATTGTTGGGGAACAAATAATTGCGCGCGTAGCCGTCCGAAACGTCCACTACGTCGCCCTTCTTTCCCTGAGCCTTTACATCCTTTGTCAGTATAACTTTCATTGCGATTTTCTCCTGCTACTATTCTACCAAAAAGCCCGCGCCTTTGTCAAGCCTAAATTACGGCAAAACTTGTCGATTGAATTAGGAATTAGGAATGCGGAATTAGGAATTATTGTTTTGCGCTTTGGGCGCGCTTTAATTATTTTAATAAGGGCGCGAAACGCAGTCCTTCAATTCCGAATTCATAATTCCGAATTCCGAATTAATTTCTTATATACTCGGTCCAAAACCTTAAATTCAAAATGCAATCGCATACGCCGAATATTGAAAGAATGAACAGCGCGAGCGGGAACAATACCGCAGCCACGCCGATTAAGCCGAAAATAATATACGCCGCTATCCTCGCCTTGCCCTTGAACAGCGCCGCAAAGTAGCCCAAAAGCGTGTAGCACCCGAACGCGGCGGGCAGCGAACAAAAGGCGTGCATCACCGTTGCCGACAGCGCTCCGTACCCGTCGAAAAAGCCAAGTATCAACCCCGTGACCGTCGCTGGAATCGCCATCGTCCAAAGGAATGAACGCGGCAGCTTCATATTCCCTATCTTTGCGGAAAAGCACGAGTTGCCCCGCCCGCCTATCTTACAGTTAAGACCCGCCGCTATAAAAAACCCGACCAGGCCGAGTACAACGCCGCAGTGAATACAGTGGTACCACACGTAAGTGTCAAACTCGTCCTTAGCCCATTCGGACAGACTTTTCGCCGCCGCCTCGGCGTAACCCTCGTCTGTCGGTTTCAGCTTGACCTCGCCCGCCTGCGGCTTTTCTCCGTCGTAATAATCGCTGGCAAAATAAGATATTACGGGATCGGCGCGCTCATTCATAACGTACCGCGCCGCTATATCGCCTATCGGCATTCCCTCTGCGCCGCGCACGATACCCACGCCGACAAACGCGCCGAGCACGGCAAAGCACGCCGCGACCGCGGCGGCAAGCAGGTACTGCGACGGCAAAAACTGCACGCATACAGCCAGGCCGCAAAACGCAAAGAACAAGGTTACAAAATATATTACCGTCAAAATATCATAATTGAGCGAAAGCGACAAAATACCGTAAAACACGATACAGCCGAGCGGCAAGTACGGCCCGAACCGCTTATATAATAAGTATAACAGCGGCAGCACGATTGGCAAAATAAGTATGGCCGTGGACGGCATTGCGCCCGCCGCTATCAAAAGAAACGGAATAATAAAGTAAAGCAAAACCTCGCACACCGACGGTCGCGATTTAAATACGGTATTCGCATTTACCTTGCTGTTTTCCACACAGTCATTATAACATATATTAATGCGTAAATCAATCGCGCATGAATATTAAAACACAGATTGACAATAATAATGATATTACATTTTACAACAGGAGTTAAACATGTACGATCTTAAATGCGGACAAAAAAATTGCAAGCACAACCACGGCTATTGCTGCTGTGCAAAGGACATAGCCGTATCGGGCGGCACGCGCTGCACGACCTATGAGGAATGCGAAGGCGGCAAAGACTACAAAACGGAAGCCTCCGCCGAATTCAGCAAACCCGACTTTTCGGTAGACACGTGCGTGGCGTGCAACGCGCCCTGCCTGTTCAACCGCGCGGCAAAATGCATAGCCAACGGCATAACGGTTTCCACCGCCGACGACGGCACCGCCGAATGTCTTACGTTTATTAAAAAGTAAAGTCCCAAATATACCATACCAAAAAACAGCCCCATCGGGCTGTTTTTTATATGTTCCAAGCTTTTGCCAATAGCACGGATTTTTATATATTCCTATGCAGCTATTGCGTTAGAATTGATGGTTGTTATTATCTTACGTATCTCGTACCAAACATTGACATCTCTAAAAACATCAATAATGCTCCCTTTGTCGGTAAAGGGTGCGCTTTGCAAAACGGACAAATCTTTCATTAGTCCGTTTTTTACTATATATTCAATAATCTGGTTGACAAAATATATTTGCCTGCTGTCAAATTGGTTTTCGTTAAGATAGACGGCAAACGCAGCTTTTGCCGAAGCCATATCCAAGCCGACTATTTCTCTCACAAACTCACCGAGCGGCTTTGCACCGAAAGAACTTTCATAATCTTCTTTTGTGCCCAAATCATTCCACAAGATTTCTTCCAAGGCGGCAATATCGCTTGTGGTAAGCGGCTCATTCCTTTTCAGCTTTGCAATCGCCTCAATATCTTGATGCTCTCGAACATAGCTCTCCGCTTTGATTTTGTAATTTTTCAAAGCGTCGCTGTTAAGCTCCGCATCTTTCCATTCAATAGACAATATTTCATCGGTAAAGTTAGTCTTATAGGCAATCTTGCTTTTAGGAATAAACTTCATTAAATCGCGTAGATTTTCACGAATACGCTCAAACTCGTTTATTCCCGCCGTTTCAAGATACGCGGGATTAAGTACGCTTTCAATAAGTTCGGTATGCATCATAATCTGCGGTATATTGGCGATTTGAGAGAGTGCCGCAACTTTTTTTAACAAATCGGTCCTTGCTCGATTATACGTTTTCCCTGCCAAGTAAGCAAGCTCTATTGCGTACATAAGAGAATCAAACCGCACCGCTGCCACGTCGTCTTTTTCCGGCAAAATGAGCGGAGCAATATGCTCTGCCATTATAAGCGTATCCTCGTAAGAAAGCGGTGCATAAGCCTCATCGATTGCATATTCTTCCACATATTTCAAATGCAATTTTACAGCAAAATTGTTTTTATTGAGAGCGGCAATCCCGTCTTTTAACTCATTTATAAGCCTATTGCGAAAAGAAATCAAATCTTCTGTTTGGTATTCTATATCCTGAAGTTTATAAACTATTTGCGCTTTCAGATTAAATATTGCCGATTGCAAAGCAACTTGATTGTTTACTTCTTTTCCCTTGTTTGCCTTGAAAAACTCACACACGCCGCAGAAATCAAATACAAAGAATTTTTGTTTATTCTCGCCGTCCAAAAGTTCGGGACACAGTCTTGTTCCTCGCCCAATAATCTGCCAAAATTTTGCACTTGACAGAACGGGTTTAAATATAACAAGATTCAATATTTCCGGAATATCAATACCCGTGTCGAGCATATCGACCGAGATTGCGATTTGCGGCATTTTTTTCGCGTCGGCAAATTCATCTATCGCGCTTTGCGAATAATTTAAGTAATTATCGATAACTTTTGCATAACCGTTGAGGTGTGGATATTCACGATTAAATATTTCGAAAATAAGTTCGGCATGCTTATGGTTCTTTGCGAAAATAATTGTCTTTCCTATCTTACTGCCATAATCTATTTTCAAAGCATTGTTCATAACACACCGAAGCGCTTGAACAATTGTGTCCTCATTAAACAGCCATTCGTTTAGCGCCTTGGACGAAATGCTTTCGGGGTATTCTCCGTTTTCGTCTGCAAATGTATTTTCATACTCCTCTTTTTCTTGCGGCGACAACTCGGAGTAAACTACGCCTTGCTGCATAAACTTGAGTGCGACGTCAGCCGTCACGTAATCCACAAGAAATCCGTCCGAAACAGCCTGCGCCAAATCGTATCCATAGGTAGGAACGCCTTGCTCTAACTCGAAAATGTCGTACGTATTTTTGTCGATATCGTCCTTTGGAGTTGCGGTAAGCCCAACAAGCGGCGCATCGAAATATTCGAATATAGACTGGTACTTGTTGTAAATGGAACGGTGTGCTTCGTCGCACACAATCAAATCAAAATGACCGCAAGTAAACAAACGTCCCTCGTCGTCTTTTACATTGTCGATGCAATTCATCATCGTTTGATATGTGGAAAATATTCCGCAAGCCAACGGGTCGTTTTTACTCTCGCATAAATTAGCCACCGAAAAATCAGGCAACAAATTGACGAATGCACGCTTCGCCTGCGTAACAAGCGCAGTTCTATCGGCAAGGAAGAGCACGTTTTTTATCCAACCATGGCGCAACAATACGTCAACAAGCCCGATGACTGTACGCGTCTTACCCGAACCCGTCGCCATAACAAGCAATGCTTTTCGACGGTTGCGCTCATCAAGAGCCTCACAAATACTTTTGATTGCCGCCTCTTGATAATACCGTCCAGCTATTCCTTTGTTGACTGTAACTTGTTTCAATGACGTTTTTTGCATTCTCAAATTAAACAGACGTTCCAAATCGCGTTTGGAATATATGCCGCTAACCCTGCGCTCTGGATAGTATTTGTCATCCCATATCCGCGTATCATAGCCGTTAGAAAGGAATATAATCGGTCGCCGACCAAATTGCTTTTCCAGCAAATCGGCATACAGCCTAGCCTGTTGCCGGCCCACAACAATATCCACACAAGTCTTTTTTGCCTCGACTACGGCAAGCGGTTTGCCGTCATCACTGAACAAAACGTAATCGGCATAACCAACGCCCGAGGCATTTGGCATACCTACAAGCTCATACTCGTTTACCCAATTCTTATTTTCAATCCAGCCGGCGTCGGAAAGCGCCACGTCGATATACAGCTTTCGCGTTTCGTATTCAGAAGGATTTTTCTTAGGTGCATAAGTTTTCTCTTGCACCTCGCGACGACGGGTCAACTCTTCTTGTAACGATGCGTTCTCGGCAAGTAATTCTGCAAAGTTGATTGCTACCGAATAATCGGGAAGCGTTTCTGTTTGCTTGTCCGCAAGCGTACCGTCATATTGTTTTTCCTCATAGTCCTCTGCATAACAATACGCCACAAAGTCGAGAAAATAAAACAGATTTTCAAGGCACAGCCTCGCTTGCGCTTCGGCAATCTTTTTTCCACCATGCGCTACAAGATTTCCGATTTTGCGAATGAAATGCATCCGGTTGAGCAAGCTCGGCTCAACAATGTTACGAAACTCTTCCGTGCCCATAAGGGTGTTGAGCGAATCGTCATAAGCGGGCGCCTTAAGCCCCGCATCCACCGAATACATCCATTTTACGGCAAACTCCATAGCGCGGCGGCAGTTAAGGACACTCGCCTCCGCATCGATATGGAAAATCTCTTCCGCCTTGATTGCAACATCTGCAAACACCGAAAAGTCTTTTTCGTTTTTTAAAAAATCAAAGTTGGTCATATCGACCTCCAACTCACTTTCTTATGGCTAATAGCTGTGTCATATAGTATTCTCCATATGGAGTCAACGTCCAATACGTCTCATTATCTTTTGTCGACCGCCTTTTTGCACTTAATTCTATTAATCCCAACGCCTTAAGTTGCACCTTAATTAAATTGTACGACTCATTACTTATATTAAAGTTGCGTAAATTATACAATCGCTCATTTCCGTCAATTTCTTCTATTCTACTAATTGAATTTTCCAACAAATCGTCCAAAGCGTCTCGGAATGTACTCTCATCGCATTCGTCTATCATATCAGGCGCAATCCTAGAAAAAATCGTATCCCATGTATAAGATAATTCCTCACTATAGTCATTGTACTCATCGTAATACTCGTTATAACAATCATCATTAGCTCTAAATGAAAACTTAACTTTTATTTCATCATCGCCATGTGCAAATCGTTCCGTTCCTTTAGGTGCCTCAGTAGAAATTGCTTGCAATTTATCCTTTAGTTCATTATTTTCCTTTTGTAGTCTCGCAATTTCTTTTAAAGATGTCTCATCTACTGCACTCCCTGATTTTACCCAACCTTCAGTAGGAAAGTCTTTAATAAGTTTAACCATACTGCGCGAAACGACTCCACCTAATTCAACGGCATTGTTCCAATATCGCACTAATTTCTTTTGCGCTAATTCTCTGAAATTATCTAATTTTTTCTTCTTTTCGGCATTATTATCTGTCTTTTTAACAGGTAAATCTTCGGGCTTTTTATACAAGAATGAAATTATCGGCTTATCTTTACTTAAAGCATATTCAAATTCCATTTGTGTATAGCTGATACCCTTATCGTTTTCACTTCCATAGCGACCACCAATAATAAGAATATAATAATCACAGTCGTCAATAACACGCTTAATTAAAGACCACTGATCGTCGTTAGACGCCGGAAATAATTCCATTCCTGCGGGTATGCAATCGAGTTCCAAAAGCGCTTGCATCACCTCTTTTCTTTCTTCCTGTAAATCTTCAAAAGTCGAACTTACAAACACTTGATATCGTTTATCCATTTTCTTTTTCTCCTTTATCCGAAGTATTTTTGCATTAATGCTTTTTTCAGCATTTCCAGTTTTTCAAGACTTTGCTTGATTGTAATTTTTGATTTATTTGTCTGTTCGACAAAATTTGCAAACTTATTTTGTAGAGCGATAGGGGGATATGGAAATGGATACTGTTTCAACTTATCCATCTGTATTCCGTCTTGCCCTGCCGTTCGCTGTGATAATCCTTCTAAATAGTTAAGTAAACAATCCTGCTTCAAAAAATATCGAATGAATTCTTTATTCCCCTTTTTAGGAATCGCTTTCATAAGAGCCACATTATATGCCCCCTCTATTCCTTGCAATATTTGAAAAATAGGTGGGCCATATCTTCCTATCATTATATCATTAGCATAACAATACCGTTTCACCATGTTCTTGGGAATATATGTAACAAATCGATCTGATTTATAATCGCGTATTTGGATTAGTCGAACATTATTCTCAGTTTTCTCATATTCAAAAAAACTTTTGTCCGGCTGACTACCACCCTGAAAATCTATAACCGCATCGACCGTTAACATAGGATATCCATTTTCATTAATTTGCGGATGCCCAAACATCTTGACAAACTGCGATTTAACAAGCAAATCCAATTTTTCAAGTTGCTGTTTGCGTTTTTCGATCAGAATATTTAGTTGATCCAACACAACAACGCTGTCATTAGCTTCAAATATACGTGAGCTTATACCAATATTAAGTAGATATGTTTTGGAAATATGCTTTAAACCTGCACCATGGAAACCGTCTGCTAACACATGCATATTACCTTCAATATATCTGTATATTGATTTCAAATTAACAAATTCATTTTTAGCATACAATACTATGCAGTCTGTTGAAGTGGCAAATGGCTCGTCACAATAATGAATACTTGCATTACCGCCTGTTCCGAATATAAGTGCAGGCTTATTGAATTGATATTTGTTGTAAAACTTATTTTGGATATTGCTTGAAGTAAAAAACTTATATTGTCCTGTTGCTAATCCCTCTCCTGCTTTTATGTTGGATTTAGGTTGAGGTATACATAATTCTCCCAAAGTGTAAATTATATCACTCACAGCAATCCCTCCAATTCGGCAAGTCCCGCGGTGATTTCCTTTTCAAGCATGTTCAAGTCTGCTATAATTTCCTGCGGCGAGGGATATTTTTCGGCGACGTATTCTGTCTTTTTATACTTATTGATAGACAAGTCATAGTCGTTATCCACAATCTCTTGTTTGTCTACCAAAAAGCTTTGCTCGGTGCGCGCGCGCGTTTCTTCGCCAAGTAAATTATGAAAGCGCGCCACGATATCCGGAATGTCGTTTTCCGCAATGGGCGTGCGTTTATCGTCCAAAGACAGTCCGTCCGCTTTCATATCGTAAAACCAAACCTTGTCAGTTCCGCCATGCTCAGTTTTGGTAAACACAAGCACGGCGGTAGAAACGCCTGCATACGGTTTGAACACACCGCTCGGCATAGACACGACAGCCTGTAATTGGTTATTCTCTATAAGTTCTTTACGTATTGCTTTATGCGCCGTAGACGAGCCAAACAATACGCCGTCGGGAACAATACATGCACACCTGCCGCCGACACTCAACATACGCAAAAATAAGGCGAGGAACAAAAGCTCGGTCTTTTTAGTTTTGCAAACTTTCAGCAAATCGGCAGCAACAGTATCGTTATCCAAGCTGCCTTTAAACGGCGGATTGGCCAAAATCAGCGAATACTTTTCCTTATCCGGATTTTGGTCGGAAAGGCTGTCACGGTATTCGATAAACGGATTGTCCACGCCGTGAGTCATCATATTCATAGCACCTATCCTAAGCATAGTTCTATCCATATCGAAGCCATGGAATGTGCTATTCATATAATGCTCTCTTTTTTTACTGTCGAAGAAAATATCTTGCTTATAATGTTCTTTAAGATATTCTCCAGACGAAACCAAAAAGCCGGACGTTCCGCAAGCGGGATCGCAAATAATGTCATCTGGCGTGGGTTGCATCATATCCACCATCATTTTGATAATGTGGCGAGGCGTACGGAATTGTCCATTCAATCCCGACTGCGAAATTTTGGAAAGCAAGTATTCGTAAACGTCACCCTTGGCGTCCACCGAATCGGTCTTTTTAATCAGCTCGAAAATACCATCTAAGCTTGTTACAACTTTGGAAAGTACAATAGGAGTCGGGATTTTAAAAATCGCGTCGTTCATATATTTGCTGTACGCGCTATCCTTATCGGTGTGCAAATTTTTGATAAACGGAAATACCCATTCTTGCAAAATCGAATACATTTGCACTGCAGGTTTATCTCGGAAAACCGTCCACTTCAAAAGCTCGCCGTTTACCGTCCGTTCGCCAATGACAACTTCCTCTTTGAAAATACTTTCATACGGAAGACCAAGCATAATCGCCTCTTTACTCTTTCTGTCATCTGCTTCCGCCAAATCGTGAATAAACATCAAGTAAGTTATTTGCTCAATCACGTCAAGCGGGTTGACAATTCCGCCTGCTGCAAAAATATCCCAAAGTCCGTCAATTTTGTTTTTCAGTTCGCCAGTAATCATTTTTATCTCCTTTCGCTGTTCCAAACGTATTTTGTATATCTCCCGCCGCCGATTTTTAATATATCACCATTTTCAACTAATTCGGCAAGCGTTCTTTGCACTGTTATTTCAGAAATGTCCGCACACTGTTTTTTTATCTCGGATTTAGTAACAGTGCCAAGCTTATTCTTTATAATTTCTATAATGCGTTGCGGTTTTGTAAGCGGCTTCTTATTCCAAATCTGCACACGGTCATTAAATTCGCGGTACGCACCAATCAAAACTCCCAGCATATATTTAACGAACGGAAGATAGTCGTTTGCATTTTCGTGCCAGCCATGCGAGCTTTGCAAAAGCGCGTCGTAATACATCTCTTTTGTCTGCTCTATCTTTTTTTCTATGCTAACGTATTTCCCAACGTTGTAACCTGAACGATATAACAATAAGAGCGTTAAAAGCCTGCTCATCCTTCCATTTCCATCGTTAAACGGATGAATACATAAAAAGTCAAGAATAAACATTGGAATCAATAACAACGGATTTAATGCTTGCTGTTCGATTGCCTGATTAAATGAAACACAAGCTTCATTCATTACGTCGGATGTCATCCAAGCTTTAACAGGCTTAAAGCGAATGATTATCTCTCCGTTCTCCGTTTCCTGTTCTATTACATTATCCCCTGTCTTATATTTTCCACCGTAGTCTTTGCCGCTATACGAATACAAATCCTTGTGCAACTGCAAGACGTATGACGGTTTGAGCGGAATATACTTATAGTTTTCGTGAATGGTCTTTAATACATTGCGATATCCCGCAATTTCCCTTTCACTACGGTTTTGCGGATTGGTCTTATCTAAAACAAGCTGTTTTAATCGCTCGTCGCTTGTATAAATGCCCTCTATTCTATTGGAAGCCTCTGCGCTCTGAATTTTAGCAATTTCCAATAAAGCCGTTAAAGTATCGGCTTGAGTATTCAGATATAAATTCTGTTCGCCTTTGTGCTCCTGAATTACAGCAACCATTTCCAGTAATTCATTATCAATAGGGAACTTAAATTCTTTATAATCAAACTTGTGCAATTTCCGACCTCAATTATATCATTTTTGATATTTTGATATAATTATACCACTCGGAATATGATTTGTCAAGTCTTATAGTAGCATTTCTTAATTAATTGAAAGCGTGCCATCTTTCAACACAATTTATTATTGACTGCCGGCGTCGATATTCTTTTTCATCAACTCGGCGAGTTGGAGGTACTTTTTGATTACCGGCGAATCGGTGTATTTGGAGAATTCGCGTAAATCCTGTACAAGTTCTTTAAGCGCGTTTACGTCGCGGCTTTTTACAACCTGCTCGGTGCGAGCGGCGGCGTTCCAGTTCATAAGATTGGTCGATTCGGGATAGCAGTTGAGCAGCGCAGTCGAGTATTCGCACACAAAGTCGATATCGCCCTTTGCCATTCGCTTTTCAAAAACCTCGAATATATAATTGCGGCGCAAATCCATAAACGGCTTGTACCAGTTAAGTAGCTTATCCGCGCCGACAAGCTCGGCTTCGTCGCCTATTAACATAGAGCCTTCTACCTCGCACGCCTCTTTATAAATCTTTTCCTCGTGCAGCATGGCGAAAAGCTTTTCGTCATATTCCTCGTCCACGGGCTCGTTGGTCGCGTCCAAATAGAAGTAGTATGTAAACCACAGCGCGCGCAAGTCCTTGAAAAGATTACACACACAGTACACCGCCGCGTACAGCGAAAGGCTGTCTATCGGTTCCCTGTCGTCGGGCGGAATAACGCCGTTAAGCACAAGCTTGTCGAACAGCGGCGAGCCGTAATCGTACTTGATAAAATACTTGCCATTCCGCTCGTACCACCTGCCGCCCACCGCAAGCACGTCGCTCGAAGCGGCGGTATGTACAAACTCCGGCTTATCCTTTGCATAGTCGGGGTGGCGTTCGGGTTCTATCAAAAAGCAAATCCCATACTCGAAAAGAGTATTGCACGGCTTTGCCGCATACTCGGGATACACCGCGCACGCAAAGCAATAAAGATTAAACAGCAGCTCGCGCTTTAATTGGTATTTAAGGTCGCTGTCACCCACTCTCTCGAACGTAGGGTCGAATAATTCTTTTATTGTCTGTAAAACTTCCATGATAACCTCTTCAATTCGAAATTAAAGAAAAGATTTAATTAGATTAATTGTGCGGCTAACGCCTAGATTTCTCCGCTCCGCGCTGACGCGCTTCGGTCGAAATGATGGGAATTAAGAGTTGTCTTTTCTAAATAGCCTAGCACATATCACTCATCATCCAAAGCGTAGTCGAGGGATCTAGGCGAACCGCAGCATATATGTCAAGCTATTATCATCACTAACTCCGAATTAATCACCTATCCAATAAGTGTAGCCTATCCCGCGCGTAAGTCCGAGCTTTTGTTGCAGCGCCATGCTTGCGGGATTGTCGGTAAACACGTCGCAAACGGGTGTGCGCCCAAACGTCATTACGTACGTAATCAAAAACTTTTCGAGCGCCGCAGCAATGCCCCGCCTACGGAAGGGCTCGAACACCTCCAGCATACCCATGCTGCCGTCGCTGTGCCTGCCTATAAACCCTGCGAGCTTGCCGTTAGCTATCGCGCCGAATATGCCCTTACTCCGAATAATACCCGCAATGCGCTCGACGGTATATCCGCCGCCCGGGTTGTGATATGCGTCCAGCACGGTTGGCGCAAGGCTGGGTGCAAGCCGCTTTATTTCCATGCCGCTTATAATATCGGGCATCGGCGGCATAGGGTTGAGATACGCATATGTGAAGCACGGGTTTTGCGCCAAACCCTCGGGCGCGCCAATCAGACACACGTCGCCGCGAATGCTGTACTTTTCCGTATATCGAGTATAGTCGCGGTCGTCTGCAAAAACGCATTTATACCACTTGCCCATACTGATAACCGCGGCGGTCGGTTCGTCTATAACCACCTCGGCGTTTTCGTTATTTACCGCGTCTTCTATGACCGCGCGTTCCACGGCGTACTTGCCGCTATCGAATAGCTTCATAACAAAATAAGTTTACACTTCCGACCGCGGATTGTCAAGTATATGCGCCGCAAACAAAAACGGCACCGCTGTTTTGCAGTGCCGTAGTTTGTTTTTGATTATTTCTTCGTAGCCGCCGACATAGCTTTGAGCAGCTTGCTGAGCGCTTCGTTGAGCCGCTTTTGCTGTTCGGGCGTTTTGTTTTCCGGCTTGGCGCGCTCCTTTTGAAGAAGCGTCGCTACGTCGCGCATTGTTTCGCGCGGAGCGCCCTCGCGGGAAATCTTTTCTATCTGCGCGATAACGTCGTCCGCGGAAGAACTTCCGCCCGCCGGTTTCGCTTGCTGTGCCTGTTGGGCTTGGGCTTGCGCCTGTGCTTGGGCCTGAGCCTGCGCCGCGGCTTGCTGTGCCTTAGCCTGAGCTATGGCTTCCTCGCGCGCTCTGCGGCGGATTTCCTCGTCGCTCTCCTGCGGCGCGTCGGCCACTACCGCTACCGGCTCGTCGTAAGCCGTTGCATTGCCGTACGCGGCCTGGGGCTCTGCGTACATAGGCTGTTCGTTGTAAACCTCGGCCTGAGGTTCGGCGTATGCGGCTTGCGGCTCGGCATAGGCTGCCTGAGGTTCGTATGTTTGAGCTTGCGGTTCATACGTATTGCCCTGAGCGGCATATGCGGCTTGTGCGGCAGCTTGCTGTTCGTGCTCTGCACCGCCATGCTGGTCGCCGTCGATAACGGGCGCGAACTTGCCGTAGGTCTTGACTGCGCCGCCGTACACTACCTTGCCGATAATGCCTCCGATTAAAGTAAGCAATCCGCCAAGGATAAGAAGGAACGTGGGCGACAAGGATAACGCTGCCGCCGCTTTATCAGCGTCCGCTGTGGACTCTGCTACTGCTGCGGCAAGCGGAGCGGTAAAATACGCCAACGGCACACAAATAAGCGTGGCAATAAGGGTTACAAGCCAAATCTTGGAAACAAGCGAGTGCTTGAAAGGCTCGTCCACGCAAACCTGTTGGGTAACAAGCGAGGACGGCTTGGCATTGCTCATACGTGCGTTCTTGTACAAATTCTTGACGTTCGCGGGCATGTTCTTCATTTGCACGACCGCCGTGTTGGGTTTTTGCACGGCGCGTTTCATGTTGCCTTTGATCTTGTTGAACGCGCCGCCCACAAGTCCCGCAATGAGCGCGACCGCAAACGCGGCAACAACAACAACCATAAGCACCGTCAGCCACATATCGGCAGACAGCTTTAACTGTTCAGTGAATAATTTTGCGAGAAATTCCAGCATATTGCTCTCCTTTTTCCTCTTGTTATGCAGTCGCAAAACGACTGTACATACAAATCATCTATTATAGTGTAACATATATAAATAAAAAAATCCACACTTTTAGAAAAGAAATTTAATTTTATTTTCGGGTGTTTACTCAAAAAGCGGTTGAGATTCCTCGCGTTGCTCGGAATGACAAAAAAACAGTAGTTTGGTCGACGGTAAAATATGCTACTCTTTTGTCACTCTGAGCGTAGCGAAGAGTCTCATCCTCTTTCTTAATTCTCAATTATTTTTCCGGCAGCGAACGAATAAAGCACCGCGCTTTTTACCTTGTACGGAGTGGTGCGCTCCACCGCCGCCTTGTACAACATAAGCTGCTTGCGGTAAGCGTCGTTTATTAGCGAAGCAGGATTGCCCGTTTTGTAATCGACTATGGTCGCGCTGCCGTCCTTGTCCACAATAAGCAAATCTATAACACCCTGCACAAGCACGTCGCCAGCCTTGCCCTCGCCGTACACTTCGCTCGCGGGAAGGTTGACTATAAAGTACCGTTCCTTTGTTATAAACGCTCTGTCCGCCGTAAGCGTTTTCATCGCCTCGACGGCCGCTGCTATTTCGCGCTCGTCCACAAGATCGAAGTTCTCGCAAGTGCGCCGCAGCTCGTCCAAATCCAAGTTATCGAAATCGGCAAGCTCCATTGCGCGGTGGTACGCCGTGCCGCGAAGCATGCTTGCTTCGCTGTCGCCGGTTCTGGTCTTTTCGCCGTTACCTCTGTCGCGGTCGTCGACGGTGAGCACCTTTGTGTGAGCGGTGTAGTCATCATTATCCCACTCGTCGTGCGCGACTGCGGTAACGCACGTCTTTACCGGCAACGCTTGTTCGAGTCGCCGTGCGTTATACTCCTCGACCTGCTTGTGCCTAAGCGAAACCGCCGTGGCAATATTATCGTCGTACGGACGACCTTCCGCGTCGCCTATCGGCAAGCGGTCGATATCTATTACGTTGGGAATTCGTCCGCTTAAAAAGTGCATCATGCATGTGCTGTCCTCGGGCGAAACCTCTGTAAACGCGCTTTTTTTGCCGCACACTATAAGGTTGTGCTTTGCGCGGGTAAGCGCGACGTAGAACAGGCGCAGCTCCTCCGCGCGCTGTCTGTCCGAATACGTGAGGTTTTCCACCATCCACGGCGCCGACTTGACGAGCAAATTATTTTCGTCGGGAAGCTTGACGAACACGCCGTTCTCCGAAATAAGCACGCGCTTTTCCTTGTCGGTATTGCTGAACTGCTTATTGACGTCGGCGACTATTACCAAATCGTACTCCAAGCCTTTGGACGAATGCATGGTGGTGATTGCCACCGCGTCGCCGCCGCCCGTAGCGGACAGCTCTATATTGTTACCGTCGAAGTACGTAAGGAATGCATGCATATCGCAAGCGCGGTCGGCGGCAAAACGTATAAGCGCATCCACCGTGGCGGCGCTTCCGCCCTGCTCGTAAACGTGCTGAAAATAATCTATTTCCGAGGTGATATAACCCAAAACGTCGGCGCAATCATGATTGATTGCGTAGTTTACCACTCTATCGCGCGCGGCGATAAACTTATCCACCCTGTCCTTCAAGTCGCCGCGGTAGGCGTTTACCTTTTGCCAAAATGCGTAGTTCTTGCGCTGTCCCACACCTATAGGCGCAACAAACGCCGCGCGGGCGGCAGCTTCGCCCTCAACGGATATTCGGGCAAGCTCCTCGTCCGAAAACCCGCCCATAGCCGAACGCATTGCCGTGTACAGCGCCACGTCGTCCAGCCTGTTGTCCGCACAGCGCAAAATGTCCATAAGCGCGACGACCTCGGGAAAGGACTTGGCACTGCTGCGCTTTTCCAAGCAATACTTGACGCCCCGCCTGTCTAGCTCCTTAGCGAGCGCTGCGCAAAACCTCGATTTGACCGAACGCACAAGCACGGCGATATTGCCTGCATTAGGCGCAGAGCTGTCGCTTATGTAATCGACAATACAGTCGGCGACAAGCTCGGCTTGACTGTCGTTATCGACGGCGGCAACGGCGTCGGTCACCACCGAATAGCCGCCCGTCCTGTCACTCTTGTTTTGCTCGTTCGGCGCGGCTACCGTATCGTTTTGCGGCGACTCGGTATCGCCGTCATCCACGGCGTAAAACACCGCCTTACCGTCCGTAATACTTTTGTTGCCCCACACCAAGCGTTGCGCCGCGTCCTTGTAGTCCACGCCGCCGAAGCTTTCCGTCATAACGCCGTCAAACACCGAGTTGACAAAATCTATTACCGCCGCGGACGAGCGGAAGTTGTCGGCAAGCGGGATGTGCGTGTAATTGGGGCTTTTTATAGCGCGCCTAAAATGTTCGGGCGAACAGCGGCGAAAGCCGTAAATGGACTGCTTAATGTCGCCAACCACAAACATTTCCGCGCCCGCCGCTCTGAAACACTCGGCTATCGCCGACTGCAACGGGTTGACATCCTGGAACTCGTCTATAAACACGTACTTGATATTTTCGGTTATTCCGCTCAAACACTCGCCGTCGCGCAACACGTTGTACGCGCCGTGTTCGAGGTCGGAGTAGTCTATCTTGCCCAGCGATTTTTTGCGCTCGGCGTACCGCTGCATAGCGTCCGCAGCTACGGCGCGCAGCGCAAACGAGTACGGCGAGCTGTCGAGCGTTTTGGCCTGTTGCGTTTCCGCTGCGAAATCGCGGAATTTTGCGCACAGCTTTTTCAAGTCCTTGTACTGCGCGTTAAGCTCGTCGGTGTAATCATGCCGCGCACTGTGCCTGGTGTACGTTATTTCGTCGGTTATGCCGTCGATATAAGCGAGCATATCGTCGGCGCCTTGAACATGCTTTTCCATGCCCGCAGCTTCGAGATCGAGCTTGAGCGCTTTTATGCTTTGCACGATAGCTTCGCGGCGTGCGGATACAATGCCGTCCAGCGCGTCGAAGTATGCGCTGTCCGTGCGGCTGTCCGACAGATACGCCTGCGGGTCGGGCATTGTGAGCGCAAACTCCAAAATATCGCCCACGAACTCCTTTACTCCGTCGTCGGTGCGCCCGCAAAGCATATCGTACATTGTCATAAAGTACGGGTCGGCTGCGTTCCACGCCGCTTCCACCGCGTCGGACACCGCGCGCTGTTTAATGGAGTCCGCTTCACACTCCTCGCAAACCGCCGCGGACGGGTCGAGGTCGGCGGCAAAAAAGTACATGCGCACAAGCTTTTGGCAGTAGCCGTGCAGCGTGCCTATGTTGCACGCGGGCAAAAGCTCCAAAGCATTGTCGGCAACAGCGCGGTAGTTGGGGTCGTTTTTCAGCTCGTACAGCTTGTCGGTCAGCTTAACTCGCATATCCGCCGCCGAAGCACGGGTGAACGTTACGATAAGCATTTCGTCAAGCGACGCGCCTTTTTTGAGCTTGTCTATAATGCGCGCTATCATTACGGTAGTCTTGCCGCTGCCCGCGCCCGCCGAAACTATTATATTGCCGCTTGTAGTTATTGCGCGGAGTTGGTTATCGGTAAAAGCCATAACTATTTCACCTCCCCGCCGTTGCCGAGCAAATCGGTATCGTAGTCGAAGTCGCGCGGTTCGCCGCCGCCGCAAATACCGGCGTACGGACAGTAGGTGCACGCCTCGCCTATGG
This sequence comes from uncultured Clostridia bacterium, assembly GCA_947175335.1. GTDB lineage: Bacteria > Bacillota > Clostridia > Christensenellales > Pumilibacteraceae > Anaerocaecibacter. Next base: position 59,473 of record CAMWMF010000005.1, read on the forward strand.
GCGAACGGCAAACGTATCCGTCCGCTATTTCGTCGGCGGCCACGTCGGCGTTAAGCTTGCAACGCTCGATCAGCGCGTCGAACACGGGCTTATCCAGCAGCGCTTTGTTGCGCCGCGAAAAAACCACCTCGTCATCCTTATTGACGGTCAGTCGCGCGGGAATTATATCGGACGCAGGCCCGCCCTCGATTAAATCGGTATCGTATTCCATAGCCACGTCAACGTCTGCAACCATACAGCCCGACATAGCCCGCTCGCGCGTTTTGGTGTAGTACCGCTTAGGCGTGCGCACGTAAAACATGCCGGTAACGTCGTACGGCAAAGCGTACGCGTACAGCGGCAGCTGCATATCGGTACCGTCGATACATTTATCTATATCGAACTGTTTGTTGCCCGTTTTGTAGTCTATTATTCGTGCGCGGTCATCGCACAGATCGAACCTGTCTATAAACCCTATAAACTCGAACTTGGCTTTCGCGCCCAGCGTTTTTCCGCCGAAGCGATACTCCGTTTCCCCGACCTCGTACTCGCCCTTTTCCAAAATGCGCGCGTTTTCGACGGCGTAGTCCACAGCGTCGGCCAGCATGCGGCTGTAAGTCGCGTCGTCCGGCTGAATTTCGCTTTCGGCCAGCACCTCGTCGATTATCTTTTTAACAGCTTCCGGCGAACAGTCGTACGGCTGCTGCGCCACAAACCGTCGCATAAAGTCGTGCACCACTATGCCGAAGTCGGGTGCGCCGAACCCGCCGCGCCGTTCCGCCAAGCACACGGAATCATGCAAAAATCTGTAATACGGACAACTGAACCAGTGCGACAGCTCGCTTACCGACAGCGTGGGCTTGTGAGTAATATCTATGCGGTCGCAGTGCGGCGCGTAGTACGCCGCCGTCTTTTCAGTACCGCCGTCTATCGAGTCGGCATATGCCGACATACGCCTTGCAACCACCTCGCGTGCCGCCGCGGGCACGGAAGCCTGCTTGGATATAAACCGTTCGTCCGACGAAAGCAACAGCGTTTCGCATATTTCCGAATAGTCGAGAGTATTTATGTTTTTTGCCAGCTCGCGTATAAACGCCGCGGGGCTGCCGTCGGCCGCCGAGTATGCCGCGTATACGCTGTCCGCGTTTACAACCACCGCTTTAAGCTCGTCGCGGCTCTGCTTGTTGCGGCCGCGCACCGTCGGCTCGATAACGCCGCCCAGCATATTCAGCTCGGTATCGGTTATAAGTCCGGTGTCGGCAATGGTCATGGGCATTACGCCCTCGTTAAAGTCGGTGATAAACAGCTTTTTTACCGCCGTCATGCGCAAGCTGCTCGGCACCGTTACGGTAACGCAATCGCGTTCGCGCGGCAGTGTGTTTACGTTGACGGCTGCCGCCGCCCCGAAAAACGCTTTGGCGTCAATATCGAAATCGCCCGAACCGTAACGCCGCAACAATTCCACAAGATGGAATATGGGCGTAACAATGTCGGTGCCGTTTGACGTCGCGCTTTGAACGGAAGCAAAATCGCATTTTTTAACAACGTTTTCCACCGCCGTACCGAAGTCGGCGCCTCCCTCGAACTCGCGCAAAACGGCCAGCACTCTGCTTGCCGCACGAGCGCCGCCCTTAAATTCATAATCGAGCGGCACGTACCCGAGCGCTCTTGTACTCACCTCGTAAAGAAGCGTTTCGGCGTCCAAGGCGTCGCAGCCTACGTACGGATTTTTGGCGAGCGCGACAAGCGCCGTGCAGTCTATGGCGTTGCGCTTTTTGTATGCGGTGTACAGCTTGTAAACGTTATCTATCACGGCAAGCGGCGGCGTGGCAAACAGCGGTTTGCTCTCGTCGGTGTACGCGGGAATTTGGTATTCGCCGAGTATGCGGTTTAGCGCACGCGGCGAAGTGCAAATTATCGCCACGTCCTCGTACCGCCCGCCGCGGTAAACGTAGTCGCGTATTTCGGCGGCGACCTGCTTGTACTCGCTTATCTTGTCGGGCGCGCAAAGTAGGTCGAGTGACTCCCGTTTGGTATCGCGCGGCGGCGCCGTGTACAGCGTAAACGCCTTGGCATGCTCCGCCAAAACGGAAAACACCCGCGCAATCAGCTTGGTCATATCCGCGTACCCTATAGCGAAAAACCGCGTATTTTTGATGAACTTGCCGTCCGCGTTCTCTATAAGCGCAAACAACTTGTCGGGCGCGTCCGAATATTCGCCCTTTATCTTTTCGTAATCCGCTTGAATGAGCGCAAGATCGTTAAGCTTGACCTTGACCGAGCCTTGCGCGTCGATTTCCGATATGCGCGCGTCGGATGCCGTTATTTGTTGAAGCGTGGTGTACGCCTCGCGCGCAAAGTCGTCAAACGCCGCCGCGCGCGTATAATATCCAAACTCGTTTTTTGTCGCGGCTATCGCCCGCGCCGTTATCATTACCCCGCCTTCCTTGGACAACGTTTTGGCGGCGGGCGCAACCCTGCGCGACAGTCGGGACAGAGTGAGCACCTCCAAATCGAGCGCACCGCCCTTTCCGTCGCCTTGGCAAAAAAGCGCTTGCTCCACCGCCAACGTGTAGCGGTCGGGACAAAGCACCACGTAATATTCGTCGGGCGAAAACTCCCTTTTATTCAGCTCCCGAGCCAGCGCTTTAAGCGCCTGCGGGTAGCTTGCGAATTGCTTTTGTTTCATCTTGTCCATAACGATATTATATAACACACTTTGCCAAAAAGCAAGTAGCGACTTGTAATCGGTTGCAAAAACAAACCGAATATGATAAAATCTATGTACGGTCGTAAAGCGAAACGAAAAATATACGATTACGGTGAGTTATGAAAAACAATGCTAAAAGATTTTTGTGTGCGGCGCTTGCCGCTACTACGGCGTTCTCCTTTGTCGCGTGCAGCACGGAAGTTGCGGAATCGGCTTTTGACAGCCCGCTGCCTTGGCACGTATCCGATTCGTCGTACGAAAAGCTCGAATATTCCGTAAATGTGTACAACACACAAAAAGGCGAAAAGGAAAGCGAGCGCGAAAAGATTGGCGACGGCACGCTCACCTTTACATTGGAGGAAGGCGCCGACCAGGGCTATACCAAGCTAGACATGAGCTTTACCGTAACGTACCTTAATATAGACGGCGCGGGCGAAGACAGGGGTCTGACCGACAAAATAGAATCCACCGTATCGTTCGAACCGAACAGCCTTGCCGCCAAAAGCATGGAAAAGACGGTTACGCTTGCCGACCGCAAGAATGAGCAAAATCTTTCCTATAAGATTAAAGCCGATTACTTTGAAACGCATAAAGCGACGTTCCAATACTTTAAGCAGGACGGCGCCCAAGAAAAAACTATGTCTCTCCCCCACGACATTTGCCGCGACAACGAAATGATGTTCTTTTTGGCGCGGGCGCAAGCTATAAGCAATGAATCGTCCACAAACTTCAAAATGGTAAATCTTTACGATTCCTTTAACAGCGACAAAAACGTAGAGTACCGCATGGCGGTAAACGGAAGCTCGGAGCGCAATGTGGACTTGGGCGACTGGGTTAAGGACTTCGGCATAAAAGCCGTCGAGGGCGAAAACACCGGCAAAATAACCTACCCCATAACGTGCATTACGACAACGATTTCCATAAACGACGAAAAGCGCGGACCGGCTTACACCGTGTTATACGCAAAGGATGCGTTTACGGTGGGCGCAGCCGAACATAAAAAACTCCCGATCAGGATAGATTACAGCACATACACGGGAAGCAAGCCGTACCGCCTTACTTCGTATATGCTTAAATCTTGCTCGTTCGCAAAGACGACGGAGTAACGCTTATATTATATATGAAAGGACTTATCGTAGTAAACGCGTACGCACAGACTACGGAAACGCGGCAGGTCGTGCGACTGCGCGAGGAGCTTTTAAGGCTGGGCGTAGCTACCGACGTAATGCGCAATAACGGCTTTTTTGCGCGAGTAGCGGACAACGGCAAATGTGCCGAAAGATTACGCTCATACGATTTTTGCATTTATTTGGATAAAGATAAGTACGCCTCGCACGTGCTTAGCAAGCATATGAGGCTGTTCAATTGTGCCGCGGCAATAGAAAACTGCGACGACAAAATGACCACACACATACTTTTGTCCGACAGCGGAATACCCATGCCCCCGACAATAGCGGGGCTTTTGTGTTACGACAAAACAGCCCAAATCCACGACTGCGCAGTAGATAGCGTTATTGACGCGCTCGGGCTGCCCGTAGTTGTTAAACAAGTGTATGGGTCTATGGGTAGCGGTGTATTCAAAGCAAACACAAAAAAACAGCTGAAAACGCTTATGCAAAGGTTCAAGTGCGAGCCGCATCTTTTTCAAAAATATTTACAGTCCTCTAACGGCAGGGATTTGCGCGTTATCGTTGTGGGCGGTAAGGTGTTGGGCGGCATACAGCGCTGCTCCAACGGCGATTTCCGCTCCAATATCGGACTGGGCGGAAGCGCAACCGCAGTGCCCGTGCCGCTTACCGTGCAGGAGTACGCGGTAAAGGCGGCGCAAACGCTCGGGCTCGATTATTGCGGCATAGACTTTTTGTACGGTAAGGACGACAAGTCGTTTTATTTGTGCGAGGTAAACTCCAACGCCTTTTTCGACGCGTTCGAGGGTGCGACGGGTATCAACGTCGCGTGTGCATATGCACAATATATTATTGACGTTTTGCATTGACATATTTTTTCTATTGTGATATACTGTAAGATACGAGGAAGTACACCCCGCAATAAGCTTAACAGGCAAAGGCAATTTTTATGAGTGACGAAAGACCTCAAAAAAGCATTATCGACTATTTGTTGCCACTGCTAAACGCAGCCGACAACGGCAAAGAGCATGCGGAAGGCAGCGCGGAAATGCACGCCGCCAAACAAATTCGCACGTTTATCGACGAGATTCCCGGCGGGTTCTTGATCTACCGCGTGGGCGAAACCGAACAAATCGTTTACGCCAACAGCGCGTTAATCGAAATATTCAAGTGCGACGACTTCGCCGACTTTATCAAGCTTACCGGCGGAACGTTCCGCGGCGTTGTGCACCGCGACGACTTTGAGCGCGTGCAAGCCGAAATAAGCGACCAAATAGCCCACAGCGACAACAAGCTGGACTACGTGGAATACCGCATTGTGCGCAAGGACGGAATAGTGCGCTGGGTGGAGGACTACGGCCACTACCTTAAAAGCAGCGCCGGCGACTGCTACTACGTGTTTATAACAGACGCGACCGAAAAGCTTACCCGCCAGATAGCCGACAAAGCTTCGCTGCTCGGCAGCAAGAGCAAGCGCGAGCTCAGGCTGCAAAACATAATAGAGGAATACGACAAGGAGCGCAAGCTCATTCGCCAAGAGCACTTGCAGCGCTTGGAGGTTATAGAGGGGCTTAGCGTAAACTATGATTCCATTATCTACGCCGATATCGAAAAGGATATTGCCCTGCCCTACCGCCTTTCAACGCGACTTGTGCACCAATTCACCAAAAAGCTGGAAGTGCGCGAGCTAAGCTGGTTTTTGGACGACTACGTCAACGTGTGGGTACATCCCGACGACAGGGATTTGGTAAAACAGCAAACGTCGGTGGAGTTTATCCAAACCGCGCTTGCCGAAAAGAATACTTATTACATAAACTACCGCTGTATACAAAACAGCGAAACGCAGTACATACAGCTGCGCATAGTCAACGTCAGCGGCGAGGGCAACAAGCCCAACCAAATAGTAATGGGCTACCGCAATATCGACGAGGAAGTTTTGCAGGAAATGCGCCAAAAGCAACTGCTGGAAGCGGCGCTGCAAAATGCCAAGATTGCGGACAACGCCAAAACCACCTTCCTGTCCAACATGTCGCACGACATGCGCACGCCGCTTAACGCCATATTCGGATATATAAAGCTGGCGCGCAAGGCGGAGCCGGAAGGCAGTCCGGTGTTGAGATACCTTAAAAGAATCGAAACCGCGGGCAACCAAATACTCGACCTCGTGGACAAGGTGTTGGAGCTGTCGTACGCCGAATCGCGCGACGACACCGTGGTGGAAGCGCCGTTCAACCTTAACGACGCGCTCGCCCAGGAAATCAAGCGCCTTATGCCGCAGGCCGAACAAAAAGGCGTCAAGCTCAATCTTAAAACTAATGCGGTGACAAACCCCAACGTAATCGGCGACAAAGATAAGCTGATGCAGATTATTTCCAACATAGTCGACAACGGACTCAAATACAACAAGCAAGGCGGCAAGGTCGACGTTATAGTAACGGAAAAGCCCGGGCTGCTCAACAACATATCCACCTTCACCTTCGACATAAAGGACAACGGCATAGGCATTTCCCAGCAAACGATCAACCGCATATTCGAACCGTTTATCCGCGAAAACACTTCAACCGAGAGCGGTGTGTTCGGTGCGGGACTCGGCCTTACAATATGCAAGCAGCTTGCCGAAACGATGAACGCGACGATCAGCGCAAAAAGCACGCTGGGCAAAGGCAGCACCTTTACCGTCGCTATCGCGCTTAAACCCGACCTGCACGAAGACGACGAGCAGGCGCAGGAACAGAAAATCGACTTGTCCGGCAAAAAGATACTTATTGTCGAGGACAACGAAATCAATCTGGAAATCGAAACGGAATTGTTGGAAGACCTCGGCTTTGTGGTAGACAGCGCCGAAAACGGCAAGATAGCCGTGGACAAAATCCGCACGGCACGCGAAAACGGACACGAGTACGACTTGGTGCTTATGGACATACAAATGCCCGTTATGGACGGCCGCACCGCCGCACGCGAAATACGCGCACTCAAAAACAATCCCCTGGCCAACGTACCCATCATCGCGCTGTCGGCAAACGCGTTTGAAAGCGACCGCCGCGCGTCGCTGGAAGCAGGCATGGATGCGCACATCAACAAACCGCTCGACGTGAACATGCTACTCGAAGCGATAAACGCCGCAATCAGCAAACAGCATAAATAAATTATTCATCACAAAAAATGACGGCATTTACTGCCGTCATTTTTTATAGTACTAACAAACCGAATCTTTTAAAGTTGCATTTTCAATCAACGCAAAAAAGCATTTTGAACATATCCTCACATATTTGGTAACATATACTATATTCTTATTCATCAATACTACCCATTTCAACATGTATGTTATACGAGGGATACGGAAGCCCTTTGTATTTTAATAGTTCTTTCTGTGTCCTCCTCATAAGTCTCTCCTGTTTTTGTTGCAACTTTCTTTGTAATGCCGCTTGTACTGCGGGTCTTTGTTCGTTCGTCAGCACTATTGTACCACGCAAATCTCCACTAATAGTATATGTGATATTATTTTCGCTGACATCATCGTAGACATAAGTAGTTATCTCTGCTGAGTGTGGCAAAGATTCTCGTTCCCGCGAAAACAAATTAGCAATATGATGAACAATTTGCATTACATCATATTCGTCAAGAATTGTATTCTTGTCAGACTTATATGCAGATTCTCTCCCATCAAAGTTAAACTTGCTAAAATCAGGTTCCCCATCACTATCCATAAAAACAAGTGAATATATACTGTGAATCATCCAAATAACAGCACCACCTATAATAAGTCCTTTACCTAATAATAACTTTTGTGTGAAAATTGATAGCACAACTCCAATCGTTATTAAAACAGGGAAAACGAGAATTACCAAACATTCGATATTTCGCAATACTTTTGTTGGACTATAATAATTCCCTATTTTTATCCATTGATAATAACCCACAAATGCAACAGCAAACGCACCAATGTATTTTAATATCCAATGATTTTTTCCAAGTGACGTACAAATCGTACTGACTAACACTAAAATGATGCCGAAGAAAATCATCAACGGACTTAATCTTGTTCCGCTTTCATCATCATGCATGCCGAAAGAAAAAATACCGGCGACAATAGCAGTAATGCCAATAGTAAGCATTGTATTAATGCCTGATTTGGTCACATAAAATGCCGATATAAATACCCCTATCGCACCGGCGAAATTTCTTATTGCAAATTTAAATCTTGCCATAAAATATTACTCCTTTGTTAATACTCATATAATATTAAATAAAATTCAATTCACATAACGTTTTGATGTACTCAAACAAAAAGTGCGCCAGCCGAAGCCAACGCACGAAAAACGCAAACCCCGACTGTCGCCAAACAAATCTATGCAGTATGGGTAAATTCCGATACACACATAAAGGAATTTGCATTTTTACCAAATTCTAATTGTGTCGTATCGCAAAGTAATTTATTCAATTAAAAATACCCACACTCCTATTAGGGCGATAGATTTGTTTGGCATAATCAGTATAGCATATTGTAATTTAAAAATCAATGCTTTTTCGTAGAATTATCTATATCTATATCTCATCAGCTACAAGTAATTATTCACCACAAAAAATGACGGCATTTACTGCCGTCATTTTATATTGAATTAATTAACTGCCAGTTGCCCGCCGTTTTTTGTTTTGATTGCCTTCTTCTGACGGAAGCTTCACTTCTTTAACTTTTCCGTTACGCGTTTTTTCCTTAAACTGCGCGTATTTTAAAAGAAACAGTTTTGCGTCGATATGAGCCATTTGGCAGAGCGCCTTAAACGCAAGCATAGTTAAATATGCGTCATCCTCGCTTTTATGCAAACGCCCGTCAAAGTCAAGATTAAATTCCTTTAACATATTTTCCAACGACGCAAATTCTTTTGCGTTTGTTTGGTGTTTATGTATTTTCTTAATATCAAAAAATTCAAAGTCGATAGGCGGCAGCTTGTAACGTTTGGTCGCGTAATTCAAATACCCCGCGTCCGTGCTTGTGGTATGCCCTATTACTACGGTATCTTTATCGGCCAACAACGCTCGTATTTCGTCATGCCGCTCCCTAAACGTAGGCGCGGTATTATATTTTTTCTCGGTAAATGCGAGCAGGTTTTTTATTACGTACGGATTAAACTTTACTTCGGGCGCAACGAGCAGCGTGTCCCTGCCTGTAACGTTCAGTCTATCGTCGGTCAAAACGTACCCGAATTCACAAATAACTCCTCGCCCCTTTTTGTAACAATCGGCGCACTCTATATCGAAAAATAAAAATTTCATTGTATTTCCTCAGTAACAGCGCATACGTTAGCACTCAGTTGCCCGAGCTGTCGTAACGGCGTATGCCTATCGTCCAAACGGTTAAGCCTATCGTCATAAGCGCCACGGCGGCAATCGAGCTCCACAACACCGACCACCACGCGTTGGCGCCGGTAATCAAGCATTCTATCGGGTAGTACAGCATAAGCCCGAACGGCACGACGTAAAACATAATCGACATGAACGCCTTGCCCATGTATTTCAGCGGATACTTGGCGTAGCCGCTCAGGTTGTAAACGGTGTTGAGTATTATGCCCGACGTCTTTAACCAAAACGCCAGCGACGCGAATATAAGCTTAATTCCGGTAAAACCGAATATGCCGAAAAATCCGCAAAGTATCAGCACCGTAACGCTGCTAAACGACCAGGCTATGCCCGATATGGGCGCGAATATGCACATTATAACTATGCCTACGACAAACTCCCCTATGCCGTCCCACTTAAAGGTTTTTGCGACAAACTGGTACAGCGGGTTGAGCGGCCTTGTCAAATAAATATCCAGCTCGCCGCGCCGTATCGCCCAGTACGCCAATATCCACAATTCGTCGGTGAATATGTGGTCTATCGCCTTGGGCACCAAAATGAACCCAAAAAGAAACGCCAGCGCGTTGAACGACCAAATGCCGATTTGCGGCACCGACCCGACAATCAGGTACACGGTGGCCAGCGATATGACCTCGGTCACGGCAAAGCTTATCATCATAATAAACGAATCGGCTTTATACGACAATCCGCTCCGCAAGCTCATCGACACGTATTTGGGATATAGTTTTAATTCTTTCAGCATATTAACCCCCAAACACAACCACGTGTTTTACCGACGACTTGTACGCAAAGTGATTAATCACGTTAAGCCCGACAATCCACGCTATGGATATTGCAAAGGCTATAAGCATTTCCGTCCATCCGACCTGTCCCAAAAATATGCGGACGGGAAGGCTGACCAGCGTGGGGAACGGCGTGTACGTAAGCGCGGTCTGCGCCCATGCGGGAAACAACGAGATAGGTACTACTCCGCCCGACAAAAAGCTTATTACTATTTGGCTCATGCTCGCCACGCCGAACATAGCCTGCGTGCGGAATGCTAGCTGTCCGAACAAAAATCCGAATGCGTCAAACATAAGCGCAGACAAAAAGCACGCGGGCAAGAACAGCAGAATATTGTACCACTGTATGCCGCCTAATCCAAAGCCAAACACAACTATAAGCGTGCCCGCCGTCAATACAGGTACGCCTATAAGGAGTATACGCGCCAAAAAATCGCCTACCGCCGAAAAGCCGAGCTGCACACGGTAATTTATCGGCTTCATCAGTCGCATACCTATAAGTCCCCAGCGCACGTCGTCCGTAATACTTCCCATTGTGTCGGTGTAAATGACTTCGCCCACCACGGCGGAAAGTATAACGTACATAAGCATTTGCGGAAAGGCATAACCCGCAATCATGCTTTGCGGCGAGAACGAATATATAGCCCACCACACAAGCCCCATAAGCACGGCGCTCACAAGTGCGCCGATAAACCACAATAGCAGCATGCCGCGGTACGCCAGCACCGTCTGGAAGCCCGACCGCATAAATATCAAATATTTTTTCAGCCGTCTACGCATACGCCCTCTCCGTTTGTACCGGCGTTATTTGCGCGGTCTTTTTCATAAATCTTTTCAACGACCTGCTCGATGCCCGTTTCGGAAATCTTTACGTCGGCAACCTCGCAGTGCGCGAACATATAGTTCAAAAGCTCGCCGGTGGACAGCTTGGTGCCGTCGATGGTAAAGGTGACGGAATGCCCGCCGTCCTCCGCCGCGTATTTGATTACAGCTTCGCCGAATTGCTTTTGCACGCTTTCGCCGTCGATAGGCGCTTTGGAAGTGACCTTAACGTCGCGCGTGTCGCCGAACATATGCTTAACCTCATCCAGCGACCCGTCAAACAAAACCTTGCCCGCGTCCAAAATAATTACGCGCTCGCACAGCAGCTCGATATCGCTCATTGCGTGCGTGGTGAGTATAAGCGTGGTATGGTATTCCTTTTTCAGCTTGTTTATGGCGTCCACAAGGTTGCGCTTGACAAGCACGTCCAGTCCGATTGTGGGCTCGTCCAAAAACAGCGTTTTCGGATTGTGCAGCATTGCGGCGGCAAGGTCGGCGCGCATGCGCTGGCCGAGCGACAGCGTGCGCACGGGCGCGTCCATAAACGACTTCATATCCAAAAGCTCGATAAGCTCGTTAAGCCTTTTTTTGTACTCGTCGTCGGGCACGTCGTATATGTACCGTAAAAGGTCGTACGTTTCGGTAAGCGGCAGGTCGTACCACAGCTGAGTCTTTTGCCCGAACACGACGCCTATCGTTTTGAGTACGGCGTTGCGCTCCTTGGACTTGTACGGATGCTTTCCGTCGATAAGTATTTCCCCGCCCGTCGGCGTGAGTATGCCGCTCATCATCTTTATGGTGGTGGACTTGCCCGCGCCGTTCGCACCGATATACCCCACCGACTCGCCGTCGCGCACGGTAAACGACACGCCGTCCACAGCCTTGACCACCGTGTACTTGCGCGAAAACAGCGACTTGAACATACCCCATACGCCTTTGCCGCGCACGGGTTTTTTAAAGTACTTTTGGACGTTTTTCAGTTCTATCATAGTTGCCTCTTTTTAAAACAAAAGTATCCGACTACATTTTTGTACTGCGTTTTTTGTTGAGAACGTTTATCAATACAAACGCGGCAATCAATACGACAACGGCGCAAGCGACAACGAGGTACATTGCCCAAGCCTTTACGTCGCTGCCGAAAAAGCTAAGCTTTACGTCAAAGCCGTTAAGTAATCCGTCAACCGCAGCTTGGGGCGCGCCGTCCGCCGTCATAAGCTCCGCGTATCCGCTCATAAAGTGGGTGCGCAAAAGTCCCGTGCAGTACGTACCCGGTAAGCACATAATGGTGTCGGCCATACCCTTGGAAAACTGCGATATCGGATAGTACGCGCCGCATATAAATCCGTACACCGACGACACTATTGTGGACACAGCGCTGATCGCGCCCTGCGATTTAAGGAAGTAGCACACTACCGACGAAAACGCAGTACCGAACAACGACGCCAAAAACACGTCCAGTATAACCGACAGCGTTTCGCCCGCCGTCATAGCCCAGCCCATGCCTGCGATATAGCAGAACCCCGCAATCATAGCTATGTAGCATATGGCGAGCGTGACGATAGCAGTTGCAAAGTAGTAGCCGAGCACAAGCACATGCCCCTTGACGGGCGTGACCGTTATGTCGGCGCGCGTGCCGTTCACCCTGTCGGCTACCATGCTCATGTTTGCGACGAACGCGACGGTAATACAGCACACCGCCAGCACGGACGACACCTCGTACGACGCGACCAAGCCGTTGATAGTTTTGGGCGCAAGCGTTATGCCTTGAAGCATGCCGTCGAATGACTGCAAAAACACGCGGTGCAAAAACAGCGCGTATAGCGTCATTATTATGAGCGGTGAAACCAGCGCGCCGATAAGCATGCCCTTGTCCTTAAAGAACAACCGTATATTCCGCGCGGTAAACGCCGCTATTTGTTTAATATCTTGTTTGACAGTCATAGTCTAATCTCCTGCCTTTAAGCCCGTTGCCGCAAGAAACACGTCATCCATCTTGCCCTTGCTCACCTCGTAATCGGTGAACAGCTTAGGATACGACTTTATAAGCTCGGTGGCTTCCGCCGTGTCCTTTACCTCTATGCGGTAACCTCCCGCTATTTTTTGTAACGGCCTGCCCAGTGCCTGCAAGTCGTTTTCGCTCTTGTCGTAGATGGAAATAAAGTCGCCGGTATACTCGTTTTTAAGCTCGACGGGCGTGCCCTTGGCAACAACCTTGCCCGCGTTGAGTATTACCACGTAATCGGCGTCCGCAGCTTCCTCCATGTAATGCGTGGTCAAAAACACAGTCATATCGCCGCTGCTGCGCAACCGTTCTATAACGTTCCACACAGTCTTGCGCGTTTGCGGATCGAGTCCCGTCGTCGGCTCGTCGAGTATGAGTATTTTGGGCTTATGTATAAGCGCACGCGCAATGTCGCACCGCCGCCGCTGTCCGCCCGACAGCTTGCCCACGGCGCGCTTTTCCAGCTCTTTCAGCCCGAGCATTTCGTCAAGCTCGTTGTACCGCTTTTCGAACTCGGCGCCGAATATGCCGTACAGCGCGGCGCGGCTTTTAAGATTGGTCTTTACGTTAAGCACCTTGTCGAGCGCGGACGACTGAAACACCACGCCGATATCGCGCTTGATAGCCGTTATGTCCTTATCTATATCGCAGCCGTCCACGGTAACCGAACCGCCGTCCCGCCCAAGCTGACCGCAGATTATGGAAATGGTGGTGGACTTGCCCGCGCCGTTCACGCCCAAAAAGGCGAACAGCTCGCCACGGCGCACCTCAAACGAAATATCGCTAACTGCGGTGAGCTCGCCGAATTTTTTTACAAGTCCTTTTATTTCGATTATCGCGTCGTTAGTGTTTGCGTTTGTCATAATACTCCTCCGCCGTTTTAGCGCCCAAAACAATTTTAGGCCGTTGGCGATACACGTACCAACAGTGTAGCACACTCCGCCCGAAAAATCAATAATTTAACGTTGCCGATACAAAGTCAAAAACAAGCACAAAAAAAGCAGTACGGCTTGATATAAAAACCGTACTGCTTGCAAAACGGGTAGAGCTTACTCTAAACTATTATTATGCATTAAAATATCAATATGCTCCAATCCCGTTGCTGCCCTTAGTCATGGTCGGCGCGTAAGAGCCGGTCGGCTTTACATCGGTCGCTTCGGCGCCGTAGCCTTGCGAACCGTGCCCGGCCTTGCCGTTGCCGCCGTTGCCGCCGATAAGCTTGACGTTGGGGGTACTGACGGTGATCCAAGCGGACGCGCTGACAGCCTTGAAACCTGCCCCGCCGTACAATCCGGAAGCAGCGGCACTGCTGCCGTTGCCGCCGCGTATAGTCAAATCATCCGCTTTGGCGATAGCCAATTTGGAGCAATCGATTGCGCACGAGCCGTCGTATTCGTCATCAGGAGAATACCTCCTTTGTCCGTCGTGCCCGTAAATAACGCACGTACCCGTTGTATGCAAATAAAGAACAAAGCCATGCATACTGATAGCGGGGGTGGAAGGCTTTGCCGACTGCATAGATACCCTGTTAAGGTACAGCGACAAATCGATACCGCATGTCTCAGATATGGCGATATTCATTCTGTACATAATATTTGTGTTTGAGGTTATGGTAACGTTACGCATGTAGGAAACGATATTTATGGTACAACCGTAAGCCGAAGTAAAGTTGGTAGACGGCAATACGACAGTCGAACCGTCGACGTGGATAAAGACGTTGACCATGTCCGCGGTCAAATTGGCGGTTTTTCCGTCCGACCAGACCGCAGTCAATGTTATATCTTCATGGATGCCGGACAACCCTGCAACGTATTTGCCTTTCAACTTCCACCCGAGCAATGAATATCCCGTTCTGGTCACGTATCTCAGCTCGATTTCGTCCTCGATAGTAATTTTGGAAGGATTACGATTGTAGGCCCCGTTCATATTTTCGTACCAAATATTATACTTTATGGGCGTCCAAACGGCGGTAACAGTTACGTCATTCGTACTGCCGTGCGGTATCCTCGTTATATCCCAATCGCCGGTATATCCCACTCTGCCGAAAGGCTTTTCAAACACAATGGTCAAATCTTCTATGGTATATTTGGTAGGATTTGAGGTAGGGTTTACGCCGTCTAAAAGGTTGTCATATTTAATATAGTAGTCCAACGGCGTCCAGTCGGCTGTTACGGTTACTTTGCCCGTGCTGCCGGACGGAATACTTGCGGGAATCCATTTACCGTCATATCCATCAACGCCGTAAGGTTTGGCAAAAATTATGGTGGGGCTTTCTATGGTATACTTGGTGGGATTGGGATTTTTGCCGTTCTTTTTGTCAATAAATTCTATATCGTATTCTATGGCCGACCATTCGGCATAGATATCTTTATCGCCTATGCTGCCATGAGGTATGCTGTCGGGAAGCCACTTACCGTTGTATCCCAATCTTCCGTAAGGATCTGCAAATACAATGGTGTCGCTCTCTACGGTATACTTGGTAGGATTTTCGGCTGGATTTTGACCGCCTTTAAGATTGTGATACGTTATGGTATACTCTATAAGTATCCACTCCGGAAGCAGCGTGCAATTTTCGTCCCTATCCCAATCTCTTGCGCTGCTCATATCGGCATTGTAGTAGAACGTTTTGGTTCCGTCGCTCTCCAAGTAGTAGTACCCGCCGAAGGCATATCCTCTTTTGGTGGGCATACTTGCCGCCGGCATGGTGTGCTTGAATTGAGGGTGAACGTAATACGTTTCCGTCCCCTCTCTTTCCAATATAACGTCGTAGCTTTTTTCATGCTTATGGGCACGCAAAAGGGTGGGGTCGCCTTCGCACCATACCCTTACGCCCTCGCCTCTCTCGTTATAGTACTGCAAGCCTTTTCCGTCATATTCGGTGAACGCTCCCATAAACAAATATCCGTAATAGACAGGGATATCGATATCGGGCATTAGCTCGTCGGGGACCACGCTTACCGTAATAAACCCGCCCTTACCGTCGGCAAGGTCTATGGTAACAATTATCTCCTTGTAAGTGATTACAACATTGTCGCTGTATATTCCGTCCGCCCACTTTTCGCTCCAGCCGGCAGGCAGCTTTTTTTCGAACAACTGTATGTTGATATATTGCGTGATTTTTTGGTGAGTTTGGGGGTCTACGCTCGTCCCCCAATCGTAAAATACCTGGCTGCCCATATTCGTCACAGTCGACGGGATTTCCAAGTTTTGCAAGCATCCGCAAGAGCTGAAAGCCCCGTCGCCGATTGTCGTTACGTCGGGAAGCTTGTTGATTCCGTCATACTCTTGTCCGGCGATTTTTATTGACATCAAGCTTGTGCAGTCGTAGAACATTCTGTCGTAAACGGCGTCGAGCGTGGACGGCAGCGTAACGCTGTACATAAGCGCTTCCTCAAATACTCCCACGGAATGACCGTCGGCGTCGCCCACTACGTCGTAACCCAAGGAATTTTGCGCGGGGCCAACCTGCAAATCGGCAGGATGATCGAACGTGACGTCCGCTTCTATAATAATGTCGTCTATACACGCCATTACAAAGGCGTTGCTGCGAATGTTGATTTTGTGATCGAACACAGGAAAATCCTCGTCGTCCTCCGGCCTGTCCTTGATTGTAAGCGACTTGAGCGTAACCGCAAAAAACGCGTCTTGACAAATATTATAAACGGGCAAGTATTCCGACGATTCGTCCGGCCTGTACGCATTGTAGATAACTACGTCCTCGTCCGCCGTGGAAATAGTTTGTCCCTCGCATACCTCGTACCCTATTACCTCGGTACCTGCCTCATTATATATTTCCCTATATGCGATGGAATCCTCGGGAGTTGCGGAGTATACAACATCGCCGGTATGGTAGTTGTTCCAAGTGGACGACCAGCCGTCGCCAAGGTCCTCGGCGGCGGACTGTACTAATACGGTGTTGGCGTTGTTTCTGAGTATATTGGCACCCACCTTTTTGACCGTTTTGGGTATGTACAATCTATCCAAAGCGCTGCACATAGAAAAGGCGGTGGCGCCTATTTCTTCCACTCCCGGCATATGCACCGCATTAAGCTGCGAACAGTTGATAAATGCGTTTGTCCCTATTTTGGTAACGCTTTTGGGCAAAACGACTTTGGTAAGGTTTTTGCACGACATAAAGGCGTTGTTTGCCAATTCCGTAACAGGCAAGCCGTTGTACGTGTCCGGCACTATTGCAACCGTTGCGGTGTTGCGCAACGTAGTCTTGATCGCGGCCTTGTACGAACTGTTGCCCTCGGCGTCGATAACGAGCGTAAAGGTGTAGTCGCCCTCGGAACCGTACGTTTCCGCGTGCGCCTCCGTACCGCTACCGCCAAAGCCGAGTATTGCGACTGCCGCAAGCAATGCCGCCACGGCAATAAACGCAAACAAAAAACCGCTCTTTCTTTTAGTTATTGTATTCATTGGTATCCTCCTTAATAGACTCCACCAATATATACAATAATCAGAGCGGTATTTTTTCCAACTATTTTAAATTTTTTTAAATTTTATTCTATTCGAGGAGTATTTTTGCTTGCTTGCAAGAGCAAAAATGCGACGAAGACAAATTTGGTATAATACCTAATTTATCTTTTCAAAAATAGCAATCAACGTATAAGAATTATTTTCGTCAAACACAGCCAGACCGGATGAGTAAAATATCTTTGACCAATATTCATTAGTAGTGCCGTCCGACCAGCCGACAAACCTATATCCCTCGTCTGCAACCGCTACGACGTATGCGGTGCGCTTGCCCCACATTGCCTCGATAGTTACGGCGCTTTGTGCCTCCTCGGAACGCGACGACGTACTCACCCTGCCGCCCTCGCCCGCCACAACGTTGATGGTATAAACTATGGGCTCGAATATTGCGGTAACCGTAAAGTCACCCGTAATATTCCTGTCCTTGCGTTCGGGCGTCGTCACCCCGTCCGACCACCGTACAAAGCGGTAGCCCTTAAACGGCACGGCTTTTACGCCCAAAGCGTCTTCTCCGTAAACAACTTCTTGTATCGCGTGATTGCCGCCCATAGTGCGCCGTTCGTTATCACCTTCTACAATATATCCCTGTGTTCCATTTATGTCTGAGGAAACATCATAAAAAACATTTGCAATTTCGCCCTTCCAAAACCCGTACGGTATACCTACCGGACCGTCCTCGTTCTCCAACATTCTTAAATAATACAGCCTATTTGTATCCAACCAATGAGTTCCATTGTTAATTGTATAAGAGTGATAAGTTTCTTCGGCAAGCCTTATTTCTATCGTATGCGCTATTTCGTGAATAAAAGGCTCCATTTTGTTTAGCCAAGCGCTTTGATTCCTTCCGTTTAGCGTACCCTCCAACGTGTTGTGGTCGATAGTGACGCCGCGCACAAACTCATCTAAAAATACCGAACACTCTCCTGCCCATGCTACGCCGGCGGCATGTTGAAAACGATCCGCTTCTTCGTTAGTGGGTTTATCTCCGTAAAACCCGAACACGGACACCACCGTATCGTATTCATCCCGCATATCTTGCACTTCCGGTATATCGCTCGGAAACAAATGCGTAGCTATCGGGACAGTAGTGTTGCTCTGTTGATTAAAATGCTCGGTTGTTATTGTTTGCGTGGTATAGTATTCGTCTATCTGAAAATCCACCAATCCGTCGCACATATCGTCCATCGTCTTTTTTAGCAGCTTAGTGCTTTCACCGCAAAATCGTTTTTGCAAATCGGTCATTCTAAAATCTACGTTGTGGTATATGCCGTTTCTGTCGTACAACGTCGCCTGTATCCTTGTCACGTACACTATAAGTATTTTAAACGGAAAAGTTTCCTCCGCTTGCCACTTTGCCCTTATATCTTTATTTCGATCCTCTTCTCTCCTTTTATCGCTTTGTGCGCGCTTTTCTTCGTTTACCAAAAAGTCGTCGTCTATAAGCAATTTCCCGTTGCTGTCCGCTATCTGTTGACCTTCGAAATACCAGCCCTCAAAGGTAAACCCATCTCTTTGAAGTACAGGCAGCGTTACTCCGTCCAGCTCGCCGTACGTCAAGGTAAGCGTTTCTTTGTTTTCCTCTATCTCGCTTGCCACCGCCTTTCTGTCATTAAGCGTATATGTTCTTGTTATAAGCTTAAACTCCGCCGTTACGTTTATGCCGTCGTCAATTATCAAATCACCGCGCGTGGCTGTTGTAACGCCGTCGCTCCACCCCGCAAACATGTATCCCTCGTTGGGCACGGCCGTAATCTCAAAGTAGTCGCTGTATTCTGCCGTAAATGTCAGTATTTTCTCGTATTCTCTTCTGGGACGCATACGTACATAGTCAATAATATCGTCGCTTTCAAAAACATAGCCGTTATCCCCGGCAACATACGTTACCGTATACGGTTTCTCATCCGTCGTAGTGTACGGTGGTTCTGTCGTATTCGTCGTGCCATTCGAGCAAGAAATTAATAATGCACTGATGATTGATATAGTTATAATCGCCACTATATATGCGAATTTTTTTGCCATGATGGGTCCCGCTGATTGCCGGTCTTCCATCCGGCTAATCATATTCAATTTATTTTTCTGATGTAATATATTTTTGTTTATTCATGTAATATGAATAAATCCGTACTCATGTTCTTTCGGAATTTTGAAAACACAAAACCCCCATTAACGTAAATATCGTTAACGTTACGCGCCCGCCATTGGAGCCAACCACGGCGTGCCTTAGCTGTTATTAACTTTTACGACTACGAATATAAACAAGCACACTTGTGTGCTATTGTCGCAAAATTAACATACAGCCGAAGTATTATTAATAACGCATGTTTAAATCTATATATCTAATAAGGTCTTTGTCTTGTGCACACACAAAAATGCGTGCAATGACGTTTGCCGTTGTAATGCTGTTGTTCGTCGTGTCCGAGTGTTTCTTTTCCATAAAACTTTCACCTATTTGTATCTACACGAAAAATGTCGAATTTTTTTCCGTATGCATAAAAAAATTTAAAATTTTTCTAAAAATGCCGCGAACGGTATGCGTTTCGCATTTCATAGTCTCATTATACTACAACACGCTACCGATGTCAACACCTAATTTATTCTACTCCCCAGTATCCATGTCGATGTTTGTCATATCGCCTTCCTGCCCGTCGTCCGTCGGCAGTGCCTTTAATTGTTTTCGGCCGCTTATAAGCATATACAAGCCCAATGCGAATATGCCAAGCGACACAAACCCGCCGAGCACGGGATTCATTATCGATATATTATGCCCGTCACTCGGCAAAACCTTTAACATCATCGCCTGCAATGCGAATATGGAAATAAGCGCGTCGGCGAAGCTGACGTTTTTAATCGCTTTAAGCGACAGGTTGTCCGACCTGCGCACCTTTCTAAGATTGTACAGCGCCAAACCAAGCTTTGCAAAGGTGTACGCCGAAATCGCAGTAACGTATATAATGCCGCTTACAAAGTAGTTGTACGTGTTTCGGTCGTCCATCACCATATTGATTACGGGCATAACGGCAAACGCCAAAAGTATAAGCGCAAACCCGCAGTACGCATATGCGCGCACGTTTTGCTCCTCTTTACTCCCGCCGCCGCGCTTTGTCATATAAAACACCGTTGCGCGCGGAACGATCAAAAATATATGGTAACCGACAAGCACGCCCAGCCATACCGACTGTTCGAGGTTGGCTATAATTATGCCGAACACGACGTAGCATATATTGAATATTACGGAGCCCGACGCATACACGAATGCGCGAACGTCGTAGCTACCCAAAAACTTTTGCACGCGCACGTTGTTTTTTGCGCGATGCGGCAAGCCTATTACGGTAAGCACTGCGTAGACGGACAGTACAAAAAACACTATCGCGCACAGATGCACGGACAGCGCCCACTGCTTTAACCCCAACCCCAAAAAGTACAGCGCGATACTGCCGCCAAGCGTTACAATGCCGAAAACCCATACGACAATGCACACCCACATTGGCGGTTTAAGCAAAAATTCCAAAATTTTGTCGCGCTTTTTCATCGTATTATATTTTATCACAAACCCACAACAATGGCAAGTGCATACATATATATACAAATAGCGTAAAATTTGAAATATATTAAGGTTTTTCCTTGATTATTAATTTTTTTAATGTTATACTTATTATACCAATTATGAAAGCTGTATTATTAAAACTGCGTGAATCGCTAATATCGGTACTACCCATTGCGGTGCTTGTACTCATTCTTTCCGCGACGCCGCTTGTAAATTTGAGCGGTATGGAAATTGCCGCGTTCAGCGTGGCGGCGGTGTTCCTTATACTCGGTATAGGACTATTCAACCTCGGCGCCGACCTCGCTATGACCCCTATGGGCGAACAGGTGGGCGGCGGTCTTACCAAGTCCAAAAAAATCACCGTACTTCTTGTCGTGTGCTTTTTGATGGGCGTGTTTATTACAATAGCCGAGCCCGACCTTTCCGTGCTTGCCGAACAGGTCAAGTCGGTTATGAACAGCACGCTGCTTATAGTCACCGTCGGCATAGGCGTAGGCTTGTTCCTATTGCTTGCCGTACTTAAAATAATCATGCGCAAAGACCTGTCCGCAATGCTTATGTTCTTTTACATGGCGTTGTTCGCGCTGTGCGCGCTGCTTATAGAAAGCGGCAAAAACGACTTTTTGGCTATGTGCTTCGATTCGGGCGGCGTTACCACCGGCCCCATTACCGTCCCCTTTATAATGGCTTTGGGCGTTGGTATCGCAACCACTATCGGCGGCAAAAACAGTAACGAAAACAGCTTCGGCTTGGTCGCGCTTTGCTCGATTGGGCCCATACTCGCCGTTACCGTTTTGTCCATTGCGTCCAAGGGCAGTATAGATTACACCGCGCCCACCGACACCGTGGCGTCGATGATGGCAAACTGCGAATGGGGCTGGACCATACTCGAAACGTGCAAGGAAGTTATAATTGCGCTTGCGCTTATAGTAGCGTTCTTTATAGTGCTTCAAATTTTCGTGTTAAAGCTGCCTAAGGACAAAATCATCCGCATAGTAATAGGCATTGCCTACACCTTTGTCGGACTCGTCGTATTCCTTTCGGCGGTAAAAATCGGGTTTATGCCCATCGGGCTTAAACTCGGACAGCTGCTCGCCGAAAACCGCGTAGTGCTGGTTATATTCGGCTTGGTGTTCGGTATGGTCGTCGTGCTTGCCGAGCCCGCCATCCACGTACTCAACAAGCAGGTCGAGGAAGTCACCGGCGGCGGCGTTACCAAAATGCAAATGATGGTGGCGCTGTGCTTGGGCGTCGGCCTTGCTATCGCGCTGTCGATGATACGCATTATCTACGACTTTTCGGTGCTGTACTACCTTATCCCCGGCTATCTTCTGTCGCTCGGACTGTCCTTCTTTGTGCCCAAGCTGTACACCGCTATCGCGTTCGACTCGGGCGGCGTTGCAAGCGGTCCGTTGACGTCCGGATTTATCCTGCCGCTCGCAATCGGCGCATGCCTTGCGTGCAACGGCGCAGACAAGGTGTTGGAGCTCGCGTTCGGCGTGGTCGCACTGGTCGCTATGATCCCGCTAATCACAATCCAAACGCTCGGCTTTAAAGCGGTTATGTCCGCTAAGGCGCGCAACCGCATTATTATGAAGCGTATACTCTCTGCCGACGACGAGCAGATAATCAACTTCGCATGGGAGAAGAGCAATGCCAAATAAAAACAAGCCTGCAAAGGATACTACGCAAAAGTCCAAGGGAACGCGTAAGCCCGCCGAAGGCTTGCGCCATAAGATAGCGCTCAAAATGGTCAAGCCCAAGGCAAAGACAAAAAGCGAGCTGCCTAACAACAACACCGTTACGGAAAACCGCTTGGAACTGCTTATCACAACGGTCAACCGCAGCAAGGGCGAATATTACGCCGACCTTATCCAGTCGTTTGACGTGAATATGCAGTTTATCGCAATGGGTCACGGCACGGCGGACGCCAAAACGCTGTCTATGTTCGGCTTTACCGACTCGGACAAAACAGTGATATTCAGCGTTATTCAGGGCAACAAGCTTCAAGCCGCGCTGGACGCTTTGGAAGAAAAATTCCGCACCATCAAAAACGGCAAGGGCATCGCCTACACCGTTCCACTGTCGGGCGTTATCGGAAAACTGATATTCGGATTTTTGTCCAACAACCGCAGCATGATCGCAGAGAACAAGGAGAATTAATATGACACACGAGCTTATATTATGCATAGTTAATACCGGCTTTACCGACGTCGTTATGGACGCCGCCAAGGAGGTCGGCGCACGCGGCGGCACCGTCATTCACGGCCGCGGCACCGCCAACAAGGAAGCCGAGGAATTTTTTCATATTTCCATTCAGCCGGACAAGGAGCTTGTTATGATACTCGTTCCCGCCGAAATAAAGGACGCCGTGCTCCACGCGGTATACGGCGCGGCAGGTCTGAAAACTGCGGGACAAGGCATTGCGTTTTCCATGCCTGTCACCAACGTTGTAGGAATTTCAACGGCGCCCACTCAGCAGCCCGCGGCGCAATTAAATTCGCCTATCGGCGAGTGAAATAGCGTCGCTATGAAATATTCCTTACGGAATATGAAATGTGCTTCGCACATTAAGGCGAATTTTATTTCACTGCGCGTATGCGCAATTTCATAACAAAGTTATTTCATATTGCGATAGCAATATTTCATTTTTAACCATTATGATAAAAGAAAATAAATTAGTTGATTTATCTATTGAATTTTCGCTAAATATTATAAATAGCTTGAAAAATATAAAAGGTCACAGTTCGCTAGTTAACCAATTAGAACGTTCGGCGACTTCTATAGGCGCAAATATACACGAAGCGAACTATGCACAAAGCAAACCCGACTTTATTTCCAAATTACAAATTGCATTAAAGGAATGCTACGAATCGGAGTATTGGCTAATATTGTTTGAAAAGACAAATCTCATTAGCGAAACAAGCATCAAAAATTTGAAAAACATGTGTGGAACTATTAGAAGATTACTCATATCCTCAATCACCACTGCAAAAAATCCGAATTAATTTCACTACCTACTATCAACAACAAAAAGCGGTGTCACAACAACACCGCTTTTACTTTGCAAAAAAACTTTAATGCGCGCTAAACGCTTTGCAATATTTCAAGATACTTTACACATTCCGCCTTTGCGCCGTCAAGGTCGTGCTCCAAATAGTTGCCGCACTCCTCTTGCTTCGCACCCGGGACTTCGGTCAAGGTCAAAGCTTCGGCAAAGCTATGTTTTAACAGCTCTATAACCTCCGCCCTATTCATGCCCGTCGTCAAAAGATAAAAGCCGGTGCGGCAGCCCATAGGTCCGAAGTAAATAATTTCGTCCTTGTGCGCCGAATTGCGAAGTATTGTCGCCAGCATATGCTCTATCGAGTGCAGCGCGGGCTGCGCCAAAAAGTCGCCGCAGTTGGGGCGTTTAAAGCGCAAGTCCCAAGTGGTAACGCCGTGCGCAGTGCCGCCCTCGTGCAGTCCCGGCATTAGCTTGTTGTGGTCTTTTGTAAACGACGGTATCTTAGTAAGCTCTTTCATAATAATCTCCTTTTGTTATGCGGTCGCCGTATCGGCAAACTGCGAGTTGTACAGCTCGGCATAGAATCCGTTTTGTTTGAGTAGCGTTTCGTGATTGCCCTGCTCTATTATATCGCCGTCTTTAAGCACGAGTATTACGTCGGCGTTCTTTATGGTGGAAAGCCTGTGCGCTATAACGAACGACGTTCTGTCCTTGGTCAGTTCGTCCATAGCCGCTTGTATTGCGAGCTCGGTGCGCGTATCGACATTGCTTGTAGCCTCGTCCAGTATAAGCAGCGGCGCGTCCTTAATCATTGCGCGTGCAATGGTCAGCTGTTGCTTTTGCCCCTCTGACAGCTGCGAGCTTTCGCCGATAACCGTATCGTAACCGTTGGGCAAGCATTCGATATAGTGCGACAGTCCCACCGCCGCGCACACCTTGTCCAGCTGCTCGTCGGTCACGCCTTGCTTATTGTACACCAAATTCTCTCGGATAGTGCCGTCAAACAGCCACGTGTTTTGCAAAATCATATCGAATAGGTCATGCACGTTTTCGCGCGTCATATCGTTTATGGAAACACCGTCTATCTTTATATCGCCGCTGTTCACGTCATAAAAGCGCATAAGCAAGTTGACGATAGTCGTTTTGCCGGCGCCCGTCGGCCCGACGATAGCCACCTTTTGTCCGCTTTTCAACTGCGCCGAAAATCCGTGTATAATCTCCTTATCGGGCAAATACCCGAATTTTATATTCTCAAACGTAACGTCTCCCCTGGGATTTTCCAATCGCGCCGTCTTGCCGCTTTCGTCGGACATTTCCGCGCCCCCCAACATATCGAACACCCTGCGGCTTGCGGCGGACGCCTGCTGGATAGAAGTCATAGCCTGCGCAATGGTGCCGAGCGGCTGTGAGAACAGTCGCGCGTAAATGACAAACGCCATAAGCGTGCCGATAGTAACCGTATCGTTGCCACCCACTATAAACGCCACGCCGACAACAAATATAAGCACGTACGAAAGATTGCCGACAAACGTCATTACCGGCATCATTATTCCCGACAAAAACTGCGACTTGCGGTTGCTGTCGTACAGCTTGTCGTTGACAGCCAAAAACTTTTTACGCGCGCCGTGCTTGCCGTTGTACGCCTTTACCGTATTGTGCTGGGTGTACACCTCCTCTATCTGTCCGTTCATTTCGCCCAGCTGCTCCTGTTTGGCGTCAAAGTGCTTTTGCGAAATTTTGAGTATGACGGACATGCAAACAAACCCTACAAGCGACGAGCCGATAGTGGTGGCGGCAAGCACCGCGTTCACCTTGAACATCATAACAACGACGCCGACAAACAGCACCACCGCCGATACAAGGTTAGCCGTGCTTTGGCTTAGCGTTTGCGAAATGGTGTCCACGTCGTTGGTCATGCGGCTGAGTATGTCGCCCGTAGAGGTCGTGTCGAAGTAGTTGAGCGGCAGCTTGGTTATTTTGCCGTTTATGTCGCTTCTAAGCCGCTTGGATGCGCGTTGCGTAACCGTAGCCATAATAAACTGCTGACCGTACGACAGCAACGCGCCCACGCCGTATATTATAACGAGCGCGATACAAGAATCGATAATCACGGTCATATTGATTTTGGTATACAGTCCGAACTGAATTTCGTCGGTAAGCGCCTTTATTTTATCGGGCCCGATAATCGTGCACACCGTTCCGCCGATTGCAAATATTATAGATATTATTATAGCCGGCAAGTACCCTTTGCAGTATTTGAGCAGCTTGCCAAACGCCTTCATATCCGCTTTTTCGCGTTTGCCGCTTGTGCGGCGTCTTCCCATCATATGCGGCGGCATATCAAAGTTCCTCCTTGCTAAGCTGTGACAGTGCGATTTCTTTGTACGTGGGGCAAGTCGTCAAAAGCTCCTTGTGCTTGCCCATGCCTACGATTTTGCCCTCGTCCAGCACTATTATTTTGTCTGCGTTCATAATCGTGCCTATGCGCTGTGCCACGATAAGCACGGCTGATTTCCTAGGCTGCTGCTTTATATTGTCGTATACCGCGCCACTGTCATACTCGTCAGACGCATAACCGACCGACAATTCGTCCAGCCGCTCCCGTATGTTTTTGCGCACAAGCATATCCGTCTTGTAATCGAGCGCCGAAAAGCTGTCGTCGAATATCAACAAATCGCCGCCCTTGTACACCGCGCGCGCAATGGACAAGCGCTGCTTTTGCCCGCCCGAAAAGTTGGTGCCGTCCTGCGCTACGGGCGAGTCCACACCCTTTTCCAGTCCGTCCACAAACTCCGCCGCGCACGATATTTCCAGTGCGGCTCGAAGCCTATCGTCATCGGGGTCTTCGTCGCCGTACGCCACGTTGCCGCGAATATCGCCCTTAAAGAGTACAGCACGTTGCGAAGCAAGCGCAATGCTGCCGCGCAACACTTCCTCGTCGTACTCCTTTACGTTAACGCCGTTAAAAAGTACCTCGCCGTTATCGACGTCGTAAAAGCGTTCTATCAAGTTTATTATAGTCGTTTTGCCGCTGCCAGTAGCACCGATAAACGCCACCGTTTCGCCGCGGTTTACCGTAAAGTCTATACCCGACACCACCTTGCCCTCGCCGTGATCGTACGCAAAATCGACGTTGCGGAACTGCAATACGGGCACGCCGTTATCACGCTTGATTTCCTTAACCGAGCCGCTGCGCACCGACCGCCGCGTACCGAGTACGTCCGATATACGCTTGCCCGACACAAGGCAGCGCGGCATAATCATAAATATCATTATCAGCAGCATAAACGCCATTATCACCTGCATGGCGTATTGCGTGAACACCGCCATATTTCCCAGCAGCGTAATGCGTTCGGGTATGCCCGCAGCCTGATTTATAAGCACCGCGCCTATCCAGTACACGGCAAGCGTAAGCCCGTTCATGCACATCTGAATAACCGGCATCATAAGCCCCAGCCCGCGCGAGGTGAACAACTGATTGCGCTTGACTTTTTCGTTTACAGTCTCGAACTTTGCCGTTTGATAGTCGTCGGCATTGAACGCGCGTATTACCCTAACGCCCGTAATATTTTCGCGCGTGGTCGTGTTCAGTTCGTCGGTCAGCTTTTGTATCTGTTTGAATTTGGAGTAGCAAGTGCCGACGATTAAGCCTACAACCACTACTATCACGCCGACTACAACCGCGGTTGCAACCGTCCACTGCACGGCGGCTTCCGATACCTTGCATATTGCCCATATCGCAAGCACGGGCGCTTTTATAAACATTTGCAGGCCCATTGCGATAAAGTTTTGCATTTGCACAACGTCGTTGGTTGTGCGCGTAATAAGGCTGGGCGTGCCGAACTTGTTTATCTCCGCCGCCGAAAAGGACGTAACGCGTTCGAACATCACTTTGCGCAAAGTCTTTGCAAAGTTGGCCGCAGTGCGCGACGCAAAGTATCCGCAAATTATGGAGCTGACCATGCTCGCAAACGCGTACAGCAGCATAAACCCGCCGTTTTTCCAAATGCTTTTCATGGTAGCTGTGCCCGCCTGAACCTCCACCGTAAGCTTTGCGGTGTATTCGGGCATAGTAATGTCAAAGTACACCTGTGCTACGACAAAGCCCGCACATAAAGCGATAAACACCCAGTCGAGCGGCTTTAAATATTTTACCAGAAGTTTGAACATTGTACCTCCTCCGCGTTACTTCACTTTGCTGTCCAGCGCGCCGCTTATCGCCGACGATATGCGCAAAAATTCGTTAAGGTCATCCTCGCCCACCGTATCGAACAAATACGATACAAGCCCGATAAGCGCGTCTTCGTCGCGTTTGGTCGCAGCCCTGCCTTTTTCCGTGATAGCGACTACCGTTTTTCGCCTGTCGTCCGCGGACGAGCTGCGCACGATATACCCCTTGCCCTCCAACGCTTTAAGCGCGGCAGCAACCCGCGGCGTGCTCATATTAAGCTCCTCCGCAATATAGCCTGCAACCACCGTGCCGCCCACATTGTCGAGAAGCCGCAGTATAACATGCAAGCCCTTGCTGCGGTCGTCCAAATTCTTAAAAAAGCTTTTGGGGCGACTCTCGAAGAACTTTGTCAAAAACTCATGCGCTTTTTGTCGATTGTCCATAAAATTACCTAATACTGTTACCTAATACTATTAGATATATTAATCATTTATATGCTTACTGTCAAGCGATTTTGCACCGCAATCTAACAATACATATTTTTACAACTTTTTTACACAAAAAAAGATGAGACTCTTCACATTGTTCGGCATGACCAAAAATCTTTTTTGTCATTCTGAACGCAGTGAAGAATCTCATCCTTAATGCCGCGTATGCGGCTCATTTTTAATTCCCTATTATTCCTCACCCTCGCCGTGCTCGTCCTCATCGAAGTCGGGGAACATATCTTTGTCGTACCCTATTCCGTGCTTGTCGTAGTAGTCCTTGATTGCCGAGCGGATAGCTTGCTCTGCAAGTACCGAGCAGTGAAGCTTGTGTGCGGGCAGTCCTTCCAGCGCTTCCACGACCGCCTTGTTGGTAAGCTCCAACGCCTGCTCTATCGGCTTGCCCTTAATCATTTCGGTAGCCATAGACGACGACGCGATAGCGCTGCCGCAACCGAAGGTGTTGAACTTGACGTCGGTTATTATGCCGTCGTTCACCTTGATGTAAATTTTCATTATGTCGCCGCAGCGGGCGTTGCCCACCTCGCCTATTCCGTCCGCGTCGTCTATCTTGCCGACGTTGCGCGGATTGCGAAAGTGGTCCATAACCTTTTCACTGTATAATGCCATGATTAAATCATCTCCTTGTTCTCTGTGTAATTGCTTTATAACAAATGGGGTTTCTCGCCCTTCTCCAACGCTTCCCACACGGGCGACATGCCGCGCAGATACTCCACCACTTCGGCGACCGACTTTATTATATATTCGGCGTCGGCGTCGGTGTTGTCCTCCGAAAGACTTATGCGAAGGCTGCCGTGCGCAACCTCGTGCGGCAATCCCAGCGCGAGCAACACGTGCGACGGGTCGAGCGAGCCCGAAGTGCATGCCGAGCCGCTGGACGCGCAAATGCCCTTGTCGTCCAACAGCAGCAGCAGGCTTTCGCCCTCTATGCCCTCGAAGCACATATTCAGTATGCTCGGCAAGCGGTTTGTTCGGTCGCCGTTCAGCTTGGAGTGCGGAATGGTCGACAGTCCTTTTATAATCTTGTCGCGCAGCGCCGAAAGGCGTTTGGCGTTCTTTTCCATATTGCCGCAAACGTAATCGAGCGCCGCCGCCATTGCCGCAATGCCCGCAAGGTTTTCGGTGCCCGCGCGCCTGCCTTTTTCCTGCGCGCCGCCGTCGATAAAGGTGTTAAGCGGCACGCCGCGCCTAACGTACAGCGCACCCACTCCCTTTGCGCCGTGAAACTTGTGCGCGGACAGCGACAGCATATCTATATTCATAGCCTTTACGTCGATAGGCACGTGCCCCACCGCCTGCACCGCGTCGGTGTGAAACACCACCTTGTTGGCGCGGCAAATAGCGCCTATTTCCGCTATCGGCTGAATGGTGCCTATTTCGTTGTTGGCGAACATTATCGTAACGAGCGCAGTGTCGGGACGAATGGCTTCCTTAACCTGTTCAGGCGTAACAATGCCGTTTTCGTGGACGTCGAGGTAGGTCACCTCGAATCCCTCGCGCTCCAGCTTTTTGAGCGTGTGCAGCACTGCGTGATGCTCGAACGCCGTGGTGATAATATGCTTCTTGCCGCGTTTAAGTCCGTTTGCCGCCGCCGAGCGCAACGCTTGGTTGTCCGCCTCGCTGCCGCCCGAAGTAAAATAGATTTCGCCCGCGTCGGCGTTTAAATGCGCGGCAATACACGCTCGCGCGTCCTCTAACGCTTCCTTTGCCACCTGCCCCGCCGTATGCAACGACGACGGGTTGCCGTACACGGTCTTTAAGTACGGCGTCATAGCGGCTATCGCCTCGTCGCACATTGCGGTGGTAGCCGCATTGTCAACATAAATTGTCTTAGTTGTCTGTGCCATTAAAGTTTTAATTCCTATGGATTTAGTATGAATTAACTGCAAAGATATTATAAGACAACGACATAACGTTTGTCAATGATATTCAAGCCTATTTTACAAAATTTCCAATAAAAGCCTTGACGGCGCAGTCGCGCGTCAGGCGGACAACAGGTGGCAAGTTGCCGAAGCGGAGTGTAGACCCACCTACACGACCGAGGGCAACCAAATGTTGCACGTTCCTTGGGCTATCGCTCGCTACTATATTGTGCTTAGATTGCGAAGGGTCAGCCTGTGGCTGCGTAGTTCGCATCACGCGGTGCTACGCCATGCGCCGCCGAGCAATAAAAAACCCGCCACAAAGGCGGGCTTTTTTTGTAGTTGACTTAGATGTTGAGCAAACGAAGGATATGCTTGCTTACGATCATGAGGATCAAGTCGAGCAACCAAACAATCCAGAATCCGAAGATGAGACGGATTAACGCCGCTACGATTTTGCCCTCTTGAAGACGCGTAATGAAGCCGCAAATCCACGCAGTAAAGGGGATAATAGCCAAAATTACGCTGACAATCCAGGAAAGACCAAAGTAATCGCTTTTTGCCATGATACCAACTCCTTTTTATATTTGTGTTTTCATTATACTATGTATATGTCGGTATGTCAAGTATATTTCAAAAATTTACTCTCGATACGGCGACAAATTATATACAATTTATCAATCGGGCAAGTCGCCCCCCGCCTCTATATCAAGCGGAGCTACAGCGTCGTCCGGCGGGTCATCCGAGGGCGCTTGTTCTTGCACGGATTGGGTACCGCCATCCCCGTCGTCAGTTACAGTTACCGCCGCATGCTTACCGTCGAACTTGGCTTTCAGCCTGCGCCAGACAACGGCGGCGTAGTGGCGGAAATCCTTGTTGATAAACGCCGCCGCAATACATATCGGTACCGCCAAGGCTACTGCTATAAATCCGTTGGCAAACAGATTGGCAACGCTCGAGTTCAAGTCCACCGAACAGAAATGCAACGCGACGAGCGCCGCGGCGAAGATTAACATATACGCGTAATTCTTTAAGTAATAGACTTTGGCATCCGAATTGAACGCGTACTTAAACAGTACGTGCGGCTCTACGATATGGCAAATAAAGATATTGGTAATTATTGTCGCTACTATAACGCCCACGACTGCGAAGTCCGCGCCCCATAGATATTTAAACAGATAGACGAACGCTATGGACAAACCGACGTTCAACACGCCCTCCGCAAGCGGCTTCCACCTATCGTTATAGAAGGTGCCGGTCGCGTCGCGGAACAACAGCGTAGCTTGACGCATGAACTGAACAAAGTAGTTGAGTGTGATTATAAACGCTACCGCGCGGCTCATTGCCAAATCCCAGCCACCGAATAGGAAAACGACGAGATAGTCGATAACGGCGTAATATCCCAAAAAGAACACTGCGCCTAATACAAAGTTGAACGTGTGGAAAAACGAATGATACTTCCTTGCCGTTTGCACGTTTGTTTCCACAAACATATGCCCTATAACAGATGTGAGCGGCGAAAAGCACAGCGTAAGAACACCCGTCATTGCCACCATAATTGTTGTGTAGTTGGAGTATAGTCCGAGAATGCCTATGCCTATGAACGCGGAAATAATAATGCTATCCGCCGTATTTACCAGCACGCCGCCTATCTTGTGCATAAACATAGCCTTGACGTTTTTAGTTACATCCTTTTTTGTTTGGTCGTCTATGCGTTGCTTGTTCTTAATAATCCCGCCGTGCTTGCGCCGCGCTATCAGTTCGGTAATACCCCACTGCACTGCGCCCGCAACAATACGGCACACCAAATACCAAACAAACGATTTGGTAAGTATCAAAACAATTATTTGCGAGCCACACTGCAAAAGATGCCCAAGCGACGAAATAGTGGTGGTTACGTAATTGTTTTTGTACGCATTGATGAGCGACGTCTTGGAACTGAATGTATACGTCATGACAACGGACGCGAGCATAAGTGCAAACGTCAAGTATAGATTGACGTCGACGCTTTGGTAATCCTTGGCAAGATACGGCAATGCGGGCATTATGGCACACCCGCACACGGCGATTATTCCGCCGATAATAAGATACAGCTTAGTAAACAACCCGTACAGCGCCGACACCTTGTCCGTATCCCCTTCCACGATAGGCTTGTACATACAGAACGTGATTGCGCTACCGACGCCGAGCTCTGCAACAGACAAAAAATCGAGAATGGAATTGTACAGCGAGTTAATGCCGTTAAACCCGTTGCCGATATACTTAATAAGATACCGTCGCACCAACACGTCGGCTACAAGTATCAATATTTTAAACGCAATCGAAACCGATACGTTTGCTACGCCTTTCTTTTTATCCATCCATGAATCCTATATAATGAACAGAATAACAGCCTATTACTCATAAAAAATTTGATCTTTATTTTCAGTTTTTTCCCCAACAGCGGATATGCAGATTTATAATAAGGCTTTATCTCTTCTTTTACTCTTAAATAATTCTCTTTATTTAACATTTGAGAGCAAGCCAATTTTTCAGCAATATATAAATTATTGGACACTAAATACTTTTGGGCATACGGCACTAAATCTTTGTTAATCTGTGAAATCTTATCGAGAATAAGTCTGCAACCATTCTGTGCAGTCCACATCGAGTTATTAAAAGCATTATGACATGCCGAGTTTGTCCTGTATAAATAATGATACAAAACCATATCAATAAATGCTATTTTAGTGCAATTAAGCAAAACGTCTAAGATAAAAACCGCATCTTCACCTATTTTAATATCATCTACAAATCTAACACTGTCGATCGCCTGTCTTTTTATTAGCTTGCTCCACAACTCAACTCCACCGATTCTTGTTCCGTCAAATATAATGTCTGCAATAGCCTCTCGAGCATTAACAACCTCAATACGGCCCTCCAGTTCACACTCGGTTTTTTCGTAAATATTCGATGTTTCGGTAATAAACCCACAGCTAATAAGATCGGCACCGCTTTCATCAATTGCAATCTTCAATTTGCTATACATATTTGGAGACACCCAATCATCTGCATCACAAAATCCGATAAATGTCCCGTTGGCTAAATCTAATCCTTTATTTCGCGCAGACGACACTCCACTGTTTTCTTGGTAAAAATAAATAAACCTATTGTCTTCTTCGGCATATTTCTTACAGACACTGGCACTATTATCAGTAGAACCATCATCTACCATTATAAATTCAATATTAGTATAAGTTTGCGCTTTTAAACTGCGCAAACACCTATCTAAATATTGTTCGACATTGAAAATCGGAATAATTATAGATATTAGGTCGTGTGTGTCCATTTATTTAAAAAACCTTCTCTTTGTATTTCCAAGCATAATCGCAATACAGCAGAACGCCCTGCCAATATCCAAATCTTTTGCTATTTGCGAAATATCCTTTTTATCTTTCACTGCGTCATAGTAGCAATAAATAGCGTGCAGTTTCTTTTTAAAATCTTGCGGGAAACATTTTAATGTCATTTTTGACCAGCATAAAACCCCTTGCGGATTATTTCTGTTTTTAGCATTTCCGCTTTTTGTCAATCCATCATCAAGATAGTCGCAGATATATATAATATCTTTGTACCACCGGACATAATATCCGTCGTATGCTATCGCATTCCACACTACCTCTTCCGTAATGAAATTCTCTCCATCGAACTCAGGGAACGGATATTTTTTCAACACACTTGTAATATACGCTTCTGCTTTATCTCCGGTTAAGTTATGCTTTTCTCGTTCGGTGTTTTTAGCATCAACATAATCGTTGTTGCCTTTAAATACACCACCTATATAAGTAGATACGTCGCGCCCGCGCGCACCGGATATTGCTGCAAATTTATGCGAATCATCCAAATCGCCCAACCAGCGCACAAGCAGTTCAACCGCCTCGGGAGTAAGATGGTCATCTGAATCAACTATAAAGAACAACTCGCCCCGCGCTTTTTGTACACCAACATTAATTGCGCGATGCTTGCCGCCGTTTTGTTTCTTCTCGTAAATTATATCAAATCCATTATCATTATTCGTCCATTCACCGACAAGTTCTTCCGTATTATCAGAAGATCCATCATCTACTATAATCCACTCAAAATCTTTGCAAGTTTGAGCACATAATGATTCATAAAGCCTTGGCAGAATATACGCACGATTAAACGTTGGGGTAAATACTGTGACCGTCATTTTTTTCTCCCGAAAATCTTACGCAATTTTTCGGCGGCTTTTTTGCCAAAAATCCTGCGCAATACTCTATATACCTTGCCGCGAAACTTTTCTTTCTTACCGCACCAACTAGCTGCGTAATGATGAATCGATACGGTATTATCCTTAATCCTAATAACTCCAGTATCCATGTCGAATGGATTAAAGTAGCTGCTGTCATAAACGGTATAGCCCAAAACACATTGCGTACGATCCTCGAGTTGCAAACCGTTCTCTACAAGCAAATCCGTAACGCGAGTGCAAACGGTACGCAAATTCATCTTGTCGTCTATAATGAATCTATCGTTGTTATAATCATCCAAAAGCGTTTTGCACATTCTGTTGCCGGCATCGCACCCCATAATCAATCCTGTCGCTACGCTGTGGGCGTTCTCAAACCCCATAAAGTTTTCATTTAACAACATATCAAGATTTTTAAGCAGTTCAACATCGGTATCAACATATATTCCGCCCATTTTTTCAAGCGCGTAAAATCTACAATAGTCCGAAACAAACGCCCATTTTCTTGCCTCATATGCTTGCCTGGTGTACTCACATATATTCACGTCAAAATTATTCTCATTCCACTCTATTATCTCATAGTCGGGACAAAACTTGTGCCATGTCTTGATGCATTTCTTAATTAGTTTAGGCTTCTTATTTCCGCCAAACCAGCAATAATGTATTATTTTGGGTATCAACTTTTTTTCCTCTTAAAACAAATCTTGGCGATGATAAATATAGGCAAAATTGCTTGTACGATTGTATTGAATGCTATTTCTATATTATACATGCAAATACCGAGTGCAAGTATAAACAGCATATACAAGTAAATAATGTAATACAGCGGGATAGTTTCCGCTCTAAGTTTCTCTCCAAATCGCTTTGCGACAAATGCCAGCACAAAAGAATATATAGGTGAAAATACAGGTCCAAAATAATAGAAGCCCATCCCTATCGTTGTTGGGATTTGTCCACTAACCGAATTGGCGTAATTAAACAACGTCGCGGTTGATATGCTTTGGTCCAAACCGAGTAATGTTTTATTAAACGGTATTGCCGTTAAAAAGTCATATAGAAAATATTGAACCTTGTTATCGAAATTCGTTGGCTGATTAAATACCCCTGACGTAATATTCAGTCCGGAGAAATACGCTATAAGCCGTCTTGACATATCGGACACAAAATTGGAATCATCGGTAGCCGTGACAAAAAATCTACCTACAAAGTAAATACCTACCATACACACACCCGTAACAAAGACAAATAACGTAACCTTATAACTGATATGGTATAAATATATTGTGAGGAACAATAAAAACAATGTAAAGTATATACTTTGAGCTATAACATCACTTACAAACAACAACGGCGTAAATGACACAACAAACGACCAAAATTTACCATGCTTGAATTTGTAATACTTAATACAAAAAATCAAATACGCGGGAAGCAGCAGCCGATACGGGAGCAAGAAAAACCGCGACAGCATAAGAACATATCTTTGGAATTCGCTACCGGCAAAATTGTTCACTACGGAATCTAATGTCATATGTGTAAACGTTTTATCTGTAAAAACACCCAAAAAAGTACGGTGGCTCAACAATATATCTGGGGAAATAAGACACATTATCGCCAACATTACAGTATACATAATCATCACTACATGTAGTTTTTTGATGCCGTTTCTATAAGACTTGCTTGACGTTTGGCTTATTCTACGCTTTTTGCTCGGCACTATAAACGCTACCGCGATTGCAATCGCCTCATAAGCAAGCAATAGAATAGCAGCGGAAGTATTCTGCTCAACATTTAAATGAATAACCTCTACATACCCGGACAGCGTCAAAAACAGCGGTGACAATACCAGTTTAATAAATTCGAGTAAAATAATTAATATAGTTCCGAAATTAATTAATAGCGATTTGAATCTTTGTGCCGTGATTATCAATAAGCAAATATACGATAGCGGCAACAAAAATAACAAGGAGTAATGATTAGGCTTGTCAAAGTCAAGCAATATTACAATCATTACAATTACCGACAGTATAAATAAACTAAAAAAACAACAATAAACACCCCGACTACTCACCGAGTTGTTTTTGCCCTTGATAAGTATTTTATTAGGTAATGTTTGCGCGGTCATTATACCTCTTTTTTATTTTACACCAATCAGATGTTTATATAACTCGATTGTATCATGTGCAACTTTATTCCAATCGAAGTCGCTTTTTATCAATTGCACTGCGTTCTGCGATTTTTTATACAGCGTTTGCTTTTCTTCCACCGCGCGAACTATAATTTGCGCAATAGATTCGGCATTTGTTTCGGCCACCCAACCGGCATTATTGTCGTTTATCAAATCACCTACCGACGTTCCTCGGGTAACTAAACACGGAATCCCGTAGCTTAGCGATTCAAGTATCCCCATCGGCATTCCTTCGGTGCGTGATGTTTGTATAAAACAGTCTCCTTTAAGCAGTTCGCGCAGCTTGTCATCACCAAATACAGCATGATTAAGCGTAACCAACTCGCCTACATCGTAATCGACAATAAGCTGTTCGACTTGCGCAAATCGCCCTTTATAATCTGGACCGAACACGGCAAATGTGCATTGATTATCTATGAGATATTGTTTACACAAAGCTATTGCCTCCATCAACAAATCCAAGCCCTTAATTTGCACTTCAAGTCGACCAATATAGACAAAGCACATTCCGTGTTTTAAAAATTCTGTCTTTGTAAGCTCGGGAATATCCATGCCATTTGTCGCCACAATCTTGTTTTGCTTAAACTTGATTGCGTCGCATTCCGATTGCGAAAGACATTGCAATGCTACAGCGCTTTTTGCAAAACGATTAAACAGCAACATATTTGCAACTTTCTTTTTTAACCATTTTTTCTTTTGCGCTTGCGCTGTCATTTCGCCGTGCGGAACTATGATATATGGTATACCTGCTTGCTTTAGGATTTTGGAAATTTTTAAATATTGCGGCTTGTACAGCTCATGGAAAACGACCAAGTCAGGCTTGTTAAAAGGCGCAGGAAAACTCGACAAAGAAAATGACGCATGATATTCAAATTGATTTTCGATTCCTGCCATATAGTTGGTCAAATTAACAAATCCTACAGTAGCAAATTTTTGTTGCGCCATGATATGTTTCGGCACAACTACGCAAACACCATTGCACGGGTTGTCTTTTATGTAAGCAAAATGAAGAATAACCATAATACTAATACCCAAATTTATATTGATTATTTAAACATATCTATAATTTCATCATAGACGGCAGACAAAATTTTTTAGCCTGCAGACGACAGACTTGGCTTCTAATAACATTAATATTAATATTCTTATCCGTTAAATATTTTATCATGTCCGCCATAAAATTATGTGCATCATCCTATTACACTTGAATTAGCACTATTAACGAAATTTTTGTTGCACCGTTATAAGCTCATTCCGCGGTATAATTGCAAGAACTCGTTTTTGGTCAACTGCAATTCAAACGCATTGGTCTTGTTGCAAGTAATATTCCTATACCATTGATAAACTTTATTAAGCGTTGCGGCTTCTATATCGAACATATCCGCTATGTCGCAAATAATTTTCAATCCGTAGTCGAAATCCGAAGTAAAATATCTTGATGAAAAATCGGGAATAAATCCACCGTTACCGCACTGCTTGGTAGGAGTAGTTATCCCCTTAAATGCGGCTATACTCCGTATTTTTTCGGTCATGCTATGCTCGGTATAGCTTTCGTAATATACCTTTAACGAAGTAACTTCATGCAAGTCCAACGGTATTCTGTCACATAAATTTTGCAGCTCGTCATTCATTTTCAACAAATATTCGGAGGACAAATCGTCCCACTCCTCATAAAACAACGGAACGCGCGGGTATTTGGTTCGCTCGTTGTAATCCTTGAACAACGCATACAATCTTGACGTATGCAAAATCGGATTCGACGGCGTCAACGTTAAACAGAGATAATTCGATAAGCTCACGCAAGGTACGGCAAACAATGCGCTGATTTCACCGCTTATACTTTGAGCAATATTCGACGGTATTGATGCAATCTCTATTTTGGGTTTTCTTCCCAATGCATACACCGAGTGCCCGTATTCCTTTATGCGCGCAATACAGTGCACCCTTTGAAATCCGATCAACCGTATACCTTTGTCTAACAATTTTTTAAAGGCAAATTCAGCGCCTCCACTGCCGGGGACAATACACACTATTTGTTCGCCTGTCAAGCAATACTGCAATTTTTCGGCGATATCTTCAAACATAAACGCGGGTAACGTAACAAATACGTACTTAGCATTTTCTACGCATTCTTTTAAATCGTTAGTTGCCCGTATGCGCGCGCTCGTAAAAAGAACGTTGTCGTTACTGTCGTAAACTTCTATTATTTCGTTCCAAACATTAGGTTTAGAGCTGTATATCGCAACGTTTGCTTTGTGCGATAAATCGGCAGCCAACAGCGTTCCGATATTGCCACCACCGATAATAGCTATTTTGATTTTCCTTTCGTTTATATCCATTTAATTAGCTTTTAACAAACATTGTTCGAGTGCCGCAATCAGCTTGTCGTTGTCCGCCTTGTCGCGTATCGCCACGCGAATATATTGTTTTTGTCCCTTCACCTTTTCGGTCAAATCCTTAATAAACAAATTATATCGGCTCAACAGCGTATCGGTCAAAGCCTTTGCCGTCACGCCGTTTTCAAGCTCTATCATAAAGTAATTGGCTTGCGAATTGATAACGCGAAGATTGGGAACGGCGTCCAAGCACGCTTTAAAGCGTTTTCTTTCCGCCTTGAACAAAACCAAGGCCTCGGCGTAATCCTTTTTGTACTTTTCGGCTATCTGCATATAGAATTCGGCAAACGAATTGATATTCCAAATGCCGACGTCGCGCTTGATAAAATCTATCAAATGGGTATCGCCGCAAGCCAAAATGCCCAACCGCAAGCCGGGCACGCCGTAGCTTTTGGAAATACTCTTGACAATAATTACGTGCTTGTTTTCCTCTAAAAAGCTTTGTTCGAGCAACGAGTTGTCCTCGCCCTCCGCAAAATCCAAAAACGACTCGTCGACTATCAGCTTAACGTTTTTCTTTGCCGCCCAATCTTTAAGCTTAATCAATCCGTTTTTCGCTATAAAGTTGCCCGTAGGATTATCCGGATTTATCAGTATGAGCGCGCCGATATCTTTGTCGTCGAAGAATTTAATTACGTCCTCGGCGTTATAGGCAAAGTCGGCGTTGTCGGCGGTGAAAACCACCTGTTGTCCCGCGTATCTGTTGGGATACTCTTCAAAGGTCGGACGGATTACGCCGAGCTTGCCGTCGAACGTAGACATGACCGATTTAATGAGCTCTGCCGCACCGTTGCCGAGCACGATATTTTCCTGATGAATGCCGAAGTCTTTTGCGGCAAGCAAGCTGTTGACACGCATTCCCGACGGGTATTGGGTAAGCAGCGTTTCAAAGCTCGCCTTTATTTCGTCCATCAACCTTTGCGGCGGGAAGAACGGATTGACCAAATAGCAAAAATCAATCAGTTTGGGGTAACGCCAGTATCCGCCGTAGCGGCCTTGCATTGCCTTTACTTTTTGCTGTCCTTCCGTAAATATCGATTCTGCTATATCCAAATCCTGTATGTCGTCGATTTCGTACCAACGCTCACCGTTTAAGCGTTTGGCTTTGATTTCCGGATTATCCAAAATCGTTATGATTTTCAATACTTGTTCGTAATACTCGTTGCGCCCCATCGCTTGGCAATACGCTTCGAGAAACGGCACGTAATGCGTTTGGGAAAAATGCTTGCTGAATTTGTAGATATTAACCGTTTTGTAATACTCTTTCAGTTCGGCGTACTTAAACTTTTTCCCGGGGACGAACTCCGTTATATCGTCGTCATCGGACAGCTTTACGCACGTGCCGTCCATCCAGCTTTCATACTTATCGACCAAAGCCAAGGTTTCTCTGGGGTCGTCCACCAGCGTTTGTATAACCGCGTCCTCAACAATCAAGTCGGACTCGAACAACAACGTGTCGTCCTCGCACAAATTCTTTTTTGCAAGCGACAACGAATAAATATTGTTTGTCTTGTCGTATATCGGGTTGTCTATAAATTCGATTTCAGTCTTTATATTTAACGATTGAATAAACTCTATCAGTTTACGTCCCTCGTATCCAACTACGATAACTATCTTGTTAAGTTTGTATTTTTCCAATTGCCCGAGCAATCGCTCGATCAACGTAACGCCGTTGACGCGTATCATGCATTTGGTATTGTCCTTGGTTAATTCCTTTAACCGTTTGCCCATTCCGGCGGCTAAAATTATCGCTTGCATCGTGATTCTCCCGTATCCAAGTATGACTTATTCAAGTCGATTTTTGATGATAAATGCAAAGATACTTGCTGATCCTCGGGCGGAAGCTTGTGCCAATCGCCAAAGACCTGCGACAAATATCCTTCGTAATCTTGTGCGCCGTACACCTCCATATCTTCAAATACGTAGAGCGTAGGCGTTCCGAAATATTCGCGCTTCAATATATTATGCGGCTTGTAGTTGCACACCAAATTTCCCACGAAAGCGTTTTGGTCGTAATCCTTTTGAGCGGCAACGCGGTCGAGCTTTTGCGCAAGCTTTTTGTCGTTTATTATAAATTGCGGAACGCATCGCGACAAAGCAACCGCGCAGTTTTTGGCAAAGCCCCGCCCTTTTCTTATAGGCGAAACTCGAACCGCCAGTTTCTTGACCAAGCGCGCCGTTTTGTTGAATTGCGCCAAAGCCTCCGCCTCATCGTTGCCCAGTCCGTCAATAGGAAAAACGTCGAGGAATATTCCGCGCTTGATATTTTTCTTTCCCTTTTCGATAAAAGTCGTGTCCGTATTGTACAGCTTGGAATACGCGTATACAAACTCCTTTGCAGGAGACTGCGGCGTCTCCAAAACGTACGGAGTAGGAATGCAATCGGATAGTTCGATAAATTTATTATAATCGGCACGCGGCAAGCCCACGTCGATATCGTCATCCCAAGGAATAAAACCTTTATGTCTTACCGCGCCGAGCATGGTGCCGCCGAGCGCGTAATAGCGCAAATCGTGCTCCACGCAAAACGAGT
Source organism: uncultured Clostridia bacterium (assembly GCA_947175335.1). GTDB lineage: Bacteria > Bacillota > Clostridia > Christensenellales > Pumilibacteraceae > Anaerocaecibacter. The sequence continues at coordinate 101,188 of CAMWMF010000005.1, forward strand.
GGAACCATTTTAGCATGTCGAGCAATTTAGACTGTAATTCCGTCATCCTTTGTCCTCTTTTTATGCAACAATCCGAAAAAGACTTTTTTTCTAAGCCACTTGGGCATCATGCAAACGATAAGCTGAATTCTGTTCGTTTTACGGTATTGCTTTTTGGTGATAAATCCCGTGTCGAGAATTCTCTTGCGCGCGGCTTTGTATTTTTTATAATATTTCAGCCCGCCGCGGCGCGCAATCATATCGCGGTTGGTACGCACCTTGCAAAGATACTCGTCCAAGTTTCCGCACTTGGCACCCGCGATAATCATATCTACCCACAACAAATCATCTTCCATAAGCGGACAGTGCTTATAGTTGCCCGCTTCGAGCACCTTGCTCTTTTTATACATCACCGTCATGTGATTGAACGCACAGCGTGATTTTTGGTACTCGACGATTTCGTCGTGAGTAAGCGGCACGCGCCGCTCGCCGATAATATCGTCGGGCGTCGTTTCAAACTCGGCTATCTGCCCGCCGCATATATCCAAATCGGAGTCTTCCTCGAACGCCTTTAACTGCAATTCAAATCGATTAGGCGCTGCTATATCGTCGGTATCCATTCGCGCCACGATTTCGTTGGAGCAATGCTGTATGCCCTCGGCAAGCGCAAGCCCCAATCCGTGATTGGTTTCAAGCGGAACAATATTGAATAAGCCTTCGTTATTGCCGATATATTCCTGCAACGTCGCTTCCAGCTCGTCGGTGATTGGGCCGTCTTTGACTATTACGATTTCGTTGGGCACTACGGAGTTGGCAAGAACGCTGTCAAGACACTCGCGCAAATACTCCGGTTTTTCCTTAATATAAACGGACATCAATACCGAAAATTCTTCCAAAGTCTACCCCTTTAGCACCGCGCCGACGGTCGCAAACATTACGCCGATGTCACGCCAAAAGCCGTATCTTTTGAGCGATTGCAAATTGTATTCCATCTTACCGGGCAAAACCTCGTTGACGTAAACCTCGTCCGCATTTTCGGCGTTGTCCAACAGCGTTGCCTCGTCCTTGTATTTTATGCTCGCCACGCTCGTAACCCCTGCGGGCAGCAGTAGCGTCGCCTTCATCTCGTCGGTGTACTGCTCGACGTACTTGGGCACTTCGGGACGGGTGCCTACAAACGTCATATTACCGGTAAGCACGTCTATCAGCTGGCTAACCTCGTCGAGGCGGCACTTGCGTATAAACCGTCCCACCTTGGTTATTCGGCTGTCGCCCGCCACCGTGACCTGACTGCCTATTTTGTCCGCGTTTGTAACCATCGTTCTGAACTTATGTATACGAAACTTTTTGCCGTACTGCGTTACCCGCTCTTGCCTGTAAAAGACCGAGCCCTTGGAATCGATCTTTATTGCAATGGCAAGTATTATAAACAACAGCGACAAAAGTATCAACATCAACAGCGAAACCACAATATCGAATACCCGCTTCCAAAACAGCGAAAAATTCTTTTTGCGAAGCTTTTTCCAATACGGGTACACCGCGTCGTTTCTAATGTCTTCGGGAACTTTGTCCCACTTACAAATCAGCATAAATAATCGGAAACAATACCTATATAGCTTTCTATAATATATTGTATCTCTTCATCGGTTAGAAGAGTGTGCAGCGGCAGCGTTATTTCGTTGGCAAACTGCGCGTATGCATTGGGATAATCCTTTATCTCGAAGCCGAGCTGCTTATACGCCGTATGCATAGGCAACGGCTTGTAGTGAACGTTGCACGCAATGCCTTTTTGCGCCATACGCGTAATTATTTCGTTACGCTGCTCGGCGGTAATATCGGGCACGCGAGTCAAATATAAATGGCCGGACGAAGTGTAATTGTCCGTATAGTGCGGTAAAACCTTGATACCGAGCGGCTTAAACGCGCCGTCGTATTTTTGTATTATTTCGCGCCTGCGTTTCAGCATTTGCGGATATCGCTCAAATTGCGCCAGTCCCATAGCCGCCGCGACGTCGGTCATATTGCACTTGTACCAAGTGCCGACAATGTCGTACTCCCACGCGCCGAGCTGCATTTTGGCCAGCGCGTCCTTGCTTTGCCCGTGCAACGACAAAAGCTGTAATTGATGGTACATCTCATCATCGTCAATGCCGGCTATATGCTTCCACGTGAGCGCCCCGCCCTCGCCTGTAGTAAAGTTCTTAACGGCATGAAAAGAGAACGATGAAAAGTCGGCTATGCTGCCCACCTTCTTTCCGTGCCACTCGGCGCCGAATGCATGAGCGGTGTCCGCCAAAACGGCAATGCGCCCAATGGCTTTTTGAATTTTTCCGTTGGGAGTAAACAGCTTTTTCTTTTTGTTTACGATTTGATAAATCCTGTCGTAATCGCACGGAATGCCGCACAAATCGACGGGTATTATCGCCTTGGTGCGCTCGGTAACGGCCGCCTCCAACGCGTCGTAGTCCATTTCGAGGCTGTCCTTTTGCGTGTCGACAAGCACAAGCTTTGCGCCGACATGACACACAACCGACGCCGACGCGGTGTACGTATAAGCCGAAGTTATTACCTCGTCGCCCTCGCCGATGCCGAGCAGCCTAAGCGCCATTTCGGCACACGCAGTTTGCGAATTTAAGCAAACGCATTTGGGAGCGCCTACGTACTCCGCAATCAACGATTCAAGTTTTTTCGTGCGCGGTCCTGTCGTTATCCAGCCCGAGCGCAATGCTTCCGCTACTTCTTGTATTTCCCGCTCGGATATGTCGGGCGGTGAAAATTTGATGTTCATTGTTTAATTTTGTCCGAAGTGAATTTTTTGGTGTGCTTCGCCAATCCGAGCGTATAATCATGCTCGAACTTATCCTTGGTATGTCCGCCGAAAAGGCACGCCGAGAAAAATCCTACGAGCGTCCGTTTCGGTTTCATACGGCGAAATCCACCGCGCAAACATATACCTACCGTAAAATAGGTACACATTTACAAATCTCATTATACAGTATTATTTGCATAAAAGCAACATATTAACGAAAATTCCTTCAAGATGGCAGGCACAAAATCAACACAACATAAAAGGCGTCGTTTCGGACGCCTTTATAAGTACAATATAACACGGTAAAACGCAGTTGACTATCCTACCATTTGGCCCAAAAATTCGAGGAAGGCTATGCGCCAATAAGCTTCGTTGTGATCGCCGCCGTTGACGTAGTTTTCCGTTATATTCGAGGCGGAAAATCCGCATGCGGTAAGTCCGCTCTTTATGCGTTTGGTTTCGGGCAGCAGCATATCCTCTAAGCCGTTATCGTTTTGCCCGCAATAAACGTATACCTTGGGCTTGCCCGCGGCAAATCCGTTTTTGCTTGTATAAAACCTTTTCCAATCGTTATTGGTAAACAACCCGTTAGCCGGCGAGAACGCACCGATATAACCGTACAAATCGTTGTCTCTAAGCCCGAGGTAGTACGATCCCAGCCCGCCCGACGACGAACCGACAATGCCGGTCTTTTCGCGGCTTGTATCAACCGAATAATTGGAGTTGACCCACGGCATAACGGTTTGCTTGATAAAGTTACCCATATCGTCCAGCGTGCCGTTGTCAAATCCCGGCTCGTTTGCCAAGTCTGTAAGCGTTCCGAAGCTTAGGCTCATAGTAAGCTCGCGATTGCGCTGTACGTTGCCGCCGCTGCCGTTGTCTATTGCGACTACTATAACGCCGTCGCCACCGTTCTTGACAAGGCTAGTCACCGCAACGTCTACGCACCACGAATTGTTCTCCGCTACGCCGTTTGCCGCTCCAAACGCGTTTTGCCCGTCAAACATATACAGCACGCCGTATTTTTTAGAAGTCGAATATCCGGGCGGCGTGTATATCCAAACCTTTTTACTTTTATTGCCTATATAGCTTAAATTCTTGTTGTCGGTAAACGTCTTTTCCGTAACGTTTCCGTAGTTTTCCGTGCCCATTGTAAACGTACCGTCCGTTCCGTAATATCCGCTTGTCGCGCCGCTCACGACCAAGTCCTTGGTTTGACGATTGCCGCCGTCGTTAAAAATAATCCTATCGTACTGCGAATAATCAATGTCTATCTTGAATTGCTGTTCGTTATAACCGGAAGTGCCGAATGATGTCAGCTTCTCCCCCGGCCACGCCTTTTTGGGCTTGTCTGGCGAAGAATAGTTCCAACAATACGCGTATACGTTAGTCCACTTTCCGCTGTTTGTGTAATACACTGTCGTCTTTGTACTCGTCGGCGTAGGTGTAGGCGTAGGTGTAGGCGTGGGCGTAGGTGTAGGCGTGGGCGTAGGTGTAGGCGTCGGCGTAGGAGTTGGTGTCGGTGTTGGTGTTGGCGTCGGTGTAGGCGTCGGCGTAGGAGTTGGTGTCGGTGTAGGCGTGACGTTATCGTCATCGCCGCCGGTGTTGTCCGAATATGACGGCGGTGACAAATCGATTGTACCGCAACCGACAAGATAGATTGCGGCAAACATCGCCAAAACGATTACGGCAATAAAAACAAGAATGCGTCGTTTCATAACACCCCCGATAAAAAAGCTGTCTCAAAACATTTTCACTTGTATTATATAACAAAACGCCTAATAACGCAATAGCTTGGAATAAATTTTTTACATTTGCAAAAAAAGCCTATTGATTTACCCTATTTTTTATGCTATACTTGAAATATCAATATAAAGGATGACGTAACATGTTCCCAACGGCAGAAGGCGCGATATTCGAGCTTAAAACTCTTATAAGCATACTGATTGCACTCGTACTCGGGTTCGCTATCGGCTTAGAACGCAGAATAAACAGCAAAGAGGTAGGCATACGCACTCACACCATAGTGTGCGTCGGTGCGGCGCTTATGGTGGTAATCAGTAAATACGGTTTTACCGGCATGGACTTTGACGCGTCGCGCATTGCCGCGCAGATTGTGTCGGGTATAGGCTTTTTGAGCGTCGGAATAATAATGGTCCGCCAAAAGGAAGTGCGTGGACTGACGACTGCCGCGGGTATTTGGGCAACGGCGGGCGTCGGCATGGCAGCGGGCGCGGGATTGTATATTGTAGCCGCAGGCGCGACGATAATATTAGTACTCGCACAATGCCTTTTCCACTCGCGCTACAAGATTTTCAATATGAAACAAATGTATCGGCTTAATATCGTTTTCAGGCAAACGAACAACGAGGAAGCTATAATAAAGGACGTTTTCCACGTAAAACACTTTTACAGCTTTAACGTACGCGAGGACGGCAACGACTCCGTTTGTGAGGCGTCCATATCCACCGACATTATGTACAGCTCCGAAAAGCTGATAGAAATTCGCAGCAAATATCCGTTTATCATAAGCATCGAACGCATAGACGCGCACTGATCCCCTTGCGACAAACACATCGCAAAACAAAAAGTACGAACTACTTAACGTGTTCGTACTTTTCTTTTTCAGTGCGCTATAATCCGAATTTGAAATTTTTATTTATAAAGATATATTTGGCGCCATTTCTCATTGCTATTCACACTTGTATGTGTACGACAAAATCTCGCGTGTTACCACAAAAACCACAGCTGCTTTCCTTAGTATCACACAACACGCCAAAAGTCAAAGGCCGAAAGTCCCGTCGGCATCGCTTATTGATAAACGCTGATTTTTTTTATAATGTCCGATACGTTATTTTGTCCGCTCCGCCTATCGCTCGGCGATTTGGATACGGTGAACCAATAGCGCTCATTCCCGCGGAAGACAAACTTATAATGGTTTTGGTCGGCTACGAGCTTGAAACCCACTCGCTCCAATTCCGCTATGTCGCGCTTGTTTATCTGTTCCCCACTCGACAATACGCGCTTTACCACTTCCTCAATTTCACGTCCGTTTCCTATGTAATCGTTGGGCTCCAACAGGCTGTTGATGAGTTCGTGCTGTCGTGTATCGAAACCGCCGCAACGAGCCGCCGCCTCTTTCAGCACCGTGACAAGCAAGTCGTGCTGTTCCCCTATGAAAAACTCCTTAACCGGGGACTTGGATATTATGTTATCTTGTATTCCGCTTGCCTCGAATGCGGCTTGCAAGCTTTCGTTCTTGCTACGCAGGTCGGTGTTCTCTTTGGTGAGTTCGGCTATTCTCTTTTTGGCCGCTTCAAGTTTCGATTCCAAGCTGTCGTACTCGCCCATAAAGTCATCAAGCAACGCCGCATTTTTCTCGGCGTCAGCCGCCACCTTTTCCGCGTGTATTTGTTCCCAAGAAGGCGACTCCTTATCTACCGATGCGGTTACGGACTTGACCACATCATTCATAATCTTGATATCAAGTTCACCCCACAATGCTTGCGCTCGGCACATACGATCTATTTTTCCGTTAGGGTAAAACACGCCCAATCGCCCATTGAACGGTATCGGCACTTCCGTCCGCTGTTTAAGGTTGAACGAGAAATCCGTCGTATCTTCAATTACCACATAAGCTATTCCTGCCAAGAGAAATGCAAGTGATTCGACATTCAGCTCGTATCCAGAGCTATCGAAAATCCTACTCACAAAAATCATCGGAAGCGGCAACTTGTGCTTACCGTTTACTATTTTCTCAAACAAATCAAGTTTACCAAAATCGGCGGATATCGGCGTTGATTGTATCGGCAAGACGTCCGACTTTACCCTGCCGTCTTGAATAAAAGCTCGAATGATTTCGCTCCGTTCTTTCGGCACTTTATCGAAAAGCGTTATGTCACCCGAACAGTTGATGTGGATTGTCGCACTCTTTGCCGATGCACTCTCTTCGTAAATTATTTCCGTTTCCCACGCCTGGCTATAATAAATATGCGACAACTTGAAAGCGAAATATTCTACGTCTTTCCTTTTGCCCGATATCGTGTCAATCGTATAGAAACCGTCCACTATGTGCGTTTCCGCTTTGGCGTCACACCGCTCGAATTTCTCGCTCAAAGCTGCGTTCGAACCGCCACCCTTGAGCCACTTGATTATCGTCTCATTTATTTGCTCTTGCCCGACTTCGAATTTAAGAGGCAATTTCGTAGAAAGTATTCTTATCACCCTATTCCCCCTTAATCATCCCAATCGTCATCGTCGGGATTGTCGTACCAATCGTTATCGTTTTCTTTGCCGTTTGCGTTCAATATGCTCATAAGCATATTGTATGCCGCCCTACGCTTTGCCTCTTTCTTTGTGCTTGCTTTGCTCTGGTACCAATATATGTAATCCCGCACTACGCAACGACACCACCAATACGGATTCCCATCTCTATCGTGTTTTTCTTCAAAGGTATATTCGGGCAACGAAAAGTATCCCTTTTGCGCAAGCTCTTGCAGTTGGTTTATCGCCCGCTCTTCCGAAGGCTCGTCTATTTCATCTTCCATTGTGAATAGCATACCTTCGTATTCAAGATATTCGTAGGCCGCCTCAGCCGCAGCCATTCGCGCTTTGCTTTTAGAGTAGCCAAACCCAACGAACGGATTACCATCGTCTATGTACAATTTGCAAGTTATTGGCCCGTCGCTGTCTTCATTCTCTATCGTATCGCGCTGTCCATAAATCGAATACAACTGAATCATCCGATTAACCTTATACTCGTCCGTATCTTGGTATTCGTACCTCGGTACTTCGTTCTTCTTTTTTTGACTCCACTCTTGAACGAGCGTGACGTAGTTCTCCGAGTCATCAACCCCATGTTCCAAATAATAGTCGAGGTCAAGCATAAGCTCTACCGTGTCCTGTATTGCATCGTAATCCCAATCGCTATCGATTGCGACCGCCCCGACTATTGCTTCGAACAAGTCTTCCTTAACGTGCGGATCTTCGCTCACATTGAGTTTTCTATCGCCTTTGCCCATGATGAGATACTGGCTGAAATCGAGTACATCAATCCGATGTGCAAGCATCGAACACTCGACAAGCGATTTTTTCAAGTCGCTCAGTTTCCCTTCCGTGAGTTCGCAGGAGAATTCATCTCGCCCATTTATCTCACCATAGTAATCACTCAATGCTCTAACGACCGCGACCCCCAACGCTTGGTCGCCAATGAATTCTAAAACTTCATTGTTATCCCCGTCGTGCGTTTCGTTCGTGTAGCTCTTCCGAGTGAACGCTTGTACGAGCAAATCACGCCTATTGAATTCATAACCAATAAGCGACTCTATTTGCTCACAGTCTTCTCTTTCCATAAAAAACCTCCATGTTGAATTCACAGAGGGCATAGTGTACACCTAACGCAAAAATGACTACTTATTGTAGTCCGTTAGGCATCCAATCTATAAATCAGTATTACATAAATCAACCGTATTTGCCGAGTGTCACTTGCATAACGCGAGGGCAAATCTATTTGTTCTATGTTAGACCTATTTATATCATAATGCCGTCTGCTCTTTTATTGTAACAAATCGCCAAACGCTTTGTCAAATATTTTGCCACGAATTTTCAAAGCCGTAAACTAGAAATATTAAAATAAATTGATGTCCAAACTTCATTCTCTTGTATACTTTCGTAGTAGCCACTTAAAGTACGTGCTACACCTTATTCTCTCTTTTTGGTGGATTTGAATCACAAAAAAAATTGACTGCCGAACACACTTTCGGTTATTAGTAATCTGCAAAAATTCTCAAAACACGAACAAAATCGGTCTAAACGTCGCATGACTTTTAGACCGATTGACTTGGCGGGTGCGGGATTGTGCGCGGACTGCGCGCACGGGCTTCGGCTTTGCCGAGCGCCTAGCGAACTTGCGGCCAAATATCTTAACGGGTGATTTGAATAAATGCTTTTATACGATATTATCCACAAAATATACTTTCATTTGCCACACTTCTCATTCACTTATTCTCTATTTCCGCCACGAAAAAAGTCACGCCGTCACGTGTCCTTTCCGTGCGTGTGTACGACAAAATCTCGCGTTTTCAAGGTCTGTACTACTAAATCTATCGTGTGACTCAAACAGTGATCATAATAATACTTTTATCCTGCATCATACAACATCCCAAAGCAAATATATACTTATAGACACGATTGACTTGACATAAAAGTAGTAGCCTAAAACAAATATTTATGTCATTACAAAAATGCCAATCGCTTTTAGGCATTCCATTTTTTATTTCCTTTATTGTGTTAGAATACTATTAGTCTTGGATCTCCTGGATAATATTTTATAATTTTACGTTGCCTTTATTTCTGCTCATAAACAATGTTCATATTTATACCACTTTTGCATAAAATCACTTGCCGTGTCTACTACCCATTTTTCTTTTTCATAGCGTCCTACATAACCACTGGATACATATTGAGGATAATTGCCCCAATCATCACCGACATCTTTCAATGATTGTTTCACATTGATAAATGTACGGCTAAAAGGAGTAAGATGTCTGAATGCGCAAATTCGATCTATAAAACCACTCATAGCAAAGGCTTGACGAGAATGAAAGTAGTCTTTTATTTTTACTGTCGGAATAATTATAATTCGAGCATCAAAGGTAAACGCTTCACAAGGTGACTTTTTTAATGTTTTAGGTATGTATTGTGAAAACATAGCTGATATATAACCGCTCAAAATCGGTAATACTTTTTCAATGCGATTTTGAAAATCTTTACTTTTTTCTATTTGTTCTTTATCCAATAATAGCGATATTTCGTCTTTAAAAGAATATGCAAAACGCACATAAGGGCAATACTTTTTTATATTTTCCATCGTGATTTTCATCGCTAAATGGAATTCAGACAAAAACAATTCAGTATCAGATTTGAATCTGGCGGTTAAGCCTTTGCCATCCAATCGTACGATAATACTTTCATTCTCCTTAATGGGAGGGACTTGCATAGATACTTCATATTGTTCTAATTTCTCATAGGTGGACTTTGCATAACCGTATGAGTAATTCGGAACTATTATCTTTTGTACATCTTCATTCATTTCATATCTCCGTTATATAAGCAATACATCATTACAAGTATATCAAAAATGGAATCATTTTTCAAGTGTATAACATAAGCAGTTTCTCAAAATGGCACTACGATGGGCGTCTATATAATAATCACCCTCTACGCGATACAATTAAACACTTACTACAACAAACAATAAAATTCACAACATTTTTCTGTTCAAACCCCATTCTCTTGGGTATTTTCGTAGTGAACACTTTAAGTTTGTACTACACCTTAATCTCTCTTTTGGGTGGGTTTGAACCACAAAAAAATCGACTGTCGAACACACTATTGACGGTCAGCAGCCCGTAGAATTCCTCAAAAAATAGGCAAAACCGCCCCAAAACATAAGAAAATCGGTCTAAAGTCGCAAGACTTTTAGACCGATTGCTCTGGCGGAGAGAGGGGGATTCGAACCCCCGGTAGCTGTTACACTACGCACGCTTTCCAAGCGTGTGCCTTCAGCCGCTCAGCCATCTCTCCATTTTCCGCGCCCATAGCTTATTGAGCGCGGTTTGTTTATTCTTATTTTGTTTGGCGGTACTCCCCGCCTTTTACTACCACCGATTGACTACCTTTTCCGCAAAGCCCGTCTTGTCGGCTATATTGATTATCGTTCCGTCGTCCAGCACGGCCTTGCCGTAGAACTTTCCGAACACTTGGTGTTGGTCTGTTGCCAGCACGCCCACGTTCATCTTGTCCTTTCTGTCAATTATCGGATAGAACGTGAGATCCAGTCTGTTCTCGTTATCCGCTATCTTCCAAGGCTTTAAATAATCTGTCTTGCCCTGCGTATACGGAATGTCGAACGTTACATCGTCCAGCTTATGCGCCTTGCCGTCGTAGAAAATCGTGTTTTCACTTTCCGTCGGCTTACCGAAGCCGTAGCCTAAGTTGAGTCCGAGCGTTTTGCCGTCGTCGGTCTCGCAAGACAGCGACGACCAGTACCACGTATTTTTGTACGTCCACACGCCCCTGCCCCAATCGAGCCCCGCGTATGCGTTCTTAATCTCGTGTCTATCCTCGCCTACCGAAAACCAGCCGTTGCACCTTAGGCAGTTGATTTTGGTGTTGTAGTAAAATCTGCGCTTCTTTCCGAACGGGATTGCGACCGTTATATTGTCGCCCGTTGCCGGTTCAAGATCGAACTCGCACTTGAACGTCTTTTTCCCGTCGAACTTTTTGTATTCGGCTTTGAGCGTTCGTTTACCCGTTTCGTCTATATCGAAGGAAATCTTTACTCCGCCCTTGTCGTAGCGAACGTTGCCCTCCGAACAGCTCGACGGTAATCCGAGCTTGCCAAGCGACATAAACCCAATCTTACTTTTGGTAATGTACTTGATGTGCTTGAAGTCGATAACAGACACCGAAGCGAGCGACATATACGAATTGTCTGCTACCGTGAGCGCGACCGCGTAATCGCCGCCGACCACACTGTAATAGTCCCATTCCTTTATGCGCAACTTTGGTTTGACCGCCGCGCGGTTGTAAGCCTTGACTTGAGAAAACGCATAACCGCTTTGCGCAAGGTTTCCGCGCGCATCCAGCAAATCGCCGCTTTCCAGCCGACCTTCACCCATCGATTAACGCTTGGAGAACTGAGGAGCTTTACGCGCTTTTTTGAGACCGTATTTTTTGCGCTCTTTCATTCTGGGATCGCGAGTAAGGAAGCCCGCCTTTTTGAGCGCGGGACGGTACGTAGCGTCCACATTGCAAAGCGCACGGGAAATGCCGTGACGGATAGCGCCCGCCTGACCGGTAAAGCCGCCGCCGCGAACGTTGACGATAACGTCGAACTTGCCCTCGGTGCCGGTTTCGGCAAACGGTTGATTGACTATAAGCTTAAGCGTATCGAGCGGGAAATAATCGTCGAGCGAACGCTTGTTGACGGTAATGGTGCCGGAGCCGCCCGCCAAAACGCGAACGCGCGCGACAGCCTTTTTACGTCTGCCTGTACCCCAGTATTGAACTTTCTTTTTTGTTGAAGATTTAGCTGCCATAGCTTGTTACCTCTTACTTAGTCCTTATCTTTGTGAAGCTCGATAGTGAGCGTTTTGGGCTGTTGTGCCTCGTGGTTATGTTCGGCGCCCTTGAACAGTTTGAGCTTTTTGATCATAGCCCTTCCGAGCGAGTTTTTGGGAAGCATGCCCTTAACCGCCTTTTGAACAGCCTTGTCCGAATTTTCCCGAAGGAAATGGGAATACTGTTGCTGTTTGAGTCCGCCCATATATCCGGTGTGGTAGGTGCGAAGCTTTTTGGTGAGCTTGTTGCCCGTAAGCACTACCTTGTCGGTATTGACGACAATAACGAAATCGCCCACGTCGGTGTTGGGGGTGTATTCGGGTTTGGTCTTGCCTTTAAGCACGGAAGCCACAACGCTTGCAAGTCTGCCGAGCGGCACGCCCGCCGCGTCGACAACGTACCAGTTACGCTTGTATTCCTTGTTGCCGATTTTGTAGTCGGCAGTCTTGGAATTAATCTTTTTTGCCATTAATGTTTTCATCGAAAACAACCTCGTATAAAGAATAGTATCAAGCGCAAACGTTTCACGCCGCCGCGCTCAGGCTGCATAACTTACGGTCCACCGGGGCAGGTAAAAACCGCTGTTCCACGCAGTGCAATGTATATTATAAAGCATAAGAAGATAAATGTCAACTGATTACAATTAAGAATTCGGAATTCGGAATTCGGAATTGTGGTGATAAAACCGTAGAGCGGTAGCGTAATTTTCACCTATAATTCTGCATTCTGCATTCTAAATTCTTCATTATTTTCCATATGCGCAAAAAACCCACAAAAGTCGACAAAAAGGCATAAAATGCCCGCGGCGAAACAGGGTGAATTATGTTGATTATTGCCGAACGATATTTTAAAATATAGTTATGGAAACCAACGTATTATCAGAATATTTGACGGCGATTTCAGACCCGTCCTTCCGACTGACCGCGGAGCGCCTAACATTGAAGTGCGGCGTGCGTTCCGACCTGAAAGGCAGTAAGGGCCTTGTTGACGCGATTATACTGTACGGCACCGAGTTGTGTACCGGCACGTGTGAAATATACCGCATTATCGGCGAGATTCGTCACATAAAATCCAAGTCCGTAATGCGCGAAATTGCATACGCAATAGCGCAATCGTTCGGCATTGCGGAGCGACTGTCCAAAATGATAGGAATTCCCCTAACCGACAACGATATCCACAGCGGCTTAGTAATCGCCTATCTCGGCAAAATATTCCGACATCCCGACCTTGCGCTGTACGCTTAGCGGCGCGAGCGCGGCGGTAATGCAAAATACTATATTATTCGGCAGCAGAGTGCGCGCCGTCTATAAACGCCAAAAAGCTTTTAAGCTTATCAAACTCGTCGCTTAAAATTACCAAATCCAAAACGTCATCGTCGTCTTTGCCGACGCGCAATATAACACGCTTAACTTTTTTATAATTATCCCAAGGAACGTCGCATTCGGTTATCGCAATCGTTTTTACGACGTAGCTTATATCTTTTAAGTCGTATTCGGAATGGAACCTGCCGAGCATTCTTTTAAGCTCTTTATCGGTTTCGATAAAGGAAAGGTCGTCGTAATAATTGCTGAGCTTACCGTTCAAAACGGTAAACAACGCTTTACGATAGCCGTGCGCGTTTAGTATTAGTTTGCCGCTTTCGATCGGATTGTTGTCGGCGTCGATTTTGCTGCCGCTAAACGAAAAAAATTCAAACACGCCACCCTCGTCGGCATAACCCCATTTTTCTATAAGCTCGTATTGTTCGTTGCGTTCTATTTCCTCGCCGGTGCGTCTGTCACTAATACTGTCAGCATATTCGTAATCCATATACGAACCGACGCCGCTGAATTTTCTGTCTTGGAAAACGACCGAAATACCGTGTTCGTCGTCGCAATTACACTCGCCGCAAAGTGCAATCGTTACGCTGTCGCTATCCTCGTCGGTCGATATATGTATAGTAGTCAGCTCCGTTTCGTCGTGCAAAATATCGAAGCTGTCCGTCCTTTCCCAATCGTCACTGCTGTTTTCGTAGGTGTCGTTGATAAATTTGAGAACTTCGTTTTTTACCTCGTCCGATTGATACGGCGCTTTTATAATAAGCCACGTAAGAGCGTCACGTTCGGCCGCGGACAATACTGTGCCGTTGTCACCGCCGCCTACAACGGTGAGCGCAAGCCTTTTGCCCCATACGTCAAGCTCGATTGCCGTTTGTTCCGACAGTATTTCTAAGTCGGAATCGAACACCGCTCTTTCGGCGGCAACGACGTTTCTTTTTGTCGGTTTGGCGGTGCTGGTATTCTTGGCTTTGCCGCTTGCGTCTTCCTTTTCGATTTGCTTTTTCAGTTTGAGCGCATAATACATAGTAGATATTGCGGCGACTGTGAGAATTACCACCCACACGATAAATACAGTGCGCGTGCTACCGTGGTCGTTGCGATATACAAGACTGAGCATCACTATAAAATCGGCTACTAACAGCACGCAAAACAGAGCGTATACAAGTTTGAGCTTTGTCGTGTTTTTCATAATAAATTCCTTTTTGATTTTTATGCAAAAGGCGCGGTTTTATCCACGCCCGATATTATACATATGGCTTGCCAAACTGTATGCCGCGCGCGTTTACTTGTTTTCGTAAATCTCGCGTTTGAGTATTCCCACGTACGGCAGATTGCGGTATTGCTGCGCGTAATCGAGTCCGTAGCCGACTATAAACTCGTCGCCTATCTCGAAGCAAGCGTAGTCGGCTTTTACGTCCACCTTGCGGCGCGACGGTTTGTCGAACAGCGCGACGGTGGTAAACGAAGCCGCGCCCCTGCCTGCGATAAGGTTTTGCATGCGCTGCAAAGTATAGCCCGAGTCGACTATATCCTCTACAAGCACGACGTCTCTACCCGTTACGTCCTCCGCCAAATCCATTACGATTTTGGGTATGCCCGAGCTTGACGTGCCGGCGCCGTAGGACGACACCATCATAAAATCCATTTGCACGGGCGTTTCCATTGCGCGCACGAGATCGCAAAAGAACATTACGCTGCCTTTAAGCACGCTTATAAACAGCGGGTTTTTGCCGGCGTACCGTTTGTCAAGCCATGCCGCGGCGGCGACGACCTTTTCTTTGATTTGTTGTTCGGTAAGAACTATGCTTTGAATATCCTTGTTCATACCGTAAATTATATCACACAACAGTATTTTTCGTCAATGTTTGACAAGGCGGTAAAACAAATTTTTTGTGCGCGACAAGCCGAGCAATCATATTCGTTTTACGCCCCGAAAAAGCCGATAAAAAATCTGTTGCTTTTTTCGTGATAATAGTATATAATGTTACAAATATTTATTTGAGGTAGGTAAACGTATGGATTTAACTTACAAGCGCAAAAATATTTACGCAACCGCGGACAAAGCGGAACTTAAACGCATTATGGACTACGCCGAGGGCTACAAGAACTTTTTGGACAACGGCAAGACCGAACGCGAAGCTGTTGCGTACACCGTTGCAATGGCGGAAAAGGCGGGCTACAAGCCGTACACGCTTGGCGACAAGATAAACAAGGGCGACAAGCTGTACTACAACAACCGCGGCAAAGCATTGTTTATGCTGCGCGCGGGCAAGGCGGATATTGCCAAAAACGGCGTGCGTATTCTCGTCGCGCATATCGACAGCCCGAGACTCGATTTGAAGCAAGTGCCGCTTTACGAAAAAGCGGGCATGGCGTACCTTAAAACGCACTATTACGGCGGTATCAAAAAGTACCACTGGCTTACTATCCCGCTCGCATTGCACGGCGTTGTCGCGCTCAAAACGGGCAAAACCGTTTCCGTCAATATCGGCGAAGCGGAAACCGACCCCGTATTCTACATTACCGACCTGCTCCCCCACCTTTCGCAAGAGCTTAACCGCAAGACCATCGGCGAAGGCTTCGAGGCGGAAAACCTTAACCTTATTATAGGCGGCATTCCCGCAGAGGGCGAGGACAAGGACGGCGTAAAAAAGAACGTACTTAAACTGCTCAACGAAAAGTACGGCATAACCGAGGAGGACTTTTTGTCCGCAGAGCTCCAAGCCGTGCCAGCGGCAAAAGCAAAGGACGTTGGACTCGATCGCTCGTTTATCGCGGCATACGGCCACGACGACAGCGTGTGCGCCTACCCCGAAATTACCGCCACGCTTGAAACGGAAACCGACCAAACGGTGCTTACCATACTCGCCGACAAAGAGGAAATAGGCTCGGAAGGCAACACGGGTATGCAGTGCGTACTTATCGACGACCTGCTTACCGAAATTGCAAAGAGCTACGGCGTGAACCCCGCATTGCTTCGTGCTAAATCGATGTGCCTTTCGGCAGACGTTACCGCGGCGTACGATCCCGACTTCGCTTCGGCGTTCGACGACAACAACGTCGGTCAGGTAAACTGCGGCGTAACGATGAACAAGTTTACAGGCGCGCGCGGCAAGTCCGGCTCCAACGACGCTTCGGCGGAATACATCGGCTATCTTCGTGGCGTGTTTGAAAAAGCGGGCGTTATTTGGCAGACCGGCGAGCTGGGCAGAGTAGACCTCGGCGGCGGCGGCACGGTAGCCAAATACATTGCAAAAATAAACATCGACACGGTGGATATGGGCGTACCCGTACTTTCCATGCACGCGCCCACCGAGCTTATAAGCAAAGCCGACCTGTACTCGGCGCACAAGGCTTTCGCCGCGTTTATCAAATAAATAGCAATAAAATTTACGACAACAAAAAACCGCTCGACATTGAGCGGTTTTTTATTGTTATTTTAAATCGTCCTTGGTGCGCGAGAACTCTATTACGTCGCGAATGTTGGACATACCCGTCACGTACATAAGCATGCGTTCCAAGCCCAAGCCGAAGCCGCTGTGCGGTACGCTGCCGAACTTGCGCAAGTCGAGGTAGTTGGCGTAGTCTGACAGCTTCATGCCGCGATCGGTAATTTCTTTGAGCAGCTTGTCGTAGTCCGCTTCGCGCTCCGAGCAGCCTATTATCTCGCCCACCCCGGGGACGAGCAAGTCGGTCGCCGCAACGGTAACGCCGTCGGGGTTCTGCTTCATATAGAAGGATTTAATTTTGCGCGGATAGTTTACTACAAACACCGGCTTTTTAAAATATTCGTCGGTAAGATAGCGTTCGTGTTCGGTTTGCAAGTCCAGTCCCCACTCGACGGGATAGATGAATGTCTTGCCCGATTTTTTGAGCACCTCGATAGCGTCCTTGTAATCGATACGCGCAAAGTCGCTGTTCGCTACGTTTTGCAGTTTGGCTATAAGCCCGGGCTCGAACCGCTCCTCGAAGAACTTCAATTCGGCTGCGCAGTGTTCGAGCAAGTACGAGGTGATATATTTAATCATATCGGTGGCGATGCCGATAATGTCGTCTATGTCCGCAAACGCGACCTCGGGCTCGACCTGCCAAAACTCGGCGGCGTGGCGCGGCGTGTTGCTGTTTTCGGCGCGGAAGGTCGGGCCGAAGGTGTAAATTTTGCCGAGCGCGGTTGCCATAACCTCGCCCTCTAATTGTCCCGAAACGGTAAGTCCTGCGCTACGCCCGAAGAAGTCCATTTTGTTGTACTCCTCCTCGCTCTTGACGGTGGGGTCGAAGCCGACGGTAGTCACCTTGAACACCTCGCCAGCGCCCTCGCAGTCGCTGCCCGTTATTATGGGCGAATGGACGTAGTAGTAGCCGTTTTTGTGGAAAAACTCATGTATAGCGTACGACAGCTCGCTGCGCACACGGAACACCGCGTTG
>CAMWMF010000006.1 GCA_947175335.1 uncultured Clostridia bacterium
ATGCAGAACCTGTTTACCGTTCGTTCCAAAAAGGTGGATTACGTTTTCTCTAAAACGCTGGTGTGCTTTGTCGGCGGAGCGATTATGATGCTTATGTTCTTTATCGGAGCTATGATAGGCGGGGCAATCGGCGGACTTCCGTTCACAATGGAAGGCTTCAATGCCGGCGGAATAGTCGCTTGCTTGTTCTCTAAGATTTTTCTTGTTGCGGTATTCGTTGGGATATTCTTAACGTTCGCGGTAATTGCAAAACAGCGCACTTGGCTTTCGATACTTCTTGCTATCGGTGTGGGCGCGTTCATGTTCATGATGATACCTATGATGACTCCGCTCAACGCGACCTTTATTCACGTTATCATGACGCTTGCGGGCGGCGGACTGTTCGCCGTAGGACTTGGCGCGGTAAGCAACGTAATACTAAACAAAACAAGCTTGGTATAGCATTACACAAAAATTTAAACCTACTTAATTCGGTTTTTACAAAAAAAGCATAACGGCATAGTTTTCGTCATATTGATAATCGTAAACAAAATGCGCCGCTTGGGCGGCTTAGAAAGGAGATTGATATGCGAAAAAAACTCATTGCCGTAATAGCGGTTGCGGCGCTGTCGCTGCCGCTTTTTGCTTGCTCGTCGGGCGAGAAAACAGAGCTTAGCAAGTACACGATAGACGCGACGCTTTCCGCCGACAACATTCTTACTGCGACGGTCACTTGCGACTACGTCAACAATAACGACGTGCCGCTAAAAGAATTGTGGTTCCACTTGTACCCCAACGCATACCGCGACGGTGCAAAATACAGCCCTGTTGCCGCTAACCGCATTACCGACGCTTACCCGAGCGGAAAAAGCTACAGCGTAATGAAAATCGACAGCGTGTCCGTCAACGGCAACGCCAAGGACGTAACGGTGTCGGGCGAGGACGAAAATATCCTTGTAGTTCCACTGGGCGATACGCTCGATCCTACCGAAAAGACGTCGGTAAAAATAGAGTATTCCGTCAAGCTGCCCAAGGTTAAACACAGGTTCGGTTATACCGACAAATCGGTAAACCTCGGCAACTTCTACCCGATAGCGTGTATGTACCGCGACGGCGCGTTTGTAGCCGATCCGTACTATTCGACGGGCGATCCGTTTTTCAGTGAGTGTGCCGACTATTCGGTAACGCTCACCGTACCCGACAAGTACGAGTGCGCCGCGACGGGCGAAATTACGGGCAAGACCGAAGCGGAAAACGCCGTAACGTACGAAATAGGCGCGCAAAACGTAAGGGACTTTGCGGCGGTGCTGGGCGAGTACCAAAAAATGAGTGGGCTCAGCGGCTCGACGATTGTCAATTACCTTTACTATTCGGACAGCGAGCCCGAAAAAGCGCTTAACGCGGCAATCGACTCGGTGCGCATATTCGGCGACAAGTTCGGCGCATATCCGTACAAGGAATACACCGTCGTTCAGACCGGATTTTTGCAGGGCGGTATGGAATATCCCGCGTTGTCAATGATATCCGACGCTTACAGCGGCGACAGCAAGCTTGACATTATAGTCCACGAAACGGCGCACCAGTGGTGGTACGGCGTGGTGGGCAACGACGAGGTTAAGCATTCGTGGCTGGACGAAGCTATGGCGGAATACTCCACCATGATGTTCTACGAGTACGCGGAAGGGTATAAATACACCTTCGACGCCAAACGCGCCGACGCGCTTGCCGCATACATTTTGTACTGCGAAACGTACAAAAACAACGGACGTGACGATACGTCTATGACGCGTGCGGTAAACGAGTACGCCAGCGAAACGGAATATACGTATATGATTTACGTAAAGGGCGCACTAATGCTGGACGACGTGCGCAACACCGTTGGCACCGAAAAGTTTATGGCAGGCTTAAAAAAGTATTATGCCGACAACAAGTTCGGCATAGCGCAGCCGCAGGACCTTATGGGCGCTATGGAAAAGGCGTCAAAGCGCCAGCTTAAACCGCTGTTCGAATCCTGGCTTAACGGCAACGTTCAGTTGTATTCCAACCACTAAACAAGCAAAAAAGCACCATGTTATGCACTTATGCACATAGTTATGCACATGGTAGATAGCTTAAATGTAGAAAAGTGTAGAAAAACCGCACATAGCAACAAATTCGCTTAGGGAGGTAATAACGGCGGCATGGCGTTTATCACGATAAAAAGGAAAACAATAATTGCCGTATTGTCGGTTATACTTGCGCTCATTGCCGCCGTAACTACCGCGGCTACGGTAATCGCTTCCGCCAAGCCTACCAATGGCATAACCATTGTAATCGACGCGGGGCACGGCGGTGCGGACGGCGGCGTTACGGGTATTACTACCGGTACAAAGGAGAGCGATATAAATTTGTCGATATCCAAGTACCTTGCCAAGTATTTGCAAAACGACGGCTACAACGTTGTGCTTACGCGCAGCGATTCGTCGGCGGTGTGCAGTGGGCTTAAATACAGCAAGCGCGGGGATATGAGCGCGCGTAAAAAAACGTTGTCGGAAGCAAAGCCCGATCTCGTAATAAGCGTACACTGCAATTCGTATCCCGTTTCGTCGGTCAAGGGTGCGCAAACCTTTTACGCGTCGGCGGCGGGCGAGCGGTACGCAAAGGTAGTGCAAAACTACTTTAACGACGTGCTTAACGACCGCGCACGCCAAGCGGCGGTGGGTGACTACTATATCCTTAATTGCAGCGAATATCCGTCCATATTGTGCGAATGCGGCTTCCTTTCCAACGCGCAGGACGAGAGCAAATTGATTACGGCAAGCTACCAGCAAAAAATAGCGTACACAATCTATTCCGCCGTAAGTTCTGTGCTAACTGACGACGCGCAGAGCTAAACACATATAAGTTTACGGTAAAGCCGAGCTACGCTCGGCTTTTATATTGGCTAATTTCAAAAAACACTTGCAATCGCGTACGGCATATGGTACAATTATATTGTAAATTATTTGTATTATGGAGGAAAAAAAATAATGCAATTTTTATCTTTGTCAGGTGCAATGATAGGCGGCATAGTCGGCGGCGCTATCGGACTTATCCTAGTGATTGGCATCATATGGTATATCTCCACGCACAACTCGCTTATCAGGCTTAAAAACGACGTAGAGGAATCGTTCTCCGCTATGGACGTGCATATGAAAAAGCGTTACGACCTTATTCCCAATCTTGTGGAAACGTGCAAGGGCTACGCCAAACACGAGTCGGAAACATTTACAAGAGTAACGGAAGCGCGCAATGCGGCTATGGCTGCGCGTAGCGGCGGCGGCTCGTCCGCGGCGGCAAGCGGCGTGGACAGAATTTCTGCCGAGCGCGAGCTTACCTCGTCGCTTCGCACGTTGTTAAACTTTGTGCAGGAGCAATATCCTCAGCTCAAAGCGGACAGCCAGTTCAACAACCTGTCCCGCCAGCTCGAACAAATCGAGGAGGAAATCGCACGTTCGCGTAAGTATTACAACGCCAAAATCAAGATTTTTAACAACAAGATAGAACAGTTCCCGTCGAGCATTGTAGCTAACAAAATGAAGCTTGAACGCAGACCGTTCTTTGAAATAGAGGACGAGGCGGAACGCGTAGCGCCCAAGGTAAGCTTTAACTAAACTATGGCTTCACAAAAAAAGTTAACCGCCGTTTTCGGAGTTCTTTTCGCTACGGCGTTACTGTTTTTTATAGGAATATTTATTTTTGCGTCGTTGTACGGCGAAGACGTAACTACGACGCAAACAATCGACACCGCATTCACCATAAACGAAATGCGCGTCGATGTCGATTGGAATAACGACCGCTCGTGCAAAATCAAGCAAGAGCTTGACGTGAAGTTTGCCGCAACACGCCATGGTATTTACGTGGATATCCCTGTTAATTCCGGTGAGCGCGTGCGCAATCTAAATGTGACGGTTAGGGATAAATCCGGCAGCGTTCCCTATGAAATCAGCCATGAAGCGGGTAACCGTATCGTGCGTGTAAAAGTAGGCGATCCCAACAGATATATGTACAGTGGATCTATGTTGTATTGTGCGTTGACGTACGACTATCTTACGCCCGAGCATCCCGAAGACAAAAACGCGCTGGATATAAACGCTATCGGCACCGGTTGGTCGTGCTATATCGACAACGCTATCGTAACCGTTAATTTTCCGACGGCTGTACAAGACAGCGCCGTGACCGTGTGGGTTAGCGGCAAGGAGATTCCTGTTTCACTTGACAACAACGGTAAAACAGTTAAATTTTCTACCGATAGGTTAAGCCCGTTCCACGGCGTACGCGTAAAGGCTACAATGCTGAACGGCGTGCTCAAAGGTGGCGGCTTCGAGGGTATTGTTACCGTAGTTGTCGGCGTAGTGCTCGTTGTTGTCACAATACTGTTGATGGTGTTTGTAGGTAAGGATAAGCCGCTTACGCCTGTCGTAAGCTTTTATCCGCCGCAGACTGACGGAAAGGACGGACGCAAGCGGCGTATGTTGCCCGTACAGCTGGGCAAGATTATAGACGGCACTTGCTCGTCGTCGGACGTAACCTCGCTCATATTCTATTGGGCGAGCGAGGGCTATATATCCATAGAGGAAAAGGACGACGAAACGTATCTGATTAAACTGAAAGAGATAGACCCCGTAACGGAATACGAGCGTGTCTTGTTTGCGGAGCTGTTCAAAAAAGCAAAGCGCAACAAAAAGACCGGTGTGGTGCGGGTGAGTATCAGCAGTCTTTCCGGTGGGTTTGCCGACAAAATAAACGCAGTCAAAGTCGGCGTAAACAGCGAATATCGCGGCGGATTTTATAGATCGGGCTTTACCGTATTATCCGTCGGTATTATGTTGTTGACGGCGCTGTTTGCCGTGCTCGGCTCGGTGCTTTGCACGCTGCGCATAGCAAGCGGATTTTTCAATCTGCTCGGTGTGATGACGTTGGCTCCGGTAGTAGTTGCCGGCATACTCGGAACGATACTGGTAAGGAATTACTTTAAGCTGGGCGATAAAATCCGCATGGTGTTTTTAGCACTGTATCTTATGGCGGTAATTCTTGTGTCGGTAGCGGTGATGCTTGCCGTACCTACCGATGCGATGCTGTGGACTGAAAAATTTATTTTTTCGGTATGTATCGGCGCGGCTTCCGCGATTGCGCCCTTCCTCACTCGACGCAATGACAAGTATACCGAACAGCTCAACGAGGTAATAGGCTTCCGCAACTTCCTGCGCGACGTCGAAAAGTCCGAGCTGGAAATGATGTTAAAGGACGACCCGCAGTATTACTACAATATTTTGCCGTACGCCAACGTGCTAGGTGTGTCCAAAATTTGGCAGGATAAGTTCCAAGGGCTCAGCATTGAACCACCTACTTATTACCGCGGCCATGACGTTTCTATATTCGACATTTACGTTTTGTCGCGCTTGTCTAATTCGGTATCGTCGTCGCTGACGTACACACCTCCAAAGGTGAGCAGCGGCAGCTTTTCGGGCGGCGGCTTCTCCGGTGGCGGCGGAGGCGGCGGTTCCTTCGGTGGATTTGGCGGCGGAGGCGGCGGCAGCTGGTAATTTTCAGCGTGTATGCATCGTGCAATAGTTCGTCAGCCTTCGCGCGGTACTCGGTCATTTAGGTGGTTCTAAACTCCCGTCGTCCCGCGCTCGGACTTTCTGCTTTTGCACGCGCCTACGCACTGAAAAACTCGTTCCATTAAACTAATCACAAAACCTAGGAGTGCGCAGTATGACAACCAATTTATTATACGGAAAAGACCTTCGCAGCGATATAAAAAGCGCGTTGTCGTTGTGCGCAATGGTAGTTACGGATGAAAACGTGGCGCGGCTGTATCCCGAGTTTACTAAAAACGCGTACGTAATCCCTGCCGGCGAAAAGAACAAAAACGAAGTGACGCTTTTTGCGTTGTTGGCCGAAATGGATAAGCGCGGATTAAAGCGCGACGACAAGATTGCTGCGCTGGGCGGCGGCGTGGTAGGCGATATGGTTGGGCTTGCGGCGTCGCTTTACATGCGCGGAATAGCTTGGGTGAATATTCCCACAACGTTGCTTGCAATGGTGGATTCGTCTATCGGCGGAAAAACTGCGATAGACTTCGATGGCATAAAAAATCTTATAGGAGCATTCCACGCGGCCGAGCGCGTTATTATATCCTATCATTTTTTGGAAACGCTGTACGAAGAAGACTGGTTGTGCGGCTACGGCGAGATGATAAAAACATGTTTGCTTACCGAAAAGTCGTACGCCTTGTTAATAGAGAATTTGGAAAGTATTGTGGAATACGACCGCGACGCGGTATACGCCTTGATAGAAGAATGTATCAAAATCAAGCAAGCCGTAGTTTGCGCCGATCCAAAAGAAAAGGGTTTGCGCAAAATTTTGAACGTCGGGCACACCGTAGGACATGCGTTGGAGGCGGCGGACGGGTATAAGTCCACGCACGGCGAGTATGTGCTTAAAGGCATAATGACAGAATGCACAATGTGCAAGGACATAGTGGACGAGGAGTTTTACAATCAAATAATATCGGTATGCAAGCGGTTTGTAACACCGCCGCGTTCTTCGGTCAGCTCGGTCAAGGGTCGCGCATTGCATGACAAAAAGAATTACGGCGATATGATAACGGTAATGCTGCCTATTGCGGCGGGCAATATTTTGCATGTGCGCATAGCGCAGCACGATTTTACCGAGCGGTACGACAGCGCGATAAAGGAACTCAAAAAGGCATGAGCAATAAGACTGTTCCCAAATTGAACAGTCACGACAAAACGCTTTAACCGCGCGCGATACAAGCATATCGGCATGTGCGGTTATTCTTTACTTATACGCAGTCGGTAGGTCGAAGTAATGTCGTTATTTTCGAGGAGGTGATATGTGTTTAGGGCAGCACTTATAGGCAAGGATATAGCATATACTCGTTCGCCTGCGGTACACAAGGCTATTGCCGAGGTGATAGGTGTGGATATAGAGTTTGACGTTTTTGACGTGCCTTACGGCAGGCTGGACGATGCGGTACGCAGTCTATTGCGCGACTACGACGGCTTTTACGTAACCAAGCCCTACAAGACGGAAATCAAGCGGTTTATCGACTGCGCCGAGCAATCGGTCAATCTTGTGCGGTGTGCGGATAAAACGGCGTACAACACCGATGGCGCCGGGTTTATACGTGCGCTCGGGCGTAATTTTAACGACTGGCAAGCGTCGGTTAAATCCGCGCTTGTGCTTGGTACGGGCGGCGGTGCGTACGCTGTTGTAAAGGCGCTTAACGATGTCGGCAAAAAGGTTTACGTGCTCGGCAGGTCTAACGTAAATGCCGCGCGGCTTGCGGCAAGCTGCGACGGCGCCGAACTGTACGCAAACCAGCAAGCAGAGCTTATAGTCAACTGCACGCCGCTCGGTACGGCAGGCGAGGACGCACTGTCTGCCTTTTGCGTGTTGCCGTCATTTAAGTATGCGTTCGACTTGGTTTATGCTACCCATACGCCGTTTTTGCGCCGCAACCGCGACGCAGGAGCGCAAGTAGCGGACGGCAAGGATATGCTAATCTATCAGGCGATAGATGGCGATAAGATTTTACTGAACGGTGATTTCGATATAGAAAAGGTTTACGAATTCGTTGCTGACAGGCTTGCGCACGGCGGCGATTCGGAAGGTGAATAATGAATGTTTTGGGAGCCTGTGTTTACATGGCGTTAAGGTGTTTACTGTGAGAAAATTAGCTTTTATAGGTCCGATGGGCAGCGGAAAATCGACGCTTGCTCGGTACATACAAGGAAAGTACGGCGGTATGGTATTGGATACCGACGATATGTTTACGTCCCGCTACGGCGATATTGGGCGCTATATGCGTGATAACGGCGAGGCCGCTTTTAGAAATATCGAGCATGAGCTTGTTTTGCATGCCGTAAATTCCGACGCCGATATAATATCGTGCGGCGGAGGCGTAGTGCTGGATAAACGCAATATGAGCGCTCTTCGAAGTCGATATGATATAGTGGGACTTACTGCGCCGACGTTCATTTTGAAGTCGCGTATTATCGATTCGGGTAGGCCGTTGAAAGACGATTTGGAAAGAATAGTCGAGGAACGTGCCGAGCTTTACAAGCGCTACTCCGATTATACAATCAGCACTTCGTGCGGACACAGCGGACAGCATTTATCCGACGTTTTGTGCCGTCCTCGTCCGAGAAGATACGACATCATGCTCTGCGACGCCGACGACACCGTGCTGGATTTTCAAAAGGCCATGCGCACTTCCATTATACATGCGGCGCGTGATGCGGGAATACGTGCCGACGACGAAAAGATAGTAAACGAGTTTGGCGAGGCGTCGCATATAGTATGGCGAAAGTTGGAGGACGGGCAGATAGAGCGCGGCGAGCTGGACAAGCTCAGATTTACCATGCTCAAAGAACGGCTGCAAGAGGACTTTGACGTGCTCGATATGAGCAAATGTTTTTTGGAGAACTTAAAGAAAACACGGTATTTAATCGACGGCGCTACCGAGTTTTTGACCGCTGTCCGCAACCGCGGAATAAAGGTTTACATAGTTACCAACGGACTCGCTTCGGTGGCTCATGAACGGCTGAAAGTGTTGAACGGATATGCGGACGGATGGTTTATTTCCGAGGAAATAGGGTATAACAAGCCCGACTCTCGATTGTTCGATTTCGTGTTCAAAACGCTGGGCAAGGTGGATAAGGCAAGAACGCTTATGTTCGGCGACAGTGTAAACTCCGATATCGTCGGCGGTATAAACAGCGGTATAGATACGTGTCTATTCGATCCGAATGCACGCAAGTCAAGCAGTGCCGATTATACGGTGCGCACTTTCGGCGAGCTGCTAAAAATTCTATAATCGGTCAATAATTGCCAAAAACGTCAATTTAGCGCAAAATCATTTGTCAAACACGACTAAAAGTTATATAATATTATCGGTAACGTACGTTACGGAGGGAGTATGAACAATTACGGCATATTAAAAAGCGGAACGGATATTCGCGGCCGAGCGATTGAATCCGAGGGCAAGAGCGCACCTCTTACCGAGCAAGCCGTCAGGGATATAGCAAGCGCTTTTGCGTTATGGATAATGCGGCGCATGGACAAGCCCAGATGCAAAATAGCGATAGCCCGCGACAGCAGGCTTACAAGCGAGGGCTTTGCGCGCGCAATCGTTGCCGAACTTAAATATGCCGGACTGGAAATTTTTGATTGCGGCATGTTTTCTACGCCTGCGGCGTATATGGTAACGCAATTCCCGTCTATGTTTGCCGACGGATCTATTATGATAACGGCAAGCCACCATCCGCGCGATATCAACGGTCTTAAATTTTTTACGGCCGACGGCGGCGTTAATTCCGCACAGCTCGACGAGATTATCGAGCTTGCCGACAACGGCGAAAAGCCGGAGCGCTCGTCTACTTCCACTGTAATACGCAGGGATTTTTTGCGGCTGTACTGCGATTCGCTTACCGAAACTATTCGAAAAGGCACAGGGCTTTTTCTTCCGCTCAAAGGACTGAAAATCGCGGTTGACGCAGGACACGGCGTGGGCGGCTTTTTTGCCAAGCGCGTTATAGAGCCGCTTGGCGGTAATATTGCTCCGTCGCAGTATTTGGAGCCTAACGGAAACTTCCCCGCGCACGCGCCCAATCCCGAGGATGCGGACGCTATGCAATCGCTCAAAAACCGCGTTATTACGACAGGCGCGGATTTGGGTATAATTTTCGACGCGGACGCCGACCGTTGCGCGGTGGTAACTGCGGACGGCACCGAAATCAACCGTTGCAGGCTTATTGCGCTTGCCGCGGCTATGGTGTTGCCCGACCACCAAGGCGCGACAATCGTTACCGATTCGGTTACTACCGAGGGGCTTCGCAGGTTTATAGAGGCGCACGGCGGTGTGCAAAAGCGCTTTAAGCGCGGCTACCGCAACGTTATAGACGAAGCTAAGCGGCTGTGCGACGAGGGAGTGGATGCGCCGCTTGCTATAGAAAGCAGCGGACACGCGGCATTTGCCGATCATTATTTTTTGGACGACGGCGCATACTTTATAGCCAAAATACTCATAGTCATGTCCGCGTTGCGCAAAAAAGGTCTTTCGCTCAACGACCTTATAGCCGATTTGGAAGTACCGCTTGAAGAACGCGATATTCGTCTCGGCTTCACTTGCGAAAATTGGCAGGATGTGGCGGAAAAAATAATAACGCGGCTTACCGCAATGTCCGAGCGCATGCTCAAGCTTTCAAACGACAACTACGAGGGTGTGCGCGCGTACGTGTCGCATGCCGACGGATACTTTATCGTGCGCACAAGCGTACACGATCCGGTATTGCCTATTTATATAGAATCCAACAAGGCGGGTGGCTCGCTTAGCATAATGCGATTGCTGTACTCGTTCCTCAACGGTTTTGCCGGTGTGGATTGTACCCCGCTGTACGAGATGATAGTCGAGGCCGAACAAGAACAGGCGATTGACCAGCAGGAAGCGGCGGAAGCAGACGAGGCGACTGACGAAGAATATTCGACCGAAGCCGATGAGGAATACGAAGCTACGGAGGGCGACTACGCTGCAGAAACGGACGAAGTGTATGAAGCTGCGGAAGGCGACTACGTTGCCGAAACGAACGAAACGTATGAGGCTGCGGAAGGTGATTACGCTGCGCAAGCCGATGAAGCGTACGGTACAGAGGATGAAGCTCAAACGGACGAGGTATACGACGCTGGCGACGAGTACGTCGGACAAGAGTACGAGACTTACGCATCGGACGAACAACCCGAAGCGGTAGAAACCGAAGACTAATTAACAAACATCTACACTTGTAAGAGGAGATAATATGACAAACGAACAAATGACGATATCGACATTGCGCGTTCTTTCGGTCGAGACGATTGAAAAAGCAAAGAGCGGACATCCCGGAATATGCTTGGGCGCGGCGCCAATAGGTTATACGCTATTCGCAAAGCATTTAAAGCATAATCCCAAAGACCCCAACTTTTTCGACCGCGATAGGTTTGTGCTTTCAGCCGGACACGGTTCGGCATTGTTATACTCGCTTTTACATTTGTTCGGATACGGATTGACTAAGGAAGACCTTATGCGCTTCCGTCAACACACGTCCAAAACACCCGGCCACCCCGAGTACGGCGTTACCGCGGGCGTGGAGGTGTCCACCGGACCGCTCGGTCAAGGCGTTGCGAATGCAGTCGGTTTTGCTTTGGCAGAGCGTATACTTGCAAACAAGTTCAACAAGCCCGATTGCACGCTTGTAGACCATTACACATATGCATTGTGCGGCGACGGCTGCATGATGGAGGGTATAGAAAACGAGGCAGCGTCATTCGCAGGTACTCAAAAGCTGGGCAAGCTTATCGTTTTGTATGATAGCAACCGTATAACCATAGAAGGCAGCACCGATATTGCGTTTACCGAGGATGTTGGTAAGCGCCACGAAGCGCTCGGCTGGCAGGTGATACGAGTACAGAACGGCGAGGATATAGACGCTATTTCGGCAGCTATTACGCTTGCCAAGGACGAAAAGGACAAGCCGTCGCTTATTATAATCAACACAACAATAGGGTACGGCTCGCCGCTTGCGGGCACGGCCAAGTGCCACGGTACTCCGCTCGGCAGTGACGGAATAAAGGAATTGCGCAAAAAGTTGGGATACAAAACGCCCGCTTTTGAGGTCGCTCCCGCAGTGACCGACCACATTGCGGAAATGGCACCGACTTTTGCAAAATATCAATCGGAGTGGAACAAAGCCGTTAAGGTTTACAAGACCAAGTATCCCGAGGAATACGAGGAATTTCAATTATGGCGCAAGGGTGCCGTGGACTTTAACGAGCTGGACAGCATTTACGACAAGCCGGACAAGCCCGAAGCGGCTCGTGCTTCCTGCCACCGTATACTTAACGCAATAGTGCAAAAGAACCCGTTTATTTTCGGCGGGTCGGCCGACCTTGCGCCCTCCAACTCGGTGGGATTGACGGACGCAGGCGATCTTTCCGCCACCGAAAACGGGCGTAATATTCACTTTGGTATTCGTGAGCACGCTATGGGCGCCATTTGCAACGGTATGTACTTGCACGGCGGCGTTCTTCCGTTCTGCTCGACGTTCGCCGTTTTTTCCGATTATATGAAGGCCGCTATACGTATGAGCGCGCTTATGAATATCCCCGTTGTCTATATCCTGTCGCACGACAGCATAGGCGTGGGCGAGGACGGGCCTACGCACCAGCCGATAGAGCAGCTTACGGCGCTTCGCACCGTCCCGGGAATAAAGGTATTCAGACCGGCGGACGCGACCGAAACGGCTGTTGCGTTTGAGTCGGCTTGGACGGGCAAAAGCCCTACGGTTATATTCACGTCCCGCCAAAACCTGCCGCAGCTCGATTGCACAAGCACGGACGCGCTTTACGGCGGATATATTGCCGCCGACAGCGAAAATGAAACGCCCGACGTTATTCTTATTGCAACGGGTTCGGAGCTTTCGCTTGCGCTTGACGCCAAAGCGGCGCTTGCAAATGACAAAATCGACGCCCGCGTTGTCAGTATGCCGTGCATGGAGTTGTTCGATATCCAAACAGCTAAGTATAAAGAATCGGTATTGCCGTCCAACGTTCGCGCGCGTGTTGCTATTGAAGCAGGCAAGTCGAATATTTGGTACAAGTACGTCGGGCTTGACGGCGAGCTTTGTTGCATGGATTGCTTCGGAATGAGTGCGCCCGCGTCCATATTGTTTGAGATTTGCGGCTTTAACGTCGACAACGTTGTCAAGCTGGCAAAAAAGACTATACGTACTTGCAGTAAAATAGAAGGATAATCGGGGATAAGTAAACTTATGGTAAGCAAATTTTTTGCGTTTTTGGATAGAATGAAACTCATCGACAGGTGGGCGCTTATGCGCAACACGTCGGTGGAGGACGTTGCGCAGCACACAATGCAGGTGGCAATGATTGCTCATGCGCTGTGTCAAATAGAAAACACGCTGTACGGCGGCAAGCTGGACGCATGTAAGGCGGCGGTTATCGCGCTTTATCATGAGTCGGCGGAGGTTGTTACAGGTGATTTGCCTACGCCCGTCAAATACTTTGACGACGACATTAACCGCGCGTACAAAAAAATAGAACACCGCGCCGAGCAAAAGCTGGTGGATACACTGCCCGAAGAGCTTCGAACCGCGTTTTCGCCGTACGTAAAAGCGGACAGAAAAGAACCGGAATACTTATTTGTAAAGTATGCCGACAAGATGAGCGCGCTTATAAAGTGTGTGGAGGAGCTTTCCGTGGGCAACAAGGAGTTCGAAAAGGCGCATGGCGTAACGCTTGAAAGCCTAAAAGACGTGCCCGAAAAGTCGGTTCAATACTTCCTTGACGTGTTTATTCCCGCGTACTCGATGAACCTCGACAGCCTGCTGGATTAACAAATAATCACAATAACAAAAAGCAATAGCAAGTGTAATGCTATTGCTTTTTTTATTGAACGATTTAACAGTTATTTTTCCGCGCGGCTGTCGCCGGTAAAGAACAGTGCGACTGTCCCGGGGCCGGAGTGACTGCCTATGACGTAGCTAAGCGGGAGAATTTGGGGGTGTACGCCGAATTTGGCTGTTACGGCGTCGGCGACGAATTTGGCGTCCTCGTAGCAGTCGCCGTGCGTAATGTACACAATGTCGCTATCCTTGTTGTATCGTTCTTCCATTTTTTCCACGAGCATGCAAAGCGATTTTTTTCTGCCGATAACCTTTTTAATAGGAATCAGGCGGCCTTGCTCGTCAACGTGCAGGACGGGTTTTATGTTGAGCATATTTCCGAAAAATGCCGAGCCTTTGCTAAGCCGTCCGCCGCGGGCGAGATACTTTAAGTCCTCAACAACAAAGTAGTGAATAACGTTATCGCGTATTTTTTCGGCGTACTCGCATACTTCGTCAAACGTTGCGCCGCTGTCGCGTTTTTGCGCAACCAGTGTTACAAACAGTCCTTCGCCGCCCGAAGCGCATTTGGAATCCACTACATGCACTTTGTTGGCGTTTTCGGCGTTGATTTCGTCCGCAATACGTTTAAAGTTGTCGTACGTTCCGGACAGGACGGAAGCAAAAGACAAATACAGCACGTTTTTGCCCATAGAGGTGAGTTCGGTCAAAAACTCGCGTGCCGTTTGCTCGTTTATCATTGACGTGCCGGTGCGCGCGCCTGCCCGCATAGCATTGTAAAACTGATGAAATTCCAGTTGGTTGGCTTCATCCTTGCCGTACGCGACGTCGTTTACAAAGTAAGTCATATCGCGTGAATATACTTGCATACTGCGCAGCATTTGCTTGGGTATATCGCAAGTGCTGTCGGTTGCTATAACATAGTCCATAATAATATCCTACTGCAAAAATGCGGGGGATAGGTCTACTCCGGCGTCTTGTTCCAGCTCCAACACGAACAGCGCGCGCACGTATCCGCGGTCGAACGTGGTGGAATGTACAAAAAACTGTTTGCCGTAGTAGTAGCGTGCTAAACGGTAGTATTTGGAATTGGTATGCAACGCGATTGCCTTTGCGCCGTTGTCGTGAGCATAGTTTACAGCTGCGTCAAGCAGTGCGGAGCCCAAGCCGGTGTTGCTTATTTTGGGGCTTACGCCAAAGCGGTATACGTACCAAAGATCGTCGGACAGCTTTTTTATGCGGATTGCACCCACAAGCGTGCCGAACCGTTCCACTACAAACACGGCGTTTTCGCGTATGTCGTGAAGTGTGGATTCTATTGTTTCTTTAAGCGCTTTTACCTCGTAGTTTACATGCAGCTCTTCTTGGTAAAGCGAAAACGATTCTTTTGTTACCCGCAAAACGTTGTCGACATCCTCGTCCGTTGCGCGGCGTATTGCCAAATACATTTTTTTACCCGTTACCTTTTATCTTTTGCCCATAAGCAGGCACATAATCGCTTTTTGTACATGCAGGCGGTTTTCCGCTTCCTGGAATATTACCGAGCGTTCGGAATCGATTACGTCGGCGGTTACCTCCTCGCCGCGGTGGGCGGGTAGGCAGTGCATAAATACAGCGTCTTTTTTCGCCATAGCCATTACGTCGGCGTTCACTTGGTAGGGCATTAGCGCCTTTTCTTTTTTGGGATCCTTGGCTTGTCCCATGGAGAAGAACACGTCTGTGTACAGCACGTCGGCACCCGTTGCCGCTTCCTCTACGCTGTCGGTAACGGTAACCTTGCCGAACTTTTGCGCCGCCGCAGTGATGTCGGGATTGGGCTGAAAGCCCTCGGGCGAGCAAATGCACACTTCCATTCCCGTCTTTGCGCCAGCAAGCATAAGCGAGTGCGCCATGTTGTTGCCGTCGCCGAAGTAAGCAAGCTTTATGCCGTTAAGCTTACCGTACTTTTCGTATACCGTAAAGATGTCGGCAAGCGCTTGGCAGGGGTGAAAGTCGTCGGTAAGTCCGTTAATGACCGAGAACGTGCCGTAACGCGCAAGATCCTCCACGTCCGACTGCTTAAATGTGCGAATCATAATGCCGTCTATACCGTAGTGCGACAGTACGCATGCGGTGTCGTGAATTGTTTCGCCACGGCCGAGCTGAATATCGTTGCTCGACAAGAATAGCGAGTGACCGCCAAGCTGGTGCATACCCATTTCAAACGAAACGCGTGTGCGCGTAGACGATTTGCTGAATATCATAGCAAGGGTTTTGCCCTTTAAAAACTCGTGTTTTTTGCCTTTGTGAAAAGCGGTTTTAAGCGATTCCGACAAGTGTAAAATTTCGTAAATGTCGGCAGGGGAATAATCGAGCAGATTAAGCAAGTGCTTGTGTTCTATTCTGCCCTTCGGTTTGTATGACGATACGTCCATTAAAATCTCCTTGAATATCGTACGACCGTTTCGGTCGATATTGCGAATTTATATACAATATTGTACCATAAAGATAAACATTAAATCAAGTAAAAACGCGCAAATTGTTTTTGCGCGTTTATTTTATCGGATAATTTAGGTTGATTTAAACGTGTGTTGCGGCACATACCTCGTCGAGCGCGGCTATAAGCCCGTCGATTTCAGCCTTGGTAATGGTAAGCGGGGGGATAAGGCGGAGTGTGTTATTTCCGGCCACGTTAACAAGATAACCTTTGTCGCGTAGCTTGCTCTCAAACTCGGTTGCCGGCACCTTGTCGCAAAGCTCTATGCCGCGCATAAGTCCCAAGCCGCGAATGTCTGTTATAAAGTTGTATTTGGAAAGGTGAGCAAGCCGCTCGCCCAAGTATGCGCCCATAGCCGCCGATTCCGTCAGCAAGCCGCTTTGCAAAATTTCCAACACTTTGTCGGCCGCCGCGCAAGCAAGCGCATTGCCGCCGAAGGTCGAGCCGTGATCGCCGAGCGAAAACGCCGTGCCTACTTCCTCGGACGCAAGGCAAGCGCCCATAGGTATGCCGCCCGCAATGCCTTTTGCCATTGTTATAATGTCGGGTTTTATGCCGAATTGCTCGAATGAGAACAGCGTTCCCGTTCTGCCCATGCCTGTTTGCACCTCGTCGACGATAAACAGTACGCCCTTGGACTTGCACAGCGCGTACGCGTTTGCCAAAAAGTCGTTGGAAAAAGGTCGCACGCCGCGTTCGCCCTGTATAGTTTCCAGTATGACCGCGCCTACGTTGTCCGTCAGCTTGCGCTTAAAGTCGTCAAAGTCGTTGTATTTAAAGCTGTTAAAGCCTTGCGGAAGGGGGGAATACCGCTCGTGTTGGGCGGTGTTGCCGGTGACTGTAAGCGTTGCCAGCGTTCTGCCATGAAAGCTACCCTCGGCATAGAGTATGGTTTTGTCGCCGCCGTGGTTTTTGAAATACCGCCGCGCAAGCTTGATTGCACACTCGTTGGCTTCCGCGCCCGAATTGCACAAAAACACGCGGGCAAAGCCCGACGCTTCGCAAAGCCGAGTTATGTACTGCGACTGGATTGCGGTGTAGTAATGGTTGGATACGTGCATCAGCTTTTTAACTTGATTGCACACCGCCTCGGTGTATTCGGGGTGGTTGTAGCCCAGTATGTTGGTGGCAATGCCGGCAACAAAATCGACGTACTTATTGCCGTTTATGTCGTACAGGCAGTTGCCTTCGCCGCGCTCCAGCACCAAGCTGTCCCGCGAAAATACGGGCATGTAGTGTTTTGCTTCGGCTTCCTTGATTTTGTTTATATCCATTTTTCGACCTTTGCGGTTATCCCGCAGCTAATTAAAAATTCTTGTCCTAATCGCGTTCTATCATCGTACCCACGCCGTTGTCGGTAAACAGCTCCAACAGTATGGAATGGGGGAGCGTGCCGTTAAGCACGAACACGCTGTTTATGCCGCGCTCTATAGCGTCGATGCAGCTTTGCGCTTTGGGAACCATGCCGCCCGATACGGTGCCGTCTGCTATCATCTTTTGAAGTCCCGATACCGTTATGCGGTTGATAAGCGTTTCCGCATTGTCCTTGTCGGTCATAATGCCGTCTATGTCGGTAAGGAACAACAGCTTTTCGGCGTGCATTGCCGCGCCGATTGCCGCCGCTGCGGTGTCGGCGTTAACGTTGTAGCTGTTGCCGTTTTCGTCGGTGGCTATGGATGCTATTACTGGTATAAACTCGTCGCGCGCAAGTATTTCCAAAAGCTTGGCGTTTATTTCGGTTATCTTGCCGACGTAGCCAAGCTCGGGGTCGAGCCTTTCGGCTTTGATAAGCTGCGAATCCTTGCCGCAAAGCCCGATTGCTTTAACGCCGAGACCGTTAAGCTCGCCGACGATATTCTTGTTTATCTTGCCGCACAAAATCATTTGCGCGACTTCCATCGTTTGCTCGTCTGTTACGCGTAGCCCGTTTTTAAACTGCGGTTGCACTCCGAGGCGGGAGAGCATTTTGTTTATTTCGGGCCCGCCGCCGTGGACGAGGATGGGGTTTACGCCCACAATCTTCAATGCCGCTATGTCTTGAAGTATGGTGGTCGTAATGGCCTCGTCGTTCATGGCGTTGCCGCCGTACTTAATCACCAGCGTTTTACCACTGTACTTGCGTATGTAGGGTAACGCTTCGCAAATTATGTTTGCGCGCTCGATAGTCGATTTAATGGAATCTTTCATTGTATTTCCTCTTTTATGTTGAACGAGTATATATATGCGAAAAAAGTTAAATCGGTGCGTAAACGGGCAATCCTGCCGTTTCGTCCAGTCCGAACATTATGTTCATGTTCTGCACCGCTTGGCCTGCCGCGCCCTTTAACAGATTGTCTATTACCGATATAACTATGCCGCGGTTGCCGTCGAAACGACAGCCGAACATGCAGCGGTTGGTGTGCGAAACAAACCCGATTTCGGGTAGGGCGTCGGTGTAGCTTACAAACGGTTCGCCGTCGTACGCCGTTTTAAGGGCGTTTATGGCGGCTTCGGGATTGTTTACGTCAAAGTATATAGTGGAAAGTATTCCGCGCTTAATGGGGAGAAGGTGGGGCGTAAACAGCAGCTTTTGTCCCAGCTTTTCGGACATTTCGGGCGCGTGGCGGTGGGTGAAAAGTCCGTACGCCTTAAAGTTTTCGTCAAGCGTGCAGTACGCGTACGCCTCGTCCGCTTTTCTGCCGGCGCCGCTCACGCCGCTCTTGCTGTCGGCAATTATGTTGGAAACATTTGCGGCTTTTGTGATTGCAAGCATGGGGAGCAGTACGCTTGTAACGTAGCACCCGGGATTGGCTATAAGCTTAGCCGTTTTGATTTTGTTGCGGTTTACCTCGCACAGTCCGTACACTGCAAGATTGTTAAGGTCGGGACGGGGATGAGTAACGCCGTAAGTGCGCTCGTATACCGATATGTCCTCGAACCGATAGTCGGCGGACAGGTCTATTACGCGCACGCCCGCGTCCATAAGCTCGCCTACGAGCGCCGCGCCCGCCGTTTGAGGGAGCGCGGTAAAAACGACGTCGCAGCTTTTAAGCGCGGGGTCGGACGCGTCGGAAAATTCCAAATCGCAAGGCAGCGCGGGAAAAGCCAAAGAGACTTTTTTGCCGAGCTGTGCGCGGCTTGTAACCACTTTAAGCTCGGCGGCGGGGTGTTCGGCAATCAGCCTAAGCACTTCCGCGCCCGCGTAACCGTTTGCGCCTACTATACCTACTTTAATCTTTTTGTTCATAGTTTGTCCCAAAAAAATTTTGTCGCATATATTATATAACATACAAACAAAAAAGGCAACCGAAAATTATAACCCAAAGCATATTACAAAAAAATGCTTGACAAATAAAGATAAGTGTTGTAGAATATTTATGCTTTGCCGGTGTGGTGGAATTGGCAGACGCGCCGGACTCAAAATCCGGTGGGCTAATAACCCGTATCGGTTCGACTCCGATCACCGGCACCAAAAAATAAATCCGAACATATCAGTTCGGATTTATTTTTATATTAAAAATGTTTTAGGCTTTAAAAATAATATCATTATAGTTATAATAAGTTTAGTAATAAATAAAAATGGTATAAATTACATTAAAATAGTTGACATAAGTATTTTTATATGCTATTATGAGTATATCGAATCATCAAGGAGAACTATTAATGGAATATAGTCAAGTAATGTTGGAAATGCTGGAACGCATTAAGGTATTGGAAAACAAAGTTAAGGCTTTGGAAGATAAAATCGAAAATGCGCCTACACCTCAGCCGCAAAAAGGTATGCAACTTGATAGGGTTAGTGCTAAATATAGGGGATTAGCTGAATACTTGTTATTATCAAATCAAATGAGAGTAACGCTCTCTTATTCACAAATAGAAGAAATACTGGGTTTTGCTTTACCTGATACTGCGAAAAAATTTAAGCAGTCGTATTGGGCAAATACTGAAACACATTCTTATGCTTCAAGTTGGATGGCTGTTGGATATAAGGCACGTGTTGATACTGATAACGACACAGTAACTTTCATTAAAAACTTAATTTAATAGAGGTGAAATTATGAAAATAAGTTATTCTGATTTTGAAAAGGTAATTCGAGATAAGTTGGTTCGTGACGGCGGCAAGTCTCAGCTTACTATGATTAATGGTGGCATTATGAAACTTTGGTTGTCTAATAATGGCGACGGTATCAAAAATGACCATTATTCTCTTAACTGTAAATTTAACATTTTATATGCGATATATGAAAAGGCTGTTTCTCTTGGTGGAGAAATGTATCTTGGTGCTAATGCGGCACAAAATGGTCAAAGAATCGGTAGTGATAGTTTCCCTGTTGATACAATCGATGGGTTTATTTCACTGGAATTCTATGGTAAGAATGTTGGGGATAAAACGATGCGCCGCTCCACATATTACGCAGCTATTCTGGATTGGGCGGGATTTGTAACTAATCATTGGGGTGGTTATATTACCGTTAATAAAGGGTATATGAGTAATCACTAATATAATGTAGGTATGCGCTTTGAATTAAGAGCATTATGTTGTGTCATGTATGATAGTATGAATTATTGCCGTTATCGGCAAGATTATAATAATTTTGACATTGGTCAATTGCTTTTTTGCCGATAATATAATATTTTTGGCAGAAATATCGAAAGGAGAGTGAAAGTTGCAAACCAAATATCCGATTTTGCTTGTGCATGGTATTGTGTTGAAGGACGGCAGAATAATCAAGGCGTTCGGAAAAATCGGCAAAAAACTGAAAGAGCAAGGTTATTGCGTATATATAGGCAAGCACGACGGATTCGGCACAATCGAAAACAACGCCCAACAGCTGAGGAACCAAATACAGGATATTTTAGCGCGCGAGAACGTCGAAAAAGTCAACCTGATTGCGCACTCCAAGGGCGGGCTCGATTGCAAGTATCTTATACACGAATTGGGTATGGAGGACAGTGTTGCTTCGCTTACCACGCTTTGCACTCCGCACAAGGGTTCGCCGGTTGCGAGTAGGATTATGAAGCTGCCAAACTTCCTTCTTAAATTCGTGGCGTTTTGGATTAATTTTTGGTACCGTATTTTCGGCGATAAACATCCCGACGCATACTGGGTGTGTAAGGAATTGCAGCGGCACGACAATGCCGAACAAATGCCGTTTTCGGATAAAGTGTATTGCCAAAGCTATTCGACTACCATTAACAAGGTGCGCGACGATTTTGTTATGGGTATTCCGCTTGTGTTCTCGCGGTATTGCGAAAAAAGCGAAACCGACGGGCTTGTGCCTGTCGATTCGACTGTGTTTGAAAACTATAAGGGTAACTGCACGGACGATAGTGTGTCGCACAGCCAAATTGTGGATTTTATGGTGCGCAAAAAGAAAAGGGAAAAAATATATTCGTTTTACTATGCTATCTGTCAAGACTTGGCAGATATGGGTTTTTAGGCTTTACTCTGTTTCGCCGTTTTCTTGCTTCGTTTTATATAACACTTCTTGGGTGAGTTGTAGCTGCATCAATTCGGCAAGAGTTTCGTCCTGACCGTATGTGCCCATAGACGACGACACGGCAAGCGCCTCGTACGCTATTTCGGCGTCGCGCCTTTTTGCCGATTGCTTTGCCCGTTCGTCTTTGTCTTCGGCGTATAATATATCGTTTAGCGTGTCTTTGTAATCGTGATTTTCCATACGTATAGTATGGGTAACGGCAGGGGTATATATGCGGCAATACCGCTAATCGCCGTACAGATTAGTCATACGCTTTGCTTCGTCGCGCAGGGTTTCGCGTATATCGGTCGGTTGAAGTACCTTGATAGACGAGCCGTAGGCGAGTAGGCGTTTTATAAGCGCGTCGTTCATAGGAACTTCGGCGTGCGCCACCAGCTTTGTGCCGCGCTCCGTTACGGCTTGCATTCCCAGCCAGTCGACGACGCTTTCCATTACGGCGGGGAAGAATTCGAATTCCAAATCGACGTATATCTCGTTGTAAAATTCAAGCTCCAATTTTTCTATCAGCTTGCTTTCGAGTTTTACGAATCGTTTGCTTGTTTTTCGTAGGTCGCTTATTCTCGTCAGCTTGAACAAGCGGAAGTCGCCGCGCAGCCTGCACATTGCATATATGTACCACGCGCCCGCCTTGAACACCAGTGTGTACGGCTCGATTGTGCGGTAGGAGACTGCGCCGCGTGCGTCGGTGTACTTTATATCGGTCGCGCGTGTTTGCTCTATCGCCTCGGACAGTATTTTTATTTTGGACTTTATTTCCGCCGCGTGGCAGTCGTCGTAGTCTATGTAAAGATTGTCTTGCTTTATTACGTAGCTGTCTTGCGCACGCACAGCGTCTACGGCGTTGAGTTTTTCTATCAGTGCAAGATTGACTTTGTCGTCGTACAGCGACACGGTTTTGCTAAGCGCGTCCTTTATGCGCAGCGATTCCGCTTCGGTAATTACCGATTTGTCCACTACGTAATCGTCGGCGAGGGAGTACCCGCCGTGATGACCTGATGTTGATATGATTGGTATGCCGGCGTCGATAAGCTCGGTAATATAGCGCGATACGGTGCGCACGCTCACCGAAAACCGCTCGGCAAGATAGTCGCGCGTAACCTTGCGCTTGGCGAGCAAAATCATTAGTATGGCGAAAATAGTCGATTGCGACATACGGTACGTATCCCTTTTGACAATAAGTATCAATAAGTATAGGATAAAAAAGGGAGAGTGTCAAGACAAAAATTTTCAAAAATGCCGCTAATTTAATTGTAATAATCTTTTGATTATGGTAAAATGTGAGTATAACTATAATTGTATTCGGAGAAGCAATGGATAACGAAGAAAACGTAGTCGAACAAGAGCAGACGCCCGTAGAGGAACCCGCTGCTCAAAGTGCGGAAGGCGAGAGCGCTACGACTGAAACGCCCGCCGCGGAAGAAACGACAAAAGCGGAAGAGTCGACCGAAACGGAAGGCAACGCCAAAGCGGAAGAGTCGACCGAGGCGGACGAGGCCAAACCGCAACCCGACAAAAAACCCGAAAAAGCAAAAAAGCCGACGGTCAAAAAGACGGCCGAGCAAAAGTCCAAGCTGTTCAGGATGATATACTATCCCGTTGTGGCTGTGTTTGTATTGCTTATGCTCATCTTTTCGGCGTTGGACGGCGTTACGGGTTACAGCCCTTCGGCGTACGGTAACGATTATTATACGACTGTCAACAATCACATAAAGCAGTTGTCGGTTACGCGTTCGTCTATGGCGGCGGACGGCGACGGCGGTGTTGATTACGCGCGCAATTATATAGTATCCACATTGACGGCGGGCGGTTTCACCGAGGTTACGGAAAGCAAGACCGACCGCGACGAGGACGACAAAAACGACGAGCGCCAAACCACAATCACAGATTGGGCTAAGGATGGCGAAGCGAAAAAGGCTACCGTCACGGTGCAAACGTCCACGCTTGGCGGCAATTTGCAAGACGAGCTTGGACTTACCGAGCATTTGGTAGGCAAAAACGTATCCAATGTTATAGCGGCTATTCCGTCAGGCAACGCCAATGCGGGCGCGGTTATTATTACCGTGCGTTACGACAGCCGAACCGATACTGTAGGCGCAGCCGGTGCGGCGTTTGTTGCCAACGCGATGCAGGCGCTTATAGAAACGAGCAAATCGGGCGCAGCGCTTAAAAACGATATTATAGTGGTGTTCACCGAGGACTTGGATTACTCCTACGGCGCGTACGCATTCTTTAATCTTTTCGAGGGCCTGGACGGGGCAGTGGCTCGCGCCAAAGCGGGCGTCAACCTCGAAGCGTACGGCAACGGCGGCACGCTTGCGCTTACCGATGCGTCAAATGCCGGACTCGATTATATTTACGCTTACACAAAGGCATCGGACAACGCGCTTAACTTGTCCGTCATTCCTTCGACTTTGCCCGACGAATTGAAAAACCGCGACGCAGTAAAGGCGTTCGGCAATATTCCCGCGGTACAGGTTGCCGTTATCGGCTGTCTTGACGCGGCGCAATCGTCGCTCGACAATGCCGACGAAGTTTCTCAATCGATTGTAAAGCAACAAGCGCGGTTTGTAAAAGATTATATCGAGGAATTCGGCAACGCCGCTGACTCGTACAGCGCAAAAGGCGACAGCAATACCGCATACTTCTCGTATATCGACGGCGGCACGATTGCGTACACGGCAACCGCGTCGTACGTGGTAGGCGCGCTTATATTGGCGGTAGCGGCGGCTGTCGTTATTACAATGATATTCAAAAAGACGTTCTCGCTCAAAAACATGTTTGTTGCACTGGGCGTGCAGCTGCTTGTAGTAATTGCCACGCTGGCTGCTATGG
Organism: uncultured Clostridia bacterium; assembly: GCA_947175335.1. Classification (GTDB taxonomy): domain Bacteria; phylum Bacillota; class Clostridia; order Christensenellales; family Pumilibacteraceae; genus Anaerocaecibacter. Next base: position 24,210 of record CAMWMF010000006.1, read on the forward strand.
TTGCGGCGTACTTCCTTGTAACGCTTATGCTTACAGGCTTCGGCGTATTGCCGTTGCAGGCGATTACGCACTTAAATTACAGCAATGCCGGCATAATAATTGCAGCTATGCTCGTAACGCTTGCATCGTCGTTCGGCTTTACCACGCTGTTCAAAAAGCTGTTTAGAGTTACGTCGTCCGATGCCGTTCGCGGCACGGCTATGCTGTTGGGCCTTGCGGGCGCTGTTATGAGCTTTGCTTGTCCCGCATATTCTTATATCACGTCGTGGCTTGGTCTTACGCTGCTTACAGTATTGTTACTGTCGGTATGCTTGCACAAAAAGTTCAAATCGAAGTTCGGCTTCGGTATGGATAGGCTGTATTTGTATGTAATACCCGCGGCGTTGTGCTTGCCGCTCGTTATGCCTACGATTACGGCGCTGGCAGGGCTCCTTCCGCTTGTGCTTCTTCCCGTAATGTTCACGCTGTTTACGGCAGTGCTCGGCGTAGGCGTTCCGTACTTGGATCGCTCGCAGCCCATACTGGACAAGGTAGCCAAAAAGCTGCCCAAGCGCACTATAAGAGTGGAGCGCGTAGTAACCGAAAAGGTTGAGGATCGTGCCAAAAAAGGCAAGTTCACCGAAAAGACGTTTAAGCGCGTGGAAAAAGAAAAGGTAGCATTCAACTACAAAAACTATTTCGGTATTTCCGTTGTAGCCGTACTCGGCATAGTTATAGCGCTGTTCTCGGGCGGCTTCGGCGTAAACTTTGACAAGACGTTGACCAACTACTTTACGTACGACAATGCTATCTACAACGACTCGATAGTGTACGAGATTAACGGTACCGAGCAAAAGGTAGTAGTAGGCGATTTGATGGCGTACAAGTTTATGCGCTACCATATAGGCGACCTCGAATGGGACGGTGCTAACAACAGATACAGCAAGGCTGTCGACTATAATATAAAGAATAACATTAATCCGTCCGTGTCCAAAGACGGCAACAAATACACGATAACCACATTTGACGGCGCCAATTCCAACGTTGTAATAACCATTCCGTCGGCGCGGTCCATAACTCGCATTACCGTCAAAGAGTTTTCCAAAACATATGGCGACTACGAGGGTTACGTGTACGACTACGAAAACAGCGACCAAATAACGTTGCGTTTACCGTACGGCTTCGATTCGATATTCACCTTGGAAATTGAAGGCGGCTCGCCGAGCAGGTTCGAGTACGAGGAGTACAGAACGGTTACCGAAGGAGATACGTTGTTGGATGACGTAGACGAATGGAACTTGGTCAAGGGCGACGCGGACATGCATGGCCTGCGTGCCGGTATAGTTATCAAACGCACTCTCAACGTATAACAAAGCTAAGTAATACAGCAAGTAAAGACCGCACGGCAACGCGCGGTCTTTTGTGTTGGGGATATATTTTTTTGCCGTAGAGTATAATATTCGTGTGCATAAAATGCCCGATTTTTGCACCGTCGATTTTTGTTATTACAGGGCTTTCGTGGCGTCACGCCCGATTTTAGGCTAAAAAACAGCCGATTTTTTGTGTTTATTTGCAATTTAGGGCATAAAAAGCTTGTCGAATAGTGGACAAACACGAAAAAAATATGCTATAATTCACTGGTAAAGATTAAGCGGAGGAATAAGAAAATGGCAGTAGCACGTAAGCCTAAAAACACATTAAAATTTTCACAGCCGTCGTCGTGGTGGGGAAGTCAGTGGCGCGAAGGATTGCCTATCGGCAACGGTGTTATAGGCGCCGATTGTTACGGCGGTGCGGCGTCCGACGTGCTTATGATTACGCATGGCGATTTGTGGTGGCAGGGTAAGGACTCGGCTCTTCAAGACGTGTCCGACAAAGTGCCTAACGTGCGCAAAAAGATTGCCGAAGGCGATTTCCTCGGCGCTGAAAAAATTCTTTCTACCGAGCTTATTCGCAAGGGTTACAGGCCGCAGCTTTCCTACCCGCTGCCGCTTTGCGATTTTGTAATAGACATGAAGGTCGACAAGGGCGCAAAGGAGTATTCCCGAACGCTCGATTTGGAAAGCGCGGAAGCTTCTGTGTCCTTTAAGGACGGCGGTACGCGTTTCGAGCGCAACGCATTTGTTTCGCGTGCGCGTGACGTTATAGTATACGAGATTACCCGCGTAGGACAAAAGAACATTGACGCAAGTTTTAAGTTCCAACTGCACGACAAGTTTAATGCGCGTACACAGGTGGCTGTTTCCGCTACGCCCGAAAACGTTACGGGCAAGTGCGAAAACTACTGGCTGTACTTTTCGGCACGTTCGTCTACGGGCGCGGATTTCGGCGCGGTAGCAAAAATAAACTTCTTTGCAGGTAAGCAGGAGATAGTGGGCGACAGCCTTGTCGTTACCGGCGCGGAAAAGATTTTGGTAATAATCAAGCCTTTTATAGAGGCTCAGCGAGATAAGGCGTGGAAGGATTGCAAAGCGTCCATAATGGAGATAAAGCTCCCTTATGACAAGCTGATGAAAGAGCATCAGGCTTTGCACCAAAAGCTGTTCTTTGCTGCGGAGGTCGATTTTAACGCCGAAGCAAGCGCGCGCGACGCGTTTGTGGACGGTGCTATTGCCGAGGCGGTGCAAAGCGGCGAAACCAAATCGGCGCTGTTTGAAAAACTGTGGGCGTACGGTAGATACTTGATGATTACAGGCTCCAAGCCCGAGGGCAGGCCTTTCGCGCCGTACGGACTGTGGTGCGGCGACTACAAGGCGGAAAATGCGCAAATCAACGCCGCCGGCAATCTCCAAGCGATGTACGATATGACGCAAGCGGGCAACCTGAACGATTATGCCGAAAGTGTTTTCCACTTGTACGAATCGGTAATGCAGCAGCTTAAACTGAACGCGTCGCGTCTTTACGGCTGCCGCGGCATATTTGTGCCGTATACCATGTCGCCGTCTACCGGATACCCGGGAGATATAAACGACGCTATGATACACTTCACAGGCGTCGCGGGCTGGCTTGGTAATTTGTTCTACGACTATGCGTTGTATACCAACGACCAAAAGTTTTTAAAGACTCGTGCACTTCCGTTTATGAAGGAAGCGGCAACGTTCTACGAAGAATTTTTCAAGCTTGTAGACTTAAAGTACTACGAGTCCACGCCGTCGTATTCGCCCTTCTCTACGGCAGGTAATTTGACAAATACCGAAAATAAGTCGGGCGTTTTTGCTTCGGCAGTCACTACTGCGGAAAATCACGCTATTGCCGCCAACGCCACTGTGGACTTTGCTATTGCAAGGAGCCTTCTCACCAATCTTATAGAGGGCAGCAAAGCTGCGGCTATGAACAAGGCAGAGGTCATCAAGTGGGAGGATATGCTCAAAAAGATGCCGCCGTACAAGTACAACAACGACGGTACCGTCAGCGAGTATATAGACGAGCGCTGCACGGACAATCCTTGCGATCCGTCGGTGGCAATGTACTATCCCGTTTATCCCGATTACCGTAGCCGCGACAACATAGAGCTTAACAAGAGCTACGCCACCACTGCCAAAAAGAAGGCGCTGACGGCGCGCGACAATATGAGCGCGGACGCTTTGGCAGGGTATGCACAAGTGTTTGCACGGTTGTGCGACGGCGATATGCTGTACGATCAAATAAACGCGCTCGTGCGCGGCATGGCAATGAACAACCTTATGTTCGCGGCGGACGACTGGCGCGGTATGGGCAGCGGTAAGCATGGCTTGTGGGCGCAACCCGTTCCGTACGTAAACGTAATGGTTACGGGCGCGTTGCAGGAAGCGCTTGTGCAGTCCACACCTACGCTTATACACTTGCTTCCCGCCGTACCCGCGGAAATAGGCAAGGGCGCGCTTACCGGCTTCCAGACCAGAGCGGGCGTTGAGGTTGCTATGGAATGGGATATTCCGCGCGGCACGCTCAGCGTAAAGCTGAAAGCCAAACGCGCTACGACCATAGACGTGCAGCTGCCCAAAACGGCAAAGCCGCCCAAAAAGGTGGACGCGCAAAAGTTCGACGACCTGCGCGGTTTGCTTATCGGCTTAAAGCTTGCGGCAAACAAGGTTGTGCAGCTTGATATTAAGTTTTAAATCTATTGAAATTAAAAACACGGACGGTATAACGCCGTCCGTGTTTTTGTATGCAAACTAATTAGGGATTACAAAAGTGTTTTTACAAGGTCGTCCATATCGTACAGTCCTGGCTTTGCCGACAAAAGGAAGTCCGCCGCCTTGTACGCGCCTGCGGCAAACAGCTTGCGGGAGCGCGCCGAGTGCGATATCGTTACTATTTCGTCCTCGCCGTAAAAACCTATTTCATGTTCGCCGACAACACCGCCGCCGCGCACAGAAGTGATACCAACTTCGCCGTGGGTGCGCTTGCCCTCGCGGTTTATCACTTGATTGTCGCGGGAGGAGAGTGCGTCGGCAAGCAATAGTGCCGTGCCCGACGGATTGTCCAGCTTTTGATTGTGGTGCTTTTCCACTATCTCTATATCGAATGTATCGCCGAGTACGGCTTTTGCGGCAACCGCCGCCGCCTTAGTCGCGGCAATGCCGAGGCTCATGTTTCCCGAACGGAATACGGGCACTCTTTGCGCCAGCAACCCTATAGCATGCAACTCGCTGGCGTTATAGCCTGTTGTTGCGATTACCACGGGCTTGCGTACGCGCTCGGTAAGTCCGATAATGGGTGATAGCAAGTACGGATTGGAAAAATCTATTATAACGTCGAAATCGACTTTTATATCGTTCGTGTCGTTGTATACAGGTATGTCGCCGCCACGCGGGGTCTTGTCAAACCCGCCGACGACTGTATAGCCGTAATCTGCCGCGCTTTGCACGAGCATTTTTCCCATTCTTCCGTCAATGCCGAAAATAAACGCTTTTTTCATTATATCAACTCCAATTCGCGCATAGTCGATTTCAAAAGCTCGACGTGGTTCGGTTCGAGCTCGGTAAGCGGCAGGCGAGGGGCGCCCACTTCGAATCCGATAAGCTGCATAGCCTTTTTGACGGGAATAGGGTTGACCTCGCAAAACAGCGCGGAAATAAAATCGTTCAGCTTAAATTGCAACGCTTGCGCTTCGGTGAATTTGTTTTTCAGGCACAGTGCGCACAGCTCGCTCATCATCTGCGGCGCGGGGTTTGCCGCAACCGAAATAACGCCCTTGCAGCCCATAAGCATAGCGGTGGCGGTTATACCGTCGTCGCCGCTGTACATTGCTAAGCCTGTTTGGGCGCACACCTTGGCGGTGTTTTGGAATTGCTCGATATTGCCGCAAGCTTCCTTTATGCCGACAACGCCGTCTATCGCGGCAAGCTCTTCGACCGTTGCGGGCAAAATATTTACGCCCGTGCGCGACGGAACGTTGTACGCTATTATCGGAATGCCTGCTTTGGCTACTGCTTTGTAATGTTCTACAATGCCGCGCTGTGTGCATTTGTTGTAGTAGGGGGTAACTACAAGCACGCCGTCGGCACCCAAGCGTTTTGCTGTGCAAGCGTGGTCGTAGGCTGTGGCTGTGCTGTTGCTGCCGGCACCCACGATTACGGGTACGCGTTTGTTGGCGTGCGCTATAATAAACGAAGTAGCTTTTTCGTACTCGGCCGCGGAAGCCGTAGCAGGCTCGCCGGTCGTGCCGAAGGGGAGAAGCGCGGACACGCCGCCCGATATCAAGTGTTCTATGTATTTGTCGAGTACGGCGTAATCTATGGTGTCCTTGCCGAACGGTGTTACCATTGCCGCGCCCACTCCTGTAAACAGCGCCATAATTTTACCTCTGTAATCAGTATGTAGTGTTAAATGTTATTATTCGCCTTTAAGCAAAAGCTCGGCTATTTGCACGGCGTTGGTTGCCGCACCCTTGCGGATGTTGTCGGCTACTACCCAAATGTTGAGCCCGCTTTCCACCGAATCGTCTTGGCGCACACGCCCGACAAAAACCTCGTCGCGCCCTTCCGCGTCAATCGGCATAGGGTAGACGTTATTTTGCGTGTCGTCGCAAACAATAACGCCTTTTGCACTACTAAGCACTTTAAGCGCGCTCTCGCGCGTTACCGACTTTTCAAACTCTATGTTAATGCTTTCGCTGTGGCCGTAGTAAACGGGCACGCGCGCGGTGGTTGCGGTTATGCGCAAAGTATCGTCGCACAAAATTTTGCGCGTTTCGTTTATCATTTTCAATTCTTCCTTGGTGTAGCCGTTTTCCGTAAATACGTCTATGTGCGGAAGAATGTTGTGTGCTATTGCATGCGGGAACTTTTTGGGTTCCGTGCCTTTTTCGCCTTCGGCAAGATCGAGTAAGCCGGCTTTGCCTGCGCCCGACACCGCTTGGTATGTAGAATAAACTATGCGTTTTATCTTGAACGCGTCGTGCAGCGGCTTCAACGCAACAACCGCTTGAATGGTGGAGCAGTTGGGGTTGGCTATTATTCCGTGGTGATTGAACGCCGCTTGCGGATTGACTTCGGGCACGACAAGCGGCACCGATTTATCCATACGCCATTGCGACGAGTTATCTATAACTACGCAGCCGTTTTGCGCAAACAGCGGAGTAAAGATTTTTGATACTTCGCCGCCGGCAGAAAACAACGCGATTTGTGCATTGCAGTTTTTCACGTTTTGCTCGGTAAGCTCTTGCACGGTGTAGCTTTTGCCCATAAATTCGACGTTCTTTCCCGCGCTCTTTGCCGAGGCGAAAAGCGTTAGGTCTTTGACAGGGAATTTACGTTGTTCCAATACTTCCAGCATGGTGCGCCCGACAAGCCCGGTAGCGCCCACAACGGCGATGTTTTTATACATAATTGCCTCCGCATTTATCTTATCAAAATACACCCTTAAAAGTCAAGTAATAAACATGTGTAATGATTTTGTAATTTTTAAAAATCGGCAATATTTACTTGAAAACGTAACGTAAAGGTGGTATACTGGTAATATGGACGAGCAGTCTTTACAGTATCTTACGGCAACGCGGCGCAAGCTGCACGCAATGGCTGAGCTATCGGGCGCGGAATACAACACGTCCGCATTTATAGTGGAGGAGTTGAAACGCTTCGGGTACAAGCCTAAGACGATAGGCACAGGTGTGTACTGCGACGTAGGGCGTGGAAACAAAAGGCTGGCGTTCCGTGCGGATATTGATGCGTTACCGATTACCGAGGACGTACAAGCGACGGGAATGGGCGATTGCGCGGCGGACGGCGTTATGCACGCTTGCGGGCACGACGGGCACACCGCTAATTTGCTCAACGTTGCAAGGATAGTGGGCGGCAAGAGCGACGTGCCGCTTAGATTCATATTTCAGTTCGACGAGGAAGTGGCAGGCGGCAGTACCGTAATGATAGAAAACGGTGTGCTGGACGGCGTGTCGGAGGTGTACGCGTTGCACCTTTGCCCGGAGCTCGAACAGGGCAAGGTGGGATATTGCTACGGCGCAATGTTCGCCGGCTGCTGCGAGTTCGATATTGACTACGTCGGCAAATCGGGGCATTGTGCAAATCCCGAGTGTTGTGCCGACGCGGTGCGGTCTTCTATATACGTAGCGTCGGAGGCTTACAAGCTGGCCAAACAGCACGGCCTTCAACTAAACCTCGGCAAGATGACGGGCGGTTATGCCCGCAACATAATTTCGGACCGATGCAAGCAGGAATACACCGTAAGGTTTTACGACCAATCGGCTTGCGAAAGCTTTATGATAGCCGTCGAGCGCGCGGCGTTACAAGCGGACGAAGTAAACGGCACTTCGCATACAATCGTCACACAAGCGGTTTACCCGACGCTTATCAACCACGCGCTTGCGGTGGATAGGGTGCGTAGTCTTATGGGCGAAAAATGCGTGGAAGTGCCGCCGCGCAATACCGCCGAGGACTTCTCTAACTTTTTGGAAAACACGACGGGGTGTATGGTATGGCTGGGAACAAAGACGGACGGACATACCTCGCCGTTACACAGCAAAACCTTTTCGTTCGACGAAAGGGCGCTGCTTACAGGCACCGAGCTTTTTATTAAACTAATAGAGTCTTATAAGGCGTAAATAGGAGATTATATGGCAAAAGCGGAAAAAACCAAAAGAAAGGGCATTGTCCACAAGATGATGTTCGGCAACGAGGATAGACCCGACATCACGCCCGAGCAGCTTAATATGTCCAAGTGGGCAATGTTCAAGAATATATTTTTCGGCCGATTCGGCACGACTGTTTTGCTTAATTTATTGACGTTGCTGTTTGCATTGCCGGCTATAGCTATCATGCTGTTGTTTTACTTAAACTCCTCGGTCGCGGCGGGATTTATACCGTATTCGTCCAACTTGGGTATAGGCTATCCGGTGGTGTCCAATGCGGTAACACTCGGCGTAATAAGCGACTTTACGTACAGCATTACCGAATATCTTATTTTAATTCCGTGCATCGGCGTATTTGCGCTTGGCGTTGCAGGCAACTTGTATGTTGTACGCAAGCTTATTTGGCAGGAGCCTACAAGCACTATCAAGGACTTTTTCCGCGGCATAAAAAAATGCTGGCTCGGTGCGGTGTTTATTGGTTTGCTTTTCGGGCTGGTGCTGTTGCTGGTTGTATTTTCGTTTGGGTACTTTGACGCATTCCATATGCCTGTTGCGTACAAAGCCGTGATGATAACGATATCGATAATACTGCTCGTGTTTACGATTATTTTCGCGTCATTCTTTATGACACAAAACGCTGCGTTCAAAATGCGTCCTACGGTGCTTATACGCAACTCGGCATTGTTTGTTTTCGGCGCATTCCTTCAATCGGTAATATTTATAGGCATAGGCCTTGCACCGGTATACCTGATGTTTATCCCGGGCATAACCATGTTTTTAGTGCTGATATACGTGTTTATCGGCTTTTCGTTCAGCACGATAGTGATTTCGCTGTTTTGTCACTTTTGCTACGAAAAGTTTTTGTACGACAAGGTTTCGGACAAGCCGGCGGCTGTATACAGCAAGCGTGAGCGCGACGAACTGTCCGAACCCGAGCGCGCCAAAAAGAAGCAGCCCACCGCATACAAAAATCCCAAAAAGCGCAGAAAGTCTATTGACGAGGGTACGTCTATAACGCCGCTTACGCCTACGTTCCGCCGTGAGGACTTGGAACGGTTGCAGCGCGAGCATGAGCAAATTATGCGCGAAGGTGAGGAAAACGACGAACCGCAAGTAGCCGAACCGCAAGCAGCAGAAGCGGAACAAGCCGATAAACAAGAACCCGACGAGACAACAAGCGATTGATTAAAAAGTTTAACACAAACGGCGCGATTGCGCTATATAAACGCGAGTTTGCCGATTGCTTGGAAAGCGGCGATTACGAGGGTGCAATCGATCAACTTCTCAAATTTTCGGAAGCAAAAAGCAACCCGGATTTTCATTCGGCAATGGGTGTGCTGTATTTTTTGATGACTCAGGACAGCGAGGATAGGGAATTACTTCCGCTTGCATTTCGCGAGTTTATGATGCATCTTATTACGCATCCCGACAGTCGCAATACATACCGCAATTTGCTTGCCGTGGCTATACTCCGTCATGACCCCAATTCCATTGCCGAGGTGAGCGAGTTTATATCGCGGCGCGGCTATGACGTAAAGTATATTGCCGCCGAGCTGTCCGAATACGGACTTGATATATTCAACGACGACAGTATGTACATTGACTTGGACGGTATGTTTGTGCCGGCAGATTACGGTGAGATAGCCGACGACGCTTTTATCGGCATAGACGAGGATGGTGAACAGATAGCGCAGCCTGCTAATACCGCCGAGCAAAAACCGCCTATACAGTCCAAGGTAATCAGGTTCAAGGGCGGTAACATCGGCGAAAAAGCGGATAAGGACGCTTCGCCCGACGGCAAGATTATTCGCCTTAAAAACGACGAACCGCCCGAGGAAATTATCAGCCCGAGCGAAATGTTCGATATGATGATGCAGCTTGTACGCGGCGAGGAAGAACATAACGACGCGAGTGATGACGATGACGACTTTTTGTCTGCGACCGACGACCGTCCTTCCGACCTTTCGGCAAAGATATCGCTTCGTAATGCGCAAAGCTGTTGCGTAAAAGGCGAATACGAAAAGGCGCTTCAAGCATTGGACGAAATAGACCGCAGTACGGGCAGGTTGTACTATTGCGCGGAATGTGTACGGTCTAATATAATGGTGGATATGAATAGGTACGGCGAGGCGCAATCGGCGTTAGACCGCGCTTTTGCGGTAGTGCCCAACGGTGCGCTTGCGGGTACGCTTCAATGCTCGCTGTATGAGATTACGGGTGAGTGCGAAAAAATTCCCGACGCGCTCAAACGCATAGACGTAGCCGATTACGTCGATTCCGACCACGTGTACAAGGCGCTTAGGTTCGCCGTAAAGTATTGCACCAAGGATGATGCGATAAACCTTATCGAGGATTATATTGACGAGTTCAACTCGTTCGATTTGCGCTCGGTGTACGCGCAAATGCTGTACAATTCGGGCGATAGGGATGCTGCTATAAAAGAGCTTAAAACATTATCTCGCATACAGTACGACGATTTTAACGCGCAGTATTACTACCTTATGGCTAAGGCTGGTGTGGACCAAATGCCGCTTGAGGATGAAACACCGCAAAATGTATTGGGCATGCTTGTGGACAATATGATTGCACTTGTTCATTCGGACTTGTTTACGGCAAGCAACGAGATAATAGAGAGCGAGGCGTTTACGTACGGATTGGAAGTGTTTTTGACGCTTGAATTCCGCCACACGCGCAGCATAGTAAAGGTGATGTTCCAAACGCTAAATATACTTGCAAACGACAGACGGCTGGAAACGCAAATGCGCAACGCGCTTGTGTCGCCGTACGTGGAGGAGCTTGTAAAGGCGGTTATACTCGGCAAGCTGCTGGGCGCGGCAAAAGGCAAGACCGACTTTTTGACCGAGCTGTCGTTTTGTCCGATATCGGGCGAAACGGTGCCAAAAGCGGGCGAAGATTGTAACGAGGGGTATTACATCGCGTACGCATTGACGCTTATGTGCTGCCGCAAGGCGTTGCCGTTTTTACTTGAATACTATCAAAAAATACGGCAGCTTGTGTTGGGTGCAGGGTTCACGGACCGCGACATGGCAAACTTTTTGTGGCGCACTGTAAAAGCCAAATTCAATTACAACAACAAAGATATTGACGAGCGCGTGCATTTTGCGCTGGGCTACGAAACAAAAGCTCAGGCCAATGCGGCGTACAAAATGCTGGCGGCGGTTTTACCCAAGCCGTAACAAATTAAACAAAATATCCGTAAAGGTGGTTACTATGGAAAACAACGAAAAATACTTTATCGACTTTGATAAGCTTTTTGAAAACTATGCCGACAAGTATTACAACGCGCACGAGTCCGAATACGATTCGCCCGACGATTTTGCGCGCGACCTCGATAAGATTTATCACGAGTGGGCGACCTCGCCGCAGGACGTAATAGGCGGCATATCGCCGAGCGAGTTTTTCAATCGCATTCCCACCGAAGATTTGATAGATATATTAAAGGGTTCGTGTGTGGGCGACAATAACCCCAACTCGCTGCTGTTCGACAGAATAGCGACCGAGCCGGAATTGCTTGACGACCTTATCGAGCTTGCCAATACGGCGACCGACGAAAAGCTTTTGCTTGTGTTGCTCAGCCTTATTAACGAATTGGGCGGCGCTAGCGACAAGTTTTATATGGACATGGTGGAGCGCGATATCGACGCTTGCGTAAAGGAAGAATGTATAGAGGCGCTGTGCGACCGCGCAGATAGCGTTAAAGAGGAACTGCTTAAACGCGTTCAAAACACCGACGACATAGGCAAGCTGGAAATGTACGCCGAGCCGCTCACGTTCTGCGACGCAGGCGACGACAGAATACTCGCGCTGCTTCGCACGCTTTTGGCGTCCGATCCCAATATCGCATACGTGGCGGCGCTTATAGGCAGGTACGGCGACGACCGCGCTTGCGCCGACCTGTACAAGCTGTTGGACGATTGCGACTATGCCCAGTTTTTGGAAATCCGTAACGCCATAGAAACGCTTGGCGGCACGGTGGACAATCATTACCGCGACTTTTCAGACGACCCGCTGTATCAAGCGATTAAGGGCAAAAAATAACTATAAATTACTACATTAAAAAGTGCTGTCATGTAAAAACGACGGTGCTTTTATTTTATAATTCCGAATTCATAATTCCGAATTCCGAATTATAAAATAAAGTATGTTCAAGTCGTTTTTGCGTTCTATATCGGTATCGATGCTGATAGTGGGCACGGTTATCGGCGCGGGGTTCGCGTCGGGTAGGGAAGTAGTAACCTTTTTCGGTGCGGTGCCTAACGTGTTTATCGCGCTAATTGCCGGCGCAATGGTATTCGGTTGCTCTGTGCTGTTTTTGTTTGTCGGGCGACGGGTGCAAAAGACGGACATGGGCGAGGTCAACGGCGCGGTGTTCGGCAAGGTGCGCCCGATAGCCGACGTGTTTATGCTGTTCAATTCGGTTACGGTGCTTGGCGCAATGCTTGCGGCTACCGACAGCCTTGCCGCCGAGTTTATCAATATCCGCCCGCTAACGTCCATAATTTTGGGGCTGTTGTGCGCGTGGATAGCGGTAAAAGGGCTGAAAGGCGTTATCAAGGCGAACGCCGTGCTTGTGCCGATAATGATAGCATTTTTGTGCGCGTGCACATTGTCGGCAATAGACTTTCCTCTAAAAGCGCAGGGCGGTAGCATCAACGCGTACAGCATAATTTTGTATGTGGCAATGAACATGATATTGGGCGGCGGGGTACTGACAACCGTGCATAAGCTTTCCCCGCGAGAAATACTGTTATCGTCCGCGATAGCCGCGCTGATAATAGCGGGATTGTTGGTGTGCATAATGGGCGCATTGCAATCGTGCGCGGCGGCGCACGCCGATATGCCTATGCTATTGATTGCACTTAAAAGCGGCAGGGTAATGTATATGATAAGCTTGCCGGTGATAGCCGCTTCGATATTCACAACAATGCTGTCGGCGTTCAAGTCGGTGTACGACTATATTCACGGCTTTGTCAAGAACAAATTAATATCCGCAGGCATAGTGCTTGTCGGCGGACTGGCCGTGGGCGCGCTCGGCTTTACGTCGGTGGTGAATATGCTTTATCCGATAACCGGCGCGATAGGAATGCTGTATATCGCTTGTAACGGTTGGTTCTTGATACGCACGCGAGTAAAAACCAAAGTCAAAAGAAAAGCCCGCCGAATCAAAACCAAAGTGTGTAAATCGCATTAAACGCATACGGCACTTGTTATTTAGCAAGTGCCGTTTCTTTTGCTTGAAAAATATTATGAGCCATGGTATAATTATACTAAGCCACTGTGAGAGTGTTTTGTAATCGTGAGAAAAGTACGATGTTCCGAAAGATGAGAAGATTTAAACAGGAATTGGATAGGCAAGAAATCGAACGCCTTTTGCTAACGAATACGGCGGGTGTTTTATCGGTTATAGATGAGGACGGTTATCCGTATGCCGTGCCGTTAAGCTACGTTTACTCGGACGGAAAGATTTACTTTCACAGCGCAAAAGTCGGGCACAAAATCGACGCGATAAAAAATTGCGACAAAGCAACGTTTTGTATTATAGACAAAGACGAAGTACAGCCCGAAAAGTACACTACGTTTTACAAAAGCGTTATAGCCTTCGGTACCGTCAAAATAATTGAAAATAAAGAGGAAACGCTGTCCGCTATTAAAGAATTAGGCGAAAAGTATTACCCGCGTCACGATACCGAATTGCAACGCGAGATTGACAAAAGCAAAGACGCATTTGTAATAATCAAATTTGATATAAATTATATTACCGGCAAACAAGCAAAAGAGCTGTGTAAATAGTTACATAGTCGCGAACGTCTAAAAAATAACCATGGTATATCATAGCAAGTGAGGTGATTGATATGTTTAACGAAGTACATAAAAATTTCGGGTTCGGCTGTATGCGTTTGCCGATGAAGGGTAACGACGTAGATTACGCCGAATTCAACAAAATGATTGATGCGTTTATACAAAACGGCTTTAATTATTTCGATACAGCGCATGGATATTTGCAGGGCAAAAGCGAAACGGCACTCCGCGACTGCCTTGTAAAGCGTTATCCGCGCGATAAGTACATACTTACAAATAAGCTGACGCAACCGTATTTCAAGACAGAGGATGACGTGCGCCCGTTCTTTGAAAGGCAGTTAAAGCTTTGCGGTGTCGATTACTTTGATTTCTATCTTATGCACGCGCAGAGCAAAGAAATTTTTTCGCATTTCAAAAAGTGCCGCGCGTATGAACAGGCTCTTGAATTTAAGGCGGAAGGTAAGATAAAACACTTCGGCATTTCGTTCCACGACACTGCGGAAGTGTTGGATCAAATACTTACCGAGTACCCGCAAGTCGAGGTCGTGCAAATACAGCTCAATTACGTTGACTACGACGATCCCGCCGTGCAGTCGCGCAAGTGCCTAGAAGTTTGCAACAAGCACAACAAGCCCGTCATAGTAATGGAGCCGGTTAAGGGCGGCAACCTTGTCAACCTACCCGAAAGCGCGAAAAAATGTTTTTCTCAGCTCGGCAACGCAAGCACGGCAAGCTATGCCATACGCTTTGCTGCGGGTTGTAATGGTGTGTTTATGGTATTGTCGGGAATGAGCGATTTGGCGCAAATGCAAGACAATATATCGAATATGAAAGACTTTAAACCGCTTGACGAAAGGGAAATGCAAGCCGTTCAAAATGTGTGCGCTGTGTTTAAGGGTATGAACTTGATTGCTTGTACCGCTTGCCGTTACTGCATTGACGGTTGTCCGAAAAAGATTTCCATACCCGATTTGTTTGTGTGCATGAACACCAAAAACATTTACCACGACTGGAATACGAATTATTATTACGATGAAGTACATACAAAGAACAAAGGCAGGGCATCGGATTGCATAAAGTGCGGCAAATGCGAAAAAGCTTGCCCGCAGCATTTGCCTATACGCGATTTGTTAAAGAACGTTGCAAATGAGTTTGAAAAGTAAGGGATAAAAATGACGGATTTACAAATCGCAAAAAACAATCTTTCGGGGCATACCATTTGCTTGTGTAAATGCGGCGAATGCCTGTACAGTGAAAGCAGGGGAATTGCGCCCATGATGAACTTTATCGCAAACGGCGTAGACCTATCCGGATATTCGGTTGCCGACGTCGTTGTCGGCAAGGCGGCGGCGCTGCTGTTTGTCAAGTGCGGCATAAAAAACGTTTACGCCAAAACTCTGTCCCGAAGCGCAAAAAGCGTTCTCGAGCTTTACGGCATAGCATACGAATACGAAACGCTTACCGAGCGGATAATTAACCGCGCGGGAACGGACACATGTCCGATGGAAAAGGCGGTATGGGATACGGACGATTCCGACGAGGCGTATTCGATTTTGAAAGACAAACTGAAAGCTATGAGCGAAAAACAGTAATTTAACTACTCAGTTACGGAGGATGAACAATGGTAAAAATATATCTTGTGGACAATGAAGAACAAGCAATTTTACTTCGCAAATTGAATGGAATTCAAGCAAAATGCGGTTTAATGGCGCATGGATATCAAATGCCCGAAACAACAAGAGAAGAACATGAAGCAGTATTAACAGTAATAGATTATTGTAAAAGAAATATTGCGAAACAGTTAAAATCTTGTAAAAAGATTGCAAAACTCTCTTCAGCCGAAGATGATGAGACTTATGAAGCACAACAGCTTTCTCCTCTGGTAAAAATCACATTGGGTTCTTGTTGTGTATTAGTAGATGATACGGAAAAGCTTTTAAAAGAATTGCAACAATTAGGGCTTTGTAAAACCGTACAAGAAGCTTTACAAGAAGCATTGAAAACCAATAAAAATCTTTTTTTAATGGCATAAATGTTTTTATAATGATTGTACAATAAATTACAATTTATCTTACTTGAATTTGCAGTTAAAAGCCCTCTAACAAATTGTCGAGGGCTTTTTGTAATTTTTTGTAATTGTCTTTTAATCGATTTTATATTTCTTTTTTGTGAGTTTTTCCACGCCTGCGACGGCGAGATACATTACGGTTGCGAGTATACACAGTATAACCGTGCTTGCCATAACAAGGTCCATTTTGAATACTTGACTGCCGTAGATAATCAGATACCCCAGTCCCGCCGTGGATACAAGATATTCGCCCATAATGGTGCCGACCCACGCTAGGCCGACGTTTATTTTCAGCATATTTACAAGCGCGGGAACGTTGGCGGGCAGTATCAGCTTAAAAAGTATTTGAAGCCGCGTCGCGCCCATAGACCGCATTAAAAGTATTTTGCCTTCGTCCACAGCCATAAACGCGCTTAGCACGCTTATTACGGTAACGATTATACAAATAAGTATCGTCATTACCACAATCGCTTGCGCGCCCGCGCCCACCCATATAATTATAATCGGGCCGAGTGCGATTTTGGGCAGGGCGTTGAGCACTACGATATACGGTTCTAGCACTCTGCGCAGTTTGACAAACCGCCACAGCAGCACTGCTATCAGTATGCCCAGCGTGCTTGCCGCAATAAAGCCGATTATGCATTCTATCAGAGTGTATGCGATATGCACAAACAGCTCGGCGGTTTCTATCGTGCCCAGCACAGACACTATTCGTGACGGGCAAGAGGTTATAAACGGGTCTATCCAGTCCAGCCGTGCCGCCAGCTCCCAAATGCCTATCACGGCAACCAGCAAGCCTATTTGCAATAATATCGTGGTAATTTTGTCGTTTCGGCGTTTTGCCAAATACTTTTGGCGCGGAGTTTTGACGCGCGGCATAAGGCAAGGTAAACGGTTTTTTATCTTCATGTTAGGCTCCTTAAAGCGTTAGTCGTGCTTGACGTTGTCGTTCGCTTTTTCGTCTGTTTTTTCTTTGTCGGCGGTGACGACGATGCTTTTTATTTTGACGATTACGGCCTTGCCGAGGTCGTAAATGAATACGCCCGCGTCCTTTGCCAACGTAACGGCGTCAAGCAGCACTTGTTTGCCGGTAATGCGGTTTCTGTTTTCGTCCGTCATAGCGATACCTCCTTCCATACGCGGTCGAACCAGTATGAGAATTTAGGACTTTCGCGGCGCCGTAGCGGTGTGGGCGCGTCTATATCTATGGTAAACACCGTTTTGACGGTTGCGGGGCGCTTGGTCAGCACGACAATTCTGTCCGCCATGGACACCGCTTCGGAAATGTCGTGGGTTACGAGCAGCGCTGTTTTGTTTTCGTTTTTGATTATCGAGTGAACGTCGTCGCATACCGTCATTCGCGTTTGAAAGTCGACGGCTGAAAACGGTTCGTCCAATAGCAGCAGGCGCGGCTTGAACGCGAGCGTGCGAATTAGCGCCGCGCGCTGGCGCATACCGCCCGACAGCTCGGTGGGGTAGGCGGACTTAAATTCGCCCAGTCCGTACTTGTCGAGCATGCTTATTGCATATTGATTTGCTTCGGGCGTGAGCTTTTTTTGTACGGACAATCCGAGCATTACGTTTTGCTCGATAGTGCGCCACTCGAACAGGTTGTCGCGTTGAAGCATATATCCGACGTTGCCCGAGCTCGCCACAACAGGCTGACCGTCTATGGTTATCGTGCCGTCTGTGGGCGGCATCAGTCCCGCTATCATAGAAAGCAGAGTGGTTTTTCCGCACCCCGACGGTCCGACAAGGGCGATAAACTCGCCCTCGTCGATCGATAGGGACAGGTCGCGTACCGCCTCGGTTTCGCTTTTTTCTGTCTGATAGATTATATCTACGTGATTGATGTCAAGTAAAGCCATGGCGGGTCACCTGTGTTCTATATTTTCAGCTCGTCGACAAGCTGGTTGGCAATGGTGTTGTCTACGGCAAGATTGTAGTCGGCGCGGCTACCGAGCGTGCCTGCGTTTTCCATAATGTCTTGAAGGCGATTGAACGCCGACGCCGCCATTACGGGCGTGTGCGACCACGCGTCGATTGCAAGATAGCTTTTTACTGCCGCGGCGGCGGACTCTTCGCTCGTGCCGGGGAAGGATTTTACAAGCGATTTCGCCACAGTTTCGGGCGTGTTTTCGGTCATATACTGATAGCCGCGAAGCACTGCGCGCAGAAACGCTTTTGCTGTGTCGTTGTTCTTATTAAGCCACGACTTTTGTGCCGAAAATGCGGTGTAAGGCACTTCGCCCGAATCTTTGCCGACGGATGCTACGATATAGCCCTTTCCGAGCGCGACGAATTCGGACGCGGTGGGCTCGAACATAGTGGTGTAGTCGACGGTGTTGTCGGTGTCGAACGTGCCGACCATGGCGTCGAACGCGACCGAGGTGTCAAAGTTGGGCGTGTCGGTATTTACACCGTTTTGGTTGAGCACCCATTGCAGCGTCATAGCGGGTACGCCGCCGGGGCGTCCTGCGAGAATGTGCTTGCCCTCGAGGTTTTTCCAATCGAAGTCGGGTTCGGGATTGCGCCCTACAAGGAAGGAGCCGTCGCAGCGGGTAAGTTGACCGAAGATTACGGGGTAGTCGCGCTGACCCTCTACGTGGCAGTAAATGGTAGCTTCGGGACCCATAAGTCCGATGTCTGCGGAGCCGGAAATGACTGCGGTCATAACCTTGTCTGCGCCGCCGCCGTTGCTCAGTTTGAGGTCGATACCCTCGTCGTCAAAGTAGCCGTTATTTTGAGCTATGTACAACGGAGCGTAAAAGATGGAGTGTGTTACCTCGCACAGCTTGACGGTGGTTTTGCCGTCGTCCTTGCAGCCGATAAGGGCGAGCGGGCAAACCATCAGCATTAGCGCGGTAAGGATTGCGGTGAGTTTTTTCATAAGTCCTCCTAAGATATGGTATACCCCAGTCTATGCGGGTTTTTGTGGGGGAGTGAGTGTATAATTAATTCGGAATTATGAATTCGGAATTCGGAATTAAAATACGGCAAAAAAAACAAGAACGCTGTATTTGCGCTCTTGCTTTTTGTAATACTTTAATTAACGTTTATTCCTCGTTCGGCCCTTCTTCCTCTTCGGGGTAATCTATTGCATTTGTCGGCATTGTCACTCGCGTCGTCCCGTAGTCGTATATAAACAACTCGGTAGAAGCTGAATCTTTGTCTGTCGGTACAAAGCTCTCGGTGGTGCTGTCATACTCTACGTTAAAACCGTATACGGATACGTAAGCAAGCCGCCCCGACACGATTTTTATAGTAATATCGGTATAATTCTTTTCCCAGTCTTCAAACATTCCGTTTGTTGTGAGCGTGCTTGTGCAAACGTATGCGTGTAACGTATCGTCATAGGTAAAGCTGTTATAAAACTTGCCAAAGTCGGGACAAGCCATTTTGTACGTAGTCATCCAGTCTACCATGTCTTGCATATTTTCATCTAAATTTTCTAATGATATTATATACTTATAGACCGTGTTAAAATCCTGATTTTCATAATCGTATTCATAGCATGTCATCGCATTGTTTTCAACGCTCCAAAACGAAGGCTCAACCGGAATACGTTCCACCCATTGGTCGTCTTCTTTTCGGAAGGATGATAATTTTCTATTATCTCTTTCCGCAGTTTTATCTATATTAAGTATTTCTTGCCTGTCATATCCATTGTCACGGTGCTTTATAGTGACGTTACTAAACGCTGCTTCCGCAAACGCTGCTTTCCACTCTGCTTCCGTCACTTTGTCCGAAACGAGCGCGGCAAAGTCTGTGCTTTCGGTTAGGGGAGCGACGTATTCCACGGACTCGGTTTTGGTTTTGTCGCATACCTTGCAAGTATAGGTTTTTACGCCGGTTGCGTTTGCCGTTGCTTCCGTAGTTATTTGTCCGTCGTTCCAGTCGTGCGGCGCTTTGTCCTTTTCCTTTTCGTCACAGCCCGAATTTTTACATTCGTGCCAATGATCGTTATTGTCGGACGTCCACGTTGTAGTATAATTATGCTTGTGTTGGGCGGGCGTTTCGTCGCCGTTGCCGCATGCCGCAAACAGCGTACCGCAGCTTACGGTTGCCAACAGCGCGGCGCATAATTTACAGAGAGTGCTTTTGGTGCTTTTCATAAATTTCTCCTTAATTGTTGATATTTACAGTATATAGACAAAAATTGTCTAAGTCAAGCAATTTAGATAGTTTCTGTCTATAATAATTTTAATGGAAATTCAATTTTCAAAGATAGTCAAAGAATTGCGCGAGCAGCATCGGTTGACTCAAAATGATTTTGCTACCGCGATAGGCACCACGCAACGCAAGGTGTCGTATTGGGAGACTGCAAAAATCGAGCCCGATTTGCAATCGCTGTGGCGTATTGCCGATTATTTTGACGTCACCGTCGATTATTTGTTGGGCAGGGTAGAGATTTAGAATAATTAAGAATTAAGAATGCAGAATTAAGAATTATTGAGCGGCGCAAGCGCCTAATTGAATAAATAAGAGATAAGATTGAATAGATAAGAATATCGGAAAAATTTTATATTTAATAAGGGCGGCGAAGCCGCAGTCCGACATTATTCACTATTATATAAGGGCGCGTTAGCGCAAATCCTAAATTCCGTATTCCGAATTCCTAATTCCGAATTAAATAAGGTTGCTATTTTATTTGCATTGTGATAAAATGCCATATAAAGGAAAGTAGGAGCAATGAACAATGGATAAAACGTACAATCCGCAAGGTTTTGAGTCGCGCATATACAAGCGTTGGTTGGACAACGGTTGTTTTCAGCCGCGCCAAGGTAAGGCAAAAAAGAAATTTTCCATAGCGTTGCCGCCGCCCAATATTACGGGGCAGTTGCACATGGGGCACGCGATGAACATGACTATTCCCGACGCGATAGTGCGGTATAAGCGCATGAAGGGCTACGAAACGCTGTGGGTGCCCGGCTACGACCATGCCTCGATAGCTACCGAGGTAAAGGTTGTGGAAGCCATGCGCGAGGAAGGATTAAGTAAAGCCGCTGTCGGGCGCGACGGATTTTTGCAACGCGCTTGGGCGTGGAAGGAAAAGTACGGCAATCGCATAGTCGAACAGCAAAAAACCATGGGGTTTAGCCTTGATTGGTCGAGAATGGCGTTCACTATGGACGAAAAGTGCAGTAAAGCCGTACGCGAAGTTTTTGTTTCGCTGTACGAGCAAGGGTATATTTACCGCGGTGACAGAATAACCAACTGGTGCCCTGGATGCAAAACCGCCATATCAGACGTTGAGGTGGACTATACCAGCGAGCCGTCGCACCTTTGGCATATAAAATATCCGTTTAAGGACGGAAGCGGTTATATAACGGTAGCGACCACGCGCCCCGAAACGATGTTGGGCGACACGGCGGTGGCGGTCAGTCCCAAGGACGAGCGTTACGCCGGAATGGAAGGTAAGCTCATTGTTTTGCCGCTCGTCGGGCGCGAAATCCCCATCGTGTACGACGATTACGTGGAAGCGGACTTCGGCACGGGCGCGGTCAAGATTACGCCCGCGCACGACCCCAACGACTTCGAGGTAGGCTTGCGCCACAACTTGGAAGTAATTCGCGTCATGAACGACGATGGCACGATGAACGAAAACGCCTACGCTTACCAAGGCATGACGCGCGAAAAGGCGAGGGAAGCGATTGTCGCCGATTTGCGGGCGCAAGGCTATATGGAAAAAATCGAGGACTACACACACAACGTTGGGCATTGCAGCCGTTGCAAGCAGACGATTGAGCCCATGGTGTCCAAGCAGTGGTTTGTAAAGATGACCGAGCTTGCCGCGCCCGCTATCGAGGCGGTAAAGACGGGTAAAATCAAATTTATTCCCAAGCGTTTTGAAAAGACGTATTTCAACTGGATGAACAATATCCGCGATTGGTGCATATCCCGTCAGCTTTGGTGGGGACACCGCATTCCCGTTTACTACTGCGACGGTTGCGGCAAGGAAATGGCGAGCAAGACGGATATTACGACTTGCCCGCACTGCGGTGGAAAGCTCAGGCAGGACGAGGACGTGCTGGACACGTGGTTCAGTTCGGCGCTGTGGCCGTTCTCCACGCTCGGTTGGCCGGACAATACCGACGACCTTAAAAAGTATTATCCCACCGACTTGATGGTTACTGCGTACGACATTATAACATTCTGGGTGTCGCGCATGATATTTGCGGGGCTCAAATTTACAGGTGAAGTGCCGTTTAAGGAAGTGTATATCCACGGGCTTGTGCGCGACGAGATGGGGCGCAAAATGAGCAAGTCGCTCGGCAACGGCGTAGATCCTATGGAAGTAGTGCAAGCGGTTGGCGCGGACGCATTGCGTTATTCGCTGGTCAACGGCATAGCGCGCGGCGGCGACGTGTGTTATTCGAGCGCGTCGCTCAACAGCTACCGCAACTTTATGAACAAGCTGTTCAACGCGGCTAAGTTCGTCATGAACGCTTGCCAAAACGGTTATGCAAAAAATCCCAAAGCCGCAACGGCGGCGGACGGCTGGCTGTTCGGCAAGCTTAACGATCTTATCGCCGAAGTCAACAACGCTATGAAAAAATACGACGTCGGTCACGCTGCGGAAGCGCTGTACAACTTTATTTGGGACGAGTTCTGCGACTGGTATATCGAGTTCGCCAAAGTGCAGTTAAAGGGCGACAACGCATTTAACACCGCAGGCGTACTCCGTTACGCGCTCGAAGTGCTGTTAAAGCTTGTCCACCCGATTATACCGTTTATCACTACCGAAATTTACGACAGCCTGCCCGACGCGCAAGGGGAGCTTATGCTGAGCGAATTCCCCAAAAAGAAGCGCGGCGACTATGCTGCCGACATCAAGATTACAGAGCGGATTAAAGACTGCGTTCGCGCGGTGCGTAATCTTAAACAAACCAACCAAGCCGTTGCAAAAACGCCCGACGTGCTTTGCGAGGGCGACGAGGCGCTTTGTGCTTTGCTTACCGAATATTTGCCTACGCTTGCAAAGACGGCTGAGGTTAAGCATGGAAGTCAAGAAAACTGCGCGCTTATCGCGCTTGACGGCATAAAGATTTTCGTTCCGCTTTCGGACACCGAAAAGGAACGTGAGCGGTTGGAAAAAGAACTGGAAAAATGCAAGTCCGAGCTTAAACTGGCGCAGTCCAAGCTGAATAATCCCGGCTTCTGCCAAAAGGCGCCGCAAAAGCTTATCGACGCCGAGCGCGAAAAAGTGGAAAATTACACGGCGCGTATAAAAGTTTTGACAGAAAAATTGGGATAAAGCTTGTTTAGGTATTTACTTTTTGATAATAATGTGTTAAAATACACAATACGGCACTCAAAAACCATGCGGAGAGGGAATTGAAACAGTCCGACGAAGAGCTTCTGAATAAACTGATTGTGTTGTTCGTGTTCGACAAAATGGACATTGCGCTCGACTACAATACTATCATCAACATTTGCTATGCGCAAAACGGTTGGATGATGCCTTTGTATTGCATGGATACAATCGATAAGCTGACTAAGTCCAACTTTCTGCACAAAGCCGAGCGCGGCAAGGAAAAGATGTATTCGTTGACTCCCGACGGCAGAGAGTGCCTTGCCAACTATTATTCGCGCATTCCCGAGTCTTTGCGGCAGGAAATAAGCGACTACGTAAAAGAAAACCGTATGTCGTATAAGCGCCGTCAGGAATATAAGCATACATACTATAAGAATAAGGACGGCACGTACACCGTGTGGTTGCGCGTGGTGGAACCGTCGGCAACGCTGTTGGAGCTTAAGTTTGTGGTTGCCAACAACCGCACCGCCAAATACATACACGAAAATTGGGAAAAGAACGCCGCAAGCATATATCTTATGTTGCACGACAGATTGACTGAATAGCATAATAAAAGGAGCGTAAAGCTTATGTATTCTTACAAAACTCACGGCACTTGTTCGCAGGAAATACAGTTTGACGTAAAGGACAACAAAATAACCGAGCTTAAATTCATTCGCGGCTGTGCGGGCAACACGCAGGGCGTAGCTAAGCTTGCTATCGGCATGGATATAGACGAGGTTATTGCACGGCTTAAAGGCGTTCAATGCCGCAACGGCACGTCTTGTCCCGATCAACTTGCGCAAGCATTGATTGAGTATAAGAATAGTAATAAATAATTCCGCATTCCGAATTCATAATTCCGAATTAAAATATTATGTCTACAAGACGATTGGTATATATCGCAATATTTACCGCGCTTATTATAGTAGGCGGGCTTATTTCCGTGCCTATACCGTTTACGCAGGTTCAGCTTTCATTTCAGACTGTGTTCGTGATCACTGCGGGACTTGTGCTTGGCGGCAGAGATGGCGCGCTTGCCGTGCTCGTTTATATAGCAATGGGGCTATTCGGCTTGCCGGTATTCACGGCGGGCGGGGGACCGCAATACGTGTTTATGCCGTCGTTCGGGTATTTGATAGGCTTTCCGATAGGCGCGTTTGTCAGCGGGACGCTCTGCAAAAGAATTAAGCGGCAGAGTCGCGGCAAGGTGTTTTTATGTGCGCTTATAGGTTGCATACCCATTTACGTAATAGGCGTAACGTACCAAATTCTTATATTGTACTATTATCTAAACAATGCGTGGGCGGCGGTAATTTCCGGCGTACCAGCAGTAGGGGTGTTGTTCATTAAGGACGCGGTTATGTGCGGTTTGTGTTCTATTCTTTATCCGTCGCTGATGCGCGCAATGCGTTACAAAAAGTCGTCGTATTCGCGTAAGTAGCGCATACTGTTTTATTAATAAACCCCGCAATGGTTAAATTAGCCAAAAAGGCGGGGTATTTTTATGCAAAATTATATTGAAATCGCTTGCGTAATGGTGTATAATAATTAAAACCACAAAATCAATAAGGAGAAAATTATGGCAAGTTTGTCTTTAAGACATATCTACAAGGTGTACAGCGGCGGCGTTCGTGCCGTAAGCGACTTCAACCTCGAAATCGACGATAAGGAATTTATCGTTTTCGTCGGTCCGTCCGGTTGCGGTAAGTCCACTACTTTGCGTATGATAGCGGGATTGGAGGACATTTCGTCCGGCGAGCTTTATATAGACGACCGTTTGGTAAACGACGTAGAACCGAAAGACCGCGATATAGCGATGGTTTTCCAAAACTACGCGCTTTATCCGCACATGACCGTTTACGATAACATGGCGTTCGGCTTGCGCCTTCGTCACGTTCCCGCCAAGGTTATTGACGAAAAGGTTCAGGAAGCCGCGAGCATACTGGGCATACAGCACCTTTTGAGCCGTCGCCCCAAGGCGTTGTCCGGCGGTCAGCGTCAGCGTGTCGCGCTCGGTCGTGCGATAGTCCGCGAGCCTAAGGTATTCCTTTTGGACGAGCCGCTTTCCAACCTTGACGCAAAGCTGCGCGTACAAATGCGTACCGAGATCACCAAGATTCACCACAGACTTGCCACAACGTTTATTTACGTAACGCACGACCAGACCGAGGCTATGACGATGGGTACGCGTATCGTCGTTATGAAGGACGGTATCGTACAGCAGGTGGATACCCCTACAACGCTTTACGACAATCCCGCCAACCTCTTTGTTGCGTGCTTCCTCGGCTCGCCGCAAATGAATATATTCAAAGCCAAGCTTATTGAGGAAAACGGCAATATTTACGCGCTTATCGGCGAGACCAACAAGGTAATGATACCCAAGTCCCGCGCACAGCGTATTTTGGATAAATCCATTGTCGGCAGCGACGTGCTTTTGGGCATTCGTCCCGAGGACGTTCGTTACGAGCAGGCGCTTATCGACGCTCATCCCGAATCTGTTATCGAGTCCACGGTTGACGTTATCGAAAACCTCGGTAACGAGACTATACTTTACCTCAACGTAGAGGGTAAGGAAGATTACACGATTGCGCGTGTAAACGCACGTTATTCGTTCGAGCAGGGCGAAACGCTTAAAATGTACCTTGCTACCGAGCATGCGCATTTGTTCGACGCCACCACCGAGCTTACACTTATGGGCGTGCCCGATTACAACCTTATTCCGGCACAGGCAGTTGCTGTGGAAAACACGCTTGCGATTATGTTCGGCGACGTTTGCGTAAAGCTTCCGGAGGGATTGCTCAACCGTATTACCGACAAGTCGATTATAAATAACAAGGTCACGCTCGGTATTCCTCCCACCGCGCTCAAAGCAGAGGGCACGGAAGGCGACGTTTGCATCGAGGGCGTTGCGGAATTCTTCGACAACTATCCGCGCTTTAAGGCGGTGTACATGTCCGTACCCGGACTTGCAAACAATGTTATCATGTCGCGCCCGCTCGACTATGAGTTCATCGGCGGCGAGTCGCTTAAAGTCTATCTCGATCCCAGCCAAATCCAGCTGTTCAATATCGACGGCGAGCGCATAATTTCCGACCGCGTTGTAACAGGCAACACCACTACCGGTACTGCGCTTAACGTTAACGGCGTTTACAACTACAAGTTTGCGGCTGCAAACGGCGGCAAGAACAAGCTGTCTATTGAAAATCAGGACGGACTCAAAACCGCGGAAAACGAGACGCCTATGTATATTTTGCCGCGCGGCTTGGCTATCGACAAAGAATCGCTTGCCCAAACGCCTAAGATGGTGCTTAGCGGTATAATCAAAAACCTTGACGAGTACCACAAGGACGCTATCGTAACGGCGGAAGTAGCGGGCTTTGATGATGACATGACGGTTATCATTCGCAACTTCTCCGGCTACAACAACGGCGACAAGATTAAGATGGTTGTCAATCCGCACGCGATTATGTTCGGCAAGTATGAAACGTTTGCCGAAGCAGTCAAAAAGCAGGAATCGCAAGAGGAAGGCGAGGTTCGCTATAAAGAGCTTACCCAAGCCCGCGAAAAGGAAAAAGCGATAGAGGAAGCGTCGGCTACAGTCGATCAAAAGATTGCGGTTGAATAAAAGCCCGCCAAAAAGACAACGACCACCAAAAAAGCCACGACTACCAAAAAGGCAGCTCCCGCCAAAAAGACCACGGCGGTAAAGCGTCCCACGGCTAAAAAGAAATAATCATTAATACAGTTAATCAAAAAGCGAAAGTACAATAAGTACTTTCGCTTTTTTTGTTTGTAATAAATGGGATGAATAAGTAGCAAAAAAACACCCGCACAGTCTGTAACTGTGCGGGTGAAGTATTATTAGATAGAAAATGCACTTTTCATGATAATTCCGAATACACAATTCCGAATTAATTCTGCATTCTTAATTCTTAATTCTTAATTCGTATCCGTCTTTGCCGTCGAGTACGGTATAGCCGAGTGCGTCCAGTTCGGCGCGCAATGCGTCGGAGGTTGCCCAGTCCTTGGCTTTGCGTGCGGCAAAGCGCTTGTCGGCAAGCTGTTTGACCTCGTCGGGAATATCCTGATGTACTTGCTCTTGGGGTAAGTGCAAATCAAGTGCGAAAATATCATTCAGCTCGACAGCCGCGTCATAGACCTCGCGGCACGCGTATTTTGCCATTGTCCACAGTTCGCCGAGCGCGAGCGGGAAGTTAAGGTCGTCATATACGGCGGCGATAACTGCGGCCTTTTGCGCTTGTACTTTTTGTGCAGTTTCGGCGTCGGCTTTTGGTGCCGATTTGCAAGCGGAAATAGTCGAGCGCAGACGGTTGTACGCTGTGGCTGCGCCGTTAAGTCCGTCAAATGTAAAGTTCAGTTTGTTGCGGTAGTGTGTGTTCAAGCAGAAGTAACGGAAGGCGAGCGGGGAGTAGCCCTTGGAAATAAGGTCGTCAATGGTGTAAACGTTGCCGAGCGACTTGCTCATCTTGCCGCCGTCGACAAGCATGAACTCGCCGTGCATCCACAGGTTCACGACCTTGTGACCTTCCAGCGCCTCGCTTTGCGCAATCTCATTTTCGTGGTGAATGGGAATATGATCGACGCCGCCGGTGTGTATATCAAACCGCTCGCCGAGGAACTTTTTGCTCATAGTCGAGCACTCTATATGCCAGCCGGGATATCCCATGCCCCAAGGCGACGGCCATTGCATGATGTGGTTCTTTTCGGCTTTTTTCCAAAGCGCGAAGTCTGCGGGGTGACGTTTTTGCGTATTAACTGCGACGCGCGCACCTGCTAAAGCGTCCTCTATGTTGCAACGGGAAAGCTTGCCGTAGCCGTCGAATTTGGAAATATCGAAGTAAATGCCGTCGTCTGTTTCGTAGCCGTAGCCCTTGTCGCACAAACCCTTGACAAATTCAATCATTTCGGCAATGTTGTCGGTGGCTTTGGCTATTATTTCGGGCAAAAGAATATGCAGGCGTTCGAGGTCTTTAAAGAACACCTTGGAATAAAATTCGGCAATTTCCTCGGGCGTTTTGTTTTGCTTTTTCGCGGCGGTTTGCATTTTGTCCTCGCCGTCGTCGCCGTCGGACGTTAAGTGTCCTACGTCGGTAATGTTCATTACCGATTTGGTGGTATAGCCTGCATATTTCAGCGTGCGGCGCAGCTCGTCCATAAATACGTACGTGCGCAGGTTGCCTATATGCGCGTAATTATACACCGTCGGGCCGCAAGAATATGTGGTTACGACGGGTGGAGACAGGGGAGACAGTTCCTCTTTTTTGCGCGTAAGTGTGTTGTAAAATTTCAGTTTGTCCATAACAATATTATTCTCCATTGCTCCGATTTAACTCGGCTTGAATTTGTGCTATTTTGTTTTCCAGTAAATCTATGCGGCTTGTAAGCGCCGCAGTGTCGTCGGTTGTTTGCCTATCGACGCGCTGTCCGTTTAGCTTGACTATGCGTGCGGGCACTCCCACTACTGTGGCGTTTGGCGGAACCTCCCGCAAAACGACGGCGCCCGCGCCGATTTTTGCGCCATGACCGACGGTAAACGGGCCAAGCACTTTTGCTCCGGCACTGATTATAACGTCGTCTTGCACTGTGGGGTGGCGCTTGCCCTTGTCCTTGCCGGTGCCGCCCAGCGTAACGCCTTGGTAAATAACTACGTTGTCGCCTACGACGGCCGTTTCGCCGATAACCACGCCGGTGCCGTGGTCTATAAACACTCCGCTGCCTATAACTGCACCCGGGTGTATTTCTATGCCCGTAAGCAGCCGCGTAAGTGCGGAAAGAATGCGCGCGGTGACGAAGTACCTGTGAATGTAAAAAAAGTGGAACAGTCTGTATAGGACCAGTGCGTGGAATCCGCTCGAACACAGCGCCGCTTCCGGCTTGGACTTTGTGGCTGGGTCGTGGAGCATGACGGCGTTAAGGTCGCGTTTTATTGCGGCAAAAGCGGATAAAGATTTCATATACCGCTATTTTATGCCGAACGCACTCGGTTAGTGCAATCGTCAAAAGGCTTTTAAATAACTAAGCGCCGCGGCAATAATGCATAACGGCGCTTTAATCAGTATACGTGGAACGAGTAAAAGGGGAAAAGATAATGTTATTATTCTACGCCGTTAAGGAAGTTGATGGCCGCAAGCAATAACTCTTCGCCCTTTTGCATATCGTTATCGTCGAGGTTAAGCTGTTTGGCAACCGATTGGTCGAGAGCAGCGATCATGCGGTTAAGTTCTTCTTGTCCTTTTTGGGTTATTTTGTAATGTACGGAACGCATATCGTCGTCCGAGCGCAGCTTTTCGATAAGGCCTTCGGCAACCATGGTGCGTGCAAGAATGGTAAGGTTGGGTTTTGCAATGCAAAGCTCGTTTACGAGCGCTTTGGGGGCTAATACGTCGTTGCGCACCAAATAGAGGAAGCGCATTTTTTGGGAAATAACCGCGCCGTTTTCACTGTTCTTACAAAGTTTACGCGTTGTGGCGTTTATTGCAAGTATCTGTTCTGCCAGCATAATTTTCTCCTGAAAACTTAATAATTTTGACGGTTTTAATATTAGCATACGTATTATTAAATGTCAACGATTTATCGACTGTTTTTTAAATTTATACTGTACACACCGTCGGGCACATTCGGTTTGGCTCAATGTCTACCAATTTTTTATAAATAACTTTATGTTATAGTCTTTTTAATTATTGACAAACAGTAACAATAAATGTTATTATATATTCGTATTACTGTACGAGAGGTGTAGTATGCCTATTTCGGATGAAGTCATTGAGCTTGCACCGGTTAAAAAAACCAAAAAGACACTTATAATCATGATCGCCGGTATGGGAGTGCTGTTTGCGCTTGCCGTAGCGTTTTTGGTTATGTACTTAATCAAGCCGAGCGTGACCGAGGACACAAACCACGTTAAGGACATTACCTTGGTAGCAAACGAGCTGTTTTCGGAAACGGATGACGGCGAGTTAAAGTATTACGCTTCCATAGGCAACGAGTACACGGTGTATTCCACACTGACTGTGGACAACAATTCCAGCACAAACGTGCAGTGGGATTTCGACCCGACTTTGCTGGAAATCAAAGAGCAAAAGAACGACGGCGAGCCGTGCTTAAAGTTCATACCGAGAGTAGGTATGCATGGCAGAACCGCAAAAATAACAGTGCGCGCACCCTCGCAGGTAAGCGAATCCAAAACGATAGAATTCACTATTGTCAACCAGGGCGCGGAAGACATTCAAGTCAAGCGGTACGGTGTAAGCGGCAACCTTACAACTGTTAACGGCGACAATGTAAATCAAGAATTATCGATAACTGTTCCGTACTACACAATGAACGGGAGCAGAAACAACAAGCCGATTAACGTTCAATTCGAACAGCTCAGCAAATTCGACCCCACTTCCGGCGAGTACGCAAAGCTCACGTCGGTATTGATTGACGGAAAGCAGTCGGACGCTGTTACAGTAACGTCAAGCGACGAAGAGATTATATCCATCAACCAAGAAACGGTTTGGAACGACAGTTTTTCGTTTACCGCAAAAAAGAGCTCTAACAATCAATATGTAACAATCTCGATTACGGCAAACGTAAACAACGACCATGCCGAAGAAGTAACCAAGATTATCAAGGTCAAGGTTGACAGCAACGTCTCGCTCGGCTACGTCGATTCGATGTACGTATTCAACAAGCCGATAGTAAACGAGGAATTTGTCGCCAAATTGGAGACAAGCGGCAACAAGTCGCTTATCGATTCACAAAAGCTCAAGACTGAAATTACCAATGCTAACAAAGCGGGCGCGGCAATCAAGACCATGGCGTACAATGACGGTCAAATTGTGTCCAATAACGATTTTGCGCTTGTACTGCCTTACAGCAATACCAGCACAATTGCATATAACGACATATTCAAGCACGTGTTGCTCAACCCGCTCGATATACAGTATGACGGCAAGGACATAACAACTTCTTGGTATAAGGATATCGAAGTAAGGTCGTCCGATACCAACATACTTGCGGTCACACAGGATAGCACCAGCGGCGTAGTTAAGCTTACGCCCAAGGACGTAGCATGGTTAAACAAAGACGGCAAGCCAAAATGCACTCTTACTTTTAGGGACAAAAAGCAGGGCAGTGCCGGTGCGTCGATAACTATCCCCGTACAAATTATTGCGCAAACCACCGAGGTGGAGCTTGCGTACGGCAGTAACAAAACTACTGCAACCAAACCCGATATAGAGGTAATGGCGTCGGTGGGCGGTCATTACGACGTAACTATGACGTATACGTTTGTCGCGCCCAACAAGGACAGTGCCAAAGTTCTTGCGGAAGAAGCTTGCTTAAACGATGCTTACAGGCTTGTCTTTGACAAGAGCGAAATGGACGTTACGCTAAAAGGCGATAACAAATTGTTAGAACCTAATACCGAGCGTCACGCTGATTTCGGCGACACGCTTACAAAGGTAAGCGGCGGCACAAGCACGGCTACGCAGTATAAGGCAACTATTACTTTTAACGTTACCGTCAAAATGGAAACGACGGGCGCCGCAGTATTCAGGTTTATCAAAAACGGGTCGGACATATACGGCGACGCGGACGATACGGGTAGCCTTAAATCCAAGGATAAAGCTGTTGAGCTTTCCGCCTCTTTCAGCATAACGGAAAGCGCCCAGTCCGCATGGATTATAAAGGACGATGACGTCAAAGACGATGATAACAATAACATAGGACTTGCAACAGCCCGTAATATCGTTACCAATAACGGCGAAATGGCCGGCAATTTTGTACGCAAGCCCGGATCGGATACGGAAGCGTCGGTCTACCTGCAAAACCAATCGAGCGGGGAAATCAGTATCCTTTCTCCGACAAATATCAAACAATTTGTCAGGGCGGACAAAGATTTCTTTGAAATTAAAAAATATACAACTGTTTCCAAAAACAGCAACCTATTAGCACGTGACAGAACGACGGAAATATTATCATTTGCAGGCGGTACGCCCGATTTGAACGAAGCCGGTTCGGTCACTTTCGAAGTACATAACGTAGGCAATGAAAAAATCGCGACGCTTACAATACATATTTATATTATCGACGCAGTTACGGACATAATTCCGGTTAATGCTCAGCAGTCTACCGACTACGCGGCGGGAGTGTTCGGCTCGATTAAAGTAACCGACGTCAAGGCCGAACACTATTTGAACAAAACGCCTACCGACTATACTTATTCCGGCATAAAGCTGTATTACAATAAAGGCGGCGCTACTTTTGACGATGCGACGGAAGGCGGCGTAATTACATTTTCGTATAACGATACGCCGGTGTACAAGTTTGAAAAGAGCGACGGCGAGGGCAGGCTTACCGCACTCGTTGATATTTACGCGTTCAGCTACCACAATAACGTCAACCTCGGCGACGTAGAGATTGAATTCTTAATTAACAATTCGGACGAATATATAGGCAAGTACTACGGCGGTGAGTTTGAATATAAGCACAAAGCCAAAGTTTCGTTTGTGCGCATAGCGGACGGTGCAGCGTTATTTACCGATTCCGAATATCAAAACATGATAGAACGTGACGACGGCTTTAACGTATCTGTCAGCCAAGATTCGGAAGCGTCTTTGTACGTCACTTCCACGGTAAACGTAGACGGTACAACCGTTTACGTAGAACGTGACGACAGTGGGCATATAGCGCCCGTCGAAAAGGCAACGTTTAGCTTGCCTACCGGTACGAGTATTACACCGACAACTAGCGATTCGCCGTCGCAAGGGCGTTACTATTCCATTGCATACCGTTCGCCCGCAATATCTACCGAACGCGAAGTATATAGCGGTGCTTTCGTATACTATAATAAGAATAATACGCAAGTAGCGCTCACGTTTACCGTCAACAACGAAACGCGCAAAATCAGTTCGATGGGCATTTATCTCGACAAGGCATGTACCGATGACGATGACCATTTGCTTACCGGCAAATCGCTTTTGTTCGGCGGGTTTATAAACCAAGCTGATTTATATTCCAATACTGTTTATGTAAGAGTGGCATACGAGAATCACCAGTCATCGTATACCTCATTCGAGGGCGCGGAATTGTCCTTGCCGTCGTACTTAAAGCTGGATGGCAAAAATCCTATTAGAGGCACTAATACATATGTTTTGCTTCCCGCTAAGTATTCTAGCAACAACAACTATGTGGAAATATTTACTTGCAGTATTACTCTTGACAAAGACGAGCAAGTAACCGACAACAAAACCGTTAAAGTTTGCCCTAGCAATAACAAAGATAAAAATGTTGTTTCGTTCACCGCCGACGTTCAAGCCGGTCTTAAAACGTTGATCATCAAAAACGGAGATGCTACGCAATCCATAACGGCTGGCAATACCGGCAGTGTTACCACAACGTTCAACCTTAAAAATCCCACCGATACCAATACGCTCAATTTGTCGTTTGAATACGGCGCCACCAATAGCGAGGGTTACAGCTTATCGTACAATCACACGGGCGCGGGGCTTAATGTTACGGTGCCTACCGCTGTGAACGGATTCGATATTTCCAACAATATCAAAAATGCTACTTCCGAGTTTGCCATTGCCTCAACTGAAAGTATCAAGACGGGCAAACAAAAATTCACGCTCACGTTTATCGACGAGTATAACGGTGCGGACGAAAATAACGTTTTTGTGCTCGAAATAGAGATAACCGTAACAATGGGCATTTACGAGCTTGCTTTTGAGGACGGCACAGATCCTACTGTTACGGTAACCGGCGCGACAGGATCGCAGGCGCTTACCGTTAAGGTTAAGTATAACGGCAACAATGCAGACACTCAGCCTTCCGCCGCAGTCATTAAATCCAAAGACGTGCTTGACGCTTATACCTTTGACGGCACGGCATACACGCTCTTTACCGGTATTACTGTAACGCGCGATTCGAAAGACGCAACAGGCAAGACATTCACGGTACAAATCCCCAACAATATCGACCGTACGCAAAGCTACTATTTGCGACTTGTGTGCGACGGTGTTGTTTACAAGGCCGACGATCATCTTCGTTCGATTAAGATAAGCACGCTTACTTCTCATATCGTGTTTGACGACGGTAATTCCGTCAAGCCTACGCAAGCGCAGGGCGCAGCTTGCCCGTCGGCAAGCATTGTCGTGACGTCTGCAAGCGACGTGTTCAGTCTTAAAGTAAACGTTGTCAACGACGGCACAAACGAAAAGGAAGGCGATGCAAAGCAAAGCAAAGTTGTTTACGGCTTATATACCGATTTTGATTGCACCAACGAGATAAAAACGGGAATGACTGCAAGTAACGGCACAATCAAGGTGACTAATCCAACCAAGATAAGGGATACTATTTACTATCTTGCCAAGTACACCGAGAAAGATACGAATAAGGCGTACGAGCTTAAGGTCGCGCTTACGTACACCGTAGCGCCGTCTGCCGTTGCTATAAGCGGTGTGGATGCAAATGCGTTCGATTCCGCTAACGACACGCTCACGCTTTACTACGGCAATGCAAACAACTACACGCAAGCTAATTTGTCGGGCAAAATAGATGCAACCACGGCATTTAGCGGCGCCTCGTACACGACCGAAAACGTTACGTACACAGCTGCATTGCAAAACGCAAGCGACAGTGCGTATCTTGATATTAGCGGGCTTGTGCTTAAGCCCATAGCCCTCAAAAATAACGCGTTGACTACCGTTCCCGTAGTGGTAACGGCGACGTATGCCGGCGTAACCACAGACGAAAAAGTTTACAACGTAATCATCACTCCGTTTACGACGCTCGCGCAGGGCAGCGGCTCGCTCAGCCTTTTGAACAAGGATGCGCAGTTGACCGTAACGCCTAATATCGCTACTTACGGCGGCTTCACTCACACTTATACTTTGTCTGCGGCTACGACGGATAACGGCGTGTTTGCTATCAACGGCGCAGACGATGTCAAAACAGTCAAGCTTGCGGAAGGCACATCTGCAAAGAAAGGCGCTTACTCGCTTACCGAAACAGTAAGCTATGCGTATGACGGTGCTGCTAACGGCGGAATTACGATGGTCGGCACGTTTGAAAGCACTGCTACGTACACCGTAACCGTTGTAGGCGACTACGAATTGACCTTCGACCTTATGGCGGGCAACAACGTTATTACGCCTTACGTCAACACCAATGAATCGACAAAGTATTCTGTCGTTAACGAAAACTTAAATTACAGCGTAAAAGTAACCAGCGCGGATACGAGCTTTGTTACAACGAAGTACGGCGCTACCGTCACTCCCAACGTTGTCTCCGTCGCGGCGTTCGGCAGTGGCAAAACCGCAACCGTCACGTTAACTGCCAATGCAAGCGGCGCGTTTACGATTGCCGTAACTGCAACGGTGGGCGGACAAACGTACACAGTCACTAAAAATTATTACTTCGTTTACGGCGCAAACGTAGCAGCCAAGCTGTACATGTCGCAAAACGGTTCTGCGTATACCGTGTTTAACGGTACCGAGCAGAATATCGATTATACCACAACTCCGTACAAATTTAAGTACGAGATTGACGGCATCTCTAACGACGTTAAGGACGAGGATATCAAGCTCGTTGTAAACGGCGCCGTCACCACAGAGGCGATGCAAAAGGAAGATAGCAAACGGTATTGGATAATAACCGCTACTAAGGCTACGTTTATGCGTATCGGCGCTTCGGTCAAGATAGGCAGCCGTACAGTCTATTTGGACGAAAAGACTGTCGAACTTACCGCGACCGCGCCCGACTTTACGCTCAGCGCACAAAGCAGCGTAATGCCGTCCCAAGACGCACAGTTTACCCTAAATAAAGCTACGGGCTTCCAAGGCAACTATACGGTTGTTTACGCCGTTAATTCTACTACTTATGCGACGATAGACACAAACGGTAAGCTTACTGCCAAGACGAATGTGGTAACCGACCAAACGGTTATCGTTACGGCTACGATTACGGTAAGCAACGGTGTGTATGCGGGCACGTATACGCTTGATAAGTCCATAACCGTCAAGGGCGTTGCGCTTCCCACAATAGCGTTTAATGCCGGCGCTGCGCGCGAAGTA
The DNA here is from genome assembly GCA_947175335.1 of uncultured Clostridia bacterium. Taxonomy (GTDB): domain Bacteria; phylum Bacillota; class Clostridia; order Christensenellales; family Pumilibacteraceae; genus Anaerocaecibacter. The sequence continues at coordinate 60,527 of CAMWMF010000006.1, forward strand.
GGTATTGGCGAAACCGACTATACTCGAGACAGCTATACGTTTAACGGTGTGGTAGGAGATTACACGTACAGCGATGTTTCTTACAGCTTGTCGGCAAGCAGCAGCACGTTATTGGCAAGCCCTGCGGATTATGAGTTGAACGGCAATAAGCTTACTATAAAGAACACTGCCAAGACAAGGGCAGGTGGTAGCATACAGCTTACCGTAACCGCAACGATTACGAGCGGTGCTCATCAAGGCGAAAGCGTGTCCGACTCTATTATCGTACGCGTACTGCCTACAATGAGCACAAGCACAAGCTCTATTGCGCTGGGCAACGCCGCGGCAACCTACGACCTTAACGTTGAAAGATTCAAGAGCACGTTCGCGCCCAACACTAATAGCGGTACGGGCTTTGTCAACAGCACCGACGAATACAGTATTGTTTCGCTTAGCGTAACCGATACGACCAACTTCGGCGTGGACGGCGCAAAGCTTATTGTCAAGAACAATCTTACAACCGCAACCACGTTCAACGTGGAAGCCACCGTGCTTATTACGTCGGGCGCATATGCCGGTACCACCGTTGTCGGAACCAAGCAGATAAGTATTTCCGTGCCGCCCGCTTCGCTTGAAGAAAACGTAACGTGGACTGCGTCTTATGAGTATGGCGTTATACTGCTTGACAAGGCTAAGGTTTTGGGCAATGCTATAACGGGCACGGTCAGCGGAATAACCGTAGTCTTGCCCGAAGCGGTAGAACAATACGTTACCGTAGCAAACAACGGCAAGGCAAGTCCTGTTGTGTCCGTTAGCAAAAACTACGGTGCGTACTTTACTAACGACGAGCCGACCAAGACTTTTACCGTCAATTACGTTGTAACGCTTACAAACGGCAACGTATATTACAGCTCGGCGCAGTATACCGTAGCTCCGCAAAAGGTTACCATCACCGCAAAAGTCGGTGAGGACACCGTAGGCGGCAGCGGATATACCGTCAATGCCAACGAAACGTTCATCATGCAATTGACTGCCGATAATAACTTTGATGTTGTTATCACCGCCGTGTCAAATAGCGCGTTATACAACACGACTTTCGGCGGTAACGGCGTTCAGTTTAATGTAGGTTCTGTCAATGCCGATCAAGACGAGAATGTAACGCTCACGTTGACTGTTGCGGGTCAGTCCACGACGTTCGGATTTAAGCTGAACATTTTGGCTCCGCAAACCAATGCGCAGTACACCGCAAACAACACCGAAAATACCGACTTTGCGGTCAATGACGGACATCTTGCTATCGATCAAAACAACGCTGTTGCTTCCACATGGACGGCTGCCGGTAACGCACAGTTTAAGTATGCTCAAAAGCTCACCATAACCGCGCCTAACGGTCATTATTTGAACGAATACTTTGATTCGTTAAAGCTTAACAACCAGTACTCCGCAAATCTTAACGGCACTAGTGCCACTATCGATTTCCCTGTTAGCGATGTATGGCCGTATAATAGGCGTGAATTTAGAACGTTCAACTTGAACATGGCGTTTAAGACAAGCGTGGCGATACCGTTGTCTACTATTGAAGTTAAGCTTACGGTGTATAATAGGGATAGGAATGGCAGCTATATCGAAGTAACCGTACTGTATAGAATTCAGGTAACAGGCGCGATAGCGGTTACGCTCAATACCAATGCCGGCGACGATACCGTGGAAGTTGAATACAGCAATCCGTTGTATCAACATAGTTACAGCTTGCCTACGCCTACGCGCACGGGCTACACGCTTGACGGTTGGTACACTGCGGAAAAGGGCGGCAGCAAGGTTGCATACAATGCCACCGTTACAAATACTCAACCGCACACGTTGTACGCGCACTGGACGGCAAAGACCTATAATCTGCGCTACAACGCAAACTATACGGACGCACCTGCAATTTCCGATACCAAGATTGTAACTTACGGTCAAACGTACGACGAATTAAATACTCCCACTCGTCCGGGCTATGACTTTGTCGGTTGGACTGCGGCAAGCGAAGCAAACAGCCAGGTTATAACGGCTGACACCTTGGTCAAACCCGCCAATGCCAATGTGGCGACAATCACGCTTTACGCACAGTGGCGCATACAGTACTACACCGTAACGCTCAATGCAAACGGCGGCACTGTCGGCGGCGCAGACACGCTTGCAATGCAGGTTGCGTACAACGGCACGTACAACCTTCACACCGTAATCGAGCCCACGCGTAGCGGATACCGTTTCGATGGTTGGTATAATTCTGAGGAAGAGAAGCAAACTGCTGCGATAACCGTTACGGGCAACGTTACGCTTACCGCGCAATGGATACCGCTGTATACCGTCAGCTTCGATTTGAACTACGAAGGCAAGCCCGCAGCAACCACCGCTCAGTATGCCAATGGTGATACCTATGGCACATTGGCTACGCCGGAGCGTACCGGATATCGTTTTGACGGCTGGTTTACCGAGGCTGAAAACGGCACTAAGGTTGAAAGCACAACCACGGTTAATACTGAAAGTTTAACGCTGTACGCATATTGGACTCAGATGTTTACCGTAACGCTCACTCTTGACGGTGGTAATATAGGCGGCGAAACCACTTATTCGTTTACAGTAGCAAAGGACACGCAGTTCTCCACTTATCGCAACATTACGCCTATGCGCGACGGTTATCGCTTTGACGGCTGGACTTACAACAATGCTCCCGCTACGGAAGCTATTGAGGTAACTGATGACGTTACGCTTACCGCGCAGTGGGTAAAGCGGTATACCGTAACCTTTGTGAACATTGAGTCAGACGAAACGCCCGATGAACAACAGTATGACGAAGGCGCCGAGTATGATCTTCCTACGTTGCAAGACACGGATACAAAGCACTTCGAGGGTTGGTCGCTTGCGGCGAATGGAGAAGTGATTGACGACACGTCAACCGTCGGCGGAGACAATGCTAATATCACACTTTATGCCATATGGACTGACTTGACTCCCGAAATCGGCGACTGATTCTATTACTAACCTGTAAAGGAAATTCAAATGGAAAAAATTTACACTGTAGACATTTGCGGCAGGGTGGAACACTTGCCCGTGCTTCCGTTGCCGTCGGGCGTAAATATTGCGTTTTTCAATCTTCACGGCAACGTGGAGCTTACCGAGCATTGCGCCAAGCATTTGGCGGAGCGCGTCAAAAAGTACAATCCCGACGTGCTTATCACTGCTGAAAGCAAGGGCCTGCAAATTACGCACTGCGTAGCGCGCGATATGGGTCAAAAAATGTACGCCGTTGCGCGTAAGAGCAAAAAACTGTATATGCAGGACGGCATAGAGGTTCAAGCCAAAACGATAACCACAGGCGAGGTTCAGCGCTTGTATCTTTCCGCGCACGACGTGGATTTGATTAAGGGCAAGCGCGTTGCGATAATCGACGACGTTATCAGCACCGGCGCCGCAAACGCCGCGCTCGAGCAATTAGTCGCCATGGCGGGCGGTGAGGTCGTTTGCCGCGCCTTCGTACTTGCCGAGGGCGACGCCAAGGACAGACAAGGCGTAGAGTATTTGGCTACGATACCGTTACTGTAATTTGAAATTATAAATAAGGAAAAATTTTTATTGAAATTGTGCGGCTACGCCTAGACCCCTCCGCGTTGGTCGGGGTGATGGGTGGTGTGGACAAGACAATTTAGAAAAGGAAACTACTACTCCCATCATTTCGACCGAAGCGCGTCAGCGCGTAGTGGAGAAATCTAGGCGAAGCCGCACTAACTAATTAAATAATTCCTTTTATTCAATTTTAGATTCTAAACATTAAAAAACCGCTCGATTCGAGCGGTTTTTTAACATTTATTAATAATTATCACTGTTATTTCTGCACAGCGGAGCGAACTGTTGTTTTGCTTTGGTAATGTCTTCCTCAGACGCTTGTTCGGTTTTGTACATACCGTTTTCCTGCATATAGCTGAACGCTTTGTATTGGTCTGCCGCCGCTTCGGTAAAGTTGTCGCGAATAATATCGCGCAGGTTTTCTTCCGCAGTTTCGCACAGCGCGGAGGAGTATAGGCGTACTATTTCCTTTTCCGAGCCGAGTACGTCCGATATTATTTCGTAGTCGTCAAGTTGGCACTTTTCCTGTGCGCTTTCACCACAGCCGCAGCTGTTGCCGCAGTTGCACCAATTATCGCTTGTTGCCGCTTGTTCGTCCTCAGGCGTTCCGTACAGCACCGACTTGTCCGTGCTTCCGTAGGTGGGTGCGCCGAAGTCGTTGGTATAATCCTCGGCGGTTTCGTAATCTATATTGCAGCTGTCGCCGTTGCACGGCTTATGCGTGCCGTTGCCGCCGTTGCCGTTGCCGTCGCTGTCGTAACCGTCGTCCTCGTTTTCGTAAAGGCCCGAAAGGTCGGTGGTAGCCGCTTGCTCGTCGCTGCCGAAGCTGTTGCCTATATAGTCGTCGGGCGTTTGCGGATATTCGTCGTAGCCGTCTACGTCCGTTTCCACTATAAAGTCGGAAGCAAACTCCTCGGGTACTTCGTTTTCGTATTCGGGGCAATCGTTGTGATCGAGATCGTAATCGTTATCGTATTGCATAATATTTCTCCTTAGTTTTTGTTGAGGTAATTGTTAAGCGTTTCGTAACGCTGTTTGTGTCCGTTGGCAAGGTTGCCAAGCGCGCATTTCAGCTGCTCGTTGTCCGTTTCGGACACGTAATTGCAGCATTTTTTGTACGCAAGCTTTTCACTGCGCATAAGCTCGCTCAATTCCGTAAGGCTTTTTGTAGTCATAATTTCTCCTTGATTTGTTGTGTATATAATATGTGCTGTGTAATTTATTTTTATTCGCGCTTGATTTTTCGTGCGTATAATGTTAAAATATACGCGTATGGGCAAGATAACGGATATCCAAAAGCAAAAACGCAACCGCACGCGCGTCAGTATATTTATCGACGGCGAATTTGTGTGCGGGTTGGACGAGGTTGCCGCCGCTTCCGCACGGCTCAAAATCGGCGACGAAATCACCGCTGATGAGCTTAAAAGCGTAATGGAAAAGAGCGAGCTCAATTCGGCGTTCGAGCGCGCGGTAGGGTATCTTTCTATCGCGCCGCGTGCAAAAAAGGAAATATACAAATATCTTTTGGATAAGGGCTACGACAAAGCCATAATAATGCAAACTATCGACAAACTTGTCGCTTATCACTATATAGACGATTACCTTTATGCGCAAACTTATATAAGGTCTAAGTCCAAAAAGTACGGCTCGTTCAGGATAAGCGCCGAGCTCAAACAAAAGGGCATTGCGCAGTCGGTCATTGACGAATTACTCGACGACGCGCCCGAGGATAATATAACGGATATTGCTCAAAAGTATATTAGGTCGCACAAGTCGGCGGACAGGCAAAAGCTTAAAAGATTTTTGGCGGGGCGCGGATTTTCTTGGGATAGCATAAACTCCGTTGTCGCACAGCTTTCAAGCGAGCTTGACGGTAGCGGCGACGACGATTACGATTAATTACGGATAAGGAGTGACTATTATGAACGATACGGTGCTTTTGCCCGACGGCATAAAAATCGGACACGCGCAAGACGATTACACTGGCGTTACGTGCATACTTACCGACTACGCGGTTGGCGGTGTGTCCGTGCGCGGCGGCGCACCCGGTACGCGCGAAACGGATATGCTTCGCGCCGAAAAGTCGCAAGGCTTTGTAAACGCCGTCGTCCTTTCGGGCGGCTCGGCGTACGGACTGGAAGCGGCGTGCGGCGTTATGGACTACCTGCGCGAAAATAATATTGGGTTCAAAGCGGGCGACAAAGTTGTGCCGCTCGTCGCGCAAGCTATACTGTACGACCTTAATACACCTAACGAATATCACTATCCCGACAAGGCTATGGGCTATGCCGCCGCAAAGTGTGCGACTGCCGATAATGTTGCGTTCGGCAACGTCGGTGCCGGCAAGGGCGCTACGATAGGCAAAATTTTGGGCGCTTTTGGTGCGTGTAAGGGCGGAATAGGCGGGGCTACGTGTAAGTTCGGCGACGTGTTTGTAACCGCTGTAATCGCAGTAAACGCGTTAGGCGACGTGTGCGACCACACTACCGGCAAAATACTTGCGGGCGCAAGGCTTCCCAACGGTCAATTTTTGAACACTATGCAAGCGCTGACAAACGGCACGCTCGAACAAATGTTCAAGATGCAAGCGGGTACTAATACCACTATCGGGTGCGTAATGACCAACGCCAAGCTGGACAAGGTTCAAGTCAACAAGCTTGCCGCCGTGGCGCACGACGGGCTTGCAATGTCTATTCGACCCGTTCACACCGACGCGGACGGCGACACGCTGTTTGCGCTGTCCAAGGGCGATAAGACAGCCGACCTCAATATAATAATGGCGCTTGCCGCGGAAGCTACCGCGCGCGCCGTGGAGAATTCCGTTAAGCTATAAGCGGTTGATTATGATAGGCATAGATACGGTAAGAATATCACGAATAAAAAAGGCGATAGAAAACGCGGCGTTTAAGGATAGAGTTTTCACCGCGGCGGAGCAAAGCTATTGCAACGGAAAGGCAAATTGTTCGCAAAGCTACGCGGGCATATTCTGCGCCAAGGAAGCGGCGGTCAAGGCTTTGGGTATAGGCTTCGGCAGCGGCGTTATGCCGTCGGATATAGAGGTCGTACACGGCGATAGCGGCGCGCCCGCGCTGAACTTTTGCGGCGGCGCGGTGGAAAAATTCAAGCCGTACTTTGTAAGCGTATCTATTTCGCATGACGGCGATTACGCCGTGGCGGTTGTCGAGCTGTTGCCGAAGGGGGATAGCAAATGAAAAATGTTCTAAGCGCGGCGCAGGTACGCGCGGCGGAGGAAAAGGCAAAACAAAACGGCGTAGGCGAAACGTTTTTGCGCTTTTCGGCTTCGCTTGCCGTGGCGGATATAATTGCAGAGCATGTAAAAGGTAAAACGGAAAATTCCATTGCGGTGTTTTGCGGCAGCGGCGGCAACGGCTGCGACGGCTTGCTTGCCGCGTTAAGGCTGCGCACAATAGGTCACAACGTAACGGCGTACACCGTTTTCGATATATCTAAGTACAACGCCGAGACTTTGGCGTACGTAAAAAGCGGCGGCTTAAAGGTCGAGCCCGCAAGCAGCTACGACGGCAATGCAAATATTATAGCGGACGCTATTTTCGGCATAGGACTGAACAAGCCGATTACGGGCGAGGTTGCCGAGCTTATAAACAAGCTTAACGGGCAGACAAGCGCATTTAAAATCGCTTTGGACGTGCCGTCGGGGCTTAATTGCGACAGCGGCGAGGTTATGGGCGTTTGCTTCAATGCTGACGAAACGGTAACCTTTTCGTGCTACAAGCCCGGTATGTTGTTCGGCAACGGCAGGAACATGTGCGGTAAGATTATAGTAAAAGACGTGTTTGTCACCGAGTCGGATATGCACGTATACGAGGACGGCGATTTTCCCGCATATGTAAGGGAAAACACCGCGCACAAGGGCACGGCGGGCAAGGTGTATATCATAGGCGGTTGCGGGTCTATGGTGGGCGCGCCCATTATGGCTGGCGCGGCGGCGCACACCGCGTACCTTAACGGCGCGGGCACGGTCACCGTGTGCGTTCCGAGCGTTCACCGCGCGGCTATGTCGGCGCGTGCCACTATGTCTATTATGAAGTTTATGCCCGACACGCCCGACGGATTTATCAAGTTTGACAAAAAGGAATTGGACGATATAGTTCGAAATGCCTCGGCTATTTGTATAGGCATGGGCATGGGTGCCAATCCCGAATTGCGCGATATCGTCAAGTACGTTTGCGACAACTACGACAAGGCGGTGGTTATCGACGCCGACGCCATAAACGCAATCAAGGGTAATTACGACTTTATCAAGTCGGCAAAGGCTAAGGTCATACTCACGCCGCACGTGGGCGAGTTCAAACGGCTTACGGGTTTGGAAGCTACGGTGGAAAACGCCAAGGCTGTTGCCACACAGCTTAATGCCGTGCTTGTGCTTAAATCTGCAACTACTATCATTACCGACGGAAAGGAAGTGCGGCTTAATATTGCCGGTACGCCGGCAATGGCAAAGGGCGGTATGGGCGATATGCTTAGCGGTTGCATAACTGCGCTTACTTGCGCTTACAGCCCGATCGACGCGGCTACGGTTGCGTGCTACCGCAACGGTTTGGGCGCAGAGCGCGCAGTCAGCTCGTACGCGCAAATGATGCTTACGGCAAGCGACGTTCTTAACTTTGCAGAGTATAAGGAATAAAATACAATTTATATTTGGTAAGTCTTGCAATTAGCGTAAAATTATGATATATTAATAATACGGTTGCAAATTAGTTTTGGGGAGTACATAATGGTATCGGAAAATTGCAAAAAGTGCGGAGCGCGTTTGGACAAGGGTTTTTATCTCTGCCCGAATTGCGGTGCAAAAAGACCGGACGAGGAATTGTTGAGCAGTCCTAATATGGCGTATAACGCAGACGATTCTGACGCAGCCCGTCGGTTTTATAACGGTATTTTAAAGCGCGACCGCAAAAACGCCCAAGCTTATTGGGGATTGTTTTTGCTGGATATGGGCGCGAAAGACGGTATTTTAAACAAAGGGCCGATGAAGTTTTGCGTTTCCGCCGATAGCTATTTGGTTATGAATTTGACCGAAGAGCTTTATACGAGTATTGTTTTGAACCCCAACTATTTGCGGGCCGCGAGCCTTGCCGACGGTGAGCTTAAAAGGAACATCAACGAGTTTTCGGAATGGCTGGAAGAACGCCACGGCGAGCTGGAAAAGGAACGTACCGACCCCAAATTCAAAGCGCGAACAGATGGATTAAGGGATTATTTCGCGCCGTCATCCGTAACTAAGGATGAAGCAAAACACGATGTCGAAGATGACCCTAAATCGGATATACCGACTATGGGTTTAGACATGGGCGCATTGTTTCTTCAATATTTAAAGGATACCGGACAGTCCGACGAGAGCTCTTACGATCAAGTAGCGCCGCCTACGCCCACGCCGGCGCCCGAAAAAGAAAGTGCGTCGTTCGACCCTTACGCCGCGGCTTACGAAACGCATAAAAAATCATCTAATGCCAAATCGAACGGGGCAAAAACAACGCCCAAAAAGACGACGCCGCCCGTAAAACCCAAAAGCGGCACGAAATCAAAGACGACGGCAAAATCTACTTCGTCCGCCTCACGAAAACCGGTAATTTTTGCCGGCGACATAGTGCTAACGGTTGTATGCTGTATTCCGATTATTCTCGAATTGCTGTTGGTTTTGCTTATCCCGCATATAAGCTTTCTTGCCAAAATCGACGGCGTGGCAAAGTGGGGATGGAACGCTCTGTCCGTGCCGATGAAGGTATCGTTTATAAGCGTAATCGTCTGTGGATTTTTGGTGCAGACGCTCGGGCTTTTGGACAAGCTTAACAAGCCGCTCGGCGCGGTTACGCAGATTGTAACGTTTGGGTTGTTTGTGCTGGCCGTCTTTGCCGCGCATAATAACGTCGCGTCGGCATATACGCAGTGGGGTATGGCGATAATGGTGCCTGTATCGCTGCTTGTAACTACGTTCAGGTACGTTACGTACGACGGCTTCGGTTTCCTCGACGACTTTAACTTTTGGTTCTATTTGCCCATTGCGTTGGAGATTGCCGAATATCTGTTGTTCTTTTTGATATTCCCGCTTATGTTCGGCGTGTCGGCGTCGCTTTGGACGTTTATCGCGCTCACCGTCACCACGATAGCAGCAATAGCCGTTTCGTCGTTTTGGGAGGATTTCCGTTGGGCGGCGATGGGTATAAACCTTGCCGTTACAGTGCTGCTGTGCGTTATATTCTGGCTTGGCAGGCTGTGGAATAGCGAATGGCTGTGGAACGGCGGCATTATTACCGTGGTTATACTCGCAATCGGCGGCTCGTGGTTTATTCATTGGTTCATACACAGAAACGACCCGTGATAGATAGCGCAAAAAATTTGTATACGCTAAAAATACTCGACAGTTACGGTGTATTTCTTATGGATAAAAAGCAAGGAATAAGGTCTTTGCTTTTATTATTTAGTTTTGATATAATGATTGTACGCTACGAAGCAATCGCTTGCGATTATAAACAATAATTTATTCTTTCAAGTAGATCCCGCGTTACGATGCCATTTCGGTACTTAGGAGGTAAATAAATGTCAATTTTATATGTTGCTTTTAAGGGTAACGGCAATTCAGCTAATAAAATCGTCAACGGTCTTGTCGGTAATAAATTGTTTTTAACAAATTCGTATGAGGGATTAAAGACAGATATTGAGAATATCCGTGATACATATGATTTGGTCTATATGTTTGGACTGGATAAAAAGCTAAAAGGGACTATAAGAATAGATTGTATTGCCCAAAAAGACAAAATGCGTTTATATTCAAGCGTGGATTTTGATTCAATTGTTATGAAATTGAATCAAGTTGGAATTATTACTAATACAAGCAATACGCCAACCCAATCTTTATGCAATGAAGCCTATTGGTATATGTTAAGAAAATACAATTGTCATGTGATTTTCTTCCATGTGCCTTCCATAAAGTATATTACAGAAGATTTTATCGAAAAAGTGAGAGCCGCATTATAAATTTCAATTTATCGTTCTAACATGAACAAATATAGCCCACTAACTTCGTAAACGAAGTTAGTGGGCCTATTTGTTTGTCCAAATAAGTAAATCTATACAAATCCAAGCGATATAAGCGTGGCGCGCTCTATTTTGCGCATAGCGGGCAAATCAAGCTCGCCGACACGCGCCTTTAATCGACGTTTGTCTAGCGTGCGTAACTGTTCGAGCAATACAACCGAATCCTTTGCCAGTCCGAACTGTCCTGCGTGAAGCTCCACGTGCGTGGGCAGCTTGGCTTTTGTAATTCGGCTTGTCACGGCGCATACTATAACGGTGGGCGAGTAGCGGTTGCCGACGTCGTTTTGGATAATGAGCACCGGGCGCACTCCGCCTTGTTCGGAGCCGATGACCGGACTCAAATCCGCATAATATATTTCTCCGCGCTTGTACGCCACCACAGCCGACTTCTCCTTTGTTACTACAAGTTTGCCCAGTCCAGATTGATGTCCTTGCACTGTTCGGTGCCGGACTGCCAAAGCTCGTTCTGTTCCATGATATGCGCGTCGATAACGTAACGTTTCAACAATTCCGCGATTAATGCGGAAACAGTCATATTACGCGCCAAAGCGTTGCTGTTAAGTAAATCGTTCAATTCGTCGTCCACCTCGATGATATACTGCATAAATTTTTTCCTCGTTAGTGATAAATATACCCTTAGTTTGCATTAAACAAAAAAAGTTATGTACAAATTCCGTCGTTTTTCGACAAAACGTAATTATCGGCACAAAAAAATAGGCGAGCGGTTAAGCTTGCCTATTTATTACGTATCGGTTTTATTATTATTCGGCCTTTGCCGCTATGCCGCAGTACACGGGCGGGGAGACCATGGGAACGCCGTTGGACGCAAGAGTGAGCTGCGAAATGATGAGCGACATGGACGAGAACACATTGCCGCAAAGCATGTTAAAGTCGTTTGCGGTAAGCGTGCGAAGCAGCTCGCGGAAGTCTACGTCTTGTCCGACGTATTCGTCGTTAAGAGCGCGACGAACGGTATACACAGCGGTGATTTCAAATACGCCTTCCGGCTCGAAATCCATTCTGCGCACAACCTCGAATTCTACGTTTGCGCCGTCTTGTTTTTGGAAAAACACTTCGTCCTGCGTTCTGCCGCGGTAATTTACCTGTGGACGGATTTGCAGTCTGTCAAACGTAGCGCGGCGCAAGGTCGTTTGCATACCGCTGTCTTTAAAGAGCTTGGATATTTCTATTTTCTCCATATTTTCCTCCGAAAAATTTTAGCTTTCGTCTATTATATATCATTCATGTCAAAATGTCAATAAGAAATTCGGAATTCGGAATTATGAATTCGGAATTATGAATAAGGTTGAGACTCTTCGCTACGCTCAGAGTGACAAAAAATGGTCTAATATTACTATTGACAAAAATGTTTAAAAAGTTTATAATACTTATTAATCGTAAACGCATAAAAGAGGTGTGCCAATGAAGTATTTTATATCGGGGCTTGTCAACGTAGAAACCAATTTACGTATACGCTCCTTTCCCGTTGCCTACTATCCGATAGACTATCCGTTTTTCGGCATAGACTCGTCCATCTCGGGCGTGGGCTACAATATTTCCATGGCCGCCAAAACGCTGGGTGACGAGATTACGCTTTCCACGCTAATAGGCAAGGACAACGAGGCGGACAGAATTAGGCACAAGCTGGACGAGAGCGGAATATCCCGCGAGTACGTTTTTGAAATGCTGGACTGCACGCCTGTGTCAATTATTCTTTACGAGCCCGGTGACGGCGGCAGGCGCCAAATATACTGCGATCTTAAAAACATTCAGGACATGAGCATCGACGCGGCGCGCGTGGAAAGCGCCATAAACGCCGCCGACCTTTGCGTGCTGTGCAACACCAACTTTAACAGACTGTTATTGCCTATGGCCAAAGCCGCGGGCAAAACCATTGCAACCGACGTGCACGTAATCAGCAACATTTACGACCCGTTCAACCGCGACTTTATGGAGTATGCAGACATACTGTTTTTGAGCGACGAGGATTTGCCCGTTCGCCCCGAACAGTTTTTGTTCGATTTGAAAAACGCATACAACGCAAAGATAATAGCAATCGGCTTGGGTGGCGACGGCGTTATATTTTACGAGCGCGCGACAGATACTATAACAAGATTGCCGGCATGCCAAATCGGCGGGGTGGCAAATACCGTCGGCGCCGGCGACGCGCTGTTTACGGCGTTCAACCATTATTACCTTAACGGTTGCTCGGCGACGGAGGCAATGAAGCGCGCGGAAATATTTGCCGCGCTCAAAATCCGCCACGCGGGCGGCGGCGCGGGATTCCCGACCGAACAGCAGGTTCAAGATATATATACCAACTACGAGTTTAAATGAGCGACAGAGTAATACTGCATTGCGATTTGAATAATTTTTATGCATCGGCGGAATGTGTTTCTCACCCTGAGTGGAAAGACGTTCCGCTTGCTGTTTGCGGCGATCCCAACAAGCGGCACGGTGTGGTATTGGCAAAAAACGAGCTTGCCAAAAAAGCGGGGATAAGGACGGGTGACGTTATTTGGCAAGCCAAACAGAAGGCGCCAAATCTTATGGTCGTGCCTCCACACTTCGAGCTGTACATGAAGTACTCCAAGCAGATGTTCAAGCTGTACAACGACTATACCGACATGGTGGAACCGTTCGGCGCGGACGAGTGCTGGCTGGACGTTACGGGTTCGCAAAAGATTTTCGGCGACGGCAGGCAAATAGCCGACCTTATACGCGAGCGCGTAAAAAAGGACAGCGGGCTCACTTGCTCGGTGGGTGTCAGCTTTAACAAGGTTTTTGCCAAGCTCGGCTCTGACTTGAAAAAGCCCGATGCTACCACCGTGATAGACCGCGCCAACTTTAAGCGGCTTATTTGGCGACTTAACGCGAGCGAAATGCTTATGATAGGGCGGCGCACGAACGAGCATTTGCAAAAGCTGAATATAACTACGATAGGCGATTTGGCAAACGCCGATTCGGCAGTGCTGAAAAGTCATTTCGGCATAAACGGACTTAAAATGAAAGCGTACGCCAACGGCGAAGACACCGAGCCCGTGCGCGAGGCTATTTATTCCCGCGACGTCAAGTCGATAGGCCACGGCATGACTGCGATACGCGATATAGAAACGATAGAGGACGCGCGCGATATGATTTACTACCTGAGCGAAAAGGTGGGGGCGCGTATGCGCAAGGCGGGCTACCGCGGCACGCTCGTGTCTGTTGGCATGCGGGATAGTGCGCTGTACTCCATATCCCGCCAGCGCGTAATGCCTGTACCTACGTATTCGTCTACCGAAATAGCCGAGAACGCGTTAAAGGTGTTTAGCGACAACTGGAACGGCGACCCTATGCGCACTATAACCGTAGCTGTGTCCAAGCTCGTCACGGACGACGCGCCCAAGCAACTGTCCTTTTTCGACGACGGTACGCGCAACGACAAGCTGGAAAAGCTGGATGAAACGTTGGACAAAATAACGCACAAGTACGGTAGCGTCGTTCACCGCGCGTCGCTTATAGGTAAGGATTTTATTTACGACAAAACCGACGCCGAGGACTTTTTGCCGTTTCAAAGATAATCGGGAATTAATAATTAGGAATTATGAAAGTCGTCGTAGATTGGGCGACTTTTTATTTGACTTTTTTTGACATTTATAAAATAAAGTGCTAAAATATGGTTGAAGGATAACTTTCGGGAGGTCGTATGAAAAATCGACGTTTATGGCTTGTAGTTTTAAGCTTTGTAATTTCGATATTTGCGTGCGTATGTCTTGCCGCGTGCGGCGGTAAAAATGACGGTGACAACGGCGGAAACGATGGCGACGGCAAAGATTCTGTTGTCCCGGCCGTTACGGCGCTTACCGCTCCTACAATCACTATCAACATTGACGGCGAAGCGACATGGGGCGAGGTGACAAACGCCGGTGGTTATGCATTTAAGATTAACGCCGGCGATGAGCAGACCGCCGAAAACCGTACGGTTCTGCTTGAAAACAATCAGTCGATTGCGGTAAAAGCCAAGGGCGACGGCGTAAGCTATTCGGACAGCGAATGGTCTGATGCCAAAACGTACAAGGCGCCGGCAGGCAATTTGCCCGCACCCGAAAACCTTACGGTGCAAATTCAAGGCACGGACTCGGGCAAGGTTGTTGTAAGCTGGGACGCGGTAGCGGGCGCAAACGGTTATAAGTACTCTATTAACGGCCCCGAGCAAAACGCGGCTATTGTTGAGGAAAATTCCGTCACGGTCGATCTTTCCGCAATCGACGCGACCAAGCTTGACAATACCTGGGTTTTCCAAGTTAAAGCTATCGGTGAAGATTCGGAAGCGATTGCGAATGACGGCGATTATTCCGCACTCCGCGGTTCAAGCAAGTATTGTGCCGGGGTTGAGTTCTCTATAGCCGACGAAATTTACACCGTAGCCGAAATCCTTAAAATTATTAATTACTACGGCGAACATATTCCTAACCGCGAATTTATGGTCGCCGGCACGATAGCGGAGAATAAAGACGGCGACGCCGTGCTTGAAAACGGGTTTATGCTTTTCGGCGAATACGTTCCCGAATTGTATTTGGCAATAGACGATAGGCTGGAAGGCCTGGAAGTAACCGCAATGGGTACGCTTGTGTCCGACGGCGATGTAAAAGGACTGTCGAGCTACCGCTCGGTTGATTTTGAAAATATTGCTGAAGACGACAGATACGACCTCGTAATCGACACGCTTAACGCTTGGGATATGCTCAAAGAGGATTCCAAGATAATGGGCGACTTCTATCTGCCCGTTAAGCTTTACGGCGTTAATATACTGTGGAACGTAATCGTTGACGATGAAGACGCATTTGTAATGGATAAATACGGCAACGTTACCGTTACTTGTCCTGCAAGTGGGGCGGATGATATTGACGTCATGCTCACTGCAATGCTGTACGTTGATAACGATCATATGTACGAGGAAGACGAGCTTACGTTTATGTTTGCGATTACGTCCGACACCCGTATACAGCTTGCCGCTCCCAAGGTAAATATCAATCCCAAGACAGGCGTTGCAACGTGGAATAAAATAGAGCACGCAACAGGCTACCGCGTCGAGTATTACGGATTCTCGATTCCGGGGGATTTTTATTCGGAGTACGTTTCCAAAAATATCATAATCGCCGCCGACGGCAACCGCGAGGTGCAGCTTAAAGATACGTGGTGTATTAAGGTTCAAGCGATTGGGGATAGTGTTGCGTATAAGGATAGCGAAGTCGAATTTAAACAGTACAATTACTATCCCGAAACGGTGGAGCCCGACGGCACGCCGCTGGAATTCGATTTGACTAAGCTTACGCAGACGGGTACGCTTAGTGACGCAACTAAGATTTTCGGCTTGGCGTGCGGAAATGCAAGCGTTTTTGAAAGTGCGTCTGCGGAGCGTGTAGAGCTTGGAAATAGCGACACCAATGGCGTGGTTACAGGCACGGGCTTCATCAAGGTCGGTTCGTCAAAGAACAACGGCAAAATCACGCTCAACTTTAACAAAAGGATAAAGGGCGTCGTTATTACCGCACGCCAGTGGAATAAAGACCAAAAAGATAAAGTTTCGGTGAACGGCTCCGAACAGCAGACGGCAAGCAAAAACGATTGGGGCATTATGTACTTCAACTTTACCGCAAGCAAGGCTTCCAAAAAAGTCGAAATCGACACCGACAACAGAGTGTTTATACAAAAAATAACAGTTTACGTAGAGGATTAATAAATCAAACATCGCGGCGGACTAAGTTCGCCGCTTTTTGTTTTGCGGAAAATTCATTTGGGTAAAATTGTGTTTGCGATAGGTGTAGGTAATTGACATGTTGCCGAAATTTGTGATATAATATACGGCACGGTCGGAGAGAAAAAGTTATGGAATTTAAGTTACACAGTCCGTTTAAGCCGACGGGCGACCAGCCCGATGCGATACGGCAGTTGGCGGAAGGCATAGAGGACGGGCTTGCGGCGCAGGTATTAAAAGGCGTTACAGGCAGCGGCAAAACGTTTACTATGGCAAACGTGATCGAGCGCGTACAGCGCCCGACGCTTGTGCTAGCGCACAACAAAACGCTTGCCGCGCAGTTGTGCAACGAGTTTCGCGAATTCTTCCCCGAAAACCGCGTGGAGTTTTTCGTTAGCTATTACGATTACTATCAGCCCGAAGCATACTTGCCGTCCACCGATACGTATATCGAAAAGGACTTGGCAATCAACGACGAAATAGATAAACTGCGCCACAGCGCGACCTGCTCGCTGCACGAGCGGCGTGACACAATCGTCGTCGCATCCGTGTCGTGCATTTACGGCTTGGGCGCGCCCGAGGAGTATTACAGGCTTGCTTTGTCCGTGCGCCCCGGCGACAGGATGACGCGCGACGCGCTTATATCGCGGCTTATAGACATCAACTACAAGCGCAACGACCTTGCGCCCGAACGCACCAACTTCCGCGTGCGCGGCGACACAGTTGATATATTTCCCGCAAGTATGTCCGAGCACGGAATTCGCGTAGAATTTTTCGGCAACGAGATAGACGGCGTAAGCGAGTTCGACATTGTGTCGGGCAACATAGTGGCGCGCTTGGCGCATGCGGCGATTTTTCCCGCAAGCCACTACGCGGTGGAACATGACAAAATGCTCGGCGCAATCGAGCAGATAGAACGCGACGCCGAGGAACAGGTTAAATTCTTTACCGACAACCACAAGCTTATCGAGGCGCAACGCATAGGCGAGCGTGTGCGGTACGACGTGGAAATGATGAAGGAAATAGGGTACTGCTCAGGCATAGAAAACTATTCGCGGTACTTTGACGGGCGCAGAGCTGGTGAGCCGCCGTTTACGCTGTTAGACTACTTTCCCGACGATTTTATAATCTTTATAGACGAAAGCCATATGACTATACCGCAGCTTCGGGCTATGTACAACGGCGACAAGGCACGCAAAACGTCGCTTGTAGATTACGGGTTTCGTTTGCCTGCGGCGTTCGACAATCGTCCGCTTAAATTCGACGAGTTTCGCACGCGCATAAAGCAGGCGATATACGTGTCGGCAACGCCCGCGCCGTACGAGCTGGGGCTTACCGGAGGGCGGTACGTAAACCAGCTTATCCGTCCTACGGGGCTACTCGACCCGCCCGTAACAGTCAAACCGACCAAGGGGCAGATAGACGACTTGCTTACCGAAATAAAGGATACGGTAGCAAACGGCGGGCGCGTGCTTGTGACAACTCTTACCAAGCGCATGTCCGAAAGCCTTGCCGATTATCTTGCCGAGCAAGGTGTAAAGGTCAAGTACTTGCACAGCGACATAGACACCATGGAGCGCGTTACGATAGTAAACAGCCTGCGCCGCGGCGACTACGACGTGGTGGTAGGTATAAACCTTTTGCGCGAGGGTTTGGATATTCCCGAGGTTCAGCTGGTGGCGATACTCGACGCGGATAAGGAAGGTTTTTTGCGGTCGGAAACTTCGCTTATACAGACGATAGGCCGGGCGGCGCGTAACAGCGAAAGCCGCGTAATAATGTACGCGGACGTCATTACGAACTCGATGCAGCGCGCGATAGACGAAACGCAAAACCGCCGCAACGTGCAAATGGCTTACAACGAGCAAAACGGCATAGTGCCCAAAACGATAATCAAGCCGATCAAGAACACGATAGAGATTACCGCTAAGCAGACCAAGGTTGAACTTAAAGATATAAACAAAGAGATAGACAGACTGCGCGCGCTAATGGCTACTGCGAGTAAGGAGCTTGACTTCGAGTCGGCAATACAGTACCGCAACAAGATAGCCGAGCTGCGCGAGCTTCAACGCGATATGGCAAAAGCTAAGGCGTTGCGCAACAAAAAATCGTAATTCAAATTATACGCATTTACGGACGGAGAGAACATGGACGAAAAGAACGAAATAGTAATAAAGGGCGCGCGGGCGCACAACTTGAAAAACGTGAGCCTATCCGTGCCCAAAAATAAGCTCGTGGTATTCACGGGCGTGTCGGGCAGCGGCAAAACGTCGCTCGCATTCGACACCATATTCGCCGAGGGACAGCGCAGATACGTGGAGTCGCTGTCGTCGTACGCGCGTATGTTTTTGGGGCAGATGGACAAGCCCGACGTGGACAGCATTGACGGACTTTCGCCCGCAATATCCATTGACCAAAAAACGACGGGGCGCAACCCGCGTTCAACCGTCGGCACGGTAACCGAAATTTACGACTATATGCGTTTGTTGTTTGCGCGCGTAGGCGACGTTTACTGCTACAACTGCGGCGCGGAAATTCACCAGCAATCGGTGGACGAGATCGTCGACAAAATCATGGCGCTGCCGCAGGGCAGCAGGGTTATGGTTATTTCGCCGGTAGTGCGCGGTAAAAAGGGCGAGTATTCCAAAATGTTCGAGGACTTTAAAAAAGCGGGGTACTCGCGTTTGCGCGTGGACGGAATAATCTACGGCATTGACGAACAAATCAAGCTGGACAAAAACTCCAAGCACGATATATCCGTCGTTATAGACAGGCTTGTAATAGAGCAGGGTATTCAGCAGCGCCTTACCGATTCGGTGGAAACTGCAATCAAGCTGTCCGACGGACTTGTAATAGCCTTTTACGACGACAAGGAAATACTGTTCAATACGCAATACACGTGCGGTAACTGCGGACTTTCGCTGTCCGAGGTCGAGCCGCGACTGTTCTCGTTCAACTCGCCGTTCGGCGCGTGCCCGACTTGCGGAGGCTTGGGCTTCCTTAGCAAAGTAGACCCCGATTTGCTTTTCTTCGGCGATTCATCCATTGCCGATTTGTTAGATGGCGGGCAACTCGATTCGTCGCCGCACTTCGAGCAATGCCTTGCGGCGCTCGCCAAAAAGTACGATTTTTCGCTTAAAACACCGTTTAAAAAGCTGGACAAAAAGGTGCGGGATATCATTCTTTACGCCAAGGACGAGCCGCTTGTTGTGGAATACACGACCGGTCATTACCACCGCAGCGAACGCATTGCGTATGAGGGCATGGTTCCGTTTTTGGAGCGCCGACTTGCCGAAACGTCCAGCGACGGCGTGCGTTGGCGCATAGGTAGGTTTACCAACTCTCAGCCCTGTCCCGACTGCGGCGGCAAGCGACTGAAAAAGGAATCGCTGTCCGTGCGCATAGGCGGCAAGAATATAGACGAGCTGTGCGCAATGCCCGTCAAGTATTTGTATAGATTTTTCGCCGACTTGCAGCTTACCGATTCCAAGGCGATTATAGCCGAGCGCGTGCTTAAAGAAATTCGTACGCGGCTGGAATTTTTGATGAACGTCGGATTGGAATATCTTACGCTTTCCCGTTCGGCGCAAACGCTGTCGGGCGGTGAGGCGCAGCGTATACGATTGGCAACGCAAATCGGTTCGGGACTGTCGGGGGTATTGTACATTTTGGACGAGCCGAGTATTGGCCTGCACCAGTGCGACAACGCCAAGCTTATCGGTACGCTCAAAAACCTGCGAGACCTCGGTAACACGCTAATCGTTGTCGAGCATGACGAGGACACGATGCGTTCCGCCGACCATATTGTTGACATAGGCCCGGGGGCGGGCATACACGGCGGCAACGTTATTGCGCAGGGCACCGTGGACGAAATTATAGCCTCGTGCTCGGTTACGGGCAAATTCCTGTCGGGCGAGCGCCAAATAAGAACGCCCCAAAACCGACGCCTTTCCGACGAGTATATAACAATACGCGGTGCGGCGGAAAACAACCTGCAAAACGTTACCGTCAAAATTCCGCTCGGCGTGTTCAACGTTATAACGGGTGTATCGGGTAGCGGCAAATCGTCGCTTATCAATCAAACGCTTTATCCTGCGGCGGCAAACCGCTTTAACGCCGTCAAGCAGCGCGTGGGCAAGTGCGACGGCATTGACGGACTGGAAAAGATAGACAAGGTAATAAATATCGACCAAAGTCCCATAGGCAGGACGCCGCGGTCGAACCCCGCCACTTACACTGGGGCAATGTCCACCATACGCGACTTGTTTGCCGAGCTTCCCGCCGCCAAGGAACGCGGCTACGGCTCGGGAAGGTTCTCCTTTAACGTGCGCGGCGGACGGTGCGAAAACTGCGAAGGCGACGGTATAATCCGTATAGAAATGAACTTCTTGCCCGACGTGTACGTGCCGTGCGACGTGTGCCACGGAAAAAGGTTTAACCGCGAAACGCTTCAAGTAAAGTATCGTGACAAATCCATTGCCGACGTTTTGGATATGACGATAGAGGAAGCGTACGAATTCTTCAAAAACATTCCCTCGCTAAAACGCAAGTTGGGCACTCTGCTCGACGTAGGACTCGGTTACGTCAAGCTCGGTCAGCCAGCAACAACGCTGTCGGGCGGCGAGGCGCAGCGAGTCAAGCTTGCTACCGAGCTGTCCAAGGTGTCCACCAACAGCACGCTGTACGTGCTGGACGAGCCGACAACCGGCTTGCACTCCGCCGACGTGGAGCGGCTTATAGACATACTTTCGCGGCTTGTGGACAACGGCAACACCGTAGTGGTTATCGAGCATAACTTGGACGTGATAAAGTGCGCCGACCACATTATAGACCTCGGTCCCGACGGCGGCGACGGCGGCGGAACGATTGTCGCAAGCGGTACGCCCGAACGCGTAGCACAGGTTGAGCAAAGCAAGACGGGACAGTATCTCAAAAAGATTCTCGGCTAAAACCGAAAAGCGATAAAGCAAGGGGAAAATCATGACCGAAAACAAGGATTTTATAATCGAGGGCGACACGCTTGTAAAGTATACGGGCAGTGCCGAAAGCGTGACCGTGCCGAGCGAGGTTAAGGTAATAGGCGAGCGTGCCTTTGCCGAAAATCACAATATAGTCACCGTCGATTTAAACGAGGTGGTTTCGGTCGGTGACTATGCGTTTTTCTTTTGCAGAAATTTGCTCTCCGTCACGGCAAAAAAAGTGAAGACGATTGGTCATTCCGCATTCCGCGCGAATTGGATAAAAGAAATGGTTTTGCGCGACGTCGAGCGCATAGAGGATTCTGCTTTTTACGGGTGCATATCGATTAAAGAAATAGGCAGCACTCCCAACCTTGTTTATATCGGCGCCAGCGCGTTTGCCGGCGCTCGCCTTGAAAAAATAGAAATAAATAAAAACGCTACGCGTATAGGCGAGAGCGCTTTCAGCCGTTGTAATTTTACCGAATTCGATTATCCCGACGGCATAGAAGAAGTCGAAGGTTGCGTTTTTGCGGGTTGTCACCGACTAAAACGCATAACTTTTCCAAAAGCCTTGAAAAGAATTTCAACCGCCGCTTTTCAAAATTGCGAGCGGTTGCGACGGGTGGAAATTCCCGAGGGCGTTACGTTTATACACTACGACGCGTTTATTGGTTGTAATATCGCCGAGGTGTATAACAAGTCACAGCTTGATATCCGCTACGGAAGACATAAACGAATCGGCTTTTTGCCCGAGCATGCCGTAAACGTGTTTACGCCCAACGACGGATATGACACGCACGAGGAAATAGACGGATACGTCTTTTGCACGGACAGCCGCGATAACAATAGGACGTTCCTTATCGATTACGTAGGCGACGAAAAGAATTTGGTATTGCCGCGCGACTTTCACGGCAGGGGGTACGGAATATTCCGAGAGGCGTTTGCAGAGCGCGATATAGAGAGTATCGACCTTGGCGACAGTGTGACCGAAATAGATACCCGTGCATTTTTCAAATGCAAAAATCTTAAATCGGTCAAGTTCGGCAGCGGCTTAAAATACATATACCGCAGCGCTTTTCATGCTTGCGTAAATTTGGCCGAAGCAGAGCTTGGCGACAACGTCGAGCTATTGGGTTGGGGTGTTTTCCTCAATACCGATATTCGGTATATCAAGTTCGGTGCGGGCATGAAAGAAATTCGCGGCGAAGCAGTCGGATGTTGCAGAAATTTAAAAACGATTTACTATACCGGTACACCCGAACAGTTTGACGGCATACGTGTTCCCGCAGGATTTAGGGATTGGTTCAAAAGTATTGTAAGGTTTTATTCGGAAACCGAAAAGCCTGATTGTTGGCATTACGTAGACGGCAAAATAAAAGAATATTAAGGCGTAACAACAACCATACTACGAATATCATGTTCGTAGTATTTTTAAAATCTATAATTACGTTTTTGGTCGTGTTCTTTGTAATACGGCTTATGGGCAAAAGGCAGATAGGCGAAATGCAGCCGTTCGAGCTGGTCATTACGCTAATCATAGCCGAAGTGGCGTGCATACCGATGAACGATCCGTATATACCGCTGTATTACGGATTGATACCCATTTTCACGTTGGCGACGTTGCACATAGTGCTGTCGTTTATTTCGCGTAAGTCGGTAAAGATGCGCAAGCTGCTTAGTGGCAACAGCCTTATCGTAATAGACAAGTCGGGCATCAACTACAAAAACATGCAAAAGATGAATATGAACGTAGACGACCTTATCGAAGCGGTGCGCACTGCGGGCTACGTCGACTTTTCGCAAATCGCTTACGCCATATTCGAAACAAATGGTCAGCTTTGCGTGGTGGAAAAGGAGCAACAGCAAGGCGAGCAGTCGCAAGGAAATGAACCGCAAAAGACGTTGCTGCCTTTGGAGCTTGTCGTGGACGGAAAGTACGTCGCACACAACCTTGCGCTGTCGGGCACCGAACAGTCGGAAATTTTGCGCGTGCTGGACGAGAATAAGCTTAAATTGAGCGACATTTTGTACGCCGACGTTCGTCAGGACGGAAACGCGTACTTTGCGCCCAAGCATAAGCCTGCGTTTTGTTGCCCTATAACTATAAACGGGGGTAATAACTGGTGAAAAAGGTAGTTGTTATTTTGGTGGTGTTCGCGCTTATGCTCGGCGCTATGATAGGCGAAATAGTGTACGTAAACAAATTTTATAACGGTCTGCAATCGGACTTGGAAGCTATTGCCGTAAGTATTGAGGCCAACGAGGAGCATGTAGATAATGCCGAAACGGTTGCTATGTGCGACAAGCTGGTAAAAAAGTGGGAAAAGGGCAAGCGCGCGCTACTAATGCTGCAAAACCACAATACCGTGCGCAACCTCGACGACAAGGTTATCAGTCTGCAAAAGGTGGTCAAGTCGGATAATTACAACGACGCGGTTATATTTGTGCATTCCGCAATAAATTATATCGACGACGTACTGCTCGACAGTATTCCGTACCTTTCCAATATTTTCTAATCGTAATCTAATCTATCCTGCGCGGCAAAACTATTGCTTTTTAAAGATAAATGTATTATAATTAAGATACGTATAGCGAACCCCAAGCGACACACCCGACAACGGGCTGTTTTTGGCTCTATCGGCGTTAAAGCCGCTTGTCGTAGCGCTCTACTACGACTGCGCGACTTTGCCTTGATATAGCCTAAAAACGGCTCCGTTTCGGGCGCGAAGCGTTTTTACGAGGCAAATCGCGAGGATAGACGTGCAAATCGGAGTGCAGTCGTACCATCGACTGTACGTCAAACGACGATTTGCGCGTATAGACCACGATTTGCCCGTAAAAATGTATCGACTTAGAGGTTCGCTATACGTGGAGTTTATCGAATTAAAAAAGCAATTAAAATCGCAAAAGCCCGCGCCGTGCTACGTTTGCTACGGCGACGACGATTTTATATTGGACCGTGCGCTGTCGTTGCTTACGGCATTGGCGGCGGAGCCTAAGCCGTTCAACTGCGTGGATAAGGAGTTTGCCACCTCCCGCGACCTTACGGACGAGCTTATGCAGCTGCCGCTGCTCGGTGATTACCGCGTGGTAGTGGCGCGCGGCAAGGTGGATAAGGGAGCGGTGGAGAAGTATCTCGAACATCCCAATCCCGCCGCGGTGTTGGTATTGCCTTCTTACACTCCGCATGACAGCTGGAACAGGGCGGCTTCGCCCGATATTCCCAAGGGCGGGGTAGGCGTGGATTGCAACCGACTGCCGTTAAAGCAAATAATACCGTTTGTTACCGCGCTGTGCGCACGCACGGGCGCTGCAATGGACGAAAAGGCGATTACATTGCTGGCTAACCGCTGCGGCGGATATATGACGCGTATCAACAGCGAAACGCAAAAGCTGGCTGTGCTAAGGGCGAACGGGCGGATAACCGAGGACGACGTTACAGAGCAGGTAAAGGCCGATACGGAGTTTGTGGTGTTCGAGCTGTGCGACAGCATACTTGCTGGCGACCCAGCGCGTGCGTTGTCCATAGTGGACGGCATGGCCAAGAACAACGATTTGGTGGCGGCTTTCACGCTTATATACAACAGGTTCAGAAAGATATTCGCAGCCTCAGTCGATCCCGACGGAATCGCAGGCCTTGGCGTAAAACCGTACCAAGTGAGTAAGCTTAAGGCCGAAGGAACAAAGTACGGTAGGCTTCGGCTGAAAAAGGTGCTCGACGCATTGGAAAGCGCCGATTACGGCTACAAGACGGGCGCGACCACAGTGTACGACGCGCTTACATGTTTCGTTGCGCAAGCCGCATATGGAACTGCCGATTAAGTTCGTGCGGCATCTTGCTACCAATTTGTGCGCTAAGTGCGTCTATGCACCGCGCACGTAGCTCCACTACGAGCGCAGCGCATATCCTTCTTATCGCGCAAATTGCCTACGCAATCTTGCCACGTCACTTAATCGCAGTTCCCACTAACAACTAGCAGAGGTGTAATTTGATAGATATAGCAAAAAGAAAACTGCCTTCGCCAATACTGCCTATTTTAGCGTACATAAGCTATTGTGCTGCGGGCTGGTTTGCGGCGCGCGGGGATTTGGCGTACTATTGCAGTCAAATGCAAATGGGTGATATATTAAGTCATGACGCGGTCGCGTTCTTTATAGGCGGGCTTATTCCGTTTGCGCTGTATATGATAATTGCGCGTTTTATTTTCCGAACAATGCATATGCGTTGCGGAGGGGATGTTAGGTCTATAAGATACGGTCTTAATTTTGCGGTAATTGCCGCCAACCTGTTGCTTTTTGCGCTCAAATTCATTTATATTTCTGCGCCGCTGTATTCGGATGTGTTGGAAATAATATTGGATCCCATTGTCACAATAGCGTTTGTATCGCTGTACATGTGGTATGCGTTCAAAATGCAATATGTGGAAAAATCGAGGTTTCGCTTTGTGCTTTCGCAAGTGCTCGGCGCGTTTTTGGCAATGTACGGCTTGCTTGCATTGATTAATCTTATAGTGTCGGTGGCGTAGGTGACGGTATGAAAAAACGATTTTCTGTTTTGTCGATTATATTGTGCGTAATCGTAGCCGCGCTGTGCTTGGTCGGTTGTTCGGATCACGGCGCGCCCGCGCACACCACCCAAAATCCCAATTATGTTATAACGCCCGAGCAAGCGGCGGCGGAATACGCCAAGTTTATGACGGAAGAGCGCGTGGACCGTACAACGTTTACCAAGGGTGAGCTCGCTGCCGCTACGTATCTTAAAGAACGCTTGCAAGAAATGGGGTATGAGGATGCCGACTTGAAATCGTTTAAGACGAGCGAAAACGAGATGACCGATTTAAGCAGTCAAAACGTAGTGGCGCATCTTAGGCCTATCAACAAGACTGCCAAAAACGTTATAATCGGCGCGTACTACGACAACCGCAATAAGGCTGCATATAACGGTGCAAGAGCCGACGAAGGTGAAGGCGCTGTTTCTGCAACTGCCGTAGCCGCAGTATTGAGCGTAGCGGACTATTTGATAAACCACAAATCGGCAATCGACTCGCAACTGCAAGTTACTATAGTATTTTTCGGCGCGTCGTACATGACCAACGACGGAGCAAAGACTTTTTTGGATCAAATGGATGACGTCGATTACAACAACACAGTGCTTATGATTGAAATGCAACGGCTGTGTGGCGATCATATTTACGCTTTTTCGGACG
This sequence comes from uncultured Clostridia bacterium, assembly GCA_947175335.1. Taxonomy (GTDB): domain Bacteria; phylum Bacillota; class Clostridia; order Christensenellales; family Pumilibacteraceae; genus Anaerocaecibacter. The sequence continues at coordinate 87,100 of CAMWMF010000006.1, forward strand.
CGCGGGAGACGCAGCGTGAAAAGCTTTTCGATAGGGTGGCTGCTGACAACGGATTGGATATTTACAAGCTAACGTCTAAAAGTCCGTTAATAACAGGCTTGTCCACGCTTAACGGCATACCGTACTATCAATGGGCGTACAGTGGCGTGTTTAGTGTGTTTTTCAATGCAGGAGTTCCCACAGTCAATCTTGTGTGCGCCAACTGGGAATCGTCCAACCTTTCCGATATAGAATCGACCGGTCACGATAATTTTTTGTATTCTGAAAACGACACCTTGCGCAATGTCAAAAAATACCATCCCGACTATGCTCAAAAAATGGCGACGGCAGCAACCTTGACGGTACAAGCATTGTGCGATAACGAGTTTACAAAGACTATGACGTACGACCGTGACAACTTTCCAAATACCGACGCGTTAAGTTCGAGCTGGATTTGGTATCTTGTAGTGTTGTCGATAATTATCGTTTGCGCCGCAGTTATGGTCGGTATAAATGCGTACCTAAAAAAGAAGCATCCCATTGTAGTAAAGGCTCCGCCGCAAATGAAAATGGCTGTGTTCGGAATGGATTACGAGGATAAAGACGCGGCCGATATATTTATCGATATACAGAACGGCAACGACAATATATTCGACGGCATAGAAAACAATAAACCCAAAAGCAACGATCCGTTCGACGATATATTTCCGCCTGCGGCTCCGACCGATGGGGGAAAGGGTAGCGGCGATGACAACGGCGAGCAAGGCGGCGACCCGTTTGACAATCCGCCGACCGAAGATAAGTAAACATATAAGACAATAAAAAAGGCGCTGATGACAGCGCCTTTAAATTTGCTTTGTTTAACTGAACCAACCGCTTATCGTTTGGCCGAGGTTGGAAAAGAATTGGGTTATGCCGAACTTGCTGAACATATCGGACATAATTGTGGCGAAGTCGAAGCTGTCCACAACAAGCCAGCACCACAATATTACAACGGCAAACGTTGCTACAATAAGAATGGCAATATTAATCAAGCAACTACGCCAGTTTAAGGGACTGCGCAGTTTTTTGAGTTTGGTGTTGGGATCGTTACTTTCCTTAATGGCTTGTTCAAGCTGCGCCGCGGTCATCTGATCGGGCGACAGGTTGGAAAGCGGAACGGACGGTGTGCCGGCAGAGGGCATACCGTTAGCGGCTCCTGCGGGCGGAGTTCCGCCGGCTGCTGCCGCATCTTTGCCTTTTTTATCCTTGCCCTTTTTTTCCTTTACGGGTTTTTCCTTAGCGGGCTTAGCGGGTTTTGCTGTGTCCTTTTTTGCCATAGCATCCTCTAATAGATTAATCTAACATATAGTATATATCATAT
>CAMWMF010000007.1 GCA_947175335.1 uncultured Clostridia bacterium
CGCTGTAAGTACGATTTAAAGGCGATAGTTGATAAGCTGAAAGCCGAAACCGAACATATACATAAGCCTGTCAAGGTAGCCGTTATGGGCTGTGTGGTAAACGGACCGGGCGAAGCTGCTGACGCCGACTTCGGTGTGGCGGGCGGCGGCAACGGCAAAGCCGCGCTGTTTGTAAAAGGCAAGGTGGTAAGTACTATCAATACCGACGAGATTGTTTCTACACTGCTCGGACTTATTAACGAAAAAATAAATGGATAAAACGTTATGAACGAAATATACAAAAGTATTAACGAAAAATCAAACGGCAAGTACGGCATTTTGCGCTTTCCTTGTGTAACATTTAACGGCAATAACGCTGAGGTTACCGTCGTATGCAAAAAATCGGATAGGGCATTGGTAGACGATAATTTGCGCGAGCTCACCGATATTGTTAAAGAAGCTTGCGGTTTTCATACGCCTGTTAAACTCAAAATTAAGGACGACGTTTTAACGGCTGCGGCGCTTAGGATTGCCGTGGTTAGGTTTACCGAAAAGTTCAATTACGTGTCGTCTATGTCGCATGGAATAACCGCAGAGACCGAGCCGAACGTAAAAGTAAAGCTAAAAATGCACAGCGCTATGCATGAGCTTGCAAAAAACGATTATTTGCCTCGGCTTAAAGAGTTTTTGCAAAACAACTACGTTGAGGACATATCGGTTGACGTGGACGTAGTGGATTACGAGTCGGGCGGTTCGGCGCAAGCGTTGGCACAGGGCACAAAAAAGGAATATATAATTACTTCAGTGCAGCCGTATATAGGCGACTTTAAGCCCGACAAAGCCCGCGCCATATCGGCAATCACAACGAATGAATATAATGTGGCCGTGTGCGGAATTTTGGCTATGCAAACCGAGTTTACCAGTAAGGGCGGTAGGGCGTATGACCGATTTTTGATTTATGACGGCGATTTATCGTTGCAGTGCAAATTCTTTCCTAACGGAATGGGCAATAGCATTGCTACTGCATACGAATTGATAAATAAACCTGTGTGCGTGCTCGGCAATGTAGAATACGACGGGATGCGCAACGAAGCTTCAATGACGGTCAAGGAAATATCTCTTTGTACGGCGGATGGTTTGACCCCGCCGCCGCTAAAAGCCGAGCCGAAATCTTACGGACTTATCGTTCCGCAAAATTACGAGGTGCTTGTTCAATCGAGTATGTTCGACGGTAGCATGGATGTGCCGCCGTCGCTCAAAGGCGACTTTGTCGTGTTCGACTTTGAAACGACGGGATTATCTGTTATTTATGACAGGCCGACTGAGCTTGGCGCTGTCAAGATAAGCGACGGTAAGCTTAAAGAAAGCTTTTCCACGCTCATAGATCCGCGCAGAGAAATTCCGCCAGAAGTGGTGGAAAAGACAGGCATAACCAACGAAATGGTAAAGGGGCAGCCGCTGTTCGAGGATATTTTGCCTGACTTTTACAAGTTCACTTACGGCTGCTCGCTGATTGGGCACAACATAGGTTTTGATTTTCCCTTCTTATTGCGCGGCGGCAACCGCAGTGGGTGGGCGTTCGGCAGCCGTCGTACGTTCGATACAATGGGTATCGCGCCTGCCGCTATACCGGGCATTGCAAGACTGTCGCTCGACAACGTGTTGGCGAGCCTGGGATTAAGCAACGACAACGCGCACCGCGCACTGTCCGACGCCGCTGCAACCGCCAAGGCGTTTATCGCAATGAAAAAGCTACTTGCAAAATCATAAAGATTTTTTGAAATGTCAAGCGTTTTAATGTAAAGTGCATATTTTTAAAGCAACACTATAAAGCAGATTTTCTTCCTACTTCTTTCCAAAAAGAAGTAGGAAAGATTTTTCGGTAAAAACAGTTAAAACGCTTGCAAAAAAGGCGCATAAGTGTTATATTATTAAAGGTACTATAAGTTTAGCATGAGAGTTGGTTTTTGCCAACTCTCAATTACTGTGTAGGTACTTTCGGAGGTTTACCATAAACAGCGTTATAGAAAAGGCAATACCCGTAGTACAAGACGTGCTAGAAAAATTGGGCTATGAGCTTGTGGACGTGGAGTACAAGTCGCAGTACGGCGATATGCACCTTACGGTATTTATAGCAAGCGAAAACGGCGTAAGCCTTGACGATTGCGAAACGGTATCTAACGCTTTGGACGGACCGTTGGACGCGCTGGACCCTACTAACGGCAGGCCGTACCACTTGGACGTATCGTCACCGGGGCTGGACAGGCCGTTCAAGACCCAACGCGACTTCGAGCGCAATTACGGCGAAAAGGTGGAAGTCAAGCTGTTTGCACCCATCAAGGGCACAAAGGTAAAGCAGTACGAGGGAACGCTCGTCAGCCGTTCGGACGAAGCGATTACAATAGAAGTGGACGGCAATCAACTGGTTATAGAAAACTCGCTGGTGGCATTAGTAAGGCCTTACATTGAGTTTTAACAATATATAAAAAAATTCGGGAGAAGAAAAATGGCAAAAAAGAATACGACACTTACGCTTCAAGCGGACTTTTACGACGCTCTTACCGATTTGGAATTAGAGCGCGGCATCAAAAAGGAAGTGTTTATAGACGCGCTTCAAGACGCTCTTACCAGCGCGTACAAAAAGCAGTACGGCGTACCCAAAGCCATAAAGATAGTTATGACGCCCGAGCTTAAAACCTTCGGCATTTTCACTTGCCAAAAGGTAGTAGAGGTCGTGGAGGAGCGCGAAACTGAAATCAGTCTCGAAGACGCGCGACTCATCGACAAAAAGTACAAGGTGGGCGACGAAATCCTCGGGCCCGTGGACGCCAATGAATTCGGACGCATAGTGGCGCAAATGGCCAAGCAAATCGTAACGCAAAAGCTGCGTTCGGTGGAAAGCGAAAAGGCGTATACCGAGCTTGCGGAAAAAGAGGAACAGCTTGTTACTTGCGTTGTTCACCGCGTCGACGGCAAAAACGTTTGTGTGGAAATACAAAAAATGGAAGCCGTTTTGTATCCCAAAGATCAATTGCCCGGCGATAAGTTCAAGGTCGGCGACAAAATCAAGGTTTTTGTGCGCGGCATAAAGAACGGCACGCGTGGACCGCAAGTGCTTGTTACGCGCACGGCGCCCGGGTTCGTACGCAAGCTGTTCGAGCTTGAAGTTCCTGAAATATCGAGCGGCGTGGTCGTAATTAAGGGCATTGTACGTGAAGCGGGCTTGCGCACAAAGATGGCCGTTTACGCAACCGATTCGGGTGTTGACGCTGTCGGTGCATGTGTCGGTAACCGCGGCTCGCGCGTAAACAGCATAATATCCGAAGTGGGCGGGGAAAAGATAGACATTATCCCTTGGCACGAGGATCCGCTGGAATATATAGCGCGTGCGCTTTTGCCCGCAAAGGTCGTTATGGTCGAAGCCAAAGAGGACGAGCGTGTTGCGTGCGTAGTCGTTATGGACGATCAGCTCAGTCTTGCCATCGGCAGAGAGGGTGTAAACGCTCGGCTTGCCGCTAAGCTTACCGGCTGGAAGATCGACATCAAGCCGTATTCGAAAATGGAAAAAGAGGTCAAACAGGCTAAGGAACGCGCTGAGCAAATGGGCAGCGATAATTACGACGTATTCGACGAGGATCTCGGAGAACTGGACTAAATGAAACACGTTCCTATGCGCTCCTGTATAGTATGTAGGGAGTGCAAAGACAAATCGGAATTGCTGCGCGTGGTAAGGCGCCCCGACGGCGCAGTGGTTATAGACCGAACCGGCAAGGAAGCAGGCAGAGGCGCGTATGTGTGTAAAAACGGCGACTGTATGGCGACGGCTGTAAAAAAGCGGGTATTCAACCGCACATTCAAGCAGCAGTTGGATAATTCGGTATACGATGCTCTTGCAGCCGCAATGGAAGACGATGGAAAATAAAAACGACAAATTTGTTACAATGATAGGCTTTGCCCGTCGTTCGGGCAAAATAGTTTACGGCTTGGACAGCCTTAAACATGCAAAGAACGTTAAGCTTTTGGCGGTAAGCGACACTGCGTCGGACAATCTTGTTCGCAACATAGAGCGGCTTGCCGATATAAACGAAATTCCAATAGTCTACGCGATCGGACTTGAACTGACGGTAGGCAACAATGTAAAAGCGCTCGGGCTTGTCGACGGCAATATGGCAAAAGCGGTTGCGGAATATATAGAAGACGGCTCTACGCAATACACAATCAAGTACGGTAAACGGAGGTAATGCTTATGGACAATGCCACCACTAACAATGTAAATAACAACGAGGACGTAGCTAAGAACGCTAAGCGTCTATTTGCGCTTGTGGAATCGAGCGAGCTGCAAGACTGCATTAAGCGCATTATGGATACCAAACGGCGTGTGGAAAAGCTGTTTGCCGGCGAGCGTGCCAAATTGTCCGAGCTTACTGCCGAGCGTACAAGGCAAGAGCAGGAAGCGGAGGAGCGCAGGCTTTCCGCCGAGCGCGAGGCCGAACGCGCCGTATCTGAGTCGGAAAATAAAACGCCCGAACCCGTGCAACAAAGCGAAGCGGTAGAAAGTGCGCCCGCTAACGTTTCGAGCGAAAGCAATACGCCGCAGCAAAGCGCTTCGGCAAGCAATTCGAGCGCGGCTGCACCTGAGCAGCAGCCCGATGCACCGACAAGCGGCACTCGTACGGCTATACCCAGTTATATCCGCGGAGTTATAAAGCATACGCCGCGCCCTGCGCCCGAAAGAACGCCCCGCACAGACAAGACGGGTGCGCGTCCTTCCGCGCCGCAGCGCGACCGTAACGGTGCTCCGCATACAACGGCGCCCCGTCCGACCGGCAATAATGCGCCCCGTCCGTCGTCGGTCATCAAGTTCGAGCCGCCCGCAGCGCAGCGCAACAAACGCGAAGTTGCCGGCAAAAAGACTACTGTCAAGCCCGAAGACAAGCGGCAAATGAACAAGCGTACGCTCATTCGCAAAGGCTATATTCAAGAGAATATGGACGAGGAGCGCATGGGTACGCGCAAGCTGAAAAATAAAAAGGTCAACAAGGTTGTGCCTTTTGCGCCCATCAAGATAGAAAAAGCGGTCATTACCACCGAAAATCTTACGGTCAAGATTTTGTCCGAAAAGATAGGCAAGACCGCGCAGGAAATTATCAAGCAGCTCATGGAGCTCGGCATAATGACAAATATCAATAGCGTTGTCGACTTTGCTACCATGCAGCTCGTAGCCGACGCATTGGGCGTCAGCATCGAATTGAAGCTTGAAAAGACCAAGGAAGAGGAGCTTTTGGAATTGCATTCCGAGCCCGACGCCGAGGCGGATTTGGTCAAGCGTCCGCCCATTATCACGGTTATGGGTCACGTCGACCACGGCAAAACGTCGCTACTCGACGCTATTCGCAAGACGTCCGTTGTAAGCGGCGAGGCCGGCGGTATAACACAGCATATCGGTGCATATTCGGTCGACCTTAACGGCGAAAAAATTACATTCCTCGATACTCCCGGACACGAGGCGTTTACCGAAATGCGTCGGCGCGGCGCCAAAGTCACCGATATCGCGGTCCTTATAGTCGCCGCTGACGACGGTGTAATGCCGCAAACAGTGGAAGCAATTAAGCATGCCAAGGAAGCGGATGTACCCATCGTCGTTGCTATCAACAAAATCGACAAGCCCGGTGCGAATATCGAAAAGATAAAGGAACAGCTTGCCGAAAAAGACCTTATTTGCGAGGAGTGGGGTGGCCAGGTGCCTATGATTCCTATTTCCGCTAAGCAAAATAAGGGTATCGATAAGCTTCTTGAAAATATTATTTTGCAGGCCGAAGTGTTGGAGCTTCGCGCCAACCCCAAGCGCAGTGCGCGCGGTTACGTTATAGAAGCGCGGCTTGACAAGGGCAGAGGCGCCGTTGCCACCGTTATCATTCAAAACGGAACGCTCAAAGTGGGCGATTACGTTGTATCGGGTACGACCTACGGAAGAGTGCGGTCGTTGATTGACGACAAGGGCAAGACTATTAAATCGGCAGGACCGTCCATGCCCGTGGCTGTTTACGGTTTGGAAAAGGTTCCGTCGGCAGGCGACCCGATAGCCGTTGTCGAAAACGAAAAGATGGCGCGTCAAGTTATTGAGGAACGTTCGGTCAAGCTTAAAAACGAGATGCTTGCCGACGTGCCGCAAGCCAATCTCGACGTGTTCGGCGATTTGGAAAGCAAGACGTCCAAGGAGCTTAAACTTGTCATCAAGGCCGACGTTCAGGGTTCGAGCGAGGCACTCAAAGAAGCACTTACCAATCTTTCCAACGACGAGGTTACAGTCACCGTTGTAAAAGCCGGTGTCGGCGCTATCAACCAGTCCGACATTATGATGGCGGATGTTTCACACGCGAGCATTATCGGCTTCAACGTCAAGCCCGATAATGACGCCAAGACGGCGGCCGAGCGTGCGGGAATAGAAATTAAGCTGTTCAGCATAATTTACGAAGCAATGGACTATATTCAGTCCAAAATCGAAGATATGCTTGCGCCTAAGTTTGTCGAGCGCGTCACCGGTAAAGCAATTGTTCGCGCTATGTTCAAGGTGTCGGGCGTCGGTTTGGTCGGTGGTAGCTACGTTCAGTCCGGCAAGATTGTGCGTAACGGCAAGGCTCGGTTGTACCGCGGCGGCAAGCTCATTCACGACGGCAATATCGTAGGTTTAAAGCGGTTTAAGGACGACGCCAAGGAAGTTACAATCGGGCTCGAATGCGGTATCGCAATCGCCGATTGCACAGAATATTTGGAAGACGATATTATCGAATGCTACGTAGTGGAAAAGGAGACTAAGTGAGGGGCAACAACGGAACAAGCCATAGAACGGAACGCGTTGCGAGTATGATACGGCGCGACGTGTCGGTCATTGTCGATTCCTTGTCCGACCCGCGCGTGCACGGAGTTACCGTTGTCGAAGTGGAAATGTCGCGCGATCTCCGCAACGCCACCGTGTTTGTCACTGTGGACGGCAACGACGAGTCCGTCATAAAGGCGTTAAACGGGTGTGCCGGATATATCAGACACGTGCTCGCCGAGGAAAACAGCGAAATGCGCGGCGTTCCGCAGTTAAAGTTTGTGCTGGACAAAACACAGGGCTACTACGAGCGTATAGAACAGGTTATTAAGGAAATTCACAATGACAACAACGACTAGTGAAATACTTAAAGCTATTAACGCCGCCCAAACTATATTGATTGTCGGGCATATCAGACCGGACGGCGACTGCGTGGGCGCGGCGCTCTTTATGCGGCATATTTGCGAAAAGCTCGGAAAGTCGGCCGACGCGGTATGCGACGGCGACAAACCGACCGCATATGCGTTCTTGCCCGAATATGAGTATTTTTGTGCACCGCGCTGCAAAAAGTACGACCTTTTTATAGCTGTGGACTGTGCAACGGAAAGTCGTTTAGGCGAATATAAAGCGTTTCTTACGAGCGCAAAAAACAGCATAAACATAGACCACCACATAACCAATACCGAGTACGGTAAAATAAATCATGTGTTGCCCGACGCGTCCAGCACGTGTCATATACTTTTCGATTTGTTCAAGGACGTCGACGGGCTTTTGGACAATGCCGGCGCGGCGATGCTGTATGTTGGACTTTCCACCGACACGGGACATTTTATGCACAGCAACACTACTGCCGAGGTTTTTCGTACGGCTGCTGCGCTGTGCGAGTACGGCATAGATATTGCTACGCTCAATCACGATTTGTATTGCAATAATGCATTTAGCAAAATGAAGCTTACATCTCGCGCAATCGGCGGGATTGTACTTTACGAATCGGGCAAAATCGCGCTGATGAACATATCGTTAAAGGATTTGCAGGACTGCGGCTGCACTTCGGAGGATACCGAGGGGCTTATAGACAACGCATCTGCAATTTCAGGCGTAAAGATAGCTATATCGATGTGCGAGCAACCCGGGTCGGTTTTCCGCATATCTTTTAGGTCGGTGTCGGCGGACGTTTCGGCTGCAGCTGCGCGGTTTGGCGGCGGCGGTCACAAGCTTGCGGCCGGCTGTATGATTACGGGCAACCGTTACGATGTTATGGAAAAGGTGGTCGGTGCGGCCACAGCGGCATTGAATAGTGAACGGACTGATTAATCTTTACAAGCCGACGGGAATGTCGTCGGCACAAGCCGTTGCGCGGGTAAAACGCATACTCGGCGAAAAGACGGTGGGGCATATGGGTACGCTCGATCCGATGGCGGTGGGTGTGCTTGTGATAGGCGTTGGCAAGTCTGCACGGCTTTTCGATTACATTTCCGGACGAAAAAAAACGTATATAGCCAAATTTAAATTCGGCTACACTACCGATACGCTGGACGCGCTGGGTGAGGTTACGGAAACGACGTCGGATATTCCGTCGGTGGACGCAGTGCTTCACGCTATGCAGTCGCTGGTGGGCGAAATAGACCAAATTCCGCCGATATACAGCGCAAAGCATGTGGACGGCAAGCGCGCATACGCATTGGCGCGCGACGGCAAAAACGTCGAGTTGAAGCCTGTGCGTGTAAGCATATACGACATTGAACTTATATGCCAGCCGAGAATGGACGAGATGGTGTTCTCTATAACATGCTCGGCAGGTACGTATATTCGTGCCATATGCCGCGACGTAGGCAAAATGTGCGGGTCGCTTGCAACGCTTACGTACTTGCAACGCACAAAGTCCGGTTGCTTCGACGTAAAAGACAGCGTTAAACTCGACGAGCTGGAAAGCATAAAAGAAAAGGCGTTAATTCCGCCGCAAAACATTTTGGATATTCCTGTGCACAACGTTGACAATACTCTGTACGACGATATGATACACGGCAGGAAATTAAAATGCGACGTAAATTGCGACAGCTTAATATACTGTAACGGACAGTTTTTCGGCATAGGCAATGCCGTGGACGGTATACTCAAAATCAAGACTTATCTACGTGAGGACAACTAAGGAGGGATTATGAAAGAACTCGGTTCGGAAGAAGTATGCATTGCGCTCGGTTACTTCGACAGCGTGCATTTGGGGCACCGAAGCTTGATCGAAGCAACGCGTGCATATGCCAAGGAGCATAATATAGCCTCGTGCGTGGCTACGTTTAGCAACAACGCATACAAGCTGTTCAACTCGGATGATAAGCAGGTTTATACATACGTAGAGCGTTGTGAATTGTTAAAGGACATGTGCGACTATGTTTTGCCTATGCGATTTGACACACGCCTGAAAAATCACACTGCGGAAGAATTTTTGCGCGCTCTTTTTGCGCGCCACAACGTTAAGGCGGTTGTGTGCGGATACGACTATTTGTTCGGTGCGGGGGCAAAGGGCGACGCGACGTTTCTCAAGGAATACAGCGCAGCGCACGGCGTGGACTGCATAGTGATGCCGCAATACGAGTTGGACGGCACGCGCGTATCCACAACCAAGGTTAAGTCGCTTTTGGCGTCCGGCAAGATAGAACAAGCCAACGCTATGTTGGGCGAGCCTTTTACGCTTAGCGGCAAGGTCGTTCATGGTAGGGGCGCGGGCAGGATGTTTGATATCCCCACAGCCAATATAAAGTACCCCGCAAGTAAAATGTTGCCCAAAGCGGGAGTGTACGGCACTGTATGCGAAATTGACGGCGTTAAGTATTACGGCGCTACCAATGTGGGCGCACGTCCTACGTTCGGGTTGTCCAAGCTTGCCGTGGAAACAATGCTTGCCGACTTTAATGATAATATTTACGACAAGGACGTCAAAATTTACTTTCACAAGCACTTGCGCGGCGTTAAGAAGTTCGAAACGCCCGCGCAGCTTTCCAAACAAGTCCATAAAGATATGGAGTGGTACAAATGATCAGGATAGGGCCTTCGGGCAATAGCGATTCGTTTTACGCGTCGGGCAGAAAGCACACATATCAGGAAGGCGAGTTTTTACACGAGCTAGGCCTTAATGCGTTCGAATATTCTTTCGGGCGTGGCGTATCGATGTCGGACGAAACTGCGGGCAAGATAAAAACAGAGTTAGGCAAGTACGACATTGCAATAAGCGTGCACGCGCCGTACTACACCAATTTTGCAAACCCCGATCCCGAGATGATACAAAAGTCAATAGGCTATATTATTCAGTCTATTAACGCTTGCAACAAGCTTGGCGGGGAGCGCGTGGTTTTTCATCCTGCCGCGTGCGGAAAGGCGACGAGGAGCGAGGCTGTTGCTGCTACGGCGCGTAACCTCGCGTTGCTTGCGGAAAAGTGCCATGAAATAGCTTTCCCGTTTAAGCTGTGTGCAGAAACAATGGGCAAGCTCAACCAGATAGGCACGGTGGAGGAGATTGTCGAGTTTTGTCTTATAGACGATATGTTCTATCCGTGCTTTGACTTTGGGCATATCAATTCGTATATGCGCGGCGGGCTTAAAACAAAGGACGATTACAGGCGTATCTTGGACTACACAATCGACAAGCTCGGCTTTGACAAGGCGTCGCAAATGCACGTGCATTTTTCCAAGATAATGTACGGCGACAAGGGCGAGATAAAGCACTTGACGTTTGAAGACACCAAGTACGGACCGGATTATGCACCGCTTGCCGAGCTGTTTGACGAATACAAAATGTCGCCGTACATTGTGTGCGAATCAAACGGTACCATGTCGGACGACGCACTTATAATGAAAAATTTGCACAAAAACGCTTAACAAACGGCACAACATGTGGTATAATGGACGAAGGGAGTTAAGATAGGTAGTATGAATACATCCGACTTGTTTGAAAATAATCCTAAAATCGACGCGTTTGCAGTTACGGACGAATCCAACCGTTACTACTTTACAAAAATGGAAACCTCGTTCGGCGCGGTTATTCTGTCGCCCGCACGCAACGTATTCATAACCGATTTCCGCTACGAATCGGAAGCGAGGGAAAAGGTTACCGACTTCGAAATCGTTATAACCACTTATTCCGGATTTTACGCTAAAATAGCCGAAGTCCTTTCGTCCATAAACGCAAAGACGGTGGGCTACGGCGAAAAGATGTACATAGACGAATTTAACAACTTTAAGTCGGCGCTTACCGGATTTAAGCTCAAACCTGCGGAAGATATTATCGCAGCCAAGCGCGCTGTCAAGACGGAAGAAGAAATTTCCATTATCAAAACGGCACAGCAAATTGCCGAAACTGCGTTAAAGCGCGCCATGTCCCGTGCCAAGGCAGGCATAACCGAGCGCGAGCTTATGGCGGAAATCAATTACGAAATGATTATGGCGGGCGCGGACAAGTATTCGTTTGAAACTATTGTCGCGTTCGGCGCCAACACCGCACAGCCGCACCACCATCCGTCAGACAAAAAGCTGGAAAAAACCGAGCTTATTTTGGTCGATATGGGCGCTAAGTACCGCGGCTACTGCTCGGACATGACCCGCACGTTCTGCTTGGGTAATCCCGACAGCAAGCTTGTCGAGATTTACGGCATAGTAAAGGAAGCGCAGGAGTACGCAATAAAGAACATTAAAGCGGGTATGACATGCAACGACGCGGACGCGCTTGCAAGGGAATACATCACGTCTAACGGCTATGGCGAAAACTTCGGACATTCTTTCGGTCACGGCGTAGGCGTGGATATCCACGAGGAGCCGCGCGTGGGCTCTAACGGCCAAACAATTTTGCAGCCCAATATGATAATCACTGCCGAACCGGGTATTTACATTGCCGGCTTGGGCGGCGTGCGCATAGAGGATATGCTTGTAGTCAAGGAAGACGGCGTTGTCAATTTGACTACTTACGAGAAAAAACTCAGTTTCTAATCAGTCAAAAATTGCTTTAAGCAAAAACTAATAAAAAATTATTCCGAGGAGGATTTTTATGGTATCGGCAGGAGATTTCCGCAAAGGCACAACATTCGAGATGGAGGGCAAGGTTTATACCGTCGTCGAATTTCAGCACGTAAAACCGGGCAAGGGTTCGGCGTTTGTTCGCACCAAAATCAAAAACGTAATCACGGGACAGGTTCTTGAAAACACGTTCAACCCCTCGGATAAGTACGAGGAAGCGCATATTGACAGGCGCGAGTATCAGTATTCGTATACCGACGGCGACCTTTACTACTTTATGGATACCGAAACGTACGACACACTTCCGCTCAACCATGATTTGTGCGAGGACGCGCTTCGCTTTATCAAGGAAGAGATGACGGTTACTATTTCGTCTTACAAGGGCTCGCCGTTCGCGGTTGAACCGCCCAATTTTGTCGAGCTTGTTATTGCCGACACCGAGGGCGGAATTCAGGGCGACACCAGCAAGCCCGGCAACAAGCCCGCAACGCTGGAAACAGGTTTTGTTATCGGCGTGCCGCTGTTCGTAAACATCGGTGACAAAATCCGCGTAGACACCCGCACGGGAACATACATGGAACGCGTAAAATAATTAATAAGTTAAAGCTTATGACTATAAAACCCGAGGTAAAATGCCGCGGGTTTTTTTATGCTACAAAACGCTATCGGCATAATAGCGGCGCTTGTCCCATAAATATATAACGGTATGGAAGCATTGTACAGGCTTATTCCCGATAAGTATGCCGCAGTTATAGCAAAGCGGTTGAGCATTCAAAGACTGAGCGAATTGCGCATAATAGGCGGCGCACCGGTCAGGGTTTGCTATGACGGTGTGTACTATTTTCTGTGTGAATCCGGTCTTACCAAGGACAGAACAGTTGCGTTTATAGCTAGCGTCGGTAGTGCCGAACAAATAGTAATGCGTGCTTGCTCACATTCGCTGTTTACAGTTACGGACACGCTTAAACGCGGGTACATATCGGTGGCGGGCGGCATAAGGGTAGGCGTGTGCGGCGCTGGCGTAATGCAGAGCGGTGTGCTTACCGCCGTCAAGGATTTTTACTCCGTCAATATCAGACTGCCGCATGAGGTTAAAGGCTGCGCGGGTGTGCTTGCGCAAAAGTTAACAAGTAACGGGCAGATAAAAAACACGCTGATACTTTCGCCGCCTGCCGCGGGCAAAACTACTATACTGCGCGATCTGTGTAGGCTGTTGTCGGACGGCGGCAGGACAGTTTTGTTGTGCGACGAAAAGTACGAAATCGCGTCGGTGTCGGGCGGTGTGCCGTCGCTGGACGTCGGGTGCTGTACCGACGTTATAAGCGGTGTGGACAAGCCCAAGGTGTTTGAAATGGGTATAGCCAATATGAGTCCCGAAATTATTATGACCGACGAGCTTTTTGCCGCCGATTTGCCGTACGTGCGCCGCGCTTCCACTTGCGGTATTGCGGTTATTGCCACAGCACATGCGCGGGATATCGACGAGCTTAAATCAAAGCATGAATATTCGGATATCGTGGCGACAGGCGTGTTTGACAGCTATGTTGTGCTGTCCGGCCCGCCGTTACGTACAGTAACGGTGTACGAAGGTGTGCAATGAGCGTAAAACTGTTTATATTGTTTTTGTGCGTTGCGGCAGGCACGTTTTGCGGGTATATGATATTGTTGTCGTACAAAAAGAATTATTCGTATTTGGACGGCGTGTGCGGCATGATAAGTGCGCTCAAACAAAATCTGTCCTACAAAAAAGACGCCGTTTCGGTTGTGCTTAGCAGCTTAAAGGTAGGCAGTGCTCAGCTGCAAAAGAACATAAAGGAATATATCGGCTTTGTAGGCGGGCAATCGGAGGGACACGCAATCAGCCGTGGATTTTTGCCGCAGACTACGTATGACGGCATAACCGATTTGTTCGAGGCGATAGGCGGGTCGGACGAAAGCTCGCAAAACGCGCGGCTGGACGCGCTGTCGCTGCGGTTTGAAAAGCTGCGTGCCGATGCCGAACAAAAGTACAAGAGTATGGGCGCGGTTGCCGTAAAGCTTGGGTTTTTGATTGGACTGGGCGTTGGAGTGTTGGTGTTATAGGAGCTATATGGACATAAATATTATTTTCAAAATAGCGGCGGTCGGACTGATAACCGCAATAATCAACCAGGTGCTTAAAAAGTCCGACAAGGATGAAATAGCCATGCTTGTCACACTTGCCGGGCTTGTTACGGTGCTTATCATGGTAATAAATATGATAGGGCAATTATTCGATACGTTAAAAACCGTTTTCGGAATGTACTGATGGAAATTTTCAGGATAGCTGCTATTGCATTGATAACGGCGTTTTGCGTACTGGTGTTGCGCGAAGCTAAAAGCGAGCTTGCGCCCGTAGTCGCGCTTGTCGGCGGCTTGGTGGTGGTGCTTTCGGTAATCAATTACTTTTCGGACGTATTTTCGGTTATATCGTCGGTGGCTAAAAAAGCTGGGCTTGCCGCGTCGGTGGTAACGCTGTTGTTTAAGGTGATAGCGATAGGGTATGTGACGGAGTTCTCGTCGTCAATTATGGACGACATGGGGCTTTCGTCGCTGTCGGACAAGGTCACGCTTGCAGGTAAGCTTATTATAGTGGCAATGTCGTTGCCCATAGTGGTACAGCTTTTCAACTTTATAGCGGGATTGCTTGCATGAAAAAGATTGTGCTTGCGTTAATAATAGTCGCGTCCCTGTTTTGTTTGTGCGGCGCGGGCGAAGATTCCAAGGAGGATGACAGTGCCGCCGTGACAAACGCTGCCGTAAAAACGGACGGTAGTGACAGCGTGGACGATTTGCTCGATAAGCTCAATCTTAACGATATTCAAAGCGTACTTAATACGCTTTCGTCGGACGGTATAGCTGTGTTCGGCTTCGGCGATATAGCAGAGCGTATACGTGCGGTGGCAAACGGCGAATTTAGAAATGATTTTAAAAGCGTTGCCACGTACGCGCTGGCGTTGTTGGGCGCCGACATATTCGAATTTATGCCTATGCTTATAGGTTGTTTGGCTATCGTGCTGGCATACAATATAGTAAATTCGGTAAAGGCGCGTGCGGCGTCCGAATCTGTGGGTAAGGTTGTGTACTTTGCTACCGGCACGCTTGCGGTTACGCTCGTCGTCGGGTATTTTGCTTCCGTTATGGCATATGCCGTCAAATTTATCGTGTCGCTAAAAACGCAAATAAACGCCGTGGCGCCCGTGTTGATTACGCTTATGACGGCGGCGGGTGCAACGTCGTCGGCAAGCGTGTACGCGCCGTCTATTGCCGTGCTGGGCAGCGGTATGACCAACGTCGTTACATATTTGGCTTTTCCCGCGCTGTTAATGGCTATGGTATTCGACATAATAGGCTCGGTTTTCAGTGCGGTCAAATTGGATAAGACCGCCGAATTTTTCCGCTCGGCATGCAAGTGGTTTTTGGGTACGGCGTTCTTTTTGTTTGTTACCATTATAGGCGTTTCGGGCATAACCGCGTCCGTTAGCGACGGGATATCGGTGCGTGCCGCCAAGTTTGCCGTGTCGAAGTACGTGCCGATAATAGGCGGATATTTGTCGCAGGGCTTCGATTTTGTAATGGCGGGTAACGTGCTTATAAAGAACGCGTTGGGTTCCAGTGCAATCGTGCTAATAGTGCTGTTTGCCGTGCCCGTAATATCCAAGCTAGCCGTGTTTACGCTCACGCTAAAACTTACTTCGGCGATAGCAGAGCCGCTTGGCGGGGAAAAGTTCAGCGGCATACTAACCACAATTTCAAAGTCGTCGTCGGCAATGAACGCGGTCGTATGTGCTATGACTTTTTTGTATATACTTTTCCTCTCGATGACTATTTGTACGGGGAATATGGCGTTATGAATTCTTTTGCTGCTTGGGGACTTACGTTATTGGGATTGGCGGTTATTTGCACAGTTGCGGAAATGCTGTTGCCGCAGGGTAAAACACGCGGCGTTATACGCTCGGTAATGGCAACGCTAGCGGTGCTGGTTATAGTCACGCCGTTACCCAATCTAATCAAAAACGGATTTGATTTCGACTTTACTTCCGATACCGTCAAGCTTGATACGGAGTATATAAAATACTCCGACAATAAGCGCGGAGAGTATGTGGCCGGCGCCGCAGAGCTGTACCTAAAACAAAAAGGCTATGACGGCATAGAAGTGTCCGTGCAATTGGACGGATACAAAGTAAAATCCGTTACTGCAAAAATTTACGATTCAAGCATTATGCAAAACGGCCAGCATATAAATAACAGTGAAATTAAAAAATTGCTTGCCGAATACTTCGGTATAGAAAAGGAGGCGGTTATGGCGTATGGGTAATAAAATATCGGAATGGCTGAATAAGCTGAAAAACGTAAAGCATTTGCAAATAATCGCATGCGTGGCGGTAATGTTCACAGTGTTGTTGGTTTACTTTTCTTGCGCGTCATGTTCGGACAATGCTACTACAACGTCTTTGATCGACGATGATACGGCAAGCACCGACTACTGCACGAACATGCGGGCGCAGGTGGAAAAAATAGTGTCGCAAATATCGGGAGTAGGCTCGGCGTCGGTTGTGATTAACTGGGATAGAAGCAGTGTTCAAACAACATTCGGCGGCGGAGCAACCGAAAATCCAAAGGCGGTCGGCGCACTGATTGTGTGCGACGGCGGCAACAATACAAAAGTCAAGTTGGACGTTATCTACGCCGTATCAACGTTGCTGGATCTGTCCATAGAAAAAATCATGGTATATCCAAAATCCAAATAGGAGGCTTTTATGAGTAAAAAGAAAAAAATTATCGTGCTTGCGAGCATGGTCGCACTTTTGGTATTGACGGGCTGTCTCAACTACTTTTTGAACCGCCCGGCGTCCAACCCCGCTAATGCCGAGGGCAACCTCACTTACAGCGATTACTTTGCTGCGTCGCGCGCTGATAGAACGTCTGCTCGCGAGGAGACTGTGTCGTACTACAACACAATAATCAACAGCGAAGCGACTTCGGCGGAAGCCAAGGCCAGCGCCGAAACCGAGCTTGCCGCGCTCGTTGCGGGCGTAGACACAGAGCAACGCCTCGAAACGCTTATCAAATCGCTTGGCTTTGACGATTGTATCGTGACGGTAGGCAAGGAAAAAATCAGCGTTATAGTCAAGTCCGACGCGCTTACCGAGCAGGAATCGGCACAGCTCCTCGATATGGTCTGCACCGAAACGGGCAAGACGGTAGGCGAGGTACGCGTAAAGTCGATAGACCTATAAATCGCTAACAAAAACAGCAATAAAACGGGCGTAATTTCGTCCGTTTTTTTGTGTCTAAATTATTTATAAGCACTTGTGTTTTGAATGGCAATATGCTATACTAAGTATACGGTGGATTTTACATATCTGCCGTCAGTAAATTTTGTCGAGGTTTAAATGAGCGCAAAGCGAAACAATTCATTATCGAACGGCATAACGTACGGACATAACGTTTTGCGGTCGATTATACGTTTGGCTGCGCAAGAGATAAGCGGGGTCGAATCGGTTTGCGGCAGGGGTGTGCGCTGTTATATTTACGGCGACACCATAGACGCCGACGTGTACTTGGAGGTGAACAGCGAAGTAAGCTGTTCGGATATCGCGTACCGCGTTCAGGATAACATCAAGCGTTCGGTGGAAACAATGACAGATTACAAGATGGGCGTAATCAATATCAACATTATTTCCGTTAAATTTTTGAAGCATTAGGAGTACATTGAATGAAACGACGCGCCGCGCGTGAGATCGCGTTTAAACTTACTTACGAAATGGTTATGACCGGACAATACAACACCGAAACTCGTGACGAGCTGTTGGACGGCGATACCGATTGCGATTCTATCAATTATATAAACGGCATGACAACAGGCATTGCCGAGCATTTGGACGACCTTAAAGCGACAATAGTCAAGTACGCCAAGGGCTACGAGTACGACAGGATTTACAAAACCGATCTCGCACTTTTGTTGCTTTCGTGCTACGAAATCAAATATACCGACACTCCGCCGGCGGTAGTCGCCAACGAGGTTGTGGAAATTGCCAAAACATATTCGGACGTAAAGAGCCACGCTTTTATAAACGGCATACTTGCTTCGGTTATAAAAGAGGTGGCTAATGGCTGAAATCATAGACGGCAAAGCGATTGCCACAAAAATAAGAAGCCAATTACTGATTCGCGCCAACGAGTTTGAAAACCGTTACGGGCGCAAGGTCGGACTTGCCGTTATTCGCGTAGGCTCTAATCCCGCTTCCGCAGTGTACGTGCGCAACAAAATAAAGGCGTGTAACGAGTGTAATATACGCTCTCTCAGCTATGAGCTTGACGAGAACGTAAAAAGCGAGCAGCTTGTCGAACTTATTCATACACTGAATGCCGACGCGCAAGTGGACGGAATTTTGGTGCAGCTTCCGCTGCCTAAGCATATTGACGAGCGTGCCGTACTTGCCGAAATAGATCCGAAAAAGGACGCGGACGGCTTTCACGCCGTCAACGCCGGCAAGCTGTTTTTAGGCGAAAAGGACGGCACTGTGGCTTGTACGCCGCGCGGAATAATAGAACTTATCAAATCTACCGGTGTGCCTATACGGGGCAAGCATGCGGTCGTAGTGGGACGCTCCAATATAGTAGGTAAACCGGTTGCGGCGATGCTTCTTGCTAACGACGCCACGGTTACGGTTTGTCACAGCCGTACCGTAAACCTAAAGGAAATAACGCTATCAGCCGATATACTTGTCTTGGCAATCGGTAAGAGCAAATTTATTACGGCGGATATGGTCAAGCCCGGCGCTATCGTTATAGACGTCGGCATGAATCGCGACGAAAACGGATTGTGCGGCGATGTTGACTTTGACGGAGTAAAAGAAGTTGCGGGTTATATTACGCCAGTACCCGGCGGCGTGGGACCTATGACGGTTGCTATGTTGCTTTGCAATACCGTGGACGGTGCCGTGCATGAATAGGCAAATGACCGTATCGCAGCTTTCAAGATACATCAAGGGTGTGTTTGAGGACGAGGAGCTTTTGCACGACATAACGCTTTCGGGCGAAGTTGCGGAAGTATCTTATTCGGACAAACATACTTTTTTGGTTTTGTCGGACGGTGCGTTCTCGGTGCGTTGCGTGCATTTTTCGTCGCGCGACAAGATAGAGAAGGGCGCGTTTATAGCGTTGCGTGGATCTGTCAATTTTTACGACAAGCGCAATTCGGTAACGTTTACCTATTCGGAATTCTTTTTAAAGGGTGTAGGCGACAAAAACACCAAGCTGTTGCAGCTTAAACAATCGTTGTACGAAAAAGGGTATTTTACAGATAGACCGCAGCTGCCAAAATATATTGTACGCGTGGTTGCCGTTACAAGTCCCGACGGCGCTGCAATACGCGACTTTATTCGCGTTGTGCACGACGAAAATCCGTTTGTTGTTATAGAGGTTTATCCGGTCAAGGTGCAGGGCGAGGGTGCTGCGGCGAGGATGTGCGACGCAATAGCCAAACTGCAATCGTACAACACCGATGCGATAGTGCTTTGCCGCGGCGGAGGTAGCGACGAGGATTTGGACGCATTCAACGACGAACAGCTTGCTATTGCGGTAGCAACGTCGCGCATACCTATTATTTCCGCCGTAGGGCATGAGGTTGATTACACGCTATGCGACTATTGCGCGGGTACGCGAGCGGGCACGCCGTCCATAGCGGGGCAAGTGGTAAACGCTCACGCAAGCAGGATTATAACCGATCTTGTTGCATATACTTCGGCAATCAAGTCGAGTATTGAAAGCAGGTATCGGCGCAGCGTGCTGAGATTGAATAGATTAGGCAAGGCCACCACTTATGCCGCAACAAAGCGGATAAGCAATCAGTATGGACTGTTGCGCTCCGCTGCAATCGATTTGCGACACGGCGCAGGCAAGAGGCTGCAAGCATTTATGGATAGCACATCCGATTGTGCCGCGCGTATGAAATCGGCTTTGGCGTTAAGGTATACGGCAAGTCGAGCCAAGACCGACAAGCTGACTGCGCTGCTTTCCGCGCTCGATCCGCATAGAATTATCAGGGTCGGTTACGCGGCGGTTGCAAAAAGAGGCATGCGCATTTCGGGTGCGGCGGGGCTTAGTATCGACGACGATGTAGATTTGATTTTTTCGGACGGCACGGCCAAGGCGCATATAACTTCGATCAAGCAAAATGATCGGAAATAAAGGAGGATACGACTATGAAAAACGAAAATATAAACACACTCGCTTCGGGCGATTTTGAAAATAAATTGGACGAGCTGCAAAAGATAGTTCAAAGGCTGGAAAACGATCCCGACGTAACGCTTGAAGACAGTATGAGCCTATACGAGAGCGGGCTTAAAATCGCTAAGCAATGCGTCGAGGATTTGGCACAGTTAAATGCGCGTATTACCGAGCTTAACAAGCAGCTTGATTTGGTGATTATGCCGTCTCTTGGTGATAACGATGAAAATTGACGAATACAAAAAATATTCGGACGGCTACAAAGAGCAAATAGACGCCGAGCTGAAAAAAATAATAGGCGAGCTTAATTATTCCGCCGATTTTAAGGAAGTGCTGGAGTACGCGCTTTTTCCGGGAGGAAAGCGACTTAGGCCTATCCTTATGCTCGAATGGCATAATATGTTTGCTCCTGCCGATTATTACGCTTTGCGCTTTGCTTGCGGGTTGGAAATACTGCATGCATATTCGCTTATTCATGACGATATGCCGTGCATGGACAACGACGATTACCGTCGCGGCAAACCTACGGTTCACAAAAAGTACGGCGAGGGCATGGCGCTTTTAGCGGGTGACGCGCTTATGGATTTGGCATATAGAATTTTGAGCATGCCCACGCCTGCGCTGGAAGTCGGGCCGTTTTGTATGTTTAAGGATATGTGCGGGGACGGCGGGCTTATTCACGGCCAGTATTGCGATTTGTACGGCAAAATAGACAACGTCGAAGATTTGCTGGAAATGTACAGGCACAAAACGGGTGCGCTCATCAAGCTTGCGTGTATCGGTGGTTTTGCGCTCGGAAATAATCTCGATTACAAAAAGTGCAAGGCATTTTTGGAGGGACAATCGACAGACGAAACCGCAGCAGCCGATATTTCCGATGATAGGCTTTTGCTTAACTACACATTGGCAAGCGGGTTTGGCGAAGCGTTCGGCGCAGCTTTTCAGCTTTACGACGATATTTCCGAATATATAAACGGGGACAGAATTACCAGCACAAGCATTATGAACTACGTCGATTTGGATGAAGCCAAAAAAATGCTTAACACTATGCTTAACGACGCGGCGGACACGCTGGAAGCATTGCGCGGCGACACTGCGTTTTTGCGCGAACTACTAAATAGGTTTATAATTATTTAGCTTTGGATTACGAAAAAGTCACAACGCCGTCGGAATTAAAGCGGCTTAATATCAACGAGCTTGACGGACTGTGCGCAAGCATCAGGGAGCGGATAATTAACGTCGTGGAAAAGAACGGCGGGCATTTGTCGTCCAATCTCGGCACTGTGGAGCTTACGGTAGCGCTACACTATGTATACGATTGTCCAAAGGACAAAATAGTTTTTGACGTCGGACATCAGTCGTACACGCATAAGATACTTACGGGGCGCGGCAAAGCGTTTGACGGTTTGCGGCAAAACGGCGGTATTTCGGGCTTTCCTCAACCTGTAGAAAGCGAATACGACGCGTTTACGGCGGGGCATGCGTCCACTTCGCTTTCGGTCGCTTTGGGGTTTGCCGAAGCAGCAAAGCAAACAGGCGAAAATTCGAGTGTTGTCGCGGTGATAGGCGACGGTGCGCTTACAGGTGGCATGGCATACGAGGCGCTGAATGCGATAGGAAGCGAGCAGTTGCCTGTTACGATAGTGCTTAACGACAACAATATGTCGATTAGCAAAAACGTCGGAGCTATGAGTAAGTACCTGACGCGCTTGCGTGTAAGCAAAAAGTACGTCGGCATGAAAAACGAAATCAAGCGCGCGGTGTCCATTATCCCGCTTTTCGGCGACGGCATTTTGCACTTGATGGAAAAGGGCAAAAAGCTGTTAAAGCGCATTGTGCTGTCCAACAAGATGTTTGAGGAGATGGGAATATCGTATTACGGCCCGTTTGACGGTCACAATGTGGGTGAGCTGATTGATATTTTCGAGCAGGTGCGAAAAAAGAAAAGTCCGGCACTTGTACACATAATAACCGACAAAGGTCACGGACTGAAAAGCGCCGTTACCGACCCCGAACATTCGCATGGAATTTCATCGGTCGGCGCTATGTCGAGCAACGATTTTTCTGCTGTGCTCGGCGAGTTTTTGACGGATGCGGCTCAAAAGGATAACCGTGTTATGGCGGTTACTGCGGCTATGGCGATAGGTACGGGACTTGAAAAGTTTTCTACTGCGCATCCCGCCAAGTTTAAGGACGTCGGCATTGCCGAGGAGCATGCCGTTACTTACTGCGCCGCACTGGCGGCGGGCGGTGTCAAGCCGTACTTTGCGGTATATTCAACGTTTTTGCAACGCGGTTTCGACCAAATTGTACACGACGTTTGTATAAGCAAGCATGCGGTTACATTTTGCATAGATCGTGCCGGCGTTGTGGGTGCGGACGGCGTTACACACCAAGGCGTGTTTGATTTGAGTTATTTATTGCCTATACCAAATATGACGGTTATGTGCCCGACGGACGGCGACGAGCTAAGAGCGATGCTTGAATTTTCGTTGACGTTTGACGCGCCGCTTGCCGTACGTTACCCCAAATCGTACGTTGTAAACAGACCTCATAATCCGATTGTTTACGGTAAGTGGGAGGATGTGGCTACCGACAAGAATTCGCTCACGTATGTTTTGTGTGTGGGAGGACGGGCGCTCGATATTGCGCTTACCGCCGCTGGGGATAAAAAACTAAACGTGGTAAACGCGCGCTTTGTTAAGCCGTTTGATACCGAATATCTTGACGGCATAAACAAACGCGGTAATATAATAATCACTATGGAAGATAATGTCCGTGCGGGTGGGTTCGGCATGAGCGTTTTGCAGTATCTCAACAGCAAAGGAATGTTATGTAAATTCGCTTCTATCGCGCACGACGATAAGTTTATAGACAACCGTGATATATCGTCCTCGCTGTTTGATTCGGGATTGTCGCGGGAAAACCTGCTAAATGTGATAAAAAGCCTTGAATAAAACTCCGAAATAGGATATAATGTACTTATGAAAATCGGTGTGTATTCCAATCCAATAAAAGACTTGAATGGCGCGGTGCGTGACGCCGTTTTTGCCGCTGCCGAACAATACGGCATTGTCGCCGAAAATTATACGTCGGGCGAGCGGTACGACTTTATAATATCGGTAGGCGGCGACGGCACAATTTTGCGCATAGCTAAGGACAGCGCCAAGTCGGGTATACCCATTTTGGGTATAAACATGGGCACGGTCGGATTTTTGACCGAAACCGATCCGAGCGATATAGCGGCCGCACTTCAAAGATTGAAAGCGCGCGATTACATACTCGAACGCCGCGCATTGATCGACGCAACTCATGATGGCGCGCATTATTACGCGCTTAACGATATTGTAGTACGCTCCACCAGCGGAAGAATGATTTCTATGGAGGTGCGTGTTGCCGGCGAAATTATAGACAAATTCACTTGCGACGGTTATATAGCTTGCACGCCGACAGGTTCTACGGCGTACTCGCTGTCGGCGGGAGGGTCGGTAATCGGCCCGAATACGCCGGTTATAGCGCTCACTCCCATCAATCCGCACACCCTTCGCACCAGGCCGATAGTCGTTGGGTCGTTTGAACAAATAGAGCTCAAAAACACGGGGTTGTCCGGCGCAGGCGTATATGTAGACGGCGAGAGTATAGGCGAGCTAAACAGTGGCAATTCGGTAAGTATAACGGGCTGGGATATGAGCGCACTGTTTGTTAGGTTCGGAAAAAAGAGTTTTTATTCGCGCTTGCTTGACAAGCTGAACGCTTGGTCGGCTACGGAGGACTGATGTTACAAAGGATAACTATACATAATCTTGCGCTGATAAAGCATTTGGAAATAGAGTTTAATAGTCAGCTTAATGTCTTTTCCGGCGAAACTGGTGCGGGCAAATCCATAATAGTAGATTCGCTTATGCTGCTTGTAGGTGGGCGGTACGATAAATCGCTCCTTAAATTCGGTGAAGACAGCGGGTATGTTGAGGGAGTGTTCGACTTTAACGACAGTACTCCGTTAGTGGATATGGGCATAGACTGTGAGGACGGGATATTTATCGTTACTCGCAAGTTCACCAAGGACGGCAAAAACGATATTCGCGTAAACGGCAAGCAAATGACCACCGCTATGCTGCGCGAACTTATGCAAAACTACGTGGATATTTACGGGCAAAACGAATATCAATCGTTGCTCAAAATATCCGAACAGAAAAAAATTCTCGATTACTTTGTGTTTAAGTCTGACGGTAAACCGCTGGAACGGCAAAAACAGCTTTACGACGAATACAAAAAGCTTTGCACAGAAATGGAATCGTTGGGCGATGAAACGGCACGCGCACAGCGTATTGACGTACTCAACTATCAAATAGACGAGATAGTCAAAGCCGACGTAAAGCCCGACGAAGAACAGCAACTACTCGACCGCAGACATGTACTTATGGCGGCGGAACGCATAAAGAACGCGCTTGCCGAATGCTACGCTGCACTCGACGACGGCGATTGCAGCGTTACCGAAAACATGGACGGCGCCATGCGCGCAATGTCGGGCATAGCGTCGTTTGGTGAAAAATTTTCTGAGCTGGAAAGCCGTCTTAAATCGGTTTCGATAGAGCTTGACGACATTGCGGAATGTGTACGGGACGAGCTTAACGGCATGGACGGCAGTGAACAAGAGCTTGACGAAGTGTCGGCGCGGCTGGATAAAATCCGTGCGCTCAAATCCAAGTACGGCGCATACGAGTCGATGCAAAAGTTTTTGACTGAAGCTAAGGCCGAGGCGGAACGTTTGTCGCGCGGCGCCGATTTGTACGACGAGCTGTGCAAAAAAGAATCTGTTGCCAAAAAGGCATTGTACGACAACAGCAAGCTGCTTTCCGATATGCGCCGAAAAGGTGCTGTCGACTTGCAAAAACGGATTGTTTCCGAGTTGGGAGACTTGGGCATGGCAAAATCGTCGTTCGAGGTAGTGTTTTCCGAAATGCCTAATTACGATGAGTTTGCGACTCACGTAACGTCGAGTGGG
The DNA here is from genome assembly GCA_947175335.1 of uncultured Clostridia bacterium. GTDB lineage: Bacteria > Bacillota > Clostridia > Christensenellales > Pumilibacteraceae > Anaerocaecibacter. The sequence goes on from CAMWMF010000007.1 coordinate 25,059, forward strand.
TTTGACAGCTTGCAGTTTTATTTGAGTCCAAACGTCGGTCAGCCGCTTTTGCCGCTGATAAAAATAATATCGGGCGGCGAAATGTCGCGGTTTATGCTTGCTATCAAGCTTGTAACGGGCGACCTTAGCAGTATAGGTACAATGATATTCGACGAGGTGGATACCGGCATAAGCGGCGCAATAGGATTGTGCGTTGCAAAAAAGCTGGCACAGCTTTCGCGCGGGCACCAAGTGCTTTGCGTCACGCACCTTGCGCAAATAGCGGCAATGGCGGACGGGCACTATTTTATAGAAAAATCCGAAAAGAACGGCGATACGCAAACGAGCGTTACGCCGCTTGACAGGTCGGGCATGATAGGGGAAATTTCGCGGCTTTCGGGAACAAAAGGAGTATCGTCGTCGTCCGACAAAAGCGCGACCGAACTGAAAGATTTTTGCGACACGTTTAAATCGGGCACGTTTGATTAGACGGTTAATTTTCGATTAAGAAGTATATAATTCGACAAGCGACAAAAACTATACGTGATGAAAAAGTTACGTAGAATTTTGTGCGCTTTTTTTGCGCTGTTTTTATGTGTTGCGATTTTGCCGATTGGGCAAGGGTATGTTTATGCCGAAACAGAACAAAGCGTTTATATCGGCGGATATCCGATAGGCATATCCATAGACATCGACGGATTACTGATAGAAAGCGTTACCGGGGTGGAAACGGAGTACGGAATTGCCGCTGTGGAAGGACTGAGAAAGGGCGATATAATAAAGAGAATCGACGGCAAAGTGGTTGACGACGTTGACGACATATCGGAAATCATAACCACCGCCGATTCTGTTAAGATAGATTTATCGCGCAACGGTCAAGATATTTCGCTCGAAGTTAAGCCTATGATTGAAGCGTTCAGTCAAAAGCCGAGATTGGGTATAAAAATAAAAGACGTAATTTACGGCGTGGGCACTGTAACGTTTGTGCGTGAGGACGGTAGCTATACCGCGCTCGGACATGAAATATCGTACGACGGAGACAGTATACCTTTTGCCGGCGGGCATATCCACGCCTGCAAGGTTGTAGGCGTTAAAAAAGGCGGAAAAGGCGAGGCCGGAGCATTGCTTGCTTCCATTTCGCCAGACAAGGTGTACGGTTCGGTGTGTTGTAACAACAGCTTCGGCATAGCGGGGCAGTTTCAATCGGATTACGCAAAGGGTGAAAAGGTGCCGCTGGCTAAGCGCGGCGACGTGCATGCGGGCGCGGCAAAAATCAAAACCTCGGTAAACGGCGAGTCTCAGTATTACGATATAGAAATAATCAAGGCGTCGCACCAAAGCTCACGCAAGGAAAAGGGCATGGTTATTCGCATAACCGACAAACGCTTACTCGATTTGACAGGCGGGGTAGTGCGCGGCATGAGCGGCTCGCCTATAATTCAGGACGGCAAGCTTGTCGGTGCCGTTACTCATGTATTTTTAAATGACTTTACCAAGGGCTACGGCGTATATGCCGAATTCTTAAATTAAATATATTTGTTTATATTTGACGAATAATGTCGGACGTTGCGACATAGATTTAAAATATGAAACGCACGTATGTTATTTCCGATTGGTTTTATAGACTTTCGCACACGGTCAGGCGTAATAGATCTTGTGTGCTGCTGTATTCGCTGTTATGCCTGCTGTTCGTAGTCGTCGGCGTTGCAGTCGGCGCAAACATGTCCGACAAAACGGAATACGTTTTGCGTAACGGCGCACCGATATTCAAGTTTTTGCGCGGCGACAACGGTATTGTGGCGTTTTTCTTTATCGACGTAATGCTGTCATGCATATACTGCGTGTTTGGCGCGTCGATGTTCTATTTCCGAGCTTTGACCTTTATATCGCTTGTGCCGTGCGCGTACCGCGCATACGTACTGGGCGCCAATACTTGTATAATAATAGTCGTGTTTTCGGTTTCGGCATTGCCCATGCTGTTTGTGGCGTTCGTGCCGATTTGCATAATCGAAATTACAATCATGTGCATGATATCTTTTAGATGCTTTTATTTTTCGTCGCTAAACCGTCGATGCACGCCGTCTATTGTGGATATTAAGCTGTATTACAAAGGCTTGCTGTCGTACTTGTTTGCGATTGCCGTTTTAACACTTATTAAGGCGATTACGCTTGTTCTTTTCGGCTCGGCATTAATAGGGGTATTATAGTAAATTATTTTTGAATTATTTTCTTCGAGATAAACCAAACTATCCATATGAATTTTCTCGGAGGGAATATGAACAAAAAAATCTTATTGGGCATAGCCGGAATACTCACGGCTATTATAGCATTTTCGCCGCTGTTCGGTGTAATGCACGCAGTGCACGCCGACACCGTGCCGCAAAATCTTGCTACCACTTGTAAGGCGGCGATGCTAATTGATGCAAACACCGGTACTGTTGTTTTGGAAAAGAACACAAAACAGCACCTTCAAATTGCTAGCATGGTAAAAATCATGACGCTCGGGTTAGCGTTTGACGAAATAGAAAAGCGTGAAATACCGCTTGACACCGTTGTGACCGCATCGGAAAACGCAGCGGCTATGGGCGGATCGCAAGCATTTTTGGATGCAAACGCCGAGTATCGCTTGGACGAATTACTAAAAAGCATCGTCGTTGCTTCGGCTAACGACTCGTGTGTTGCGGTTGCCGAACACCTGTACGGAAGCGTTGACGCTTTTGTCGCGGCTATGAACGAGCGTGCCGAGCAAATGGGACTTAAAGACACCAAGTTTGTCAACTGCACCGGTTTGCCGCATGAGGGGCAGTACAGCTGCGCCGCAGACGTTGCGGTAATGTTCAAACGCCTTATGTCGCATGACAAGTTTTACGAATATGCCAAGGTGTGGATGTACGACTTTGAACATCCAAGCGGCAGAGTGACCGGTCTTACCAATACAAATAAGCTGATTCGCTTCTATGACGGCTGCGACGGTGGCAAGACGGGCTATACCGACGAGGCGCGCTCGTGCATAACGGTAACCGCCAAGCGCGGCGACACTCGACTTATTTGCGTGGCTATCGGTGCTGAAAATTCCAAAACACGTAACAAAGAGGTTTCGGAAATGCTTAACTACGGGTTCGCCAATTACAAAACGGTGTGCGCACTGCAAAAGGGCGAGGTTCTTGGTGAGTACGGCGTTGACGGCGGCAAGACCGATAAAATTACCGTTGTTGCCGAAGATGAATGTACTGCGTTTACCAAGTGCGGTGAAAAGAGTGAAGTGACTTTGCGTATAGATATCGATACGCTTAGTGCGCCTATTGCCCAAGGCCAAAAGGTTGGCACTGTTACCGTGCTCATCAACGGCACGGAATACCGTACGCTTAACGCCGTAGCGCAAAACGGATGCCAAAAGAAAGGTTACAAAGATATTTTAGACGACTTTATTGCCGAGTGGTAAAATTTTTCGCAATATATTGACGGAAAGGCGATAGTGTGGTAAAATATGCCTATGAGCAAAACCATTATCGCACCGTCAATACTCAGCGCCAACTTTGCCGATATGGGCGGCGAAGTAAAAAACTTGTCCGCAATAGGCGCCGATTGGGTTCATTTGGACGTAATGGACGGCATATTCGTGCCAAACCTTACGTTCGGGTTCAAAATGATAAAGGATATCCGTCCGTTGTCAAAGCTGTTTTTCGACGCGCATCTGATGATAGCGCAGCCTAAACGGTATGTAAAGCGGTTTGTGGAATCGGGCGCCGATCTTGTATCTTTCCATTACGAGGCGGAGGAGGATATAGACGGCACTCTGGATATTATTAAGAATGCCGGCTGTAAATGCGGACTGGCCATCAATCCTGACACCGACGTAAACGTGATTAAGCCGTATCTCGGCAAGCTCGATTTGATTTTGATTATGACCGTGTTCCCGGGGTTCGGCGGACAAAAGTTTATAGACGGCTCGTTGGAGCGGATAGCAACGGCAAAGGCGTTGCGGGACGAATACGCGCCGCAAGCGCTTGTGGAGATTGACGGCGGCGTAAACGTCGCTAACGCTCAAAGTATCATCAAAGCCGGGGCGGACGTGTTGGTGGCGGGTAATGCGGTGTTTGGCGCCGCGGATAGGGCAGTTGCGGTAAAACAACTTCGCTGTGATTAAAATTGTAACATTGACTTACCTTTACGCATAATAAAGTATGAAAGGTTAAAATCGTGGAGGTGTGTAGTGTCCAAAATCATATGTATAAAGTTACCTAAATGTTTGGGTAAATTCATACGGCTGTTCAAGCGCAATAAGTAAAATAGTAAATATAAAAGCCCGACGCGTTTTGCGTCGGGCTTTTTGCGTACTATATAATAATCATTAGCAGGGGATTAAAATTAACCCTCTTGCTTTTTGGCGGTGCGCAAGCAGCGCGTGCAAACGTAGCCGTACTGTTCTTCGCCGTCAATCACCACCGTGCCCTTGTGTACGTTGGCGTTGAAAGTGCGCTTTGTCTTTTTGTGCGAGTGGCTTACATTGTTGCCTGCCACTTTGCCCTTGCCGCACATAATGCATACTTTGCTCATATTTTTGACCTCCTGAGGCGGACTGAAAACTTTTCCTATACAATATACCACTTTTTTGTCCCTTTTGCAACCGAAAATGAGTATATTTTTACTAAAATTTTAAAAAAATAAGTTAAAATCCTTGCAAAAATATTTTATATAGGTTAAAATATTAGTGTGAAATACATATACTTAATTGTTTTGGAGCGATCGTGAGTGTCCACACTTCTAATGCCTACGGCAGAATAACGGTAACGGAGGACTCGATAGCACAAGTTGCTGCCGATACCGCTTTGGACTGCTATGGCATTGTCGATCTCGTTTCCAAAACATTTTCCGACAACCTGTCTGACTTGTTCAGGCGTAAGCGTTTGTCACGCGGAGTAAATGTTTTCACAAACGGCGACAGAATATTTATTGACCTTTACGTCATTATTAAATACGGTCTGTCCATCGAGGCTGTGGCACAGTCGCTCAAAAAGGCGGTCAAGTACCGCGTGGAGCGCTTTTCGGGCATGGTGGTTGATACGATTAACGTCCATGTCGTGGGAATTAAGGTGTAGCCGCTTCCTCGAAATTTCGGAGGATTAAAAATGCAAAAATCAATCAACGGCGCGACCTTTCGCAAGATGATTGTGAACGGCGCGAAACTTCTCGACGCGCACAAAGCGCATGTAAACGAACTTAACGTTTTCCCGGTTCCCGATGGCGATACCGGTACAAATATGTCAATGACCATGCTATCCGCTTCCCGCGAGGTAGCCAGCTGTTCCACCAACAATATGCCTGAGCTGTGCGACGCAGTAAGCAAAGGCGCCCTTCGCGGCGCACGCGGCAACAGCGGCGTTATACTCAGTCAAATACTTAAAGGCATGACGTCCGTCCTTTCCGGAAGCACGGAGCTTACAGCCAAAACTTTTGCCAAAGCCTTTGCGGCGGGCACGGAAATAGCTTATAAAGCCGTTACCAAACCCAAAGAAGGCACAATACTTTCGGTCATCCGTGCGGTGTCCGAAGCTGCGGAAAAGGCAGCCAAAAAGAACGTAGAGCTTAAAGACTTCTTCACCACCGTAATAGCGGCCGGCGAGGAAATGCTCAAACAAACGCCAGAGATGCTTCCCGTACTCAAAAAGGCGGGCGTAGTAGACGCCGGCGGCAGGGGCTTACTGATATTGTTCCAAGGCTTCTTGAACGTGCTCCTTGGACAAGAGGAAGCTTACAACATAGAATTTGACGACGCTTACAAAGAGGGCGGCGCGTCCAGCCCGTACGACGAGCAGTCGCACTTTAATTATAACGACCTTGCCGAAATAGAATTCGCATACTGCACCGAGTTCTTTATTGTAAATCTTTACAAAAAGACGACGGAAGCGGATATCGACAAGTTCAGGGAAAAGCTTATGGAAATAGGCGATTGCGTATTGGTAATAGGCGATCTTTCCTTGGTCAAGGTGCACGTGCACTCCAACGTACCCGGTCAGGTGCTTACCTACGCGCTGGAACTCGGCGAGTTGGATCACCTTAAAATCGAAAACATGCTCCAACAAAACCGCGAGCTTAAAAACAAGCAGCAAGAGGAGCTTAAACCGTTCGGTCTTGTAGCTGTTTGTGCGGGCGACGGACTTACCGCCATATTCAAGGACTTGTTGGTAGACAATATTATAGAGGGCGGACAAACAATGAACCCCTCGGCGGATGATATCGCCAAAGCTTGCGATGCAGTTGCCGCTAAGGACGTGTTTGTTTTCCCCAATAATAAGAACATTATTCTTGCTGCCAATCAGGCAAAGGCGCTGTCCAAGCGCACTATCCATGTAATACCCACTACCAATATCCCGCAAGGACTTTCGGCAGTGTTGTCATTTAATCCCGAGGACACTGTGGACGGCAACCTCAAAAACATGAACGACGCGCTCGGCGGAGTGCGTTCCGGCTCGGTTACTTATGCCGTTCGCTCCACTCAAATCGGCAACTTCGACCTTAAAGAGGGCGATATCATCGGCATGGATGCCAAAGACATTGTTGCCAAAGGCGACAGCGTCAGCCAAGTGACCGAACAGCTTATCGATAGAATGATGGACGACGACGTAAACTGCATCTCCTTATACTTCGGTAACGACGTCAAGGAAGAGGAAGCAAACGCTATCGCCGCCGACATTACCAAAAAGTACAGAATGTGCGACGTGGACGTGCATTACGGCGGTCAGCCTTTGTACTACTTTATAGTTTCTCTCGAATAATATAACGCCGTACCGGTGGACAATGTCCATTGGTACGGTTTTTACTTAATTTGGAACTGTCTGAAATCAAGGGAATAGGCGCTAAACGCTTAAAAGCGTTGAACGAGATGGGTATCTACACTCCGTCCGATTTGTTGTTGCGTTTTCCCGATAAATATATAGATGTAAACGCAAAAGTCGACAGAACGCTGAAAGACGGCGACAGCGTTTCCTTTTTGGGTGAAACGGTAGCACCGGCTAAGCGCGCGTATATTCGTCGCGGGCTAAATGTTGTTAATTGCAGTTTTATAAATAACGGAATATCGGTGCGCTGCTCGTGGTTTAACCAGCCTTTTGCTGCGCGTAATCTAAACGCAGGCGACAAAGTTTATGTTGTGGGCAAGGTTAAACGGTTCAAGTCCGCCGTACAGGTGGTAAACCCTACACTTTTGGCACCGCAACCGACCGATGAGAGCATTGTTCCGGTATATAAAACGCCTATTCCGTCGCGCACATTCGAAGCGGCGGTAAAGACTGCGTTGGATAACGTTAGGGTAAATAGCTTTATTCCCGAAAAATTGGCGGAAAAGTTCGGACTTATGCCGCTGCAAACGGCTTTGCGCCGTATACATTCGCCACGCGACCAAATGGAGCTTGCCGTTGCAAAACGCTCGGTCGCTGTTGAAAATTTGTGTTACGTAATAACGTCGTACCGTCTGTTAAAGGACGATAGGCGTGATTTTTCGTATTCCGTACCAAAAGATACGGTGAGCGAGTTTATAGACAGCTTGCCGTTTGCTTTGACGGATGAGCAAACCGCCGCAATCGACGGCATAATATCGGCATTGCGCTCGGACAAGCTGACCAATATGCTTGTGCAAGGCGAGGTGGGTTGCGGCAAGACAGTTGTAGCGCTTGCCGCTATGTTCTACGCAGCAAAATGCGGTTATCAATCGGCAATAATGGCGCCGACAGAGGTTTTGGCGCGACAGCATTATGCTACAATGGTCAAATATTTAGAGCCGCTTGGCGTTAAGTCGCAGCTGCTTTGTGCGTCAATGACGGCTAAACAAAAGGAAGCGGCGCTGTTCAACATTAAATTCGGTGCGGCTTCTTGCATAGTCGGCACGCAGTCGCTTATAGGCGAGGATGCGGTTTTTCGTGATTTAAGGCTTGTAATTGCTGACGAACAACAGCGTTTCGGTGTGAATCAGCGCGCTAAGTTGGAGAGTAAGGGCGGCAAAACCGACATGATTGTAATGACTGCAACGCCCATTCCGCGTACGCTCGCACTGTCGTTATACGGCGAGCTACAACAGATAGACATACATGGACTTCCGTCCAATCGTCCGCAAATACATACATCTATTGTGCCGCCCGCAAAAATCGAAAATATGTATAAATATATAATCAATAAGGCGGCGGTTGACGAGCGTACATATATAATTTGTCCGCGTATAGAGGGCGGTGACGACGACGTAACAAGCGTGGACGACGTGTATAATAGATTGAAAAGCGGGCCTTGTGCCGACATTGTAGGATGCATACACGGCAAAATGCGTGACGCGGAAAAGAACGCGATTATGGCCGATTTTAAGTCGGGTAAGATAAAAATTTTAGTATCTACCACCGTTGTCGAGGTGGGTATTGACGTTGCCGAGGCGACGACTGTTGTGGTATTCGACGCCGAGCGGTTCGGGCTGTCGCAGCTACACCAAATTCGCGGCCGAGTAGGACGTGGCACTAAGGAATCGTATTGCTTTTTGGTAAGCGAAAACGGTACGGAGGAAAGCGACGCGCGAATTAAGGATTTTTGTAAGCTGTCCGACGGTTTTGCTGTGTCCGAGCTTGATTTTAAACTGCGCGGCGCGGGTGATTTTGTGGGGTTGAGGCAGCATGGCAACGGTAATATGGAGATAGATAGCAATATTATTGAGCGGGCGCGAGGATTGTCCGACGCGCTTATTGCCGACGGAAGTGCTTCCGAAAATATTATAGATTCGCTTAAAGCACCCGAATTTATCAAATCGGTAACTATGAATTGATATGAGCTGTAAAGTATTGAATTTTAGAGCTTTTTTAATAGTTGCGTTGTTCGTAACGGCTATTGTGCTGTGCGTTTATTGTTATGCTTACAACGCCGTTGCCGGTATTGTTTTGGGTGTGTTGTTAATAGTTGTGTGTTGTGCGCTGGCAACACTGTTTATTTTTAGGTTTATTTATAATAAGTCGAGGTTGGTCGTTGCGATTTCCTTTTCGCTTGCCACAGTACTGTGCATAATTGCGTTTGCGGTGGGTGCTACCGTTGCGGATAAATGGGCGAGCGGACAACAATTTAACCGATACTGCTCGGTAAGCGGCAGAGTGTGCGACGTAGATACGCAAACCGGGCAGTACAGACTGTTTTTGGATGATTTAGTGTTAAACGGACAGTCTGCTGACGGTATACTTCGCATAGACGTAGCCGTAAGCGACCAAAACATTGCTGATATTGTTCATTGCGGCGACACGCTGCAATTCGGTGCAAAAATAAACGTTATCAGTCTTGCACGAAAAGACGGAAAGATATCGGGCAACGCATATAGAACGGACGTCAGATACACCGCATCGGTAAAATCGGACGACATTGTCGTGCAAAATGTCGGCAATCCGCGCCCACTCGAAAAATTTTCTCTCGATTTGCGCAGTCATCTTTCCGAAAATATGGGTGAAAAGTACGGAAATATAGCGTTTTCTATGCTTACAGGCGACAAACACGGGCTTGGAACGGGTATATTCGACTATTTTTCGGCGGCCGGACTGGGGCATATAATGGCTGTTTCCGGCTTACATATCGGATTTTTGGTGCTGCTTTTGAATTTTATTCTATGTAAGGTGCGCAAAAAGATACGTTTTCCTATAATTGCGGTTGTGCTGCTTTTGTATGCCGTGCTTGCCGATTTTTCACCGAGCGTGGTGCGTGCAGTGATAATGGCGTATATATCCGGCATAGGCGTTTTGATTGGCGGCAGACGCGATTTGCTGTCGTCATTGCTGTGCGCATATTCGTTTATACTCGCAATAAAGCCGTTTTATCTGTTTGAAGCGGGATTTTTGTTGAGCTTTGGCGCGCTTTTCGGCATTGCCGTATTTTCGGGGACTATTCGGAGATTTACGGATAAGCATCGCGTGCCCAAAAGGATAGGCAACGCCGTAGGCGGTTCTCTGTCGGTATCGGTGGGTATATTGCCCATGCAGGTTTACTTTTTTCAAAAAGTACAGGTTTTGGCATGCTTTGTCAATATTATCGTGTTGCCGTACATATCGATAGTGTTTATTTCCATAATATGTTTATTGCCGATATCGGCAATTCCGCATTGCGGGTCGGTGCTGTTGGCAAGCAAATATTTGCTTATGCCGTTAGATTATATCGCTAAAGCAATAGCGCACTTGCCGTATACCGTTATAGGGCTTAAATCGTCGGCGGCGCTGTTTTTGTGCTATCCGTTAATGTTTATAGCGGGCGAGCACGTTATGCTGGATAAAAGCAAAACCGCCGTAAGCTGGTACTCATTGGCGGTTTGTTTAATGATTATTATAATTTGCGCATTGTAATTATTTGTTTTCGGCTTCCTCTGCATTTTGCGACAATACTATGGTATAGCAGTTGTCATATATCATAATTTTGCCTTTTGGCAAAAGATCGCCGAACATGCTGTCCGACACGTATACGTTGTGAGGCGGTTGCTCAATTTCTTCGTCGTAAAACAGCATTATTTCCTTGCGCCGCTCGTACCAGTGCCCGCTATGCTCGGCGGTAACTCCGTCCGACATGACGGTCATGGTAAACGTGTTGTCGTCGTTTAGCGTAAGCGTATAATCGAGAGTTTCGTCCTTGTCTATTCCGTACGGTGTGTGGATATATTCTACCGTATAGGTACCGCTGCGATCGGGGATAAAGTGCCTGCGCACCCCGGGTAATGCCGATTTTGTTCGTATTTGTCCCATAAAACCGTCTATTTTGTTGCCGTCTATTGTAATTTCTATTCTTTTGTTATCGGTGTTATTGTCGGTAACGTCCTGATTTTCTTGCTGTGTTTGAGTTTGCTGTGTATCGCGCGGCTCGGGCAAGCGCACTGCGGAAGCGTTTGTGGTGGACTTACTGCAACCGCATAACGCGGAAGCGGCGATTAAAGCTGTAACTGTGAACGTAAGAGCTTTTTTCATAATAATCTCCGTCGGGCTAAGATTTTCTTTTAGTCTTTGCCTCAAAGGATAATTTATTCATAAAACTTTTTATAATTCAGGTATTTTTATTGAAAGGCATATATTTTTTTAAGCAATATCTATAAGCAAGGTTTTCTTGCTACTTCTTTCCAAAAAGAAGTAGAAAAAGTTTTTGAATTTGCTGTTAAATCGGTTGACAAAGCGGGGCGGATATTATACAATATACAAGCTAAGTAGATTTTATCTCACCGTTCGGGTCTACTCGGAACGGTCAAACAATCAAAATAGTTGTTTTTGAGTGTGAGTTAATGTCTATTTAACTCGCAATTTTTATTTTTAGGAGGATACCGACTATTATTAAGGAGCTTGTTATCAACGAAGGGATTGAAGACAATCTCGAAGTTAGGGTCAAGGATGACGCGGGTGCTATGTTAGGGATTATGCCCGCCGCAAAAGCCAAGGTTTTGGCGGACGAACGTAGACTCGATCTTGTTATGATTACGCCCAACGCGCAACCGCCGGTTTGCCAAATTATGGACTACGGCAAATACCGTTTCGATATGGCAAAAAAGGCTAAGGACGCGCAAAAGAATCAAAAAAAGATGGACGTAAAAGAAATCCGTTTGTCCATAACTATTGACGTAGGTGACGTAAACACCAAAACCAAGCAAGCAAGAAAATTCCTTGCGGAAGGTGCCAAAGTCAAGGTTTCCATCCGCATGCGCGGTCGTCAAATGGCGCGCCCGCAAATGGGAGTCGATATCATGAACTCGTTTTTCGAAACCGTTAAGGACGTTGCGATGATAGATCGCAAGCCGGCGGTGGACGGTAGAAGCATCATTATGATACTTGCACCTATCAACAGTAAATAATTTAATTCGGAGGATATATATTATGCCCAAAATGAAAAGTCACAGCGGCGCTAAAAAACGTTTTCGTGTAACCGCAAACGGCAGAGTTAAGCGCGCTCAGCAAGGTAAAAACCACATTCTCAACAAAAAGCCCAGAAAGCGCATTATGAGATTGCGTCAAGGCGCGTATCTCAAATCCGCCAAGCAGGAAAAGACCATTCGCAACATGGCGCAAAAGTAGGAGGTGAATTATGAGAATTAAAAGAGCAGTAAACGCAGTTAAAAAACGCAGAAAGATTTTTAAGCTTTCCAAAGGTTATTTCGGATCAAAATCCCGTTCGTACCGCATAGCGCGTCAAGCCGTTATGAAGTCGCAAATGTATGCCTATATCGGCAGACGCCTTAAAAAGCGCGACTTCCGTTCGCTTTGGATTACGCGTATCAACGCCGCCGCGCGCATAAACGGACTTTCTTACTCCAAGCTTATGCACGGTCTTAAAGTTTGCGGTATCAACCTTAACCGCAAAGTGCTTGCCGACATAGCTGTCAACGACGCAGAAGCGTTTAAGGCGCTTGCGCAAAAGGCAACCGTTGCACTTGGCAAATAAAAATCAAAGCGTCGAATTTTTCGGCGCTTTTCTTTTGGTAAATAGTTATGGAAGTTATTAAATCGTCCGACAACCGCACGGTTAAACATATAAGCAAATTGAAGGACAAAAAGTACCGCGACGAGTACGGCGAATTCTTTGCCGAGGGGTATAAGAATGTACTCGATACGGTTACGGCCCGTCCCGAGCTTGTAAAAAGCGTCGTACTAAGCGAAAACGCATACTCCGAGTGCGGCGAAAAATTTTGCGATTTCAACACTGTTGTAATTGCAGACGGTGTTTTCGATAAGATTACAGACACTAAAACATGTCAGGGTGTTCTTTGCATAATGCAAAAACCCAAGTCTATGCCGCCTAAGGCGGATTGCTGCATATTGCTGGATAGAGTGCGCGACCCCGGCAATGTCGGCACTATTTTGCGTACCGCAGTCGCGTGCGGGTATGACGTAGTGGTAAATAATTGCGCGGACGTGTACTCGCCGAAGGTTATCCGAAGCGCAATGTCCGCCGCCGTTAAGTGCAATATCGGTATAGATATTGCGGTAGACGATATAAAAAATATGGGTTATACACTTATCGTTGCGGATATGCATGGCGACAACGTATTTAAAGCCGAGCATAGCGGCAAGTATTGCATAGTAGTGGGCAACGAAGCGGAGGGTGTGTCGGAGGATATAAAAACCAAAGCAGACAAGCTGCTGGCATTGCCGCAAAGCAATATGGAATCACTTAACGCCGCCGTCGCCGCCGCCGTCATGATGTTTGTTTTAAAATTCGGAATGCGGAATTAGGAATTCGGAATTCAAAATAAGTTGATACTTCTAATTGACAAATATCTATGCAAATAGTATAATTAAAATAGAAACTTACTAATGGAGATTTTTTATGTCCGGACACAGCAAATGGGCAACTATTAAACGGCAAAAGGGCAAGACCGACGCCGCGCGCGCTAACGTATTTACCAAGATAGGCAGAGAGCTTGCGGTGGCAGTTCGCCAAGGCGGACCCGACCCAAACAACAACCCGCGCTTGCGCGACGTTATAGCCAAGGCTCGCGCCGCCAATATGCCTAACGATAATATAAACCGTTCTATCAAAAAGGCGAGCGGCGAGGACAGCAACGTAAACTACGATTCCATAATTTACGAGGGCTACGGCTCTGGCGGTGTCGCGGTTATAGTGGAAACGCTTACCGACAACAAAAACCGTACGGCAGCTGCGGTGCGTCATATATTCGATAAATGCGGCGGCAGCTTAGGCACCACCAACTGCGTTTCGTATATGTTCGACAGCAAGGGCGTAGTTACCATTGCAAAGAACAATGACGACGACGAGGAAGAAGTGATGATGCTTGCGCTCGAGCTTGGTGCGGACGACTTTGACGGCGGGGAAGAAGAATACTATATTTCCACTTCGCCGAGCGCTATGGACGAAATCCGCGACGGTTTGGAAAAAGCGGGCAGGACAATTTTGTCCGCCGAGGTGCAGCAAATCCCGTCCGCTACGGTCGACGTAGACGCGGACACCGAAGCCAAGATTCGTCGCATGCTCGATATGTTCGACGATGACGACGACGTGCAAAACGTTTACCACAACGCCAATTTGTCGGAAGACGATGAAGAAGAATAATACTGCGCCTACGGCTGTGCCGTGCTTTGGCGACACTAAAATAGAAAATCACCGCCTTATTATAGGCGGGTGCGACGCGGCGGAGCTGGCAAAAAAATACGGCACGCCGCTGTATGTGTTTGACGTAAATTACGCGGTTAAGACCGCCGCCGCATACGTAAACGTGCTTAAACGCGAGTATCCCGAATCGACTGTGTGCTATGCGTCCAAAGCGTTTTGCTGTACGGCTATTTATAAGCTGCTTGCGCCGCTTGGATTGGGTGCTGATGTTGTATCCGGTGGAGAGCTATTTACCGCACTTAACGGCGGAATGGACCCGAAAAAGATTTACTTTCACGGCAACAATAAGTCGGAAGCGGAAGTCAAGTATGCCATTGAGTCCGGCGTCGGGTATTTCGTGGTGGATTCGCTTCACGAGCTGGAGCTTATCTCTAAGTACGCAAAAACGCCGCAAAACGTGTTGTTTCGCGTAAACCCCGGGGTGGAAGCGCATACGCACAGGTTTATCCAAACCACCACGCCCGACAGTAAGTTTGGCTTTTCCATAGCAGACGGCACGGCTGAAAGCGTTATTTTATCGGCGCAAAAGTACAAAAACGTTAATTTTGTCGGTATTGCATGCCATATCGGTTCGCAAATATTCGAGCCGCAGTCGTTTGAAATAGCTATCGACAAGATGGTTGATTTTATAGTAAGGCTCAATTCGCTCGGTATAACGGTGGAGCGCCTTGATTTAGGCGGTGGCTTCGGCGTGCATTACGTTTCCGAGGACAAGCCGCTTACGCCCGAGCAGTACATGGCCGGGTCGGCTAAATATCTTGCCGCCGCGGTACAAAATCGCGGCATTAAAAAGCCGCATTTGATTTTCGAACCCGGGCGGTCGATAGTCGGCGAAGCAGGTGTGACATTGTACACAGTCGGCGCTATCAAGACTATTAAGGATATAAAGACGTATGCCGCAGTTGATGGCGGTATGTTTGAAAATCCGCGGCCGTCGCTGTACGACGCGCGGTATACTGCCGTTGTTGCCGACAAGGCAGACTGTGAGTGCGATACGCTGTATTCCATAGCCGGTAAGTGCTGTGAAAGCGGGGATATCCTTATCGACGGAATAAAGCTACCCGAGCTTAAAAGCGGGGATATATTGGCGACATTCACCACGGGCGCGTACCACTATTCCATGGCGTCCAATTACAACAGAAACTTCGTCCCGCCCGTCGTTGCGGTTATGGACGGAAAATCGGCATATATGGTCAAGCCGCAGACCTACGAGGATTTGATACGAAACGACGTAATTCCCGAATTTTCGGAGGACGGCAAATAATGATTTTTGCGTTTAGGTATGGGGAAGATCCGCTCGACTATTTTATAATACTAGTTCTAACGCTGATAGCGGTAATGATATCGCTCGTTTTGCACGAATTGGCGCATGGGCTTGTTGCAAAATGGAACGGCGATTATACGGCTAAGTATGCGGGACGGCTTACGCTTAATCCGTTAAAGCATATAGATCCGATAGGCTTTTTAATGATGATGCTTGTAGGGTTTGGTTATGCAAAGCCCGTACCTGTCAATCCCTCAAACTTTAAACATTATCGGCGTGGTATGATTACGGTCGCAATCGCGGGCGTTATTGTCAATCTTATAATAGCGTTTATTGGTGCAATGGGTTATTGCTTGATGAACCTTGCTTTAAACCATGCAATATTCTCCGCGGCAGGTACTGCCGCAGTTAGAGTGTGCTGGTATTTGTTGCGGTTTTTCGGAATACTTGTTACGCTTAATCTTTGCCTTTTATTTTTCAATATTTTACCGATATTCCCGCTGGACGGCTTTCGTGTAATAGAAGCGTTTACACGCTACAACAACAAGTTTTGCGCGTTTATGCGCGTAAACGGTAGGTATATTTTATACGGTTTGGTCGGACTCAGCTTTATTGTGTCCACCGCTATTGAAAATTTGGCAAACATACCGAGCTGGTTCGGGTATTTGGATATTTTGGGAACGTACCTCGAATTTTTCAGCGGACATTTGGCTAGATGGTTCACCGAGTTTTGGTGGCTTATGGTGCCGGTATACTAAACTAAAAAGGAGTGGTCATGGGCAAAAAAGACGAAGTAGTGGAAATTGCCGAGGAAGAAGAGTCTTCCAAAAGCTTTCGCGTAGTGCTGTCCGATTTTGACGGACCGCTCGATTTGTTGTTGCATTACGTCAAGATAGAAAAAATCGATATCGAGGATATTTTCATTTCCGACATAACCGATCAGTATTTGAAGGCCATGGAGGGCATTGACGAGCTTGATATGGAGGAAGCCTCTGACTTTATAGTCGTTGCCGCAACGCTGTTGGAAATCAAGTCCAAAAGACTGTTGCCTAAAATCGAGGAACCCGTTTTGCAGCAAGACGAGGAAGATCCCGAGCAAGAGCTTATTACGCGCTTAAAGGAATACAAGCTGTACAAGGAAGCGGCGGAAAAGATGCGCGAGCAGGAAATTTTGGACATGCATTTCCGTGCGCCCGACGATACGGTGGGCACGCCGCGCTTGATACTTAAAGACATGACTACAAACGGGCTTATGAACGCGCTCAAAAAGCTGTTCGACAAGATAGGCGAGCGTCAACAGCTGCACAAAGTCAAAATGATAGAGCGTGACCCGTTTACCGTCGAGGAAAAAATCGAGTTTATACGCGAACGGTTTAAAATCGTCGAGCAATGCACGTTTGACGAGTTGTTTGACGAGGACTATACCGTCGGCGAGGTTGTAACAACGTTTTCTGCGCTCCTCGACCTTGTTAAAGGTCAAGAGGTTGGCGTTCGTCAAGAGGACGTGTTTACGACAATTACGATAATAAAGAGGAGACCGGAAGATAATGCTGGAGATTGAAAAAGTAGATAACGTGCTGGAAGCGCTTTTGTTCGTGTCCGGCGACGGACTTAAAATATCCGATATTTGCGAACAGCTGGAACTGCAAAAGAGCGAGGTTATGGCTGCCGTAAAAAAATTGCAAAAAAAGTACGACAAGGAGTCGGGCATACAGATTATAAGCTATAACGGTAAGTTGCAACTTGCTTCCAATCCCGCTTACGCCGAAGTGCTGTCGGTGGTGCTTAATCCAATTAAGGAGAAGGCGCTGTCTAATCCTGCAATGGAAACGCTGTCTATTGTCGCATACCGTCAGCCCGTAACAAGGTTGGAAATAGAGAATATCCGCGGCGTCAACTGCGATTATGCAATACAAGCGTTGCTTAAAAACAACCTTATAGAAATTGTCGGGCGCAAGGACACGCTGGGCAAACCGTTGCTGTTTGGTACTACCGAAACGTTTTTGCGCAAGTTCGGCATAGAAGATATATACGATTTGCCCAACCGCGACGCTTTGCTCGATCAAATCAAGCAAATAGAGGAAGCTTCGCCCGAACCTACAGAGGAAGGCTTGTATAGGTTCGACGAGAAAGACGGTGGCGAAGAAACTCCCGAATTTTTACAAGGCGAGGACGTTGTTAAAATCGAAGTCGACGACGGCGACAACTAATAATTTGCGTTTATAATATTTATTTAATGAGTGGCAAACACTAAGGGCATGGTATACTTAGTGCTTGCCATTATTATATTGCATATAATTTCGTTTAGACTTTCATTCGGCGTAAAGGCGTATATAAACACCGATAAAAACGTAGGCGTCATTTCCGTCAAGCTTTTTTTTATCCCTATTTTCAGAAAGAAAATTAATATCAAACGGTTATTACGTGGCAAGGAAGATATAAAACAAGATAATGATGATGAACAACAAGAAAAATCGGGTAAACCGAGTAGGTTTAAAAGCTTTTTAAAGGACTGCGCAATCGGAATATTAAAAGCCGTGTGCGTAATGACCGCAAATCTACAAGCAAAGATAGGCACGGGCGACGCGGCTACGGACGGTATGGCGGTTGGTATGCTACGCATTGCGTATAGCCAGTTTTGCGCATTTTTCGGTTTTGACGGCGACGGCGGAATAATCGAGCCCGATTATAATTCCGAAATCTTGTTTTTCGATTTTTTCGGCATATTTTCGATAAGTTTTGCAGATATTATCTTTGCCGTATGCTGCGTTATTTTCGAAAAGCTTGCGCATGTCGGCGGAAGGAGAAGCTATGCGAATGTTGCCGAGTGAACATACCGAACATCCTATCGAGCGCATTATGGACAGTGCGTTCGGCAAAATGCGTACATTGACCGACGCCGATATAATAGTGGGTAATCCCATTGTCATGCCCGACGGAACAACCGTAGTGCCTATCAGCAAAATAAGCATAGGCATTGTCACCGGTGGTGGTGAGTATTGCCAAAAACAGCAAAATGAATATCCGTTTGCCGGTGCAAGCGGCGCCGGTATGAGCGTGTCGCCGGTGTGCTTTTTGGTAAGCGACGGCAAGTCGGTAAAAATGCTAAACGTCGGAAGTAAAACTATTTTGGATAAGGTTGTGGAAACCGTACCGGACGTGGTCGGTTCACTGTTTGGGAAAAAGAAAAGATGAAAAGAACGTTGATTAAAAAAATTGTTATTATGGTTTGCTGCGCAATGTTTGCGGCAATGTGTTGTGCCGGAACTTATGTTCGCGCTGACGAGGTTGCTACCGTTGGCGGGACTGCCGTGGGTAGTTCTGCGGCCGCTATGGCGCTTGTGGACGGTGATACCGGCGAGCTTATATACTCCAAAAACTGTGACGCGCGTCGAGAACCCGCCAGCACCACCAAAATTTGTACGGCTATAACGGTTATAGAAAACCAAACTATTTTGGATATTCCTATGCCTATACCTGACGAAGCTGTGGGCGTGGAAGGCTCGTCGCTGTACTTGCAAAAAGGGGAAATGATGACAGTGCGCGACTTGCTGTACGGACTTATGCTTCAATCGGGCAACGACTGTGCGACGGCGCTTGCTATCATTGTAGGCGGAAGCGTGGAAGGGTTTATTCAAATGATGAATGAAACAGCGCAAAAAGCCAGTGCTAAAAATACTCACTTTGCCAATCCGCACGGACTGCATCACAAGGATCATTATACAACTGCACGCGATCTTTGCGCCATATCGTATTACGCGATGCAAAACGAATTGTTTAGGGAAATCGTGTCCACCAAGCGGCATACAACGCCGTACTACGGTCATGACTTCAAACGCAACTTTCCCAACAAAAACAAGATTTTGTTCAATTACGAAGGCGGCAACGGAATAAAAACCGGTTACACGCGGCATTCGGGCAGGTGTTTGGTGTCATCAGCCACGCGTGACGGAAAGACGTATATATGCACAGTGCTTAACTGTGGGGATATGTTTGAGGAATGTATGCGACTTATGGACTGCGCGTTCGCTCGCAAGTAATACATTGTCGGCTAAACACTTGATTTTTTGACTGAAAAGGTTTAAAATCAAGTTATGCGTATCAACAAGTATCTTAGCGGCTGCGGATTAGACAGCCGCCGCAAATGCGAAAAACTGGTAACCGACGGCAGAGTTAAGGTAAACGGCAAGACGGTTACCGACCTTGCTACCGACGTCAAGGACGGCGATTACGTTGAGGTAGACGGCAAAGCCGTCAATCTATCCGAGCGCAAGGTTTACATAATGCTAAATAAGCCCAAGGGCTGTGTGTGCACAGCCAGCGACGAAAAAGGTCGCAAAACCGTTCTCGATTTTGTTAAAATCAAGGAGCGGGTTTTTCCCGTGGGCAGGCTGGACTACGACACAGAGGGACTACTTTTGCTCACTAACGATGGAGAATTGGCATATACGATAACACATCCCAAAAACATGGTGCAAAAGGTGTACAGCGTGCGTGTAGAGGGCGAGCCGTCTGATATGGAATTGAAGCGGTTGCGCAGTGGTGTCGAATACAACGGAGTTAAGTATGCGCCTGCGCGTGTAACTGTTGTGGAAAAGGACGAAAAGCAGACTAAGCTGGAAATTACTGTAATCGAAGGCAAAAATCACGAAATCAAAAACATGATTGAGTCGCTCGGACGGCGCGTGTTGTTTTTGAAGCGCACGGAAATTGCAGGCATACGCCTCGGCGGGCTGTCGCGCGGTGAGTGGCGGTATTTGAACTCGCGCGAGGAAGCACACTTAAAATCACTCAAATAGAGTCATGAAAAATTAATTTTAAAAATTACGCGTGTATTCGTTGAGTTTTTTTATCGGTAATGATATAATGTAAATGGTAGAATTTGGAGGGTTGAATGGAAACATTAAAAAACGCCAAAACCGCGCTTGCCGCGGCAAACAAAAACTTAACCGATTTTTTAAACGCGCTCGTCGACGATAAGTCTTTCGTCGAAACGGACGCGTTTATTTGTTCTTTAAACGACGCTAACGTCGGCGACGGAGTTGTAAGCGGCTTTGCTACCGTAGACGATACGCCCGTTTGCATTTTTGCCGTAAACGGCAAGACAATGAAGGGCGCAATCGGGGAAGCCAATTCCAAAAAGATTGTGCGCACTATCAACAACGCCGTACGTATGGGTAAACCGTTGATTGCGGTGTGGGACACGATGGGCGCACGCTTTGCCGAGGGAATAGGCGCACTCGAAGGCTACGGCTCTATGCTGCGTGCTTACACCGTTGCTTACGGCGACGTTCCCGTAATTACGGTTATCAAGGGCAACAATCTCGGCATTTCGTCGTATGTGGCGGGCATAAGCGATTTTGTAATAGCTTATGAGGATAGTGTAATCGCTTCCGCTTCGCCGCTGGTGATAGCCGGTAAGGCCGGTGTGGACGCAAAGACCGTCGGCACTGCTAAAGCTGCGGCGCAAAAGGGCATCGTTACGCAAACAGTAAAGACCGACAAAGAGCTTCGTCAGCAAGTAATAGCAAGCCTTGCGGTATTTAAGGGCGAGAAACAAAGCGGTGACGACGTCAACCGCGTTTGCAAAGGGCTTAAAGCGGGCGTTGGTATTGACACGCTTATTAAAGAAGTATTTGATAAAAACAGCTTTTTGGAGCTGCGCGAGCAGTATGCGCCTGCTGTAAAGACGGGCTTTGCCACGCTTGCCGATATAACTGTCGGTGTTGTGGTTGCGGCTGCCGACGGGGAGCGCATAACGCACGACGCGTGCATAAAAATAAGCGAATTTTTGAACGTATGCGAAAACGCCGAACGTCCCGTTGTGTTTTTGGTAGATAGTGTAGGCACCGAGCAATCGGCTGCCGACGCCGCGCTTATTCGTGAAATGTCCAACCTCATATATCAAGTGAATTCGCTTAGCGTCGATATCTTTTCGGTGGTGTACGGAAAGGCTATCGGCGGCGCGTATACGGCGTTAGTTGCGCCTTCGGAATATAAAATCGCTTGGGATAGCGCGGAAATCGGCGCGCTGGAATCGGAAGCAGCGGCACGCTTGCTGTATGCCGATGAAATCAAGTCCGCTAAAGACAAGGACAAAACTGCCGAAAAGCTTGCCAAGTCTTACGGCGGGGAAAACTGCGCGGCGCTTGTAGTCGCAAAAGACGGATATTTGGACAACGTTATCGAGCCCAATCATACGCGCTCGTACTTGATAGCTGCGCTGCTTGCGCATGTGGAGTAAATAATGAATACTCTTTTATTATCCGCGGAAAAGATAACGTTGGCGGAAGGCGCGCTGTATTCCGTTATTGGCTTTATAATAGTCTTGGTAGTGCTTGCGTTGCTTGTCGGTATATTCTATTTGTCGGGCTTTGTTTTTCAGTCAAAGGCTTTTAATAAGCAAAAACCGACAAAACCCGCCGCCACGCAGTCAAAAAGCAATGACGACGAAACAGACGAACAGCTTGTGGCCGCTATAACCGCCGCAATCACGTGCGTGTTGCAAGCGGAATCGGATGACGGCGAAGCGCCCGAATTTGTAATCAAGCGCATAACGCGCAAAAAGTAATTTAGTAATCGTATTTTGGAGGAACATATGCGTAAATTCAACGTAACAGTAAATGGCAAAACCTATTCGGTAGACGTAGAGGAAGTAGGCGGAGACAGCAATTCGACTGTTGCTGTACCCGTAACTGCGGCAGCGCCTGCGCCCGCTGCAAAACCTGTAGTAGGTGACGGCACCCCGCTCAAAGCGCCCATGCCCGGACTCATTTTGGGTTTGGCACATAAGGACGGCGACACCGTCAAAAAGAACGAAAAGGTTGTCGTTTTGGAAGCCATGAAAATGGAAAACGACATAAACGCGCCCGCCGACGGCGTTATCACGTATGTTGTCAAAAAGGGCGACAACGTCGATACCGGCGCAATACTCGCTTATATAAAGTAGGGTGAGCAAATGAACTTTGTCGGAATGCTCAAAAACCTATGGGAGAGTACGGGACTCAACCAATCGGTCTTAGGCGGACAATTTATGTGGCAAAACTACGTAATGCTTGCCGTTGCGTGTGTGTTGCTTTTTGTCGGCATAGGATTGAAAAAAGAGCCGTTACTGCTTGTCCCGATAGCGTTCGGTATGCTTTTGATTAATATTCCGGGCGCGTATGAGATATTGATGAAAAATCCCGTTGTCGACGCCGAAACAGGTCTTACTACAAGCGCCGGCGGGTTTTTCTATTACATTACTCGCGGCGTAAAGTGGGTTATTTTCCCGCCCATAATCTTTTTGGGCATAGGTGCAATGACCGACTTCGGTCCGCTTATCGCAAATCCCAAAAGCTTTATTTTGGGCGCGGCGGCGCAGCTCGGCATATTTATTACGCTATTCGGCGCAATGCTATTGGGCTTTGAGGGCTTTCAAGCGGCGGCAATAGCCATAATAGGTGGTGCCGACGGTCCTACGTCCATATACGTTGCTACCAAAATGGGGGTAAGTAGCGGCATGCTTTCCGCAATAACCGTTGCGGCGTATTCGTATATGGCTCTCATTCCTATTATTCAGCCGCCGATTATGAAGCTGCTCACAACCAAAAAGGAACGTTCCATACGCATGGAACAGCTTCGCCCTGTGTCTAAGCGCGAAAAAATAGTGTTCCCCATAGTGGTTACGCTGGTATGTGGACTTATTTTGCCCGATTCGTTGCCGCTACTCGGTATGCTCATGCTTGGTAATTTGTTGAAGGAATGTATGGTTACGGACAGATTGTCGCAAACGGCAAGCAACGGGCTTATGAACGGCATAACCATATTCCTCGGAATAAGCGTCGGGTCGATGGCTGTCGGCACGGAGTTTTTAGCGCTGGATACGCTGAAAATAGTCGTGCTCGGCTTGTTTGCGTTTGTTATGGGTACGGTAGGCGGTTTGCTTATGGGTAAGCTTATGTGCCTGTTGTCGCACGGAAAAATCAATCCGTTAATCGGAAGTGCGGGAGTTTCCGCTGTTCCTATGGCGGCGCGAGTGTCGCAAACCGTTGCGCAAAAGGACGACCCCAACAACTATTTGCTTATGCATGCAATGGGGCCGAACGTTGCGGGCGTTATCGGTTCGGCGGTCGCTGCCGGCGTACTGCTTGCTGTTTTTTAAAAATTTAAATCGATTTAGCAATCGGAGTATATTATGAGCAAAGTTAAAATAATGGAGACTATTTTGCGCGATGCGCACCAATCCCAAGCCGCAACGCGCATGCGCACTGACGAAATGTTGCCTGCCGCCAAAATGCTGGATGACGTAGGTTTTTACGCACTGGAAGCGTGGGGTGGCGCTACATTCGATTCGTGCTTGAGGTATTTGGACGAGGATCCGTGGGAGAGACTTCGCGCACTTAAAAAGGCGATACCCAACACTAAGCTGCAAATGCTGTTTCGCGGTCAAAACATTTTGGGCTACAAGCACTATGCCGACGACGTCGTTGACGAGTTTTGCCGTCTGTCGCTTAAAAACGGCATAGATATAATACGTATATTCGATGCGCTCAACGATATTCGCAACATGAAGCAGGCGATTGACAGCACCAAAAAGTACGGCGGCACGGTAGAGGCGGCGCTATGCTACACCACCAGCAAAGTGCATACAATCGACTACTTTGTCGATCTAGCCGTCAAGCTCGAACAAATGGGTGCCGATATAATCTGCATAAAGGATATGGCAAACCTTTTGTTGCCGTACACCGTTTATGAGCTTGTTTCGCGTATTAAGGAAAAGATTAAGATTCCGCTGCACTTGCACACGCATAACACTGCCGGTACTGGCGACATGGTTAACCTTAAAGCCATTGAAGCGGGCTGCGATATTGTCGACACCGCGCTGTCGCCGTTAGGCAACGGCACCAGCCAACCAGCAACCGAATCGCTAGTGGCGTCGCTTCAAGGCACGCAGTACGATACGGGGTTGGATTTAGACAAGTTAAACAAATGTACGGTCTACTTCCGTAAAGTAGCCGAGCGGCTTACCGCAGACGGCATACTTAACCCCAAAGTACTGAAAGTTGACGTAAATGCGCTTATATACCAAGTGCCGGGCGGTATGCTCAGTAATCTAATCAGTCAGTTAAAACAGCAAAACGCATCGGATAGACTCACCGAAGTTTTGGAAGAAGTACCGAGAGTTCGCGCCGATATGGGTTATCCGCCGCTCGTTACTCCGTCCTCGCAAATAGTAGGTACTCAGGCGGTTCTTAACGTACTTAGTGGCGAACGTTATAAAACTGTGACCAAGGAAACAAAGGGTGTCGTGGCCGGCGAGTACGGCAAACTGCCTGTGGAGCCGTCTAAGGAAATTATCAAAAAGATTATAGGCGACGCGCCGCGCATTACTTGCAGACCTGCGGACAACATCAAGCCTGAATTGGACGCGTACAAAAAGGAAATAGAGGAGTACGCAATACAGGAAGAGGACGTGCTTACGTACGCGCTGTTCCCGCAGCTTGCTATTCCGTTCTTTAAAAAACGCGAAGCAAAATTGCATGGTATAGATAAAGCTATTTACGACAAGGACAACAAAGTACAGCCCATATGAGAATTCTTTTTACAAACGACGACGGCTACGATTCGGTAGGATTGCATGCCGTCGCCGATTTATTTAAAAGCGAACACGATATAGCCGTGGTAGCCCCGGATATGCAAAAGTCCGCTGCATCGCACTCTATTACGTTGCGGCCGAATGTTTTGAAATGCCGAGAGGTGGAAGGGTACGACTACAAGGTTTATGCCGTAGGCGGTTCGCCTGTAGACTGCGTAAAGACTGCGGTTTCATTATTGTTTCCCAAGCCCGACCTAGTAATATCCGGCATAAATAACGGGCGCAATTTGGGTAGCGACGTTTGGTATTCGGGTACGGTATCCGCCGCGTCTGACGCGGCGCATTTGGGTTTTCGCGGCATTGCTTTGTCGCTCGATAATTACAATGCTACAATCGATGATTATAGGCCGTGTGCCGAGTTTATTAAGAAAAATATAGATTTGCTCACGTCTATACAGCTTCCGCCAAAAAGCTTACTTAATATTAACTTTCCCAAAGACAAGCCGATAGGCGTCAAAGTCGTCAAAATGAATACGCAGCTCACATTCTTAGACGAATATGTGTTGTTGGAAAACGGCGTTGTCAGTCCCGAGGGAAGGCGCGTCGAAACGACAATATTCGACGATAACGACGAGTATTGGTGTCCTCGCGGTTACATAACAATTACGCCGCTGTTATTGGACAGAACTGATTACACCGCGCTGAAAACTATGAACGAGGACGGGTTTTTGTTGTGAAAATCGCAGTTATCGGTGGGGGCGCGGCGGGTTTGACTGCCGCCGGCAGTGCAAAAGGGTGTTCCGTTACCGTATTCGACCATATGGAAAAGGTCGGGAAAAAGATATATATTACCGGTAAGGGTAGGTGTAATTTTACTAACGTATGCGATAACCAAACGTTTTTGCAAAACATTGTTACGAATTCGCCGTTTTTGCGTTCTGCCGTTTCCAGGTTTACTCCGTACGACGCTATCGATTTGTTGGAAAACAACGGGTGCAAAACAAAGGTAGAACGCGGCAGGCGCGCTTTTCCGTTGTCGGACAAGGCGAGCGACGTTATAAAAGCGTTAAGCAGGTATGCCGAAAGCAACGGTGCGGTAATAAGATTGAACAGCAAGGTTAAAGACATTGTTCGCACCGACAACGGTTATACGGTGTGCACCACGGACGGCGAGGAGCATTTCGACCGCGTAATATTGTGTACAGGCGGGATGAGTTATTCGCAAACCGGTTCGGACGGCAGCGCCTATACGATTATCAAGCGTTTGGGGCATACTGTCGTTGCGCCTACGCCGTCGCTTGTAGCGTTACTGACTAAGGAGAATTTATCGGCTGCCGAAGGGCTTACGCTTAAAAATGTCAGCTTGCGCACCGAAAAAATCAAGCCGATATTCGGCGATTTAATGATTACTGCGGACGGGATATCCGGGCCTATTGCGCTAACGCTGTCCGCATACGCTTCGCGCGAACAATTTCCGTACAAGGCTTATATTGATTTTAAGCCGGCGCTTTCCGCAGACGAGCTTGACGCGCGGCTTTTGCGCGACTTCGGCGCACAGCTTAATAAACAATTTAAAAATGCACTCGATTTACTCTTGCCAAAATCTATAATTCCGTTTATAATAGAAATGTCGGGAGTGGACGGCGTATTGCCTGTAAATTCTGTTACCAAAAAACAGCGGGCGCGGATAGTCGAGCTTGTCAAGAATTTTGAGCTGAACGTTATAGGCAACGAAGGCTTTAACCGCGCGGTTGTAACTTGCGGCGGCGTGGACGTAAAGGAAGTATTCCCCAAAACAATGGAATCGCGAATATTACGCGGACTGTACTTCGCAGGGGAAACGCTCGACGTGGACGCGCTCACCGGCGGATATAATTTTCATATAGCGCTTGCAACCGGATACGTAGCGGGCTCAAGCGCGGCGGAAGGACATAATGGATAGTTCAAAGATATATGCTATTGCTCTTGACGGACCGAGTGGTGCGGGCAAGAGTACGGTAGCAAAGCTTGTTGCCAAAACGCTTGGTATAACGTATCTCGACACGGGCGCGCTGTATCGTACGCTCGGATACGTTTGCCTTAAAAACGGCGTGGACGTAAACGACGGCAGCGCGGTAGAGCAGTGCATAAAGGACGTTGACGTAAATATTGCATACAACGGCGGCGTGCAATCGGTTATTGCCGACGGCGTAGACGTATCGTCGGAGATACGCACGCCAGAAGTGTCGATGGCGGCTTCGGCTGTTTCCGCTATACCGTATGTGCGGCAAAAGCTGCTCGGGCTTCAACGCGGTATAGCCGAAAAAAGCTCGATTATATTGGACGGGCGCGACATAGGCACCGTTGTTTTGCCGCAAGCCGAATTCAAATTCTTTTTGACGGCTTCCGCGGAGGAACGTGCGCGGCGTAGGTTTGACGAGCTTACAGCTAAGGGGCAAATTGTCACATACGAGGACGTGCTTAGCGACGTTGTAACGCGCGACCGCAACGACAGCACGCGGGCAATAGCGCCGTTAAAGCGGGCAGATGACGCAGTCGAAATCAATTCGGACAAGATGTCTGCGCAAGAAGTGGCGGATTATATTTGCTCTGCCGTCAACGGAGATTTGATATGAGAGCTTGGTATTGGTTTTTGAAGATAATATTGTATCCGATAGCCGCGCTGCTTTGTCCGCGAAAAATAATGAACAAGCACAAGTACAAGAAGTATGCGCGCGGACAAATCGTTATATCCAATCACTTATCTTGGATGGATATTATCTACGTGTATTTCGGTTTGCCGGGCGGATTGAAGCGCGCACTGTCCAAAAAGGAAAATCAGGGCAACAAGGCGCAGAAAGCGTTTATGAAAACGATCGGCGTAATATTTGTGGATAGGGATAAGCCCGAATTGTCGTCTATGCGCACGTGTATTAATGCGTTAAATAACGGTGATACGCTTGCAATTTGTCCGGAAGGCACGCGCAACCGTGTAAACAGAGAACTGCAGCCTTTACATTCCGGTGCGGCGCTATTTGCGTTAAAGGGCAACGCGCAGGTAATTCCGTACGTTGTGCACCACAAGGGCAAGCTTTTTCGCCGCAACTATTTGGGTGTCGGCGACCCTGTGGATTTATCCGATTTATACGGCAAGCGCACCGACGAGGCTACTTTACATGAAGCTACCGAACGTTTTCGCATAGCAATGCAAACCACTCTTGACGAACTGGACGTTTGGGTTGAGCAAAAGGGTTGGAAAAAGCGTAATGAGGAAGAAAAAACAGAGCAGCGCACGTTAAAGCGCGATTACAAGGCGGCAAGAAGGGCTTATGCTAAAAGTGCGCGTAGCAAGTAATGCGGGGTTTTGCTTCGGCGTTCAACGCGCAGTGAACTCAGCTTTAAATAACGGATACAGCGACGAGCAATATATGCTCGGAGATATAACGCACAACAAGACGGTTATAGAAAAGCTTCGTGCGCGCGGACTTAAAACGGTAGAGTCGGTGGACGAGCTGCCTATGAACGATGGCAGCGGTTGCGTCGTTATACGTTCGCATGGTGCCGACAAGGCTACATACAATCGAATAGCGCAAAAGGGCTATAACATAATAGACGCCACATGTCCGTTTGTCGCCAAAATACACGATATAGTAAGTAAACATTACGAGGCGGGCTATCATATAGTGATAATAGGCGAAGCGGCGCATCCGGAGGTAATTGCAACCGCCGGTTGGTGCAATAATACCGCTACGGTGATAGATCTTGACAGCGATTTGAGCGTGCTTCAATCGTACGACAAGCTGTGTGTTGTGTGTCAAACTACCTTTGACGGACAAAAATATAAAAAACTATGTGAAAAAATAAATAAAATCCATTTAAAAACAGTTGAAATTTTCGACACGATTTGCTATACTACATATGAACGTCAAAAGGAAGCGGTTATACTTGCAAAAAACTGCGACTTAGTTTTGGTCGTAGGGGATCGCGCCAGTTCGAACACCAACAAGCTTTTCGACCTGTGCGTGGCTGTAAATCCCGATACGCATTTCATCCAATCCGTTGGCGAACTCAAAAATATTAAATTTCCCCGCAGCGGCGTGATAGGTATCGTCGCCGGGGCATCGACTCCGACCGAGTCGATTATGGAGGTAAAGACTTACATGGGTCAAGAATTCGGTGAAGCGAGTAACGAAGAATTTCTCGAAGCCATCAACAAAGGAACCGTAGCTATCCGCGAAGGTAAAGCAATCACAGGTACCGTTCTTTCCGCTAATGCGGACGGTATTCGTGTCAACGTGGGCGTCAAAAACGACGGATTTATCGATAAGACCGAAGCCACCGACGACGGCGAGTACAATCCCGATGATTATCCCGTCGGAATGGAAATTACGGCTATCGTTACCAAAAAGCGCGATGACGTAAGCGGTTGCGTGTTGCTTTCCAAGCGTCGTGCAGACTTAATGCGCAAGACCGACGAAGCCGTCGATCAAATTCGCAACGGCGAAATGTTCGAAATGGTCGTCAAAAAGGATATTAAGGGCGGACTTATCGGCTCGCTCGGCACATATCGCGTATTTGTTCCCGCGTCGCAAATCAGGCTTAAATTCGTTCCCGACTTAAAGAAGTTTGTCGGCAAAACGCTTAGACTTCGCGCTCTCGATATAGACGATATCAATCGCAAGATTGTCGCTTCGCAACGCGTCATTCTCCAAGAGGAAAAGGATGAAAAGGACAAAAAAGCCGAAATCTTCTGGGAAAACGTAAAGCCCGACGTAGTTGTTGCAGGCGAGGTAAAGCGTATTAGTTCTTACGGTGCGTTTGTCAGTGTTGACGGCATAGACTGCTTGGCGCATATAGACCATTTGTCGTATTCGCACATAACTTCGCCCGACGAAGTGCTGGAAATCGGCAAGACTTACGACTTTTTGGTGCTTAAAGCCGATCGCGAAAAGCAACGCGTGTCGCTCGGTTACAGAGAGCTTCAACCTCATCCGTTCGACAAGTGCATGGAAAAGCACCCCGTAGGCTCGATTATTCAGGGCAAGATAATAAGCGTGCTTCCTTACGGCGCGTTTGTGGAAATCGAACCGGGCGTGGAAGGCTTGGTACACGTTTCCGAAGCCGCCGCCGCGTACGTAAAGGACATCAACGAAGTTCTTCACACCGGCGATCAAGTTACCGTTAAGGTGCTTGCTTATGACGAACAACACCGCAAGACAACGTTGAGTATTCGCGCTTGCCTCGACGAGGAAAAGCCTGCTGCACCCAAAGCGGCTAAGCCCGCCAAAAAGCAGGTCGAAGAAAGCGGCGTTTATACAGACAAAGCTGAAAACACCGTTTTGGCAGATTTGTTGCGTCAGGTCGGTGACGACAATAAAGATTAAGCTTTGAACATAAATCGCGTGCCAATGTTAATATCGGCGCGCGATTTTTTTAAATTATTACTTAACATATTGCTCAAATTAGTATTAGTCGATATATATGGAGGTTAGTTTTATGCCGTTATATGCTGTTTGTCCGGTTTGCTTAAAGACCATAGAAATCGAACGTTTGCCCAAGCTGGTATGTCCGGATTGCGGTAGCCGATTCGGTTATGCGGAGTTGCAAGGCAAGCATTTTATTGTTGACGAGCGCGCCGAAAAAAAGGAGATTAACATTGCAAAGGATTACTTTTTGAACGGCGAGTTTACCAGCGCTTTGGAGCATTTTAACAGTGCTTTGGTTGCCAATGCAAATTCTCATGCCGCAAAATATTTTTCACTGCTTTGCGATATTTATTTGCACGATAACGCCGGAGAAAACGCGTCCGACGACGTGTCGGGAAAACCGTACGATGTTATTGCCGCTATTGTCGATATGATACGGCAGTCGTTGTTGACGCTTTCGCGCGGTAATGCAACCGTTGCGGACAAGTTGGCATTTATAACAGCCATGCTTTCGGAAACAAAAGTGCTCATTATCGAAAGATTGAGCGCTCGCGACGAAATGTTCAAGAATAATATCGATGAATACCGTAAGCAGTCGATATCCGACTTGACCAAGCTGTTGGAATTGTTCAAGATAGAGCGCGAGCAAATTATGTCGTTCGCACCCGAGGTGTCTAATGCGCTTGCGGCGCTTGTGGACTGCGCTATCAAAATTTGCTACAAGGCAGTGCAAACGGTCAAAGTGGGCGAGGATATTATTACGCCTAATGACGACGATTACAAAAAGCTTTCTTCGCTGTGCAACGATTTGTGCTTTTTCGGACACTCATTCAACCCGTATTTCGATTCGTCGCCGTATTCGCCGAACTTTATTCAAAACTACGAATACAACAAAAAAGTACTTGCAAAGATAAAAGAGTTTGACGATAAGAATAAATCTGTAGCCAAAAAGAACGTAATTGCCGATATAAAGGGTTACGATTCCTTGCTTGCAGAGTGCGAAAAGGCTCTTGAATTTACGTACCTCAGTTGTTACCGGTCAATGTGCAGTAGGCAAGTAGCACAGCACGCGCAGCTTTTCTATGACGGATTCGAATTGGTTTATAAACTGCTTTTGCCGCGTGTGGCTATGGTTGATAAAAAGCAAGTAGAGGTGCACACCGTCAAGTATGCCGATATGGCCGAAAGGTGCGATATGCTTACGCGCTTCCTTGTGGACTCGTACGAGCTGGACGAATCAATCGGCGTAGGCCTTCACGAATATTACGAAAAGCTGTACGATATCGTTGACACTTACTATATGCCCGAAATCGATAAGATGTCCAAGAGCAAGGATCGCAACAATTTGTTGTACTATCAAAAGCTATTGTACGAATGTGCATGCAGTTGCGCACCTGCGCTTAAACAATACGTGGACTTTTCGGCCGAAACGGACAAGGTGCGCGTAAAGCTCGTCAAGATTTGCCGCGACTGCACCGAGGAATTCTTACTTCGCTCGGGTATGTCTATCGACGATATAGAGCAATCCAACTTCTATCGTCCGTTGCTGCAAATTTCCAACGCGCTTGTCGACGAGGAAAACGCATAAATAATTATTAACCGCGCATAAAATCAAGTATGCTATTCGATTTGCATAATGATTTCCCTACGCGGTTTTTTAATGCCGACTATTGTAGCTATATTCCTAAAAATAGCAATAAAGTTACTGCGGTAATTTGGACGTCGGAGTTTGCAGACGACGCAGTAAGCAAGGTAAACGGCATTACAGGGCGCTTATCGGCGATAAAAGATGTACCGATAGCCATAGAAGACATCGGATTTTTGGCAGACGGTGAAAAATTCAAGCTTTTCGATTTTTCTCGATACTTATACTGTTCGCTCACTTGGAATTATAATACGGCTTTTGCGGGCGGCGCCTTGGACGACGGGCGACTTACCGGGCTTGGCAAAAGTGCGATACGCATTATCGAGGACAGGGGCTGCTATATAGACCTTGCGCACCTAAACAAAACAAGCTTTTACGACGTATTGGACTGTGCAAAAAACGTGTTGTGCTCGCATACAGGCTTTAACGGGCATCCGCGTTCGCTGGACGGACAACAAATCAATGCGCTTGTGGCACGCAATGCGGTGATAGGACTGTGTACCGTTCGCGCGTTTACCGACGCGCACTCCGCACAAGAGTTTGCAAACGTTATTGACGCGTTTGTGCAAAAGTACGGCTGCGATTGCTTGGCATTGGGTACGGATTTTAACGGCTCGGACGATATTCCCGACGATATAAACGATTATGACAAGTTGCTTAGTGTGCGCGATATCCTTTATCGACGCGGCTATGACCGTCAATCGGTTGACAAAATATTTTTCGACAATGCAAATATCCTTTACAAAAAGGAGAGATAATGAAAGACGTTTACGAAAATCCGCTGATTACACGCTATGCGGATAGAAAAACAGCCGAAATATTTTCGGACGATAATAAGTTTAAGCTTTGGCGCAGGCTTTGGATTGCTCTTGCCGAGAGCGAAAAGGAGCTTGGGCTTGATATATCCGACGCGCAAATTGCGGAAATGAAAAAATACGCAAACGATATCAACTACGACTACGCCGAAAAGGAAGAAAAAATCGTGCGCCATGACGTTATGGCACACGTGCACGCATTCGGCGAACAAGCAAAGTCGGCAAAGCCCATTATCCATTTGGGCGCTACAAGCTGTTACGTAACGGACAATGCCGAGCTTATACAAATTTACGACGCGCTGAACGTTGTTAAAAGCAAAATGCTTACCGTTATGGACAAGCTGCGTGCGTTTGCATTAAAGTACAAGGATTTACCCACGCTCGGCTATACGCATTTGCAACCCGCACAACTTACAACATTAGGCAAGCGCACCACGTTGTGGCTGTACGATTTGTATTTGGACTACAACGACCTAACGCAGTTTATGCAGAATTACAAGCTTCGTGGCGTAAAAGGTACGACAGGCACGCAAGCCAGCTTTTTGTCGCTGTTCGACGGCGACGACCAAAAGGTTAAAGAACTGGAAAAAAAGGTCGTAAATAAGCTTGGTTTTGATAATGTTTTTGCTGTCAGCGGTCAAACGTATACGCGAAAATTCGACTATTCGGTGATGTCGTTGCTGTCAAAAATCGCACAAAGCGCATATAAGTTTGCAAACGACGTGCGTATTATGCAGTCATTTAAGGAAGTGGAAGAACCGTTCGAAAAGACGCAAATCGGCTCGTCCGCTATGGCGTATAAGCGCAATCCTATGCGCTGTGAGCGCATTTGCGCACTTGCACGGTTTGTAGAAAGCATGCCAATCAACGAGGCTGTTACAAGCTCTACGCAGTGGTTTGAGCGCACGCTGGACGACAGCGCAAACAAGCGGCTCACAATTCCGCAAGCGTTTTTAGCTATCGACGGCGTACTCAATCTGTATATTAATGTGACAGATAACATGGTAGTTTATCCCAAGGTTATAGAGCGCAGGATAAACGACGAGCTTCCGTTTATGGCTACGGAGGAAATCTTGATGGAATGCGTGCTTGCCGGTGGGGACAGGCAGGAGCTGCACGAGGCGATTAGACAACATTCCATGGAAAGCGCAAAGGCGGTTAAAGAGCGCGGCGAAAACAACGATTTGATTGAGCGCATAAAAGGCGACTCGAAATTTGCAGCCGTTAAAGACAAAATAGACGGCATATTAAAGCCGTCCAACTTTGTAGGCATGGCGCCGCAGCAGGTAACCGACTTTATATCGGAGTATATCGACCCGTTGTTCGAATCCGAAAATTACGTACCATATAAGCCAAATATAAAAGTATAATATAATAAAAGTAGGCTAAACGCCTGCTTTTTTGTTTACAGCAAATTTACAAATGCGTTAGAGAGGTGAATTATAAAGAATAATCCGGCAGTGCCGACAAGAAAATAGTTTTTGCGCCACAGTCCGATAAACAAGTAGTACAGCGGGGGAAGTGCGAATATAAAGATTATCATAACTGCCACCGTTTGTATGCCGCAAAAGTACAGTATCCAACCGACAAAGTTAAGTGCGATTACGCCCGCCGCGACCGAAAAGAAAGCGATTTCACTTTTGGTTTTTATATTAAATAATTTATTATCGCCGTGAACGATTAAGATCATTACCGCAACGCACAGTATGCCGAATATTTTTTCGCATACGTCCAAGAATACCGAGTTTGTCGGCATGTTCATAATCGGGTTTAATTGCAAGGGAATCAACGGCATAATCATATACGGTAGCTCTTGTATCGCAAACAAGACTAAACCAATCAGCCAAAGCCCCAAGTATTGATTTTTGATTATTTTAACCCACTTGAACATAGTAAAATTATATCACAAATTTATCTATAAGTCAACATTAACCGTTTTTATAGTGTATATGGCGTGCATTTAACATAATTATTTATAGTGTATAGCTTGTTTTTATCGCTTTTTAATGATATAATTATGTGTAAGGAGATGTCGATATGAAAAAGAAGTTTATCGCAATACCGATATTAGTGCTTTTGCTTGCTTTTCCTCTTTTTGCTTGCGATGTGAAAGGCGGTAATGCCTTCGATGGCGTGGACAATAATAAAAACCACGAAAGCATTTCTACCGAAATAAGTAACGACGTTACCTCCAATAACGACAATCCTTCTAATAACGACAGTCCTTCTAATAACGACAGTCCTTCTAATAACGACAGTCCTTCTAATAATAACAATCAAACCAACGAAAATAATTTTATTATAACCGATTGGGAGTCCAGTGGAATATTTGCCGCAAGTGCGCCTGAATACGAATTCGATTTTTCTTATAATGATGCCGACTTCTCATACGAAATCGGAAGTGACGAAAACGAAGAACTGTTTGCGCGCATTTTGAGCGGAGAGGAAAATTATAAAGACTATTTCACTTGGTTCGCTATATACCCCGATTATATCTATCGCTTTAACGAGGAACGTTATAAAGCGGCCGCCGAAATTATAAAAGCGGGTGCGTTTACTCAACAGTTGCGAGACAAGTATTTTGGATTGTTTACAACTAATACTAACTATCCTTATTTTAGTGCTCTTGGAATAACAACTGAACATTATCAAATTTATTTTAATGACGATTGGAGCATTAAGTCTATATGGAAATCTATTCAATACAATATTCGGTGTGGTGCATTTGAAATGTGGCATTATAGTCTGATTGGTTATACTTTGGGTAGCGGCGCAGAAGCGGCGGAAGGCGAATTAAAGCAATATGACGAATTTATTTATCCTTGTTACGAAGGACAACGCCTCATAGGTTATCAGCTAACATTTTCATCGCTTCTTCTTTGCGTTGACATGGGGGACGGTAAAACGGCGGATTGTTCCGTTGATGTGACATACAAACCAAAACTTGTTACTGAAAACGTATGGAACGGACAAAGACAGGAGCATGAAGAAGTAACGTATCTTTCCGTTTGTAGGGTAACGGCTGATTTCAATAATGTTTATTCCGGCGGTTACAATATGTTCGACGAAATTTTCATTTTTACAAAGCAAAATGGTGAATGGAATTTGTTTAAGATTTGGGAGCAATATCGGAAAGAAGTCCTTACGCCATCTTTGAACCTATACGAAACCAGTGAACAGAAAGTATATCGGTTAGCTTAACTTTATACATAAAATAAAAGCTCGAAAGTTCTTTTAAACAAAGAAGTTCGAGCTTTTTTGTTGGTGCCGCTGACCGGACTTGAACCGGTACGGAGTTTCCTCCACGGGATTTTAAGTCCCGAGCGTCTGCCTATTCCACCACAGCGGCAGGGTATACATTTAACTAAAAACGCACAGACCGTAGTCCATGCGTTTTTGGAGGCACCACCCGGACTTGAACCGGGGGTTAGGGCTTTGCAGGCCCCTGCCTTACCGCTTGGCTATGGTGCCGTACTGTATTATATGCAAGTGGTGGGAACAATAGGACTCGAACCTATGACCCTCTGCTTGTAAGGCAGATGCTCTCCCAACTGAGCTATGCTCCCAAAGCCTTATTATAATATCAAATTAAAAAGGAAAAATCAACCTTTTTAATGCAATTTATCAAAAAAATTTATACTTTTTTGGCGGCGACCTTTTACTAAATTCGTTTTGCGTGCGTAAAACGCGCCTCGGTTTCATACAATACCTATTGTGGATCGGCGGCGTTGCCGTCACGTCCAAGGAGAGGTATGTATCAAATTACTATCAGCGTTGACGTAAATAGAGCGGATTGGTTGTATTCTGTTGATGACGTTATTAAGAATAAACTACAAAGCTGTTTTGCCGTGTCCGCTTTGCGTACCTCGGGTAGGCGCGTATATTGTTCGTTCGGTTGCGAAACGCAATCGCGCCCGCAAATGCTGCAAGCGATTAAGGAAGGCTTGGTGGAAACGTACGGCGTTGTAAGTAAGTTCGATTTTATCAAGCGCAATCTTTCGCTCGGACTGTCAAAGACAAATTACGATTTGCTGTTGCATACGCTGGTTGCTTTCGATAGAGAAAACGAACATAAGCTACTGGAAAAGGTTATTCGCGTAGAGGATAACATGACGCTCGACGGCATATTCAACTTTAAGCTGTGCGAGCTGAAAGAACGGTGGATAGAAATTTGCAATCTCACGCGCAACAACGGCGCGTATCTTTACGACGACGAAACGTATATAGAACTTTTACGCTTTCTTATAAGCGCAGTGAATCCCAAAGTAAACAAGCTTACGGTCAAGGAAGTAAACGGGAGTTACAGCCTTTACGGCTCGCTCAAAAACTCGGTAATAAATATCGACGCGCAAACAGCGGCCGAGCTAATGTACTATTTAATCGATCTTGCGCCGCTTGAACTTGTGATAGACGGGGGAATCTCCAATAGCGAACTGTCAAAAAGATTAGTGGGGATTTTTGACGCAAAGACGCTTAGTACGTTTAAAAATCAGACAAAAAAATAGTAAAAAGTCTCAATATGACTTGATATTTAATTGATTTATCTTTTGCGCTATGATATAATACTAAGGTAATTATCAAGGAGAATTCAGTTATGGTATCGTTTTCTTTATTAAACGCCATTGACCCCACAACAATTATTTTTATCGTGTTGTTGGCATTGCTTATTGTCGCACTGCTTATCGTGCCTATGTTCACAAACAAAAAGCGTGCACGCCAAACAGACGAGCTTCACCGCTCCCTTAAACCCGGTGACTTAATCAAGACGGTAGGCGGCGTTGTAGGCACTATCGTTGAAATCCGTCAAATTTCGCCTGTCGATAAGGAAATGGTAATAGAAACGGGTGTAGAAGGTCGCAAAACCACTATGGTTTTCGATATTCAAGCGCTTTATCAAGTTATGAGCCGTAGTAGCACAATTGTTCCCGCTAACGACGAAAAGGAAGCTGAGAACGAGGTAGCTAACGAAGATCAGACCGCTCCCGAAGCAGAGCAGCCCCAAAGAGTAGTTCCCGACATTCTTGCGGATAGAATTGCGCAAGCGGAAGCGACGGATGCACCCGCACAAGATACGGTTAGCGAGCAAGCCGAAGCTCCCGCTGTCGAGCCTAAAGCGGAGCAAGAGGAGAAGCCTGCCGAAAAGCCCGCTCAAAAGAAAGCTCCCGCAAAAAAGTCAGGCAGCGGCAACAAAAAGACAAACAAATAATTAAGTAAAAGTATATTACGCAATGCCTCCGCATACTGTAAAGTGTACGGAGGTTTTTTATGCGCTCAAAAAAGAATGTCGCAAAAAGCGAACGCGGGTATGTATTTGAAGTTGTAAATGCCAATATTGTAGCATTGATTGTGGCGTTGATTGCCATATTGCTTTCGGCGCTTGCCGTTAAGCTGTTTAACGTATCCGATGGTGCTATACCCATTATCAATCAAGCAATTAAAAGCGCGTCTATTTTTATCGGTTGCTTAGTTGCGCTCAAAAAGCCGCGTAACGGTTGGCTGCGCGGAGTTATATGCGGTTTGACGTTTGTGCTGCTGTCGTTCTTGGTATTTTCGGCACTGCAAAATAATTTTACATTCGGGTTGTCGTTGCTTAACGATTGTGCGCTCGGAATGGTGTCGGGTATGATTAGCGGCATAATAGCGGTAAACGTTCGCAACAGAGGATAGATTGCCTTAATAGCCGAAAACAAGAAATTTGTTTAATTGTTATATAATCACTTGATTTTGGCCACAAAGTATTGTATAATAGTACAAAAGAAAATGGGAGGCATAATATGGCTCATATCAAGGTTATCAGAAAGTCCACAAACGACAACGGGTGCGATACCGCTTGCGGCGAGTGCCAGACCAGCTGCCAATCGGCTTGCAAAACCAGCTGCACGGTAGGCAATCAGTCGTGCGAGCGCAAAACCGTTAAGGTGCTTAACTCTAACAAAAACCAAAACAACTAATGGTACATACTTTCGGACTGCTCGGGCGGGTGTTTGCGCTCGATACCGAGAGCGGATCTTTTTTCGAGATCGATCCAATAGTAAAGGCACTTTTAGACGGCGACGATACGTCGCCGTTTTCGCCGTGTGAAATATCGGACGCGCAGGCGGAAATAGACGAGCTTAAAGCGCAGGGCATACTTTTTGCGCCCGAAATTAACGCTCAGCTTCCGCCGTATGCTTCTACGATTAAGGCTATGTGCCTTAATGTGTCGCACAATTGCAATCTTGCATGCAAGTATTGCTTTGCCGACGGCGGCACCTACAACGACACTCGGCGCAATATGTCGTTTGAAACGGCCAAAGCCGCTATCGACATGCTTGTTGAAATGAGCGGCACCAGGCGCAATTTGGAAATAGACTTTTTCGGCGGCGAGCCTATGCTCGACTTTGACGTCGTAAAGCAAACGGTATATTATGCGCGGTCGCTGGAAAAATCGCACAATAAGAATTTTCGGTTTACCATAACCACCAATGCGTATAAGCTGTCCGACGATGATATAGACTTTTTTAACGAGCAAATGTACAACGTCGTTATAAGCATCGACGGCAGGAAAGAGGTGCATGACCGCGTTCGCAAGACAGTAGGCGGCAAGGACAGCTTCGATATTGTAATTAAAAACGCTTTGCGGTTTAAAGAAAAGCGAAAAGGGCAATATTATGTACGCGGCACATTTACACACTTCAATACCGATTTTTGCTCGGACGTGCTGTTTTTGAACGATTTGGGCTTCGATCAGCTCTCTATTGAGCCGGTTGTGCTCGATTCCAAAAGTCCTCTTGCGCTTACCGATGCCGATATGCCGACGGTGCTCAAAGAGTACGAAAAGCTTGCCGAAGCGTATATAGAGCGGAGAAAGACCGATAAGTGGTTCAACTTTTTCCACTTTATGATAGACCTCGACAACGCGCCGTGCGCGGTTAAGCGGCTTAAAGGCTGCGGCGCGGGCGGGGAGTACGTAGCGGTTGCGCCCGACGGCACGGTGTATCCTTGCCACCAGTTCGACGGCATACAAGCTATGGCGCTCGGTAATGTGTTTGACAGAAAGCTTGACGACGCCAAGCGCAAAAGCTTTTATACTTGCTCGGTTCTATCCAAACCGGAGTGCTCGGCTTGCTGGGCAAAGTATTATTGCTCGGGTGGATGTATGGCCAATTCGTACAAGCACAACGGCGACGTAAACCTTCCTTACAAGCCTGCTTGCGAGCTTATGAAAAAACGCGTGGAGTGCAGTCTTGCAATAAAAGCAATAGAAGAAAGCTCGAATTAACAATTACACGCAAAAAAATTGAATTATTTTGTAATTAGTGTGTTTTAAATATTTGACTTGTGTCACGCTATTTTATATAATATTAGGGAAATATATCGGTAGAATGGGTAAACATATTCGGCGATAACAAGATCCCGCGGAGAAAATCTTTATGGACGAAAAAAACTCCTTGACGGAAATAAACACGGTAAGCGCTTCGGAACGCAAAACTCCGATTACGCCGCCCGCGCATAAAGCCATCAAGAAAAAATCTACAATCGTAAAGCTTGTGCTTATCGGCGTAGCAATGGTGATAGGCATAATTTTGGCGTTTGTTCCGATGCGTTTCGGACTTACGTTGTATCATCCTTTCTTATCAAAGGAATCTATCAGTTTGGGTCTCGACCTTCAAGGCGGCGTGTATGCGGTATATCAGGCAACTAATACCGATACGGACAACTTCGACGCCAAAATGGAAGGCACAAAATCGTCGCTGGAAAGCTTGTTGTCCAGCAAGGGCTACACCGAGGCGACTATCGTGCGCGAGGGTACCGACCGTATTCGTGTCGAGGTGCCCGACGTGGACGATCCCAGCGGAATATTGAAGGTTATAGGCGAGCCTACA
Organism: uncultured Clostridia bacterium; assembly: GCA_947175335.1. Lineage (GTDB taxonomy): Bacteria > Bacillota > Clostridia > Christensenellales > Pumilibacteraceae > Anaerocaecibacter. The sequence continues at coordinate 65,718 of CAMWMF010000007.1, forward strand.
ACCGTTAGGTTTGTTCTTGACAGCACAAACGAGACGATTATCACCGGTGACAACATTGTAAACGCCGATTCGGGCTATACCGAACAAAACGGCTATGTTGTAAGCCTTGAATTCGATTCGGAAGGTAGAAAGAAGTTTGCCGACGTTACAGCAAACAACCAGGGTAGCACGATAAGCATTTATTTGGGTGACTCTACAACGCCTATCCAAACCGCAAACATTAACGAGACCATACCCAACGGTAGGGCGATAATTTCCGGTAACTTTACCGCGGAATCGTCGCGCGAGCTAGCGGGCCAAATAATGAGCGGCACGTTTGACGTAGCGCTTGAACTTAAAGAAAATCAAACGATTTCTCCCACGCTCGGCGAGAATGCAATGAAGTACGGTTTGATTGCAGGTGTTGTAGGCTTTGTCCTTGTTATAGCGTTCTTGTGCGTTATATACCGTATGATGGGCGTTGCGGCGTCGCTTGCGCTTGTTATCTATTTGATTATTTATTTGTTCTTCTTGGCAGTGTTGCCTTGGGTACAGCTCACGCTTCCCGGTATTGCCGGTATCCTGTTGAGTATAGGTATGGCTGTTGACGCAAACGTAATTATATTCGAGCGTATAAAAGACGAATACCGTGGCGGCAAGTCCATTATGGCTGCATATCATGCGGGTTTCAAAAAGGCGTTGTTCGCCATTCTCGACAGTAACGTTACCACGGTTATTGCGTGCGTTTTGTTGATGTTGCTCGGCACAGGTTCCATAAGCGGTTTTGCTCTCACGTTGCTTGTGGGTGTGCTTATATCGCTGTTTACCGCGCTTTTAGTTTCGCGTGCAATACTCAAATATTTTATCAACCTCAATTCCTACAATGCCAAGCTGTATCACCTTAAACGCGGCAAGCAGTTTGAGGGGCTTGACGCCGATTCCACCGACGCTAATGTTTTGGCGGATATGGAACGCGAACAAAAGGAAAAAGATGATAAACAACAAGAAAAAGAGCGTGCTAAGGCTGAGCGCCGTTCGCGTAAAAACAGAGGAGGCGAGACGGCATAATGAAACTTAAAGAAAAGTTCAACAATTTAATGGATAAAGATTTCCGCATTGCGGAAAAACGCAAGCTTGTATTTATTATTCCGCTTGTAATTGTGGTTGTTGCGGCAATCATGATGATAGTGTTTAGGTTTACATTAGGCTCGGCGTTTAACTTGGGTACCGACTTTACCGGCGGCTATTCGGTAGACGTCAAGCTCGGTAACAAATTGACCGAAAGTAATAAGCAAGTTTACTTCGATCAAATAGAGGAAGTATTTCAATCGGTCACCGGCGATAACGGCAAAACGTATAAAATTGATATATCCGGCGCAATGCAGTTGCAGGGCTCGGGCGACACTGCTTCCATTCGTGTAAAGTATGCTCAAATAAACGGTGTCAGCGAAAACGAAATGAGTACCTATGTTAATCCTGCAATTGTTACCGCACTGGAAAACAAGGTTCTCAACAAAGTTCCTAACGTTGTTATAGACGGCAAAGTAATAACCGCCACATATGATGAGGTTATAAATGCTGACGGTGACAACAGTCCGTTTGCCGACCTTTGTGCCGCACTTATCAAGGCTTTGCCCGGAATAAACGAAAGCACAAATGCCGGAATTACTGCCACCGAAAGCTCGATTACTATCAATCCCGAAAACAAAAAGCAGGTAATAATTACAAGCTCTACGGATGTAACTAATTCGGCAAATGTGAGTCGCGCAATAGTATCGGCTATGAACCTTCCCGATAAATACTCGGGATCGGTGTCGGGTGGCGATATGGTAGGTGCAACCGTTTCGACAGAGCTGTTGTTTACCGCTATACTTGCGGTATCGCTTGCGCTTATATTCATGCTTTGCTATATAGGCTTGCGCTTCCAGCTTTCCAGCGGATTGGCTTGCATTATAGCGCTGTTCCATGACTTGATTATTATGTTTGCTGCTATGGCCATATTCCATGTGGAAATCAACAGCACATTCATAGCCGCGCTCATTACCATACTCGGCTACTCTATTAACAACTCGATTATCATATTTGACCGCGTACGTGAAAATATGCGTTCCATTTACGCAAAGAATATGACTCCCGAACAAGTTGCAAATAAGTCGATAAAAGATACGTTGTTACGTTCGATAAACACAACTATTACAACGTTGATAATGATTGCGATGGTTGCTATAATCGGCGTAAGCGACATAAGAATTTTCGCTATTCCTATTATAATCGGCCTTTTGGCAGGTACGTACTCGTCTATCTGCATTGCGCCGTCGCTGTGGGCGTTGTTCCAGCGTGTTGGTAAAAATAGAGCCAACTTCAATCTTCCTCCGGTAGATAAAAACAAACAAAAGCAAAAGGGGCCTAAACAGTCCCAAGCAAGTGCATAATGATAAAAAAGCCTTCCTTGTGTGAAGGCTTTTTGCCATAGAAAATAATTTATTTAACGTGTGAGCAATGAATTTAACTACGCAAAAAATTAACAACGTTACACCCGATATGAATGAGGTTGAACGCATTAGTAAAAAACTCGGGCTTAATAAAAAGCTGGTAGAGTTGTTGTTTTTGCGCGGTTATGACAATGTTGACTCTATAGATGTTTTTTTACATCCAAGCGTAGATAATTTTTATCCGCCCGAAAGTATGCTGGGCATGAACGAGTGTTGCAATCGATTGCGGCAAGCGATAGAAAATAACGAACGTGTAGTCGTGTACGGCGATTATGACGCCGACGGTATTTGTGCGTCGTCTATTTTGTCGTTATATCTTGCCGGGCAGGGTGCCGAGGTATATACGCACATTCCCGATAGACTGGGCGAGGGTTACGGACTTAACAGCGACAGTGTCGAACGCATTATAGAAAACACAATGCCTGATTTGATTTTGACTTGCGATTGCGGCATTTCGGCCGTGGAAGAAGTGGAGCTGGTCAAGGAATTGGGTGTGGACATAGTTGTTACCGATCACCACGAGGTGGGCAAGGTTGTACCCGATTGCATAGTGGTCAATCCGCACCAATCGGCGTGCAAATATCCGTTTAAGGACTTGTGCGGCGCCGGAGTTGCGTTAAAGATAGTGCAGGCAATGGGCGGAGTACAAGCGTCAAGCGCATATTACGATCTTGCTGCTATTGCTACCGTTGCCGACCTTGTCAGCCTTACCGACGAGAATAGATTGATTGTGCAGCTTGGGCTTATGAGCATGTCGCACAGCAAAAATTTTGGGGTTGCGGCACTTATCGATTCGCTCAAACTTAAAACAGTTACTTCGTCCGACATAGCTTTTCGCATAGCGCCTAGAATTAATGCGGCGGGGAGAATGGGCAGTGCGTACCGTGCGTTCGAGCTGTTTACTTCGTCCGATCCGGCAATAGTATCCGACAGACTGCAACAAATAATCAACGCCAACAACGACCGAAAAACGTTGTGCGACGATTTATACGGTCAGGCGATAGAGTTGTTGAAAAATGAAGATCTTATTTCTCGTCGTGCCATAGTTATTGCCAGTGATAAGTGGGAAAAGGGAATTACCGGAATACTCGCCGCACGGCTTGTAGGCGACTTTAAACGCCCCGTGTTCATATTAGTTAAAAGCGGTGATGAATATAAGGGCACTTGCCGAAGTGTGGAAGGCATAAATATTTATGACCTTTTGAGTAAACATTCCGATATACTGAAAGAATTCGGCGGACACAATCAGGCCGCAGGCTTTACCATTTTGCCCGAATACGTCGAAGAATTTAAGTCACGCATTTGTTCGACATTGGATGGCGTGGATATCGACACATTCATCCCTTCGTTAAAATACGATATGGAGCTACTGGAAAGCGAGGCTAATGCCGATTTTGCTGCGTCATTGGAGCTTTTGGAGCCGACAGGAAACAACGGCAATCCCAAGCCTTTGTTTATGACAAAAACGACTGCGCTTACAGCAACGCCGCTCAAAACAAATATAAATCATACCATACTCAAATCGAGTGGCGGACTGCAATTTTTTGCATACAATTCTTACAAACTGAATACCTACTATAACGGCGCCACCGAGCGCGAAATGGTGTACGAGCTTATAGATGGCGATTATTCGCCGCGACTGTATTTGCGCGGCTGTGCGCTTAATAGGCTTGCCGTAAACGATACGCTTGCGCGTGCCGGGTATTTACGCATGCTCAACTATGCACCGCGCGACGATTATCAATACGCCACATACAATCCAAGCGAGCTTAATTCGCTTATTGACAGCAAATTCGGAATTTTGATTATAGCAGGCAGCAAGCGTGCTTATGATGAATGTGCCGAGCTTAATAACGGCAATATAGTAATGCATGAAATGCTGTCGGAAACAGCAATAAATGTGTATACGCGGTTGATAGTCGCGCCCGAACTTTCCAAATCGTTCATGCTGGAAAATTATAATCGTGTAATTTTCCTCGATTATCCGCCGTCAATGAATGTGATAGGGTACATCAACAGCAGGACAAATGCTACGGTTTATATTCCGGAGAATGACAACCGCGCCGAGCTTTTTTCGTGCGTTAAATCGGACAGAAAAATATTCGGGGAATACTATAACGCCATTAAAGGGCATTGTACTATCAAAGCGCCAAACGTCTATGCTTTCTTTAAAGCATTACATTCACGTATAAAAAACATCGAGCTTCCGCAGTTTATCGCGTGTTTGTCTGTATTTACTCAATTAAAACTGCTGTCTTTCCGTCCTGATAGCGGTATTGCAATATTCAACGCAAATAATGCGCTTGAAAATTCGGAGATCTATAGAACTATCGAGGCGTGGCAAGCATGAGCGACGGCATATCCAAAATCGAAGCGCAAAAGATTATTGACCGCGAAAGCGTTCATTTGCGTTCAAGATATGTTTTAATGTACACCGATAAGCAAACCGAAATGCTTGACAGTGTGTTGTCCTATGCCATTCGCATGCACGGCGATCAACGTCGTGTGTCGGGAGAGCCGTATATAATCCATCCAATAGCCGTCGCCAACATTTTGCTCGACATTGGCATGGATAGTCCCACTGTTGCCGCGGCACTGTTGCATGACTGTATAGAGGATACGGATTCGACGTCTGAAGAAATAACTAATTTATTCGGCTCGGAAATATGTACGCTTGTTTTGGCCGTGACAAAACTGGCTAAGATGGTGTTCAAGTCCAAGTTGGAGGAGCAAGCCGAAAATTTTCGGCGCATGTTCTTTGCCATGGCAAAGGATATACGTGTAATTTTGATTAAGCTTGCCGACAGGCTTCACAATATGCGCACGGTTGACGTTCTTTCTCGGGATAGACAAATAGCCATGGCTACCGAAACCTTGGATATTTACGCGCCGCTCGCGTCAAGGCTGGGCTTGTCGTTCATTAAGTGCGAGCTGGACGACTTATGTTTAAAGACATTGCACCCGGAAGCGTATGACGAGCTGGTAAAGGCTGTGTCGTTAAAACGAGCCGAGCGCCAAGACCTTGTTGTGAATATTTGCGAAACATTGCGCAAAAAACTGAGCGAACTGAAAATTGACGGTCAGGTAAGCGGCAGACCTAAACATTTTTACAGTATTTACAAAAAAATGGTTGGGCAAAATAAAACGTTCGATCAAATTTACGACCTTACCGCCGTGCGCGTTATAGTGGATAGTGTGCAAGATTGCTATACGGTTTTGGGCGCCATACACACCATATGGAAGCCTATGCCCGGGCGGTTTAAGGATTATATTGCCGCGCCCAAACCAAACAATTATCAATCGCTTCATACAACCGTTATTACAGATCACGGTGCCCCGTTCGAAATTCAAATCCGTACTTTTGAGATGCACAAGATTGCCGAATACGGCATAGCCGCGCACTGGAAGTATAAGGAAAACCGCGTCGCCGATTCCGACCTTGACGAAAAGCTTAAGTGGTTGCGTGGCGTTATGGAAACCGAAAAAGAGCAAACAGGCGATCCCGAGGAGTTTTACGAATCACTCAAATTGGATTTATACAGCGGTCAAGTGTTTGTGTTTACTCCGCGCGGGGATGTTATTGCAATGCCGGAGGGTGCGACACCGGTCGACTTTGCGTATACCGTTCACTCCGAAGTGGGAAACAAATGCGTCGGCGCTAAGGTTAACAACAAGATAGTCCCGCTTGAAACGAAGCTGCAAACAGGCGACTATGTTGATATTATTACATCCCAAAATTCAAAGGGCCCAAGTCGCGACTGGCTTAGGTTTATCAAAACCTCCGCCGCTAAGAGTAAGATACGCGCTTTCTTTAAGCATGCAATGAAGGAAGAGAATATCAAGCACGGCAAGGAAATTTTGGAGCGCGAGGCAAAAAACCGCGGGTATTCGCTTAGTGACTTGTTTGTTCAAAAATGGCTTGATACTATAATGCTGCGTTATTCTTTTTCGTCTATAAACGATATGTATGCGTCGATTGGGTACGGCGCTTATACGCCCAATCAAATACTGTTAAAGCTAATCGATTTTTATAGGCGCGAACATCCTGTAGTACAGGAAAATATAGTAAGCCAAACCGTAACCAAAGTAGACGGACAGGGCATTGTTGTCAACGGACACAACGATATGCTTGTACGTATGGCAAAATGTTGTTCTCCCGTACCCGGAGACGGTATTGTAGGGTATATTTCGCGCGGGCGCGGCGTTACGATACACCGCGATAACTGTCCTAATATCAAAAACGCGGAAGATTATCGACTTATAGAAGCGCACTGGAGCGGAAATAGAAGTGCGCCGTTTGTCGCGTCGCTCACCGTGGAATGTGAAGACGCAGGTGGAGTGCTGGCGCGTATTACCAAGGCTGTTTCCGATATGAAGGTATTTATCGAATCAATGTCCGCGCGTTCCGATAAGATTAGTCATGGCGTTATTTCGCTTAGCGTGCGCGTAACGTCGCCCGAACAGCTCGATATGGTTATAAAGAAAATCAAAGCGCTACGCAACGTTGATAAGGTTTATCGTTCTGTAAAATAGGTGGGCGCCGTGAACATAGAGTGCATTGAAACCGGAATTTGCTATACCGACACCTATTTGATAGTCGAAGGGGATGAAGCAATAGTTATCGACCCGGGCGACGATTTCGAAACAATTTATGCGCGCTTGGCTAAGCTTGGCGCTACGGCAAAGTACGTTCTGATTACTCATGGACACTTCGACCATATCGGCGCTGTGGCTCGGTTTAAAGCAAGCGGCGCAAAGGTATATATATCCAAAACCGATTACGATATGTTTGTCAAACCAGCTGATAACGTAAACACTGAATTTTTCGGTAAACGCGTGGAACAGTTTGCCGCGGACGTTCTTGTGAGCGACGGCGATAAGTTTATGCTGTGCAATCATGATTTTACAGTCATATCAACTCCCGGGCATACACCGGGCGGCGTTTGTTACGTTATGGATGATAGTTGCATTTTCTCGGGTGACACGCTTTTTAGGCTTAGTATCGGGCGTACCGATTTTCCGCTTTGTTCGCATTCAGATTTAATAAAATCCATAAAAAGGCTTTTTGCATTAAACGGCGATTACACTGTTTATCCCGGGCATGGAAAAAGCACCACGCTCGACTTCGAGCGAAAGAACAATCCGTATGTTGGTTGATATAAAAACAAACACAGAGCTTTCGGACGTTGCCAAGCTTTTTTACTTCGGCGATTGTCCTGATATATCGCTGTCGGCAGACGGCGAGTCGTTTTCCGTTAATATCGACGGAAAACTTACAACGCACGTATATGATGACGATTGTTATAACGTTATTCCGCTTTCGCATCGGATTCAACGTTTGTCAAAGATAGCTGTATATGACGCGCTGCGTGATTATACCGGGCGAAATATGCCGTGGGGCGCGCTTACGGGCGTTCGTCCGACCAAACTGTTTTACGAATGTTTGCGCGAGGGATTTAGTAAGCAAGACGCAACAACTTTGATGCAAAAGGTTTACCGCATAAGCGAAGCGCGCGCCGATGTTCTGAACAAAATCATTCAATCACAGCAAGGCAAAATATTCTTTTCGGACGATTACTACAATCTTTACGTTCATATTCCGTATTGTACCACGCGTTGCAGCTATTGTTCGTTTGTATCGTTACCAATTGCCAAGTGCATGCAACAGTCTTACGAGTACGTAAAACTGTTGTGCGACGAGATCGAGCAGTCAATGGCTTTTCTTGCCGCGCGCGGGAAAAAGCTGTTGTCTGTTTATATAGGCGGTGGAACGCCTACGGCGCTCGACGAAAAATCGCTTGATGCATTGCTTTCGGCTATCAACGTTAGCGGCGTAGAATACACCTGCGAAGCGGGTAGGCCGGACACCGTAACAAAAGAAAAATGTGACATTATGAAGTCGCATGGTGTTACGAGGGTGTGCGTTAATCCTCAAACATTGAATAACGAAACGCTTGTCAAAATAGGGCGTAGTCACACTGTAAAGCAGTTTTACGACGCTTACGAGTGCGCCAAAAGCTGTGGATTCGATATTAACTGCGATCTTATAGCGGGCTTGGAGGACGAAAAGCCCGATGATTTCATAAAATCGTACAACGGAATTATACAGCTTGCGCCGCATAATATTACCGTACACTCTCTGTCCAAAAAGAACGGCAGTGCAATTAGGTACACCGACGGAGAAAACGTAGGCACAACTGAAATGCTGAATTACGTGCTTGCCAATATGGGCAATTACAATCCGTACTATTTGTACCGTCAAAAGCGGCAGGCGTGCAATTTGGAAAACATCGGTTTATCATTGCCCGATAAGGAGTGCATAAACAACATTACGACTATGGAAGAAACGGTTAGTGTTGTGGCTTGCGGTGCCGGTGCAATTTCAAAATTGGTACATGACAACAAGATAGTTCGTCATGCCAATGTGCGCGACGTTGGACTGTATATCAAGGAATACGACGATAGGTTGAAAGCTAAACACGATTGTTTTTCAAACGTGTTGGACAAGTGTGTATAAATTACTGTACATTTTGTGCGGTTTAGTGTATAATTATGTCGATGAATAATTATTTTATCTACACATACGGTTGTCAAATGAACGTCCATGAATCGGAAAAGCTCGCCGGCATATTGCAGTCGCGCGGGTATTTGCCGTGTCAAAGCGTTGAGGAAGCGGACGTAATAGTGCTTAACACGTGTTGCGTGCGCGAAACAGCCGAAACCAAGGTGTACGGACATTTAGGTAGGATTAAGAGCCAAAAGAAACAGGGTGCTATTATAGCTGTTTGCGGATGTATGACGCAACAGCCAAATGCGGCGGAAAAGCTGGTCAAGCGTTGCCCGTTTGTAAATATAGTCATAGGCACGTTCAACCAGCCTCGATTGGGCGATTACTTGGATAGATTTTTTAAAACAGGCACGCGCATTATAGAGGTATGGGCGTCCGAAAAGGACGGCGATTGTTCGGAAAGCAATATGCCTGTGCGCTCGTCGGGAATAAACGCATGGGTAAACATTATGTACGGTTGCAACAACTTTTGCACGTACTGCATTGTGCCATATGTGCGTGGCAGGGAGCGCTGCCGCCCGATAGACGATATCGTAGCCGACGTCGACCGTTTGTTGAGCGAAGGTTACAAGCAAATAACGCTGCTTGGCCAAAATGTAAATTCTTACAGGTATGCAGATAAAACATTTACCGATTTGTTAAAGGAACTGGAAAGCGACAAAAAATACAGACTTAAATTCATGACGTCGCATCCCAAGGATATTTCGCCCGAGCTTGCTCAAATAATCAGTAATTCCAAGGTTCTCAGCCACAGCTTGCACTTGCCCGTGCAGGCAGGCAGCGACCGCATATTGCAGGCTATGAATAGGCATTATACGCGCGACGAGTATCTTTCCAAGATTTCGGCGTTTCGCTCGCTTATTCCCGATATAGGACTTAGCTCGGACGTTATGGTCGGATTCCCTACGGAAACGGAGGAAGACTTTTTGCAAACCTTGGATTTGGTGGAGCGCGTCAAGTACAACAATTTATTTATGTTCATTTATTCTCAGCGCAGCGGTACTCCCGCAGACACTATGCCTCAGCTCGATTACGCCACAAAACAAAAGCGAATAGACAGGCTTATAAAATTCCAGTTCGAAATATCAAAGCAGCTCGCATTAGATGCGGTGGGGCATACTGCGGAGGTACTAGTGTCCGATAAAGACGGCAACAAGTGCTACGGTAAGTCTGAAACCGATGCGGCAATCACGTTCCAAAGCGACAGCGCGCAAATAGGCGATTTTGTACGCGTAAAAATCACATCCGCAAAAAATGCCAATTTAACGGGCGAGGTGATCTAACATGGGCTTATCACCGATGATGAAGCAATATCAACAAATAAAGAACGATTATCCCGACACAATATTGATGTTTAGGCTGGGCGATTTTTACGAGATGTTTTTTGACGACGCGGTAACCGTATCCAAAGAGCTCGATTTAACGCTCACCGGGCGGGCTTGCGGAAACAATCAACGTGCGCCTATGTGCGGAGTGCCTTATCATGCAGTGCAAACTTACATATCCAAGCTACTCAAAAAAGGATACAAAGTCGCTATATGCGAACAAAACGGCACCGAACCTATAGACGGCAATAAAATTGTCGAACGCAATGTTACACGCATCATCACAGGCGGCACAATCACCGATACGGACAGTCTTAGCGACGACAAGAATAACTACCTAATGTCGCTGTATTTGGACGATAGCGGCGTAGGCGCCGTGTGGACGGATATAACTACCGCCGAAACGTACAATCACTTTATACCATGCCCTGTCAAGGTCAAGCTGAACGATTTGCTGCTTAGAATAAAGCCTGCCGAGATCATTGCCAACTCCAAAATGATGGAGGAGAGCGTTGAGCTATCCGCAGTTAAATACGGATCGGTATGTACATTGTCGCAGTACGATGACGCTATGTATGACTATGATACGGCAAAAAACACATTAGTCGGCGTGTTGGACGAAAAGGAATTGAAAGCGCTTTGCAAGACTCCTGCGTGCGTTTGCGCCGAGGGTGCGTTAATAGCGTACGTAAGGCACAATCAATTCCGTAACGACGTAAATATCGGCTATAACGAAAACTATGAATCTGCGGCGTATATGGATATTGACGCCAATACTGCCAAAACGCTTGAACTAGTTGAATCGCAAAGCCGAAAACGAGGCACGACGCTGCGCGATATCATTAACAAAACTTGCACACCGATGGGGGACAGACAACTCCAAAAGTGGATTTTACGCCCGCTGTGCAACAAGTCGGAAATAGACAGGCGGTTAGATTCGGTTGACGCGCTGTATGCCGACACGATATTAAGGGAACGTTTGCGTGCTGCTCTGTCTCAGGTTAAGGACATAGTGCGCATATCGGCCAACCTTGCTTTGGGTGAAATAAAGCCAAAGGACGTTACGGCGCTCAATATTTCTTTTCACGCTTTACCCGAAATAAAGGCTGCGCTCGAACAAACACGCTCCGCTATGCTTTGCGAAATTAACGGTCAATTAACGGCGCTTCCCGACTTGACCGATTTGATAGACAATGCTGTTGTTGTGCCTGTGGACGCAGACAAAAAAGAGGAAACGTACATTATCAAAACGGGTTACGACGCCACTCTCGATGAATATCGTTCGCTTGTGAACAGTTCACGAAAATATATTGCTCAAATGGAAGCCGCCGAGCGCGAAAAAACGCAAATAAAAAACCTGCGTATTTCTTACAACCGCTTGTTCGGGTACTTTATAGAAGTACCGCGTCAGTTCGATTCAATGGTGCCGTCCAACTATCAGCGCAGGCAAACGGTTGCCAATGCCGAGCGATACATAACAGATGATTTAAAAGAGCTGGAATATAAAGTGCTTAACGCTTCCGATCTTGCGGAAAAACGGGAAAAGGAGTTGTATAGTCAGGTTCTTGCTACGCTCAGGACAAAGTGTCCTATTATTAACAAGCTGGGCAAGGCGATAGCCGATTTGGACTGTTTGGTGTCGCTTGCCACGGTCGCAAAGCGAAACGGTTATTGCCGTCCGCAAATAACTACGGATGGGGAAATAGTTATAGCCGAAGGTAGACATCCTGTTGCCGAGACGCTTCCGTCCGATGAGCTTTTTGTGCCGAACAATACGGCCATGAACAAAACCGACGCAAGAACAATGCTTATTACAGGCCCTAACATGGCAGGTAAAAGCCTTTATATGCGCCAAGTTGCGCTTATTACAGTGCTTGCGCATATGGGCTCGTTTGTTCCGGCAAAGTCGGCAAATATCGGTCTTGTGGACAAGGTGTTTACCAGGGTTGGCGCCAGCGACGATTTATCCACCGGCAGAAGCACCTTTATGGTGGAAATGACGGAAGTTGCATCCATTTTGGAAAACGCAACAGATAACAGCCTTATATTGTTCGATGAAATAGGTAGGGGTACTTCCACATACGACGGGCTTAGCATTGCTTGGGCTGTTATCGAATACGTGTCGCAAAAGTATAATGCAAAAGTACTGTTTTCTACGCACTTCCACGAGCTCACCGAGCTTGAAGGAAGCATTGCCGGACTTAAAAATTACAAGTTCACCGCAAAGGAAACGGACGGCAATATCAAGTTTGTGCGAAAAATCATGCGTGGCAGCGCCAACAAGAGCTTCGGTATAGAAGTGTCGGCGCTTGCCGGGCTTCCTCAAACGGTTTTGGATAGGGCAAAGCAATTATTATCACAGCTTATTAATGCCGATATAGCACACAAGGCGAACGACGTGCGCCAGCTGTCTCTGTTTGACAATGCTATGCAGTACGACGAGATTATCCGCATACTCAAAGATATTGACGTAAATAACATTACGCCACGTCACGCGCTCGATATACTTTGCGATTTAAAGGAAAAATTGGATAAATGAAAATAAACAAACTTCCCAGCGAAATATTCAAAAGGATAGCGGCAGGCGAGGTGGTGGAAAGCCCGGCTTCTATTGTAAAGGAGCTTGTCGAAAACGCTATCGACGCAGGTGCGACCGAAATTTGCGTCACTGTCAAAGGCGGTGGTATTGATAAAATAACCATTACAGACAACGGCAGTGGCATAGATTTCGACGACATGCCTACCGCGTTCTTGCCACACGCAACCAGCAAGATAAAAAATCTCGACGACTTGGACACTATAAGTACGCTGGGATTTCGCGGTGAAGCTTTGCCGAGCATAGGCGCTGTTGCCGACGTTACAATGATTTCACGTACTGCGGATAGCGAAATCGGCGGAAAAATAGTGTATAAGGGCGGAAGACTGATATCCCATGATGAATGCGGAACAAGCCTCGGAACGACGGTTACCGTGGAAAACCTGTTTGAACATATCCCTGCAAGAAAGAAGTTTTTGGCAAAGCCCTCGCGCGAGGAAACAAAGATATTTACATTAATCGAACACTTGGTTCTGTCCAATCCCGATATCGTATTCAAATTCGACAGTGAAACTAAGCATTTTTCTTCGCCGGGTGAAGGTCTGAAAAGCGCGGTTTACGCCGTTTACGGCGATTCGGTGCTTAAAAATACCGTGGAAGTAAATTTGTCCGAAACTCCCATTACCGTAACAGGCTTTACATGCTTACCCACATATACTAAACCCTCGCGTAATTATCAAAACATAATTATTAATGGCCGATATGTTGAAAGCGTCGATATTCAGTATGCTGTATTTTCGGTATATTCGGCATATCTTATGAAACGGCAGTACCCGCTGTTTGTATTGCATATTACAATGCCGTACGATATGGTAGACGTCAACGTACATCCGAGTAAAATGCAAGTTAAATTTGCCGATACGACCAAAATTAAGTCTATTGTGGCTCGTGCTGTTAAAAATGCGGTAATGCCGCGACTTACGGAACCTAAAAAGCTCGATTTGGTTGACGATGACTTTAAATCGGATAGTGCCGAGCAGTACGGCAAGCCTGTGCATAATTTGTTTAAATCATTTTTCGAGGCAGTTCCTGCAAAACCGACGCCGGCGCAAGCTATTGATTATAGCTCATTGGAGTCGACAGAACAAAAAAACGATAGTGAAATCGTTGATAATGATACTGCCGATACCGTTCAGCCTGCCGAGATATATTCGGATATATTTACATCGGCTGCGGATTTTACACAAAAGCAGCAGGTTTTTGCGCCCGTCGAATGTAAGTGCATAGGCAAGCTTTTCAATACATATTTGGTTTTGGAGCGTGGCGAGCAGTGCTATTTTATAGACCAGCATGCCGCACATGAAAAGCTTCTATATGACAAGCTGTTAAAGAAGTATGAGGAAAAGCGGTTGCAAACGCAGCCGTTGATGATACCGTTTGTTTTTGACGTATCTGCTGCCGATGCCGAGCTTTTGAGTGAAAATACCGATTTGTTGGAGGATTGCGGTTTTGGTATTTCTCCGTTTGGGGAATACACATTTACGCTGTCGTATTTGCCGTACGAGTGCGTGGGTATCGATTTGCAGCTTTTTGTTTCCGATATGCTTACGCTTATCAACTCGCGCGAAAAAAGTCCTATGGTGTTAAAGGAGCGGTTAATGCAAGCGGCGTGCAAGGCGGCAGTCAAGGGTGAGATAGACGATTTGAGTCAATCGGAAATTGATGCGCTTCTCGCCGAAATGACTGCGCGCAACATCACACTGTTTTGTCCGCACGGCAGACCGATTGTAATAGGGTTCACCAAAAAGGAGATTGAAAAGTGGTTCAAGCGCATCGTATAAAAGCGCTTGCATTGGTCGGCTGCACCGCTGTCGGCAAGTCAGCTATGGCGCTGAAACTCGCAAAGCGATTTAACGGCGAAATAATCGGCGCCGATTCCATGCAGATTTACAGGGGCTTCGATATCGGCACAGGCAAGCTGACCGAAGCGGAGTGTGACGGCGTTGTCCACAAAATGATTGATATTACGGACGGCGACGCCGATTTTTCGGTCGGTGAGTACGTCAAGATTGCTAAGGCGGAAATCGAGCGCACGTATAACAGCGGTAAGCTGCCTATTATTGTTGGGGGAACGGGATTGTACGTATATTCATTATTGTCAGGCTGTAATTTTGCCGATGCGCCAAAGGACGATAATATTAGGAATGCACTTAAACTTGTCGCGCACTTTTTCGGACCCAATGTTTTGCACTGTATGCTTACGGGCATAGACGAGCAATCGGCGTCCAAAATTTCTGCTAACGATTGTAAGCGCGTGGTAAGAGCGCTGGAAATATTTTGCTTGCGCGGTCAAACCAAGTCAGATACGATTACGCAAGAAAAACCTTACGATGATTTAACCGTTGTTCTTACGCTTCCGCGCGAAATGCTGTACGACAAAATAAATAAACGCGTTCACAGTATGTTTGACGACGGACTTATAGAAGAAGTAAAATCCTTGCTACAATATAAAAATCACACTTCTATGCAGGCATTGGGTTACAAGCAAATAGCAGCAGACATCAATGCTCCGCGCGAAGTATTGGAGCAAATAACGGCGCAAAAAACGCGCAACTACGCAAAGCGCCAAATGACGTACTTTAACGGTATGAAGTTAAACAAAGTGTTTATCGACGCCAGGGATTACGATAGAGTTCAACAAGTCGTCGAAAACTTTTTGGAGAATTGAATTATGAACAAGCTAATAGAACAGGCGATGACAAGTCTTGCGGATGTATTTAAGCGTGTAGACGGCATTGCGCTCGACAACCAAAAAAAGGTACTGGACGCGTTTATCAAGAACAGGATAGCGCTCAGACATTTTGCACCCACGTCCGGTTACGGCTATGACGATGTGGGGCGCGATACGCTCAATAGACTTTTTGCCGATGTGTTCGGTACGGAGGACGCCATCGTTTCGCCGCTTATTGCTTCCGGTACTCATGCGTTAACGATTGCGCTGTTTGGATTGCTTCGTCCAAACCAAACTTTGCTGTGCGCTACGGGCAGACCGTACGACACGCTAAACGACGTGATTTTCGGCGACGGAATAGGGTCTTTAAAGGACTTTAACATTGGTTGCGAGATTGTGCCGCTCAGCAACGGATTGCCAGATTTAGAGGCAATTAAGGCCAAAATACAGCAAGTAAAGCCTAGCGTCGTGGCTTTGCAACGCTCGCGCGGCTACGATATGCGTCCCGCACTGTCCGTCAATCAAATACGTGAGATTACAGAACTGGCAAAGTCATACGGTTGTACCGTAATGGTTGATAACTGCTACGGAGAGTTTACCGAAACGGCAGAGCCGTCGTTTGCAGACGTTCTTGTCGGCTCGCTCATAAAAAATCCAGGTGGTGGCATTGCACCTACCGGCGGATACATTTGCGGCACGGCAAATGCTATCAAGCAAATCGAGGGGCGGTTTACTTCGCCGTCTATCGGCAAAGAAGTCGGCTCGTATGCGGGCGATTACCGCATGTTTTATCAAGGCTTGTTTTTGGCTCCGCACGTCACCGCGCAAAGTATAAAAACCGCACTGTTATTTTCCGAGGTGTTTTCTCGGCTCGGTTACCAAACATTGCCCAAGCCCACAGATTCGGTGGACGATATAATTTGTTCGGTCAACTTTAACGACGAGCAAAAGCTGATTGACTTTTGCAAAACAATACAGTCGGTTTCGCCGGTGGACAGCTTTGCTTCGCCTGAGCCGTGGGATATGCCGGGATATAACGACAAGGTAATTATGGCCGCCGGAGCATTTGTTCAAGGTTCTTCGATAGAGCTGTCATGTGACGCGCCCATCCGTCCACCGTATACTGCGTATTTTCAAGGCGGATTGACTTTTGAGCATGGCATTTTAGCTCTTGACGCGTCCCTGAAAGCGTTGGGTATAAATTAACCGAATATTGCAAAGTATATATTTGTTAAACTCCTTATTTATTACATAGCTAATAAGGAGTTTTTTTATTTTGAACACAGCAATTAAAAAGGTAGTAGGTAGGACAATACTCGATTCTCGCGGTAATCCCACCGTAGAAGCGGAAGTAATATTGGAATGCGGTGCAATTGGTGTAGCTGCGTCACCGTCGGGAGCGTCGACCGGTGAGTTTGAAGCAATCGAGCTTCGCGACGGAGATAAAAACAAATACGGAGGCAAGGGTGTAACAAAAGCGGTCGGCAACATAAACGAGATAATAAACGAAGTTTTAACAGGTGCTGACGGCAGTGATATATACACCGTTGATAGGCTTATGTTAGCTGCCGACGGAACTGACAACAAGTCCACGCTGGGCGCAAACGCAATCCTTGCCGTGTCGCTGGCTACAGCCAAAGCTGCCGCAAATGCTTACGGACTGCCGTTGTATAGATATTTGGGAGGATGCATGGCAAATGCACTGCCGGTGCCTATGATGAATATTCTAAACGGTGGTGCGCATGCATCAAACACTGTAGACGTGCAGGAGTTTATGATAATGCCGATAGGAGCTCCGTCGTTTTCGGAAGGATTGCGTTGGTGCACTGAGGTGTATCATACTCTTAAAGAGTTGCTAAAAAGCCGTAATCTTTCGACTGCTGTGGGCGATGAAGGTGGTTTTGCACCCAATCTAGACAGTGACGAGGATGCCGTAAAGGTTATTGTCGATGCCGTAAGAAAAGCCGGATTCAAGGACGGTTCGGACTTTGTTATCGCACTGGACGCGGCAGCCAGCGAGTGGAAGGGCGAAAAAACAGGCGTTTACCGCATGCCAAAGTCAAATGTCACTTTAAAATCCGATCAATTAATCGACCACTGGCGCATGCTTACCGAAAAGTATCCTATATATTCTTTGGAGGACGGCCTGGACGAGGAGGACTGGAACGGATGGCAAAAGCTTACGGTCGCTCTCGGCTCGTCTGTTCAGCTTGTCGGCGACGATTTGTTTGTCACCAACGTCAAGCGCCTACAAAAAGGTATTGAACAAAAATGCGGCAATTCTATTTTGATCAAGCCCAATCAAATAGGCACGCTGTCCGAAACACTTAGCGCAATCGAGCTGGCGCACCGTAACGGTTTTACGTGTATAATATCGCACAGGAGCGGGGAGACCGAGGATAATACAATAGCCGATCTTGCTGTTGCCGTCAATAGTGGGCAAATCAAAACAGGCGCGCCTTGTAGATCGGAGCGTGTCGCAAAATACAACAGACTTTTACGTATAGAGCAACAACTGAGCGTGGCGGAATACAGAGGCGCAAAAGCTTTTAAAATCAAAAGATAATGCCTACGGCAAGCACAAACATGCTTGCCGTTTTTTTGTGTCGAAAATGTAAAAGAGTTTTTTCATATTATTGCATAATCCAAACTTGTGTGATATAATGTAATTGCCAATATTTATTTGGCGTGATTTGTTGTGTAAAAATTATATCGAGAGGTAAACATGGAGGACTGCATTTTTTGTAAAATCATCAAAGGCGACATTCCGTCGACAAAGTACTACGAGGACGACCTTATGATAGTCATTGCCGACATTGCGCCCAAAGCAAAAAAGCATTATTTGGCTATTCCCAAAAAGCATTATAAAAGCTTTACGGACATGACTGACGCCGATGCTGTAGAATTGGGAAAATGCGTAAAGAAGGTGGGAGAAATAGCTCCTTCGCTCGGGCTTGAAAACGGATTCCGTTTTGTAATTAATCAGGGTGATGACGGAATGCAAACTGTTCCGCACCTGCATATGCACCTTTTGGGCGGGCAAAAGCTGGACGAGCCGAATTATTGCAAGTAGCGATGGATGGTAAACAAAAAATTCCACAAGTTCCCTGTGACGAAGTGGACAACAGTGTTATATCCGCGTTCAGGCGGGAAAGCTCTGTAATTCTCGGCTTTGGAAGTCCGCTGTATTCGTTGTACGGTACTGTCAGGCAAGAGGCTGTAAAAACGTATATAATTAAGGTGCTGTTGTTTGTCGGCACTCCGCCGACGGGCAACGGGCTTGCCGTATTGGCGAGGCTTATCGAAATACTTTCGTTGCGTCCCGATCTTTCGTTGGATTACGTAATCGAGGACTTTGCCAAAATGCATGCTACAAATGTCGACAGCGTTATGCGCATTATAGAAAAGTATTTTAACATCTACAATAACTATTTTTGCGAAAGAGTTATGGCGCTTACCAATTCGCACCCTATGACGGCAAAAGACGTACTTTGCGATTTAAGTGTGTTTGTACGAGCAAAATATTTGTGTGATGCGGGGGTATAATGCACGATATATCGGACAACGTCTACTTAATAAACAGGGTAAATCCGCTTGCAAGTTACACTTTGGACAGGTATTTGCACAACGAAATTGCCATAGAACGCGCCATGACGTTAAACGACGTCAAGCTGGGCGTTTACAACATTTTGCTTTCGCATGGATTTCATTTACAGCTGAACGGTTGCGAGTTCTTGGCGTCGTTAGCTTCGCGATACATAGTTAAAAGTGATTATAACGAGCAAAAGGCGATTTCGGATATAGCTGTATCGATGGGAATAAACGACGACTTTGTTATCGGTTGTATAAACGGAAGCATTGTACGCAACAAGGAATTCATTCCGATTGCAAGCAAAACATTGGGCGTAGCAATAGATCCCGGCAAAACGAGCATAACGGACGTAGTTACAATAGTAGGAGCGGTATTCAAGGTTTACTTCAATTATACGGTCGACACCGAACATTTCGAGGAGGATGACCGACCGGCTATCAATTTCAGTAGGGCAATATTGGATCATGGAAAAAAACGATAAAATAATCAAAATACTTATAGTGGACGACGATAAAAACATTTGTCAGTTGTTAGCGTTATATTTGGAACGCGACGGGTTTTCCGTGGAGTTTTGTCATGATGGCAACACAGCGCTAACCAAGCTTTCGTCAAATGCGTATGACGGAGTGGTTTTAGACGTTATGATGCCCGGGCTCGACGGCTTTGAAGTACTTTCGGAACTTCGCAAATTCAGTGAGGTGCCTGTAATCATGTTGTCGGCGCGCGGTGAATCTACAGATAGAATTTCCGGTCTTGACCGCGGTGCCGACGATTATATAACAAAACCGTTCGAGCCGCAAGAGCTTATTGCGCGTATTCGCGCAGTGTTGCGTAGATCAAAACCCGCCAAAGAAATTAAGAACGTAACGTTATTCAATCTTAACGTAAATCTAACCGAATTTACCGTGACGTTGAACGGTGAAAAGGTGGATATGCCGCCTAAGGAAATAGAATTATTGTACATGTTGGCAAAAACGCCTATGCATGTTTTTACCCGTGACGAATTGCTGAATGCAATCTGGGGGCAAGGCTATTCGGGCGACTCGCGCACCGTTGATGTTCATATCAAACGCGTGCGCGAAAAACTGGGTGACAATCCGCACTGGCAGCTTACTACCGTGTGGGGAGTCGGATACAAAATAGAAGTTAAATAGGTGCGATGTGGCTGACGGAAAATCGACCTTAAAAAGATTTTTCAAATCTCATATTTTCCGGATTACCGTAGCGTTTATCGTTATTTTCAGTACGGTATTTTTCCCTATGTACTTTGCGTATCCGCAAGCAGATAGCGAAAAGCGCAATATTATAATCGTGCTTACTGTGTTTGCATGTATATTGGAAGCAATCGCGTATTTGCTCATAACACATTATTTTGTTTATGCACAAATAGGTAAGGCAGCCAAGCAGTTAAAAAACATGACGCACGACGGCAATTTGACTAAGACCGATTTTGCCACTATTGACAACAGCGCCGACGACTTGCAGTCTGCGGTAAACGCTACCGCCGACGAGTATGCTCGGCTTGCGCAGGTGCGAAAGACATTTGTCGCCAATGCCTCGCATGAGCTGCGTTCGCCATTGACGTCCGTGCAAGGATTTTTGCAGGCCGTGTTGGACGGAACGGCAAGCGAGGAGGACAAGGATAAGTACTTAAAAATAGCGCTTAGCGAAACAAAAAGGTTAAACGCGCTTATCACGTCGATGCTCGATCTTTCGCGGCTCGATTCCGGTAAAAACCCGCTGGTGCGCACTAAATTCGACATTAACGATATTATCAACGAGGTGGCGGCTAAGTTCGAGCCTGCACTGATTAAAAAAGCACTTCAAGCCAATGTGGAATTTTCGCGTGACACTTGTTATGTTTTTGCCGACAAGGACAAAATCATACAGGTGCTGACCAATCTTTTAGATAACGCCATCAAGTATTCGCCGGCGTATTCCAGAATTATCCTTACCACCAGTATTCACGAAAATAAGGTGTACGTAACAGTGCGCGACTTCGGATACGGAATAAGCAAAAAGGATCAAATGTTAATTTGGGATACGTTCTATATGACCGATAAATCGCGTTCGCCGGTCAAAGCAAAGGGCTCGGGATTGGGTCTGTCGATTGTGAAAAAGATAATAGACGAGCACGGGGAAGTCGTTTGGGTGGAAAGCAGCCGCGGTGCCGGCGCGACGTTTATTTTTACGCTTACGCTGTTCGACGCAGCCAAACACAATACAGAAGTAGGAAAAATAATACAAGCGCCGGAGTCGTAGGCGCACGGAGAAAAAATGGAATTGTATTTTGAACAAAATGTCACCAATAAGAATGTCGATGAGCGCATGAAGCGCACTAAGGCGATTATCGTGGCAAAAACTATTTGCATGATTATCGGCGTATTTGCAGTTGTAAGCAGTGCAATGCTCGGCGACTACTTTTTCTATTATTTTTGGGTATTCTTGATTATTTCGGCGCCGTTTTTTATGGCAAACTTTATTTTAGGAAGAATAAACAAGCGTTTCAACACCGAATACGACTACGTTATAGACGACGAGTTTATACGCGTAACCGAAATATATTTCCGCGAACGGCGCAAACAAAAGTATACTGTACGACTTAGATTAATCGAATCGGTAGGTGTATTCGATTCGGAAGGCTACAAAAAGGTCGAGCGTAGCGCTAATAAAAAAATTCTTGCGTTGGTAAATTACGATGATGAGGATTCGATTTTGTATATTTGCTACAAAACTGACAAGGGCGTACGTAACATACTGTTTTTGGAGCCTAATAAAGCGTTTATGATAGCGCTGCGACGTGCTCTTTCATCGTCCGCTTTGACCGTGTTCGACAAGAGCGTAAGCGATTTGGAAAAACGTCTTGCCCAAAAAGAACAGGAGGAAGCCTTAGTGGCCGTCAACGGTTATAA
>CAMWMF010000008.1 GCA_947175335.1 uncultured Clostridia bacterium
CAAGATTGACTATCGCCTGACAATCGGGTCGATTGGCTGTAATCGAAACGTCTAAAACAGTGTCGTCTTGACCGAGCGTGCGTAAAATATCCTCGCCGATATTGCTGTCGTTAGGCAAAATCAATATACCGTCGTAGCTAGCGCCGTCTATCACGCTGTCGTCGACGCCCAGTTCGCTACCGCCGCACATCATACCGTAACTATCGACGCCGCGCAGCTTTGCGGGCTTGATATGCGTGCCGTCGGGCAAATACGCGCCGACGGTTGCAACGGGAACGTAATTGCCTTTTTTGACGTTTTGCGCGCCCGTGACAATCTGCACAACCTCGCTGCCGATATTGACCTTGCAAACCCACAGCTTATCGGAATTGTCGTGGTGAACGATATCTTCCACTTTTCCTACGACAACGCCCTTAACATCACTGCGCGGCGGGATAATTTCCTCCACTTCGAAGCCTATCGAAACAAGCTTGTCCGACAGCTCCTGCGGCGTAATATCGCCGATATCTACATAATCCTTTAACCAACTCAACGGAAGTTTCATATTATCCTCCTACTTGAACATGTGCAGAAAACGCACGTCGTTATCCCATATCAACTTTATATCGTTGATAGCGCAAAGTATCATTGTTATACGGTCGAGTCCCACTCCAAAGGCAAATCCGTGATATTCGTCGGGGTCTATGCCACAGTTAGCGAGTACCTTACGGTTGACCATACCGGCGCCCAAAATCTCTATCCAGCCTGTATTTTTGCACACTCTGCATCCGCTGCCGTGGCAATTAAAGCACGAAACGTCTACCTCAACGCTCGGCTCGGTAAACGGGAAATAACTCGGCCTGAACCGTATTTGCGTTTGCTCGCCGAAAATAAACTTTGCAAATCCGTCAAGCGCGCCTTTAAGGTCGCAAAGCGTGACGTTTTTGTCTACCACAAGTCCTTCCATTTGGTGGAATACCGGCGAATGAGTGGAGTCGTCGTCGTTACGGAACACCCTACCCGGACAAATCATTTTGAGCGGCGGCTTGTACTTTTCCATCAAGCGCACTTGTCCTGCGGACGTTTGCGTGCGCAAAAGAATATTGTCGTTTATAAAAAACGTGTCCTGCATATCGCGCGCAGGATGATCAGGCGGAACGTTGAGCGCCTGAAAATTATAGTAATCGGTTTCTATCTCGGGGCTGTCGTACACAATATAGCCGTTGCCGACAAAGTAATCGGTAAGCCGACGACGAACCTGATTTAACGGATGCGCACAGCCGATAGCATGGTCGGGTCTGTCGATTGACAAATCCAACGTCTGCGAGTTTATCGCCTGCTCGATAGCGAGACGGTGAAGATCTTTTTCCTTTTGCTCGCACAGCGCCATAAGCTCTACGCGCAAATCGTTAATCTCTTTGCCCGCTTGCGGCTTTTGCTCGGGCGGAAGGTCTTTAAGCCCCTTCATAAGCCCGGTAAGCACGCCAGACTTGCCGAAAAGATAGGTCTTTAACTCGGCCAAATCACGTTCGGATTTGACGTCGGGACTTGCAAGCTTTTTTAATGCCTCGTCACGTATTTCTTTAAGATTCATATGCCCTCCAAAATATTCTCAACAAAAATCCCCGCGTGCATAAATGCAACACGGGGCGTAATAAACGCGGTACCACCCGAATTTGTAACTCTTAGGTTATAACGCAACCTACGCCGTCGCTTACTGTTACTTAGGCAACGGTGCTTGTACGGTGAATATCCCTAACGCACGTCGTCTTTCAGCCAAGGACGACTCTCTGTTGTTTGCGCTACTCTTATGCCGCACTCAAACGCATCTTATGTAACAAGTATACCACAACTTATAATCGGGCGCAATCATTTTTGACAAGAATTTTAACTATTTTACCGCCAAATCCAGCATATCGCCGACAGTGGTGGACTGCAAATACGTAGGCGGCACTTCACCTACTATAAGCGTTTCACCCATAAGCACTTGCGCCGACACCTTGATTGTCGAAGGTATTCCCGGAACGGCCACCGCAATATTGCCGTAGATTGTAAAGTACAGCCTATGAAGCGTTTGATTTATGCCGGCCGCAGTGAAAACCGACGTCATTTCCGAATATGTAGAACCGACAAGGTATACACGCATATTTATATCCGGCCCGACTCCTGTTAGCATGGCCAATCCGCTTAGCGAGCCCAATGGAATTTTAATGCCGTCGCTGCCTACGTCCGTTATATACTGTTGCGCCGTCAGCGCTACTTGCTCAGCAAGGACTGTAACAGTCTTACTGTTTACACTCACGCTTTTTATGTTTTGCTTATCGTCGCGAGTGATTTCCAAATAATCAACGTCGTTGTTTTGCGACATAACGTCTATAACCGCCATGCTAACGGCATCGGCGGTGAGCGACCGCACACGCTCCTCGGACAACGCAAGTATCATCGGCGTTACGTTGTACTTTATAAAAGCAACAATCGCCGCGATAATCGCGCTTATAACCAAAAGCACAACAAACAATATCTTTCGTTTGTTGCGCTTTCGCTTTACCACTTTGCAACATTTTTTCACAAATAATATATATGCAAAATGCTGCTTGATTGATACTTAGTTATGTCGAGATACTATTTTGCTTTTGCGCTAAACAATAACGTGACTAAATAGCTCATCACTATCGCAACGCCTACGCCGTACGCCGTGCGTATGAGTCCGCCCGCAAAAGCGCCCACAAAACCGAATTGCTTTGCAGTTTCTATCGAACCCTTTGCAAGCGCCGCCCCAAAGCCCACTATGGGCACGCTTATTCCTGCTTGACAGACCTTAAATATATAATCGTATACGCCGACGCCTTCGAGGATTATACCGACAATCAAAAATATAACGAGTATGCGCGCAGGCGTTAGCTTAGTCCTTACAATCAACAGCTCCGCTATTGCGCACAATGCGCCGCCCACGCCGAAAACTATTGCATACGTTCCTATTTGTTGCCAAACACCCATAATTATTTCTCCCCCAAAAACGGACTTTCCACAACCACTGCGTGCGATATGCACGGTATTGTTTCGCCTTGATAACAGCTTTGGCTGCTCATAAGCGCACCTGTTGCCAAATATGCTATCCTTTTGTACTCACCGCTCAACAGTTTTTCCATAATGAACGAATTGAATATTGTTGCCGAACAAGCGCAACCGCTGCCGCCCTGATAGCATTTTTGATTGACGTCGTAAATGATATTGCCACAGTCGATATAGTTTTGACCGAGCTTTATTCCTCGATCGAGCATTAACTGGCGCAAAATATCCGAGCCGAGCTTGCCCAAGTCCCCAGTTACAATCATATCGAAGTCGTCCGAGTTAAATCCCGACTGCGTTAATAGCGTGAACATTGTATCCATAGCGGCGGGCGCCATAGCCGCGCCCATATTGTTAAGATCGTTTACGCCGTAATCGGTAATAAGCCCCGGAATTGCCATAACGATTTTCGGGAACCTTTCCGTTTCCTTAGTGTTTTTTGACACAACCGACGCACCCGCACCCGTAACAGTCCACTGCGCGTACGGCGGGCGTTGACAGCCGTATTCCAACGGGTACCTAAACTGTCGCTCCGCCGTGGCAAAGTGACTGGACGCCGCACATACTACGTTGGAAAAGTATCCGGCGTCAACAAGCGTAGCCGACAACATAAGCCCTTCGGTCATTGTCGAACACGCTCCGTATATGCCTATGTGCGGTACGCCTATATCGCGTGCGGCGTAGCTGGACGTCGTCATTTGATTGAGCAAGTCGCCCGAAATCATAACGTCTATATCGTCGATTTTCAGCCGAGCGTCGCGCACAGCGCCTCGCACTGCCGTGTCGAACATTCTTATTTCGGCGCGCTCAAACGTTTTTTCACCCATTTTATCGTCGGTTTCGCACTTGTGAAAATACTTGCCGACAGGTCCTTTGCTCTCCTTTTCGCCCACTACGCTCATGCGCCCTATTATGCGCGGAGTGTTGTAAAAGCGCATAACGCGCGGGCGTTTACTAAATCCTGTAGGCGAAGGTAATTCGTCTACGTTACTGCTTGTCATAGATACAGGTTCGCTGTGCTTAATCATACTATATCCCCATAATCCAAAGATTGAGCAAGCCTGCCACGGTCGACCAAACAATACCGTTTACCACGACAGGTCCGACGACTGAAAACAGCTTAACGCTTGTTCCGAATATCAAGCCTTCCGTTTTGAACTCCATCGACGCGCTCGCCATAGCGTTTGCAAAACCCGTAATAGGCAAGAACGATCCCGCTCCGCCCTGCCGCGCAATAACGTCGAACACACCAAGCCCGGTAAGCAAAATAGCAACCGTAACCAATACCATAGACGTGATATTGCTAACCATATCGACAGGCATAGACGGCGAGATAGCCTTAACTATATCGCCTATACCTTGACCAATCATGCACGTAATTCCGCCTACGACAAAGCTGTGAAACAGTGCCTTAGCCATGTTCGTCTTGGGCGTGACCGTTTCCACAAACTTGTTGTATCTGTCGTTACGCGCTTTTACCGCATTTGTACTTTCAGCCATAAAAATACCTACCAGTGTTTTTCGGGAGTTTTGCTTTGCCGCGCCCACTGCTCGCGCTCGGTAACGGAAATAAGCCCCTCGCCGATTTGTTCGTTTTGATTTCTCATATTAGTAATTTGCCGAAAGGTAACATTTATTATTCATTGCAACAAAAAATGCGGCCATGTGCCGCACTCTTTAACTTTCTTTTAACATAGAAATTAGGATTGACTTTTCCAAATCTTGCACTGTTCTATGCGCTTGCCGTCGTCGCCTTGATTTTCGTCGTAAGCAAAAAAATGTAAAAGCTCGCAAGCAAAGTTGTTACACGAACCGCAGTGATCATGTTTTTTATTCTCGCAGCAAGACTTTACAGGACAGCTGTCGCCCCAAAACGGCTTATCCATTTGAGTGCAGCCCTTACAACCCATCTTTTCCTTGTACTCGCAATTATTGCAAAGCAATCCGCATCTTGATTCTACCATGATATTTATCCTCCGTACCACTATAATATCATACAATCAATCAACAGTATTGTAAAAACGCGACAAATCGTAGTATTCTTGACGCGCTTCGCCAAGACCTATTCCATGATATCTTTTAAAATCGTTATACATATGCGCTTGATCGTAATATCCGAATTTTTCTACGCTGTCGATGGCACAAAAACGGTTGTCTATGCAGTCCTGCCACAGTAATTGGTATCTTACCGCCTCCGTAATAGTCTTTGGCGAAACGCCTATGCTTTGCATAAACTTCCGTTCAAGGGTACGCTTACTTACCGCTATACCGCGCGACAAGTCGCTCACCGATATATTTCCATTGTTAATGACAATATCACACAAACTGTTCATTACGTCGCTGTCGCAACGGCTGTCGAGCAAGCCAATAAGATACTTTTGAGCTAACTCCACTCGCTCGGAAGTGCTTTTCGCTTCGATTATACTGTCTTTAAATTCGGTAAAATTGTTGAATAAATTTTGAGGATTGATTAGTGCATTAAATAATATTACGGCATTCGTTCGAGTAAACTGCGGTACTGCCCATGCATAAAACCGTATTCCGAAAATAGCGTTTATGTGAGTAGCGGCAAAACTGTCCAAACACATACCTACAAAACCCGCTCCGTCATTTTCTACGTCTATAATTATATCGGCGCAGCAATCGGGTATAACGCGGGATACTTTGTTAGCTTTATCGCGCTCGCACGTCCAAAAACACCGCACGTACGGCTTTAACGCCACTATCGGTTCAATCTCGACTATCCCGCCGTTTTTAGGCAACGCCGTGCGCGTGGTGAAAATGCTGTCAATAGAAAATGCCATGCTTATATTATAGCAAGCATGGCACATCAAGTCAATATACAAAATGAATTAATCGCCGTACCGTGAGCGAATTCTACCGAGTATCTTACTTTCCAAGCGGGAGATTTGCACTTGCGATACCGATAGTGCCCGTGCAACCTCCGATTGTGTTTTGTCGGCAAAGTAACGCAAGAGAATAATCTTTTTGTCGCGCGGGGAAAGCTCGTTTATTATTTGTTTGAGCATCATCTTATCCAGCTTTTCCTCCTCGTTTTCGGACGAAGGAAGCTTGTCCATAAGCGTTCGCCCACTGTCGTCGCTGCTTTCGTATATGGAAACGGGATAATGACAAGAATCCATAATAAAGACTGCTTCCGACGCTTCTATGTTGAACTCTTTGGCGATTGTTTCGATAGTCGGAGATTCCCCGTGTTCTTTTTTGTACAGTTCGGTAAACTTGGCAATTTTGATAGCGGCGGATTTTGTGCCGCGCGACACCTTTACGGGTCCGTCGTCGCGCAAAAAACGTTTGACCTCGCCCGCTATCATAGGCACGGCATATGTGGAAAACCGCACCTCGTACTCAAACGAAAAGTTTTTAATTGCCTTTATAAACCCTACGCAACCGAGCTGATACAAATCGTCGTACTCCACGCCTTTGTTTTTGTAACGGCGAATAACCGACTTTATAAGCGGCGAATTAGCCGACAATAGCTGTTCGCACGCACCGTCATCACCTTTTTGGGCGGCGGCTATTAAGTTTAGTGTTTCTTCTTTTTCCAATCCGCACCTCTAATCGTCTTTGTCATTGACACAACGGTGCCCGTGGGCTTATTTTGCTCGACCGTAAGGCTGTCGGTAAACGATTCCATTACGGTAAAGCCCATGCCGCTGCGCTCCTGTTCGGGCTTGGTGGTAAAAAACGGCTGCATGGCGCTATTAACGTCCTCAATGCCGATACCGGTGTCCGATATGACGATATGTACGGAGTTGTCCGAAATTGTTGTTGTTATTGTAATCTTGCCTTTTTGCGATTTGTCGGGATATGCGTGAACAATACAGTTGGTAACCGCTTCCGACACAGCTGTTTTAATATCGTTTATTTGATCGACCGTCGGATCGAGCGCAACGCAAAACGCCGCAACAGTGTTGCGTGCAAACGCTTCGTTCTCCGTAACAGCGTCAAAAATAACTGTCATTTGGTTTTCCATAAATCAACCTGCCTTTGTCATAATCTCGTAAATTCCAGATAGCTTTAACACCTTATCCACCGTCGGCGGCGGCGACTGAATAAATATGGGAATACCGCGCGGCTTTAACCGCTTGTACCTGCCTATAAGCACGCCTATGCCCGTGGAATCCATAAAGTCCAAATCGGACATATCTATATACACGCGCTTGAATGTGTCACCGTCGGTAAGCATGTCTATGGTGGTGCGAACGTACGCGCTGTGGTGTTCGTCCAACTCCCCGCACAGCTTAATATGCAACGTATCGGCTTTTTTGTAATGCTCGATTGTCATAACTCTAAACTCCTAATTCATGGTAGCAAAAAAAATACGGACAATTTTGTCCGTATTTGTCGTTAAAAATATTAAGTTAGCGAATGAATAATCAACTAAATATTAAAATTTATAATCTGTCATATATTCTTTGAAATTCATGAATTGCAATCCCCAACTCTGTTGAACTCAAATCTTCCATCGTATCCAACATAATGTATGTAGACTGCAATAATCGCTGTTTTATTGTGAATATGCCAATCTTATTCTTATATTTGAAAAATCGTTCACCGGCAATAAAATGGTCGTACAACTCCTGCATTTCGGACAAAACGACATCCTCTATCAAACCTTTACTCCACTTGGAATTTACATTAGACAATTCAGCATTCGCAACCGCGATAACATTTTGTACGGAAGCTATAGCTCTTTCTAAACGCTTTTTCATAGCTATACCTCGTTAAATTACAGTTAATTGTAATTACATTATACCAAACACCAATAAAAAAAGCAAGGACTGTTTATCACGTCCTTGCTTTTTATAATTACTAATTTACTTTGCGTATTCCACCGCGCGAGTTTCGCGGATTACGTTTACCTTGATTTGTCCGGGATACTGCATATCTTGTTCGATTTGCTTTGCTATCTCTTTGGACATATACATGGCTTGAACGTCGTCCACAACTTCGGGTTTGACGATTATACGTATCTCGCGTCCTGCCTGAACGGCAAAAGACTTTTCCACGCCCTCGAAGCCGTTGGCGATTTCTTCGAGCTTTTCAAGGCGTTTTACGTAGTTATCCAGCGACTCTCTGCGTGCACCGGGGCGTGCGCCCGATATGGCGTCCGCACACTGAACTATAACAGCCTCAATCGTTTCGGGATCGACATCGTTGTGGTGCGCCGCGATACAGTGAACAACTTCCTTGCTCTCCTTGTACTTTTTGGCGATATCAACGCCTATCGACACGTGCGTGCCGTCCATCTCATGATCGAGCGCCTTGCCGATGTCGTGCAACAGTCCTGCGCGCTTGCAAAGCGGCACGTTTGCGCCAAGCTCTGCTGCCATAATGCCCGCAAGGTGCGAAGCCTCTATGGAGTGACGAAGTACGTTTTGACCGTAACTGGTGCGGAAGCGAAGTCTGCCGAGTATTTTGGCGAGGTCGGGATTGAGTCCGAACACGCCCGTTTCGTACATAGCGTTTTCGCCCGCTTCCTTGATTTTTACGTCGACTTCCTTTTGCGCCTTTTCTACCAAATCCTCTATTCTACCGGGATGGATACGCCCGTCGCTGATAAGCTTTTCCAGCGCGATACGCGCAACCTCGCGGCGAACGGGGTCGAAGCAGGAAAGCACAACAGCTTCGGGAGTATCGTCTATAATAAGGTCGCAGCCGGTAGCGGTTTCGAGTGCGCGGATGTTGCGCCCCTCTCTACCGATAATTCTACCCTTCATTTCGTCGTTGGGCAACGCGACCGTGGATACCGTTATTTCGGAACTGTGGTCAACCGCACAACGCTGTACGGCAAGTGCCACAATCTTTTGCGCGCGTTTGTCCGCTTCTTCCTTGGCTTCGGCGTCTATTTCGCGTACCATTTTGGCTGCGTCGTGTTTTGCTTCGTCGCGTATAGCGTCTATCAATTGCGACTTAGCTTCATCCTTGGACATACCGGACACGCGCTGAATTTCGTCCAATATGCGTGCGTTTGCCGTTTGCAATTCGGCTTTTAACTTGTCCGCTTCGGCGTGCTTTTGCGCAAGCGACGCTTTTTGTGCGTCCAAATCGTCCGATTTTTTGTCGAGCAATTGCTCCTTTTTGTCTAACGTTTCCTCACGCTGAATAATTCTTTGTTCGGAACGGGAAACGTTTGCCTGCTTTTCGCGCAACTCTTTTTCCTGGGCGCTACGTTCTTTTTCCAGCTCTTCTCTTGCTTCGCGCGTTGCTGTTTTGCGCATTTCTTTTACTTCGTTTACGGCGTCTTCCAGTATTTTGTTAGCCGCTTGTTTTGCAGCGCCGTGCTTTTTGTCGCGGTATGCACGGTAAATAAATATACCGCCCGCCGCACCGACAATCAAAGCTACGATTGGCAAAACAATGGCTAAAACAACCGCCGTACTTGCACAAAGTAGGGTCATGGTGCATTCTCCTTTTAATACTTTTGTATGTGAATAAAGCTTTATGATTAACCGAAGTAAATACTCGGTAAACAATCCACTGCGGTACCCATACTGTACCGATTATATTTTAACACTAAATCGACATATAAGTCAAGTTATTTACTTGCGAAAATCGGTTATATTTTGCGACGGTTTGTCTAAAATAGGACGTTCGGGAATGGAAGCGAACGTAAGCACGTACACTATCTTTGCACCCGCGCGCTTTAATACCCTGCTGCACTCGTCCGCAGTGGAGCCCGTGGTCATAACGTCGTCAACCAAAATAACATGATCGGGCGGTGTATCTATTGCTCTAAACGAATCTTTTAAATTTTCCAGTCGAGCAGCTCTGTTCAATTTTGCTTGGTTGGGCGTTTTTACCGATTTTTCAAGCAAACACTCGCACGGCAAATCCACGCGTTCGGCGAGCTCCCGCGCAAGCAATTCGGCTTGGTTATATCCGCGTTTCCGTTGGCGCGACTTATGTATAGGCACATACGTAATGCAGTCCGCTTGCCAATCGGACAGCAATAACACGTCGAGCAAATATTGACTCAACGTGTTAGCTAAATACTTGGCATTGCCGTATTTTAATCTATATATTAAGTTTTTTGCATTGCCGTCGTAATTGACGGCTGAACGAGCCTCGTCAAAGTGCAAAGACTGTCCGCTGCACTCGTCGCAGTAATCGCCTATGCCTATCTTGTGTCTGCCGCAACGTAAGCAAAAATTATCGTTAATCTCCAACTTACAGGCTTCGCACAATCCGTAACGGTTTGGTCGCATTTCTTTGCCGCAAACAATACACTTGATATCGTCGGGAAAGAGCATGCGAATTATTTCGTTTTTAACCGAAAGCTTCAATTTATTTATCGTCTTTGTGCTTTAACGTTTCGCGCGCTATATAAAGTTCCTCGTTGGTTGGAATAATGTAAACCTTAACCTTGGAATCGGGGGCTGAAATAAGCACTTCCTCGTCGCGCGGAGGATTGGCGTTTTTGGATTTGTCGAGCTTAATGCCCAAAAATTCCATATCTTTGCATACGGCTTCCCTCACGCAAACGGTATGCTCGCCTATTCCGCCGGTAAACACCAAGCAGTCAAGCCCGCCCATTGCCGCGGCATACGAGCCTACATACTTTTTGACGCGGTAGCTGAACATATCGAGAGCAAGGATAGCGCGAGGATTTTTCTCATTTGCCGCTTTTTCCAAATCGCGAAAGTCCGAGCTAACGCCGCTTATACCCATTACGCCGCACTTTTTATTAAGATAGTTTGTCATTTCGTGTACGTCGTAGCCCTTTTTGCCCATAAGGTATTCCATAACGGCGGGGTCGATATCACCGCTGCGCGTGCCCATAATAAGGCCTTCCAGCGGAGTTAAGCCCATGGACGTGTCTACGCACTTGCCGTTTTTTACGGCGCTTACGCTCGCGCCGTTGCCTAGGTGGCAAACAATAGTTTTAATCTTGTCGGTGCCGCAAAGCGCAGACGCCCTGCCCGACACGTACGCATGACTCGTACCGTGAAAACCGTACTTACGCACCTTATACTTTTTATAATCGTCGTAATCAATGCCGTACATATACGCATATTCAGGCATTGTCGCGTGGAACGTCGTGTCAAAAACGGCTACCATCGGCGCCTTAGGCATAGCTTCTTGGCAAGCCTTAATTCCCATAATGTTGGCCGGCATGTGCAGCGGGCCCAAATCGGTGTTGGACTCGATAAGCTTTAACGTTTCTGGCGTTACAAGCACCGAATCCTTAAAGTTTTCGCCTGCGTGGAGCACGCGGTGGCCGACGGCGGCTATCTCCGACATATCGGCAATAACGCCATGTTCGGCATTTACAAGCGCGTCCAAAACGTACTTGATAGCTTCCTTATGCGTAGGCATATCGACTTTTATTTCCACCTTTGTCTTGCCCGTATGATTAAGAACGGACTTGTCCATGCCTATGCGTTCGCAAACGCCCTTAGCCAAAACCGCTTGCGTTTCTGTTTCTATAAGCTGATATTTAAGCGACGAGCTACCCGCATTTATAACAAGTATCTTCATAGTAGTACCTCCGTTAAACGCAAACAACCGCCGAGTAAAATCGGCGGCTTTTGCTTGAATTTAAATTTATTTTTTCAAGAATTCCCGAGCCTTGTCGTACTGCTCAGGTTTAAGGCTTTCGTGAAGCTCTTTTATTTTTTGACGTTGAGATTTGTCGAGATTTTTAGGCAACTCAATATCGATTGTGACAAGCAAATCGCCTTTCAACTGCTTTTTAGGGTTTTCAAGCCCTTGTTCTTTCAGTTTAAAGGTCATACCGCTTTGCGCACCTTCCGGCAACGTGAACGCTATCTTGTTGCCTTTGAGCGAAGGAACAAGCACCTTGTCACCTAATAGTGCCTGAGTAAACGAAACAGGAATATCCACAAGCAAATCCAACCCCTTGCGGCGGAAAAGCCTATGCGGCATAACCGAAACGTTCAAAATAAGATTGCCCGCTTTAGCGCCCGTCCTGGTACGCTCGCCCTCGTTGGGAATGGTAAGAGTTGTATTAGGCTCGATACCCGCAGGGAAAGTTATACGCAAATTGGAATTTTTACGCAATGAACCGCGCCCGCCGCAAGACGTGCAAGGCTCTTTTATAATTCTGCCGCTTCCGCCGCAAACATTACACGGCTTCATGCTTACCACTCTGCCAAACGGCGTTTCTTGCGCATACCGCACTTTACCCGAACCGCCGCAGTTGGTGCACTTGACAAACTGCGTGCCGTTTTTCGCGCCAGTGCCACGGCACGCAGCACAAGGCTCAAACCTATTTACGGTTATCTCCTTTTGCGTACCGTACGCAGCTTCCTCAAAAGTAAGCGTAACGTTAAGACCGATATCACCGGGGTTGCCATGAGGAGCTCCATGCTCGTTGCCGAACATATTGACAAACTCGTCAAAGAAACTGTTTCCGCCTCGCGCACCACCGCCTTGACCTCCGGCGCCTCCGGCACCGCCAAACGAGCCGTTGCTGCCACCACCTGCTTGGGCGGCGTCGTACTCGGCGCGTTTTTGCGGGTCTGAAAGCGTTTCGTACGCTTCGTTTACCTCTTTGAATTTGTTAGCGGCTGCTTCGTCGCCCGGATGCAAGTCGGGGTGATATTGACGTGCGAGCTTACGGAAAGCCGATTTAAGCTCCTCGTCGGTAGCGGTTTTGCTTACACCCAACGTTTCATAATAATTCTTTGCCATTCTTTACTCCGCAATCTCGAAAGATGTGCTGTTAGTAAACCTCCGATAAGTGACGCGACAGACTGTCGCATAATCACCTTTCATCGGTTCCGTTATATAATACCGCAACAAGAGCCGAATATCAGGCTCCTGTTGCAGTACGTTATCGATTGATTGAATTAGTTGGCGCCTTCGCCGTCGTCTACGACTTCGGGATTGTCTACTACAACGTCGTCCTCAGGCGGAGTTGCAGTGCCGTTTTCGTAGAGCTTGGAGAAGATGTCGTTGGACAGCTTTTGCAAGGTTTCCACAGCATCGCGGATAGCTTCGAGTTCCTCGGTCTTGATGACCTCGCGAACGTTAGCCATTTCCTTGTTAAGCTCGTCTTTTTGCTCGGGCGCAATGGTGTCGCCGTTTTCGCGCAAGAACTTCTCTATGGAGAATACAAGCATATCGGCTTGGTTCTTGGCTTCGACAACTTCTTTGCGCTGAGCGTCCTCCTCGGCAAACTTTTCGGCGTCCTTAATAGCCTGGTTGATTTGCGCTTCGGTAAGGTTGGTGGAAGCGGTAACGGTAACGCGTTGCTCCTTGCCGGTGCCCTTATCCTTAGCCGATACGTGAACTATACCGTTGGCGTCGATATCGAAGGTAACCTCGATTTGAGGAACACCACGGGGTGCAGGCGGAATGCCGCCGAGCTCGAACCGAGCAAGCGTCTTGTTGTGAGCCGCAATTTCGCGCTCGCCCTGCAATACGTGAATATCAACCGAAGGCTGATTGTCGGTAGCCGTGGAGAAGACCTGCGACTTTTTGGTCGGGATGGTGGTGTTTCTCGGAATAAGCTTGGTGAATATACCGCCGACAGTTTCGATACCGAGCGAAAGCGGAGTAACGTCCAAAAGCAATACGTCCTTAACCTCGCCGGCAAGAACACCGCCCTGGATAGCCGCGCCTACGGCAACACATTCGTCGGGGTTGATGCCCTTGAACGGCTCTTTGCCGGAAAGCTTGCGAACGGCTTCCACAACCGCGGGAATACGCGTGGAACCACCGACCATTATAACCTTGTCGATATCGTTGTTTGTGTAGCCTGCGTCCGACATAGCTTTTTTGGTAAGCTCGATGGAGCGGTCGACAAGGCGCTGAGACAACGCTTCGAACTTAGCACGAGTAATCTCGTATTCCAAGTGCTTGGGACCGGTAGCGTCAGCCGTGATGAACGGCAAGCTGACCGTGGTCTTTTGCGTGCCGGAAAGGTCGATCTTCGCCTTTTCCGCAGCTTCTTTAAGACGCTGCATAGCCATACGGTCTTTGCTGAGGTCGATGCCCTGATCGTTTTTGAACTGTTGGACAAGGTAGTCGATTATAACTTGGTCAAAGTCATCACCACCCAAGCGCGTGTCACCCGAAGTAGCTATAACCTCGAAAACGCCGTCGCCAATCTCCAAAATGGAAATATCGAACGTACCACCACCAAGGTCGTAAATGAATACCTTTTGGCTGGATCCCTGACCCTTGTCAAGTCCGTAAGCAAGCGCAGCCGCCGTAGGCTCGTTGATTATACGAAGAACGTCCAAGCCTGCAATCTTGCCTGCGTCCTTGGTCGCCTGACGCTGCGAGTCGTTGAAGTACGCGGGAACGGTAATAACCGCTTGCGTAACAGGTTCGCCGAGGTATGCTTCCGCATCCTTTTTAAGCTTGGTAAGGATCATAGCGGAAATCTCTTGCGGCGAGTAGTCCTTTTTGTCGATGTTGACCTTTCTGGACGTACCCATGTCGCGCTTGATAGAGATGATTGTTCTATCGGGATTGGCAACAGCCTGACGCTTTGCAACCTGACCGACAAGACGCTCACCGTCTTTTGCAAAACCTACGACGGAAGGTGTCGTGCGGCCGCCTTCTGCGTTGGGAATAACAACGGGCTCGCCGCCTTCCAACACCGCCACACACGAATTGGTAGTACCTAAGTCTATACCAATGATTTTGCCCATAAAATAAATCCTCCAAAAAATGTTTTTTAAATAAGTAATTTATGCTTTAATTGGCGACTCTTACGACGCTGTGCCGCAAAATGCGGTCGCCCAATTTGTAGCCCTTGTTGTAGACCTCGACGATCATATTGACCTTGCTCGGGTCGTTGGTTTTGGTTTGCATGACCGCATTGTGAAGATTGGGGTCGAATTGCTGACCCAAAGCGGGAATCTCTTCCACACCGAACGACGTAAGAACATCCAATATCCGACGGTAA
This sequence comes from uncultured Clostridia bacterium, assembly GCA_947175335.1. Lineage (GTDB taxonomy): Bacteria > Bacillota > Clostridia > Christensenellales > Pumilibacteraceae > Anaerocaecibacter. Next base: position 14,954 of record CAMWMF010000008.1, read on the forward strand.
ATCATCTTTACACCCTCGGCAATCTTTTCGTCCGTAATGGTCTGAATCGCCTGCTTCAACACGTCAAGCTCGGGAATGATCTTTTCGAGAACGGCGCACATACCGTCTTCTTTGAGCTTTTTGTTGCCCTCGTTCATACGCTTGCGGTAGTTATCGAAGTCCGCCTGCATACGGTTGACCAAGTTAGAAAGCTCCTCCGATCTCGCTTTTTCCTTTACCGCAATAGCTTGCGCTATGGTAAGCTGTTGCGAAACGGCCGCTATCTGGTTTTGCATCGCTTTGTAATCGTCCTGCGAAACCTCGATGTTCAGCTCTCGGGTGCGCTCTCTCGTCTTATCGTCCATTATATCCTCCGTCCGAAAAATTTTATTCGTCAGTATCGGAAGTTACCGACGAACTGTATTCATCCGTACCGTCACCCTGCGCGCCTTCACCCGCCGGCAACATTTGCACGGTCTTTGACAAATAATCAAGCACGGAAACAACCTTGGAATAGTCCATGCGTATCGGGCCTATTACACCGGCGTTGCCTACCGTAACACCGCCTATATTATATGACGCGGTTACTATGGCACATTCCGGCATACCCTCACGAATTTCGTTGTCTCTGCCTATTTGAAATGTAATGTTCACATCGTCGGAATTTTGAAGGACGGGAACAAGCTCCTCTTTTGCGTCCAAAAATTCCAACATGGCTTTCGCCTTTTTAAGATTGGCGTACTCGGGCTGTTCGAGTATTTTGGCGCTACCCTCCAACACAATGTCCGAAAACATATCGTCGTGCGAGTAGCTTTTGAATATCCGAAGTATAGTAGAAAAAACCCGTTCGTACTCTTTTTTCACCTGCTTGACGATTTTGTTGGGCTGTCTGTTGATTTCGCTGATAGTATGCCCCGCAAAAGCGCCTGTAACAAACTGCGAAACACTGTCGCAATATTCGTCCGTGACCCCGCTGCCGATATTGACCGTCGCGTCTTTAAGTACACCCATGTTGGTGACGATAATAATAAGCGCGGAAGTATCGGTAATCCTGACAATGCGAATGTTGAGTATTGTCGCAGCGTCGTTGCTTTGCACGTAGGCTACCGAAGTGAGGTTGGTGATTTCGGATATCACCTTTGCGGTGTTTTTGAGCACCTCGTCCAGCTCGGTGATTTTTTTGTTAAAGTACCGTTTTACTATTTTCAGCTCAGACCGCGTAAGCTTGCGACGCGGCATCAGCTTTTCCACGTACAGCCTGTACGCTTCGGCTGTTGGCACCCTACCGGACGAGGTATGCAACTGAGTAAGATACCCCATCTCCTCCAATGCCGCCATTTCGTTACGAATTGTTGCGGACGACAGTGCGGGCAAATGCTTCTCCTTGATTTCCGAGCTGGAAACAGGCTGGCAGTTTTCGATATATCCGTCTACAACCGCTTGAAGTATTTTCTCTTTTCTTCCCGTCAAACCCATCAACACATCCAAACGCACGCGAATTAGCAAACTACGGCATAGAGTGCTAAAATAAGTTTACCATATACCTTTACCTTTGTCAATCGTTTTTCCGAAAAAAAATTACGCGTTTTTCCAAAAATAGTGGACGCGTTTTTTATCGAATACAATATATGTGAATTGTTATATAATAATCTAATTGGCGCTTGCCGGAACGTACACAACAATATCGGTGCCGCAATCTACAACAACGGCATGTTTTGGCGACGAAAGCACAAGCCGTATCATAAACAAATCGGCAACGCTGCCGAACACATTATACATAAGCGGCATAAACGGCAAAACAAAGAATTCGGCAGGCAAAAATACGCAAAGCGGAATGAGCAAAGCGCAGTAAAAAAAGAACGGGAACGACGCAACAAAAAAGTATTGACCTTTGCCGAATATGATATCGGGCGACCCGCAGTACGCGGCAAACTTGCCGAATTTTACGAACGGCCTTTTCCACCTACTGACTATAATGGCAAAAGCGTGTGCAAATTCATGAACGTACGGATAAATCAAGCACAGCGCGACGCCGCACAAAATATATACAAAATAAATACCGCCGGCCTGACTTAACATTCTCAAACAATAGTTAAGTACAATTCCGACTACACAGCTAACCGAAATGGATATAAACGCAAAAAGATTGAGCTTATTAAGCATTCTAAACTTTGGATCGGATAAATCCAGTCTTTTTATAGCTTTGTAATCGTAAACCGCTTTCATAAGCATATAATACCAAAAAACACGCCGTCAGTCAAGCATCAACTGCTCTATTATAGAATTCATAACGAACATTTTGTCGGGCGAAATTCTTATAGCACCGTCCGTGCAAATTAATAGTTTTTCGCTTTTCAGTATACTCAAAGCTTCAGCATTGCGTCCATTAAAATCATATCCGAAACGCTTCCGAAAATCGTCGGTCACTATGCCCTTTTCGGTGCGCATGCGCAGCATAACGTATTCGTTGTATAAGTCCTTGTCGGTCAAAGCGTAGCTTTCAGCTGTCGGTGAAGCGATATATTTTGTTATGTCGTCGCCATGCAAAAAACGAGTGCGAGCGCCGTCGTAACCATGCGCTGCAACGCCGAAACCGATATACGGCATACACTCCCAATATTTTTTATTGTGCTTGCTCTCCCGTCCGTTAAGTGCGAAATTGCTAACCTCGTAACGGGCAAAACAAAGCTCGGACAGCTTGTCATATGCCAAATCGTACAAATCGGCAACGCCGTCGTCGGACGGACTGTAGCCCTCATTATAAAGCGGAGTACCATCTTCCACCGTCAAAGCGTAAACGGAAACATGCGAGCAATACCGCGCCACCGTCGTTATGCTGTTTATTACGTCATCGCTTGTTTGTTCGGGCAATCCCAAAATTATGTCGGAAGAAATATTGTCGAACGAACGCGACAAAAGATCGACGGCTTTTATATAATCGGCATAAGTGTGCACCCTGCCTATCGCACGCAAAACATTGTCGCACGACGATTGCAAGCCAATGCTTATTCGATTTACGCCGCAATCTTTACATTCGGCAATAAAATCGGTCGACACGCTTTCGGGATTACACTCGACGGTTATTTCCGCACTGTCGCTCACGCGGAAATTATTCCTTACCGCGCTCATTATATCGGCTAGTCCACCACGAAAAAGACATGACGGCGTTCCCCCGCCTATATACACGGTATCTACATAGCCGTCCTTAAACGGACTGTCATTGATTTCTTTTATAAGCGCATCGACGTACGTTTTTTGCAACGAAAAATCGGGCGTGGACACAAACGCGCAATATTTACATTTCGCCTTGCAAAACGGAATATGAACGTACACGCCGTAAGATTTTTCGGTATCTATCGTCATTTTTTGTCGTTATCGAGTTTAAGCACAGACATAAACGCTTCGGACGGGATCTCCACAGTGCCGAACTGGCGCATGCGCTTTTTGCCTTCCTTTTGCTTTTCCAAAAGCTTCTTTTTGCGCGTAACGTCACCGCCGTAACACTTAGCCAAAACGTCTTTGCGAAGCGCCTTAATCGTTTCACGCGCTATCACCTTTCCGCCTATTGCGGCTTGGATAGGAATTTCAAACAGCTTGCGAGGAATTACGTCCTTCAGCTTCTCCGCCATAGCACGACCGCGAGCATACGCCTTGTCGCGGTGCACTATAATACTGAGCGCGTCGCAAATATCGCCGTTTAACATAATATCAAGCTTAACCAAATCGCTCTTGCGATAGCCCGCCTGTTCGTAATCGAAGCTGGCATAGCCGCGCGACCTGCTTTTAAGTCCGTCAAAAAAGTCGTAAACGATTTCGTTCAGCGGCATAGTGTACGTGATTAGCACGCGCGTTTTTTCTATATACGTCATATTCAGGTACTCGCCGCGCTTGTCCTGGCAAAGCTCCATTATCGGCCCGATATATTCGGGAGGCGTGTATATGGACGCCGTAACGACAGGCTCTTCCATGTAATCTATCTCGCCTGCAGGCGGAAGATTGGACGGATTGGTGACTTCGGTCATACCGTTAGCGGTATATACCTTGTACACAACTCCGGGCGCGGTAGTGATTATATCGAGATCGAACTCGCGCTCCAAACGCTCCTCGATGATTTCCATGTGCAGCAGACCCAAAAATCCGCAACGGAACCCGAAACCGAGTGCCGACGACGTTTCGGGCTCGTAAAATAGAGAAGCGTCGTTAAGTTTAAGCCGCTCCAAAGCGTCCTTTAAGTCCTCGTACTTTGATCCGTCGGCGGGATATATACCACTGTAAACAACGGGCTTTACTTTTTTGTAGCCCGGGCACGGCTCAGCCGTGGGATTGTTGGCGTAAGTAATAGTGTCGCCGGGTGCCGTATCAGCAATAGACTTTATTGACGCGCACAGATATCCGACGTCGCCGGCCGATAATCTGTCTATCGATACCGGCTTGGGCTGGAACACGCCCACCTCGGTAACGTCGTACACCTTGCCGTTAGACATCATGGTAATGCGGTCGCCCGCCTTTGCCGAGCCGTCCACTATACGCACAAGACAAACGGCGCCTTTGTAGTTGTCGTAATAAGAATCGAATATCAAAGCTTTAAGCGGCTTATCTATATCGCCCTGCGGCGGCGGCACGTTTTTTGCTATCGCACGCAACACGTCGTCTATGTTTATGCCCTCTTTGGCGGAAATGCACGGCGCTTCATCGGCAGGCAAGCCGATAATATCCTCTATTTCTTGTTTTACCTCGTCTGGCCTGGCGGCGGGCAAATCTATTTTATTGATTACCGGCACGATTTCTAAATTGTTGTCAAGCGCCAAGTATACGTTAGCCAACGTTTGAGCCTCCACACCTTGCGCGGAGTCCACAACCAAAACAGCTCCCTCGCAAGCTGCAAGCGAGCGCGACACCTCGTACGTAAAGTCGACATGCCCGGGTGTATCAATCAAATTAAACGTATATCTTTGACCTTCGTACTCGTAAAACATCCGTACCGGCGTGAGCTTAATGGTAATACCGCGCTCGCGCTCGATATCCATACTGTCCAACATTTGATCGGACAGCTCGCGCTTTGTAAGCGTAGCCGTGGCTTCCATAAGCCTGTCCGCAAGCGTCGATTTGCCGTGGTCGATATGCGCTATTATACAAAAATTGCGTATTAATTTTTGTCTATCCATACATTGTATTATATCACATAGCATTGAAAACGGCAATTATTTTGACCAAATAGCAACAAAAATAATTAAAATATCGTTATTTTCGGTAAATATACATAAAAACTATTGTAAAATAAATTTAAAGATGATATAATTGTATTAATACAGTTAAAGGTACAGTATGGAAACAAAAACTTCATGGTTGCTTGACAAGCCAATTTCCCACCGCGGCTTGCACGATACGGATAATATACCCGAAAACTCATTGCCTGCATTTGAGAATTCGGTAAAGAACGGTTACGCCATAGAGCTGGACGTTCGCATAATAGATGACCAAACAGTCATAGTCTTTCACGACGAAAAATTGAGCCGAATGACAAACCGCGACGGCTATGTGTCTACATTAAAGATAGCGGACTTGGACGAAATACGTTTACTCAAAACGGACTGCACAATCCCCACATTCGAACAAGTGTTGGAAACGGTAAACGGCAAAGTTCCCCTTTTGATAGAAATTAAAAAAGCAGAACAATCGTTTGCATTGGAAGATAAAATCATAGAAATGCTCAAAATCTACAACGGTGATTATGCCGTCCAGTCTTTCGATCCCATGTCTATGCACTACTTCTACAAAAACGCACCGCATATTATGCGCGGACAGCTTTCGTCGTACTTCCATCACAACGATATAGACGCACCTCGTCGCGAAAAAAAGCGGCTTAAAAAGCTAAAATACAACGATATTTCTCATCCTAACTTTATATCGTACAAGGTTACCAACCTGCCCAACAAGTACGTAACAGCAACCGGACTGCCCGTAATTGCTTGGACGGTACGCGGCGAGCTGGAAGCGCAAAAAGCGCTTAAATTTTGCGACAACTATATTTTCGAAGGCTTTATGCCCCGCGTTAAGGACGAAGCGTTCGAATAATACGGCCTATACATATGAAATTCAGCTTATTAGCTTATTTGAAAAAACAAACAACTCTGGAATTTTTAAAATCCGTTGCTGTGGGTTTAGCGTCAAATGCGGTTGACTTTTTGTTGACCGCCGTATTTTTATATGCGTACGGTCATGAGCATTACGACGGTTTTTGGGGCGTCTTTTCGGGTGCGACGGTCGGCGGCCCTTATTCCCCGCAATTTTCGGTATACATAACCGCAACCGTAATCGGATACATTTCGGCAATACTTGTAAACTATTTACTCTCCTCAATCTTCGTATTCAAGTACGGCAACGTAGGTAAAAACAAGTACGGATTTTTAAAGTTTATATTCTTCGCTGCAATCGGCTTGGGAATAACATCACTCTGCAGTTGGATAGGCTACGACCTAATCGGCGGCAATATTTGGGTAGTAAAATTGATAGTACAGCTAATAGTGTTTGTATACAACTTTATCACCCGCCGAATGTTTATATTCAACGTAAACCTTATACGCGACGACGAAAATACGATAAATCTATAATTATTTGAGAATAATTATGAAACTGGCGGAAGTAAACGTATTATTCTATTCCGACAAGCGGAAATCGCTGCCCTGTCCATTTGATTACAGACCGCACTTTGTAATTGACGGCAACTATCTCGGCGTGCAGTTTGCAGAATGTGATTTGACAGAGTTTGACAAATTCGGAACGGCTATCGTAAAACTCGTATACGACGGCGTTGATTATTCCCCATTAACCGAAAACGCTATATTCGACATTGTCGAAGGCTCGACGGTCGTAGGAAAAGGATTTGTATGCGAAACAGTAGATATCGCAAGCATTTACAAATTGGGGTTACAAATAAATCTGCCGATAGAACTTCGAAATTCTAACGATTTGGGATTTGACCCCAACGTAAATTATTCAGTCATAACAGGTCAATCGAAAATCGGAAATATGATGCTATATCAAGAAGATGGCTTTACTGAGTTTGTCTTTTCAATAGAATACGAAAGAATAAAAAAGTTTTCCAAAAAGAAAATAAAGGACGGCACACATTGGCACCCACATACATATCTTGAAGCGATTAATGATATGATTGCATTTATGACTAATGATAAAGGATATTTTGAGAAAAACGGATTCTCATTTATAGTTAAACTTTTCAATTAAAAATCGCGCCAATCGTGGCGCGATTTTTAATTTGGTTTTAATTTAGATTAATCTGCTATGTGCTTGATATCGTATTCGAGCTTTTTGTAAATATCCATAACCGTCTTTGTTGACTTAAAGAAGTACGCGACGGCATACTTTACGCCCAAAAAAGCCGATATAATATTTTCGTAATCGTCGCCGTCTATTGCTCTGGTCAAGCCGTTCAAGCAAGCGGTGTATTCGGCACGCTCGATTGCGCCGGTTATTGTGCTGTCCGCAATATCCACAAGCGTAGCTATGCAGTCCAGTGCGTCGTTTTTGAGATCGGAGCGGAACTTGCCGTTTACTTCCTCGTACGCACCGTCGGCACTGCCTTTGAGCGGCATTGCAATAGAAATGGGCTGAGTAAACAAGTCGTTACAATACGAACGGAACGGCGTAATAATTTCCAAGCAAAACCGTGCGTACGACTCGTTTATCATCGGGCTGTAAAAATAGGCTTCCAAAAAGTTTCTCAGCTCTATTTTTCCGCTGTCAATATCCAGCAGTATGCGAAAAACAAGCGCTATCGCCTTTTTGGGTTCGGTCGGCAAAACGAACGTGCCGTTATTGACGCACGCGCTAAAAGTTTTGCTGTAATCAAACTCGTACAGCGAAGCGGCAAACATAGAATAGAGCTGTTTATTATCCGCAATGGATTTTAACAGCGCCGCGATTTTGCTTTCCGCCAGCACATATTTACAGTTTTTAAGAGATTCACACGCAGACAAAAACTCGCCGAGTCCGTCCGACTTCATGCTCTCTAAATAATTCCGTCGCATAAACGCTCCGATATTCTTGTTTTATATTGCTTTAAGTATTATTATTTAGCTATGTATTTGCCGATATCTTTAAGCAATTCGTCGCAATTGTCGTTATAGATTTCGCAAACGATAGGCTTGCCGAGGTCGAGCGAGAAAATGCCCAAAAGCGACTTAGCGTCGACTACGTACCTGCCGCTGTGCAAATCGATTTCGTAAGGATATGCGGACACTGCGTTTACAAACTCTTTTACGCTATCCATGGTGGGGAAATAAACATTAACAGCTTTCATATTAAACCTCCAAAGGTTGATTGATTGTTGTGCTTATTCTAACACAATTAAAGTTATTTTGCAATACGTTTTACAAAAATCCTGTTAAAAGGATATGCACTTTATGCGCCTATTACGACTACCCTATTATATACGCGTCGTTTTTGACCAACGAGTTGAGTTCTTTAAGCTTTTCTTCATAGCCAGCTCTGCCGATCATAGCAAATGTGGCTTTTTTGCCTTCCTCAACACCCGGTTGGTTGAATGTGTCTATATTAAGGTACGAACCGGCAAACGCCGTTTGGTACATAAAGTACATCAAAAGCTCGCCTACCGTTTCGGCATTGACTTCGGGCAAAATAATGGTAAAGTTGGATCTGCCCGCTTTGGTAAGCGCAAACTCTGTGGACTTGCGTTCTGCCGTTATAAGCTCGTTGAGCGTGTGTCCTTTAAGGAAGTTGCCTACATCCGCGCTATCTTTGGGAATATCAACTGTCGCGCCGTATTTATCAACACCGATAAAGGTTACAACCTTGTCGTAAGGACCTTCGGTATAAAGCTGAACTTGACTATGCTGGTCCGTAACACCGAGCGACTTTGCGGGCGTTTGTCCGCAGTTGACCGTTTTGCCCGCTTTATCCACCGCCTTGCCGAGCGATTCCGCCCAAATCTGGCAGTAGAAGTCCGCCATGGTTTTAAGCCCGTCGGCGTACGGCATCATTACGGAAATATTTTTGCCCGCTTGCATGGACTTAACCTGTAAGAACGCGGTCATAAGCGCGGGATTTTGGTAAATATCTTTGCGCTCGCACGCCTCGCGCATTGCGCGCGCGCCTGCAAGCATGCTCTTAATATCGACACCCATAACGGCGAACGGCACAAGACCGACGTTGGAAAGCACGGAGAATCTTCCGCCAACGCCACACGGAATACCGAAGATCTTAAAACCTTCTTTTTTGGCTACGTTGTACAGCGAGCCTTTACCGTCGGTAGTGGTGACAAAAATATGCTCCTTAGCCGCAGCTTCGCCAAGCTCTTTTTTGAGCAAGTTGTAAAGAATTATAAACTGGCTGAGCGTTTCACTCGTTTCGCCCGACTTGGTTATTACGTTAAAGTATGTAGTTTTAATATCAATTACATCAAGCAAGGACGCCATGCGTTCGGGATCTACGTTATCCTCTACGTACAGCTTAGGTGCCTTGCGCATTTCCTTAGGCAGCTCGTTGTGGTGCAAGTGCAATAATGCGTTAAACACACAAATAGGACCAAGCGCCGATCCGCCGATACCAAGTACGACAAAGCTCGTCGCCTTTTCGCGGATAGACTTACCGAAAGCGCAAAGCTCGTCGGCGGCTTTATCGGAAATCATAGGCGTTTCCGTCCATTCCTGCCAGCCCTTGCCGCTATTGCCGATAACGTCGGCATATGCCGCAGCATGAGCGGACTTAGCGCCGTCGATATCGGCTTTTTTAATGCCGTGTTCGCCTATTGCCGAGTCCATCATATTGTTGTAATCGAATTTAAGTTTCATAAAAAATATCTCCTTTTACACGATAGCATTATACCATGACAACACCCCAAAAATCAAGCGTTTTTATAGTAAAAAGCGCCAAGCATAGCAAGGCGCTTTTTAGTGTTATTTTTCGTTTTACACCACGGTTTCTATAAGTCCGTAGTTTCCGTCGTTACGTACATACAAAACGTTGATGGAATTGGTTGATTTGTTAAGGAAAACATAGAAGTTATGTCCTACAAGCTCCAACTCCTCTATCGCGTCGTCTATGGACATAGGGCTGAGCGTATAGCATTTGGAGCGCACAACCGCTTTATCTTCCGACACTTCCTCCTCGTCGACTTCCTCGGGTATAGAGAAGTCCTTACCGCGGAATTTTTTGGATTTGGATTCAAGTTTTTTATGATGACGAATAATTTGTTTTTCCAGCTTAGGCAAAGCAAGATCGATATTGTTGTACATATTATCGCTTGTAACCTCGGCGCGAAGCACCGTGCTGTCCAGCAAAATTGTCAGCTCCAACGTATAAAGGTCGTCGGTGCTGCGCGTATTGCCCTTTTTAAGGCCTATTTTGATGCGCGTATCGTCGGCAAAAAATTTATCCAGCTTTTGTACTTTCTTGTCGATAATCGTTTTGAGCTTGTCGCCGGCTTCATAGTTTTTGCAAAGATATTCGATTGTCATAATTTCCCTCCGATATTAAAATTTTAATTGTAGTTGCGAGTTTTAAACCCGATTTACTATACATAGTTTATCATAAAAACAGTCGTTTGTAAATGCCTTTTGAAAAATTTATGATATTACGATTTTGTCATTTATGCAATCAACGCGGACATTACTGTTAGCACGTACGCGACCGCTTATTATTGCCTCGGCAATTTCGTCCTCTACGTTTTGTTCTATAACTCTACGCAACGGACGCGCACCGTACTCGGCGTCATAACCTTTATCTATCAACCAGTTAAGCGCAGACTGTGTTAATGTAAGCGTTATATTCTTGTCTTTCAAAGACTTTTCGACTTTTTTGAGCATGATTTCGGCAATTTGAGCAACGTCGTCCTTAGTAAGCTTATCAAACACGCACGTAACGTCTATGCGGTTTATAAACTCGGGACGGAACATCTTTTTAAGCGCGTTCATATACGCTTCGTCACGCACTTCGCCGTCGCGTTTACCGATAGCGTTAAACCCTATTTCGCGCTTTGCAGCAGCTTCGGACGCACCGACGTTACTGGTCATTATAATTATAGTGTTTTTAAACGACACCGTTCTGCCCTGCGAATCGGTAAGCCTGCCGTCGTCCAATATTTGCAACAGCGCATTAAAGACGTCGGGATGAGCTTTCTCTATCTCGTCAAACAACACTACGGAATACGGATGACGCCTGACGCGTTCGGTCAGCTGTCCGCCGTCGTCAAACCCGACGTACCCCGGAGGCGCGCCAATCAACTTAGACACAGAATGTGATTCCATAAACTCGCTCATATCGAGACGAATAATGGAATTTTCGTTGTCGAACATAGCTTCGGCAAGCGCCTTTGTAAGCTCCGTTTTACCCACACCCGTCGGGCCGAGGAATATAAACGAGCCGATTGGCCTGTTGTCGCTTTTCAGCCCTGCGCGCGCACGGCGTATCGCTTTTGCAACAGCCTCCACCGCACGGTTTTGACCTATGACACGTTTGTGTAGAAGTGCTTCCAAGTTTTGCAGCCTTGCCGTTTCCGTTTCGGTCAGCTTGCTTACGGGAATCTTTGTCCAGCGCGACACTACGTCAGCAATATCCTCGTCCGATATGACTTTTGTAGTCTTTTCCTGCTGAGCGGAGGTTTGGAGCGACCGCTGTTTTATCGTGTTTTCCAGCTCATCCGCCTTGCGCTTACACTTGTCAGCCTCGGCAAAATCCTGCCTGTCGGCGCACTCGCGCATCTTCTTTTTACATTCGGCAAGCTGAGCGTTCAGTTCGGTAAGATCGGCGGGACCGAAGCTTGCACCCACCTTTGCGCAGCTCATGGCCTCGTCTATAAGATCGATAGCCTTATCGGGTAAAAATCTATCGGCGATGTATTTATCCGAAAGCTTTGCGGCCGCGACGATTGCCTCATCCGAAAGTTTTACCTTGTGGAAGTTTTCGTAATTGCTGCGCAAGCCTTTCAGTATCTCGATAGTTTGCTCCACCGTAGGCGGCTCGACTATAATAGGCTGGAACCTGCGCTCCATAGCCTTGTCCGCCTCGATATATTTTCGGTACTCGTCGGTAGTTGTTGCACCTATCGTTTGCATTTCGCCGCGCGCAAGGTAAGGTTTTAGTATGTCGGCGGGCGTAACCTCGCCGTCCTTGGATCCCGCCTGCATAAGCGTGTGCAATTCGTCGATAAACACTATAATATTACCACTGTTAATAATCAAATCTATAGAGGACTTTAACTTTTCCTCCAACTGGCCGCGATATTTGGTACCCGCCATCAACGACCCTATATTGAGCGAGAATATTATGTTGTTTTGAAGCTGACGCGGAACCTTGCCATCCACTATCGCCTTTGCAAGCCCGTCGATAATAGCGCTTTTGCCTACGCCCGGCTCGCCTATCAACACGGGATTGTTCTTTGTCTTTCTACACAAAATTTCTATAAGCCGCGACACCTCTTGTTCTCTGCCGATAACGGGGTCGAGCTTGTTTTGTCTTGCCTTGGCTGTAACGTCCACACCGAGGTCGGCCAGCTGCTGCGGCAGCGCTTGAGAGTTACTCTTTATGCCGCCGCTCATGCCGCCGGAGCTTCCAAAGTAATCGCCGCTATGCGTAGGCATGCCGAACATTCCACCGAACAAAGGATTTTCAGACTTTGGCGTTTGGCGATTTTGCAAAATTTTAAAGATTGCTTGGCGATAAACCGCACTGTTTACATTGAAAAGTCTATACAGCGCGTCAACGGCATAGCAGTTGCGATCCTCCAATATGGCAAGCATCAAGTGGTCCGGCGAAATTTGCGACGCGCCCAACTGCGCCGCTATGCCGTAAGCTTCGAACGGGATGGAATTGCTAAACCTATCGGTATCCACCGATTCGATAAACATACCCGCTGTCCTGCCTTCCTCAAACAAAGATACCAAGTTATCGGGATCGAAGTGATTGGCAAGAAAAATCTTAGAAGCACAGCAGTCTACTTTAAGGATTCCATACAAAAGATGTTCCGATCCGGTATACTCGTTGTGGTAATGATTTGCGGTTTTACGTGCAATTTCGTACGCTTTAATTGCATTTTCGTCCATTGAATATTCCATAATGTCTACTCCTTATACTAATTTTCTGCAAAATGATGTCAGCGCAGTGGCGATATGTCGCGCTCGCGATACGTCGCGCTCGTCCACACTCATGTTATATCCGCCGGCTTTTTGCATATTTGCCGGCTGACTGTCGGTAATAAGCTTTTGGAATGTGTTTAAATCGGGAATATCGATATAACCGTAATAATGTCCCAACCGCACCAACGCCAAATACTGCATTGCCTCCTCGGTGGACAGCTTGTATGCATTCGTCACGATACCCCACGCCCTGTATATCTTATCTTTAAGCTCGGCCTCGTCGCATTTAAGCTGTTGACGCGCTTTAAGCTCGGCGTCAACAATAAGATTGATGGCGCCCTTAACGGAGTCAATTATATCCGCTTCCTTAAGCCCGAGCGAACGCTGATTGCTCACTTGATACAAATACCCTTCCGCCTTGCTACCCTCGCCGTAAACGCCGCGCACGGTCATGTTAAGCCGCGCAACGCCGTTTATACAACCTTCTATCATGTTTTGGATGGTTAGCGCCGGTAAAAACATCATAACCGACGCGCGCATGCCCGTACCCAGGTTAGTAGCGCACGAAGTAAGGTAACCGAAACGTCCGTCAAATGCGAAATTCAAATTTTTACCCAACACGTCGTCTATACGGTTTACTCTGTCGTACGCCTGGTCGAGCGACAAACCGGGCAAAATAACCTGCTCGCGTATGTGATCTTCCTCATTGACCATTACAGACACGTTTTCATCCGCGCTTATAAGCACCGCACCGTGCGGGCAGTCTTGCAGCAAATCGGGGCTTATCAAGTGCTTTTCCTGCAAAATTGTTCCGTCCAGCTGAGATATGTCTTTCATATCATATCGATTGAATTTATCGACTGGCGCCAATGCGTTTTGCACATTGTCTATAATGCTGCGTGCGGGCAGCTCGCTCAATTTGTGCGGAAAAGGCAATCCGGATATATTACGCGCAAGCCGCAGCCGCGTGGAAATTATTATATTATCCAATACGTTCACTAATTCCCCTCCCGCTTGTTGTTGACTATTTTTTTCAGTCTTTCGCTAAGCTCCACTATTTTGGTGTAATCACCTCTGTCAACGGCGGCTTGAAGCTCGGCTTTAAGCCCTTCCTCGTCCGTCTCGTCAAAATAGCCGTACGGAGTTTTACCTATATGTCTATCCGATTGTTGCAGCTTTTTTACCGACTGCACAACTAGCGGCTCAAACACCTTGTAGCATTTGGAGCAGCCTACAAATCCGCTTTTTATAAACTCCTCACTCGTGGTTTTGCAATCTGGGCAAATAAGCGTACGCGACGACGGCGCATCGAACAAATTGCCGAAATTACCGAGCAACCCCATAGGCGAGCCGTTTATCAGCTTGTTAAGCATATCGAAGCTGTCAAATCCCATATCGGGTCTAAAGTTTTTTGCGCACTCACTGCACAAAAACATTTTTTCCACATGTCCGTTGCGACGAACCATAACCTCGGTTGTCGCCTCATGTAAACCGCAATTAGTACACTTCATAATTATTCTCCATCGTCGTGAGTTTTAAGCGTTTCCAACAACACACATTTAAGTATTGACCCACGAAGCTTATTTTTTGCAACAGTCGGCGCCAAAAGTGCTTTATCGGAAATAGCGGCTTTAATAAGCTGCGCCTCGTTTTCGGTAAAAATACCGTCGGCTGTAAGTCGCTCCAAAATCTGACACGCCTTGCCGTAGTCTATGCCGTCCGACAACGTTTGGTCGATATAGTTAGTTAGCACATCGTCAACATTTTGACTTACGCGTATCAGCGTAATATATCCGCCCCCGCCACGTCGGCTTTCGGTCATATAGCCGCGTTCGGGCGTAAACCTTGTAGCCAGCACGTAGTTTATTTGACTGGGCGCGACGGCAAAGTACGTAGCCAACTCGTTACGGTTAAAATTAACCGACAACTCGTCGCCCAGCGTATCAAGCAAAAACTTTTCTATTATATCGCTTACGTTCACCGACTCTCCTCCTTGAAGTTTATATTGACTTAATGGTCAATGGTCAAAGATAGTCAAACTATTTGATTAGAGTATATAACAACGAAAAATATATGTCAAGTGTTTTTAGGAAATATCCTAAATTTTTTTGCACGAAAAAGGCGCGAAGTTATCCGCGCCCATCAAAGTCAATAGAACTGTTACGATTATTTCCGTAATGCTTTACAAAAATCTGAATATCGATTGCAACGAATCGGCTGCCGACAATACGCAGATTGTCATAAACAATACATATATCAAACCGATTATACCAAGCGCCAAGCACACCTTGTCGCACGTAGTATACTTGTTGCCGGATGCCTTGCCCTTCATCATATACCTGATTGCCCCGATTACGCAAAAAGCTATCGCACACAAAATTGCAAACACGCCCAGCACTACCCCGAACCCGAATGCGGATATTGCTATTTGCGAGCAAAACTGCAACAGCACATACGATACTATTCCGAGAATTATATACAGTGCCATGGAGTTGTTTTTGAACCATTCGGACTGCGTGCCGGTCGGCGTTTTGCCCTGCTGTATCGGCGCGGGGTTTTGCGGCGCAGGTTCAACATTCTGTGCAATCGCCTTTTGCTCGGCAATCGTTTGTTGCGTTTGTTCAGACACCGAGTAATCGTCGTCATCCGCACCCGACACAGGGTACTTCAAACCGCATTTTGTACAAAATACTGCGTATTCGGGAAGCTCGGCTCCGCATTTTTTGCAATAAGGCATTTTATTATCTCCTATTAGTTAGGTTAATTTATCGACGTTTGCGGATCGAATTTTTCTATTAATACTCCGGCCTCAGCCAAAAGCTCCAAAGAAAAATCGTCCGGATATCCGTGCTGATATACAACGCGCTTTATGCCGCTGTTGATAATCATTTTTGTGCATATGGCGCAAGGCTGGTGCGTGCAGTACAGCGTAGCACCGTCTATGCATATACCCATTTTTGCCGCTTGAATAATAGCGTTTTGCTCGGCATGAGTGGCGTAGCACAGCTCGTGTCGCGTGCCTGACGGAATATCGAGCTTACGGCGCAAACATTCGCCCTTTTCCTTACAGCTTTTAATGCCCGCACTGGCTCCGTTATACCCTGTTGTCATAATGCGTTTGTTCTTCGCAATAACC
Source organism: uncultured Clostridia bacterium (assembly GCA_947175335.1). Taxonomy (GTDB): domain Bacteria; phylum Bacillota; class Clostridia; order Christensenellales; family Pumilibacteraceae; genus Anaerocaecibacter. The sequence continues at coordinate 31,181 of CAMWMF010000008.1, forward strand.
GCGCCGATTTGCCTATTCTCCTGAAAACAGCTCGACCATGTGGCAACCATGTGCGCTATCTCCATAAAACGCGCATCCCATTTATCCATCGTTAAAATTCCTTTATCATGATTTTTGATATTGTATCACAAATGATACAGATTTGCAACATGTTTTTTTATTATTGCACCGGCGTTTTTACGCTACATTTCCAGTCTGTTGTAATAGGTGTCGATTTTGCGGTACAACAAAATGTCCACAATTGTAAATGCGGCAAGCACCGCGTATAGCAACGTCCAGCAAACAGCGTTAATGGCGGAAAATTCTACTTGGCAAGCAGACAAAATATATACTACTATCATAATGGCTAATCCACAGCCAAGCATAATAAACTGTCCGCCAAGTACGTGCATATTATGTTTAACCGCCTGTATGGGATCAGTCCATTTAAGCTTAGGTGCAATCAAGTCCCACAATGTTCCGAATATCACAAACACAACCGCAATAGGCACCAGCGCAAACATAGACAACAGCATATAATCCACTGAAAAATTCATAACGTTGATAATTACAACCGACACTATCGCAACGGGCACGGCGGGCAAAAGCCACGCAATTATCTTAGCCTTAACAATCGTCTTAATATTTATCGGCAAAACTTTGAGGGTAGTCATTGCATTACCCTCTCTCGAAAATGTCGTGCTTGCGGCGTTACCGAGCGTGGCAAGTATGGCACACAACGTACAAAACGGCAGAAGTCCGACATATCTTGTGTCATACAGCTGCACGTCCTGACCAAGGTCAGACGGATTGCGCAGCATTACTCCGAAAACAACAGCCATAAGTATGGGAAGCAGCATGACAGCGTAGCACTGGAATGCAATTTGCGTCGTGCGCAGCGAGCTTATATATTCGCGTTTAATAAGCGCGCGAGTGCTTGTAGTGGTTTTGAACTCGCTTTTTTTCGCCTTGGAATTGTCGGTTTGGTTGTTGGCTTTTACCGATTGCGCATACATAAACTTTGCCAATAGCCAAATTATTACGAGCAGCACAGCCGAGATTGCGACAAATATAACAACGCCGACTATTGTGGAAGCACCCAAGCTAAGTCCGTATATAGGCATGCCGCAGGCAGCGCGCGATAGCGCGGCATAAGGATACAGCACGTCGAGTATTACATCTATTGCATTTAGCACTCTCATCATCGATTCGGGAGTAATCGAACCGGACGATGTCAAATATATGAAGTAAATGTACAGCGAAAACGCCCCGCCAAAAAGCAACAAAAAGAACACTAGCGATATTACGTTGCGGTTTTTTAGCTTACTCGCAATCAGCATAACGGGCACGGCGAAAATTGCCGCCACGACAAGCGGGAGTATGGGCACTATAAGCAAAGTAGCTATTGCTATCACGTAAAACCACGCCCACATTTTTGCCACAATACCGAATGCGATTAAAATAGGCAATGCGGCAGCTACTATTATAGCCGCTTCGGACAAATACACATACGACAGCTTAGCGGCAAAAACAGTAGCGGGCTTTACAGGAAGCATTGAATAAAAGTCGGTGTCTTTGGATAGATACAACACAATTACAAGGTGTACTATACCGAAAAACAGTACGACGATTGCCGCAGTCATCAATATAAAAAAGTAAAATAGCTGCGACATAACGGGAACGTACAAAAACAAGTCTTTAAGCTCGACTATTACGCTTATAACCGCCGCAATTAAAATTATATAAACAAAGCCCAATAACAAAGCAAACGCAAGTTTTTTGCGCTTGGATTTCCCCTCGTCAAACCGTAGCTTATTCTTGAATAGCCCTTTTAGTATAGTTAGGTAATTACTCATGATTGCTTTCACCGGCTACCGACAAGAAAATCTCTTCAAGGCTCTCATCGCCTTTGGCACGTTTTATTTCGTCCATATCTCCGCAAAGCACAAGCTTACCCTTGCCGATTATGGCAACACGGTCACAAAGCTTTTCGGCAACTTCCAGAATGTGCGTGGAAAAGAACACCGTTTTCCCCTCGGATTTGTATTTTTTCATCAATTCTTTTAACGCAAACGCCGACGGCGGATCGAGTCCCATCATAGGCTCGTCCAAAATCCACAGCTCGGGACTGTGAATAAGCGATCCGATAATTGCGATTTTTTGTTTCATTCCGTGTGAATAACCGCTAATGCGCTTGTCAAAAGCGTCCTCTAATGCAAACCGCTTTAACAAATCGGCGGTAATACTCTCCCGCGCAGTCTTGTTCACACCGTAGATATCGCCCAAAAAGTCTATATATTCCCTGCCGGTATACTTATCGAAAATTATCGGTGAATCGGGTACAAACCCAAAATGTCGCTTTGCCTCTATTGCATCATGCGTAATATCGTGACCGCAAATTTTTATGCTACCCGATTTTACAGGCAAAATACCCGTTGCCATTTTAATGGTAGTTGTTTTGCCTGCGCCGTTTGCACCCAGAAATCCGAATATCTCGCCCGGCCTAAGCGTGAACGAAAGATCGTCCACCGCCTTAACATTACCGTTTGCGTAAGACATAGAAACATGATCGATATCCAAAACACTCTTTTGAGCTACCGAATCCATCCTTATACACCTCCAACAATTCTATTTACTTAGATTTTACCATACAAAAACAATGTAGGCAATACAGTTTTCATGCAGTTTTTACAAGAAATATGTAAAATTTACAAGGCTCTTAACTGCGCTTATTACGACCGATGGCGTCCAAAAACTGCTTGATTTTTTGTTCGTTGGGATTATCTTGAGGCTTATAAAACTTTTCGCCCTGCAACGACTTAGGCAAATACTGTTGCGTTATATACGCAGGAGAATCATGCGGATAAATATATTCCTCGTTGCTGTCGTCTGGCAGCTTGTTGTTTTTTAGGTAATCGGGCACTACGTCGTCGGCATGCTCGCGCACAGCGCTTTGCGCCGCCGCTTTTGCCAAATACACCGAATTGGACTTAGGCGCTGTAGTCACCTTGATTATAGCGTGAGCAAGCGACAAATACCCTTCCGGCACGCCTATATGCTCGTATGCGGTAAGCGCCGACACAACGACGCTAAGCGCCGAGGAATCGGCCATTCCGACGTCCTCGCTGGCGTGTGCCATCATCCTGCGGAACAGCAAAATGGGGTCACAGCCCGCTTCTATAAGTCTAAACGCCCAATACAGCGCAGCGTCGGGATCGCAGCCGCGCAACGACTTACAAAACGCGGACAACATGTCATAGTACATACTATCGTCAATGGAAAGCACGCGCTGCTGAGTTGACTCCTGAGCGACCTCTTTGTCTATTATTATCTTTCCGTCATCGGACGGCGGCGTGGTCATTACGGCAAGCTCCAATGCATTATAGGCATTGCGCAAATCTCCGTTTGCCGACCAAGCGAAGTGGCGATAAGCTTCGTCTTTTACATCGAGACTGTAATTGCCCAGCCCTTCGGGCGCATTCACAGCACGTTTAAGTCCTACTACAATGTCGTCATCGGTAAGCGGTCTAAGCCTGAATACTCTACAACGCGACACGATAGCGCGCGTCATAGCAACAAACGGATTTTCGGTTGTGGAACCTATAAATATTATACTCCCCGTTTCGATAGCCGAAAGCACACAGTCCGACTGTGCTTTATTCCAACGATGACACTCGTCCAAAAGCAAATATGTACGCTTTCCGTACATGCGCAAGCGCTCGGTAGCTTCCTCTATCACTCGCTTTGCGTCTCCGACGCCGGACGATACAGCGTTTAACTTGACAAACTCGCTTTTTGTTTTAGCCGCAATAATACCGGCAAGCGTGGTTTTACCTGTCCCCGGCGGTCCGAAAAATATACAGCTACCCAACCTGTCCGCTTGTATTGCGCGCATAAGCAATGACCCATTGTGCAACAGGTGCTTTTGCCCTATAAACTGCTCCAACGTTTGCGGACGCATGCGCTCGGCAAGCGGCGCAGCCTTTGTTTTATTGTCCGATAAATCAAATAAATCCATGTGTTCATTATAGCACGCATAATGCACATAATCAAGCATTTTTCAAAATATCAACAGCACTGTTATGGCGCTACTCGTTGCCGTCACGATAGAATACAATATCGTCCGACAAATTGCGAATTTCCACACTGTCGGCGGGATAGTTTATTTTGTTTACGCGCATTCGCCAATTTCCACACAGCTCGCTACCGTCAACCGTTACGCGGACGTCCTTGCTTTTGCTTAAAATGTCGAATGAAAGCGACGGGGTGTTTTTGGCTATGTGCGGGTTAATTTTAAGCGTTTTACCGCGGAATTTAACGCCGAATAGCTTCTCTGTGACAGTTGTGAAATATACCGCAGCAGCAACGGGGTCGGAAAAATAATCGATATCCGCATATTCCGAACAATCACCGTAATGCAAGCAACGCTCAATAGGATTATTATATTTTATTATATTGTACGCTTGCTCGTTTAAATCCAAATCAAACAGCTGCCTTGCGCACATATATGCCTCGGCAACGGACTTGAATTCAAACAAATTATTTGCCGTCAAACGCTTTACCGTATGCATATATAATTCAGACGTTTGCTTATAACACCTTTTGTTCTGTTCGTACAAGTCGTCGCTTAATTTCAATTTGTTTTCGAAATACTTTAAAACATACAGTAAATTGTTGTATTGCCACACGCTTTTTACGACGCTTGGCAATGGCTGCATAGGAGCATAAATCAAATATTTTACCGCTCGTAAAATATGATTTATAACGGTATCCTTTATAACCATGCGTTCTCCGTGCATACGGAGCGGAGCATACGGCAAAACCTCATTCCAAAACTTTTCGTCATGCGTGTATTCTGCAAACTCTATAATACACCGCACTACTTGCAAACAATCGTAATAATCGGCGCCCAACAACCCACTTTGATTTTGACAACATAAAATGCCGAATATTCTATGTTTGACAGCTGTCGTATCGACGTACTTTGCCGCGTTCAAAACAAAACACTCGTCATATAACGTCATACGCTTATGTGCAGCAAAAGCACCGTATGCACTGTATAACGATTGTGAATACGACACATTCAATACTCGTTCGTCTGTTGCGGGCATTATTCTCCCCAGCCGTCCGTAAAAGCGTTTTACGCCGTCAAACAGCTTGTCTACTTCGTTCACGCTTTGCAGCTTTTTATAATAAGCTTCGTCGACAAGGCAAAAAACAATTCTTGCACAGCCATTTGCTTCGACCGTTCTACATACCGACGCAGTTGGCGCCGGAGTGCTCCCACCCGCGCGAAAACCGTTTGTTCTATCTATTTTGCCGTATACGAAATACCCTTCCTTATATGCTGTGTACTCGGCGTGTTCCCCGACCGCACAAAGCAACAGCTTGCATTTCCCCGCAGACGCCGTAACACCGTTGTCGCCTACTTCTACGTTTATATCGCTATCACACACAGCGGAAAACATAATATCCAACTTGCGCTCGACATCTGTTTTATTATATACTTTGATATCGAAAAAGGCGGCGGGTAAACCTATCGCAGTAAAAACTTTTTGTTCACATACCATACCGTTGTATGCACAACAGTATGCGGTGTACCCGCGACTGTATACCGCTCGCGCTTGACCTATCCTCCCTCTATACTTTACTGTCGGCGACCATATAACGCCATTCTCACCTATAACGACAAAAGCTCGTGGTCTCTGCGTGTATTTATCAACTTGGACAGTAAAGCTTTTCCTACCAACCGAAATACTTTGTATTCCAAATTGATTCAGCTCAACACACAAATCCCCACCTGAAAGAGTATTATTTATCGGCTTATACCCGCATTTATCTTCAATTACCATATTTCCGTCAGATATTCCGCCGAATGGCATGATAAAGTCATAATTTGATTTATTTAGGACAGGCGGCGGAAAAGCGGCCGGCTTATCAAGCTTTCTGTCCGAATATACTATACACGGCATTTCTATTGGTTTATCTGTTAAGTTCACATTGCTGTATACTGCCGCGCTTTCGGCGGCGCGTTCAAAATATAATTCGTCCGAAACGTATTGAAACATGTTTTCCGCCTGTGTGCGCGACGCATAAACAACCGTCATATAAGATACAGCGCGGGCAAAGCGTTTTACGGTAAGCGTTGTTGTTCCGATTAGCGCCGGAGCGTTCACATTACCGTGTTTTAAAGTACCATCGGCACAAAATGCGCACAAGTCGCCACCGTAATTACCGTCGTTAAGCGACAAAGCAAAACCGTTATCGCAAATAGCCATGGAGCCGCACCGAATGTTTTGGGTATAACACTTTTGCGACTTTGGTTTATTGCGCACGACAGCGCCGATTAAATTTACCGTTTTATCGCAATTACTACGGTTTATTACGGTTAGCCGCACTATACACACATTGCCATCTATGGGCACAACCGCTTCGGCGCATAGCTCCAAATTACCTTTGCAAACGCGGTAAACAGCACGGTGTCGTTCAATCACTCCATCGCATTCGGACAGGTCTATATCAGTTCCATCCGAACTAATACCGACATAAATACAGTCCGATGTCTCATTTGATTTGACTGTAATACCGCCGCGATTGTCACAACAAAGCCTGATTCCCGCTCCATCTATAACGCTTTGCATATATTCCGGTTCACTGCCGAAATACGCCGCCTCGGTCAAAAGCAATCTGTTATTGATATCGGACTCGATCTTTCGTCCATTTTTCGGCTTGCAAAACAATGCTTCTATAGTCGAAAAGATATCTATGCTGCTTGACGGAGAATACAACAACACGGGTATGCGCATAACAGCATACGTAATAATAGCCGCAACGGAAAATAATGCTACATAATTAGGCGACGCAAAGATACACGTAAACACCGCATATACAACAAGTAGTATCGGAAACAAAATATTAAACACCTTCACATACCGTCTGCCGCGCTCGTCGCTGTGTTTTTGCGGCGTATAAACCTCTTTTTCGCATGCTTCTATAACGGACAATGACCGCAAAACCGAATTAGTCGTCAAATATACTTGCGCTAAACGCTTGCGACGGCGACTGTCCGCCGAACGAATATCTACACCGTTATGCTCCAAAAGCCTGTTTACCGCGGCACCGTCCTTATCCGCACACACTTGCACCAAGCCGCAAATATAATCGTCGGAATTCAGACAATCCAAATTGACACTTCCGTTTAACCCGTCGGCTGCACCCTTGTCATACTCCTCACAGCGCTTTACGGCGTTTTCCGCCACCGAGTGCAAATACCAAATCAAACACAGCTTTATCATTCCACACAATATTTTTCGCTCGGACAGCGTAAACTCGGCGTTTTCCTCGAACGCCGATATTGCGTCAAACAGCGAACTGCGCGTAATTTCGCACCCCGAATCCCTTATTAAACGCTCGCAAAACAAGAATACACGCGGGTATTTTCCCACATGCCCACAATAAGCTGAGTACCGAGCGGCGCTTTTGCCGTCGACAAACGCATGCAAAATAGTATTGCTACCGTCGTTCAAAACACGCTGCCAATCATCTGCGACTCCACTATTTACACGCTTTTTACACGCAGACAAAACGCTGCGTATTTTAATCGTCCTATAACTTATGCCCTGTCCGTATTCCGTTACCGCACAGCGTTTACTGAGCGCTCGAATATTTGCCAAAAGCGCGTTGTTAGTAATTCGCTCTGATTTGGCGTATAGTTTCGGTGTGGCGGCAGGCGCGGCAAATCGGACAAGCAAAACCACCGCGACAAATATTGCAAATATAATAAATGCCGTACGCATAACCGAAATTATTGACTAACAACCAACATTAAATACAAAATGGGCTGCCGTTTTACCTCATAAAAAAATCGACGGATTAACTCCGTCGATTTTGTACGACACAATTAAATTACTTTTCCTTAATCTTGGCGGCCTTGCCGGAAAGATTGCGAAGATAGTAAAGCTTAGCTCTGCGAACCTTGCCGTGCTTCATAACCTTGATATCGGTAATGCGCGGCGAATGGAGCGGGAACGTACGCTCGATACCTACGCCAAAAGAAACGCGGCGAACGGTAAAGGATTCTCTTACCGAGCCGTTCTTTTTGGCAATAACGATTCCTTCGAAAGCCTGAATGCGTTCGCGGTTACCTTCTTTTACCTTGACGGATACGCGCACGGTATCGCCCACATTGAACTGCGGAACGTCTGTCTTCATATACTCTTTTTCGATTTCGGCGATGATGTTACTCATGATACCTCCTATGTCGCTAAAAAACTCCGCACAAGCAAAACACCGCTTTTGCGAAGTGTCATTTAATATTGCTCATAGATTATACCATACCCATTTGATTTAATCAAGCAAATTTAATGGGTTTTATGGATTTTTTTACAAAATTTGTTATGATTTTTTGCTACTTTGCGCCTTAGACTCGACAGTGCGATTTTTAAGCTGCCCGCACGCCCCCGCTACGTCCGAGCCCATAGACCGCCTGACCGACGCCGAAACACCGGCTGCCTTTAACAGTTCGCAAAAAGCATACGCGCGTTTTTTTGTCGGTGGCTTCAACTTGCAATTATCGGTGGGATTGAGCGGAATAAGATTGACGTGACAGCACAGTCCTTTCAGCAAATCCTTAATATCGGCAACATCCGACTTGGTGTCGTTAAAGCCGTCTATCAAAATGTATTCCAGTATTACCCTGCGCCCGGTTTTATCAAAGTATGAGCGCAACGCATCCACAAGCTGCTTAACGGTGTACTTTTGCGCAATATTCATAATCTGCTTGCGCTTAACGTCCGTTGCGGCATGCAAGGATAGCGACAGCGTACAACTTATACCATCGTCAGCGAGCCGTAAAATATTGTCGGGAAGCCCGCACGTAGATACAGATATGGAGCGCATGCCTATATTCAGCCCGTCAGGCGCATTGACAAGTTTTATAAACTTTATCGTATTGTCGTAATTGGCAAGCGGCTCGCCGCTGCCCATCATAACTATTTTGTTTACGCCACCGACAGGCTTTTTGTCGCGCGCAATATACAACACTTGCGCAAGTATCTCTCCCGCGGACAAATTGCGCACAAGTCCATGCTTACCCGAAGCGCAAAACACACAGCCCATTCCGCACCCGACCTGACAAGACACACACACGCTGTTGCCGTAATCGTGCGGAAGGTATACTGATTCTATCAAGTCCTCGCTTTCCGTTTTGAACAAATACCGCACCGCTCCGTCCGACGCCGTAACACGCGTAACCTCGGTAAGCGGCCGTGCGGTAAACTCGTCTTCAAGCTGCGCAATAAAGTTTTTAGGCAAATCCGTGTACTCGTCAAAGCTGTCATACGCTGATATGTGGCGCATAAGCTGTTTGGCACGGTACTTGGGTTGACCGAACTTTTCGACCAACGCGGTAATCTCGTCTATATTAAAATCGCACAGCGGAGTTTTCACTATTTACCTCTTAAAAAACGCGCTATGTAAAAGCCGTCGCATTTGTCGCTATCGGGAAGAAGCTTAGTCGTGTCAATCAGCTTGTAATTAGTGTGCGTAGCTGCAAAGCGCTCCACTATCGCCTCGTTTTCCGCTTTTAATATCGAGCAAGTGGAATAACACAGTACACCGCCCAAGCGGCAGTATTGCGCAGCAGCGTCGAGTATTTTCGTTTGCAACTCGGTAAGCTCAGCTATATCCTCCGCCTTACGGTTGAGCAATATATCCGGCTTGGTCTTTAACGTTCCCGTGCCGCTGCACGGACAATCGGATATAACGATATCGAATTTTCCTATAAAATCTTGATTAAGTACCGTCGCGTCGTTGAGTGCAACGTCTATTTTGGCGCCAAGCTTTTTTGCATAGCCACGCATCAAATCGAGCTTATGCGGATATACGTCGCAAGCCGTAATTTTAAAATCACCAAGCTCGCTCAAATATACCGACTTACCGCCCGGCGCTGCGCATAAGTCCAAAACGTCGCCGCCACTAAACCCTTTTATATACGTGTTAACGGCACGTATGGACGACATCGACTGAACGGCATAAGTACCAGCTTCCAGCTTGTCCTGCGCGGCACGATCGACGTAACAGCCGTATCCGGTAAACTCTCCACATTCCACGGCGCTTTTAAACTCGTCTTGAGTTATTCTATTACGCACAGGGCGAATATGCGTCTTTTGCGGCAACACGGCGCCCAATATAGATGCCGCCTTAACCTCGCCGTAATCGAGTATTATTTGCTTGCACAACCATTGCGGCGTGTTATACGTGTAAGAAAATTTTTCTAGCTCGCTGTTGAACTTAGGCGTATAGCCTATCGATTTTTTTAGTACGGCATTGATAAATCCGCTGCACGCACCGACAGCCTTTGCCAATTCCACACCGCGATTAACTGCGGCATAAGACGGCATGTCGGCATAATTGCAGTAATACATGCCTATTTTCAGCACAACCGTACTGTTCTTGTCCGGGCGCTTTTCGCACAGCTCGGAAATGAGCTTTTCCAGCCTTACGTTGTTATCCAGCACGCCGTAAAACGCGCTGGTTACAAACGGGTGCGAGCGCAAGTTTTTAAAACCTTTTAGCGCACGCGTAATGGCAGGCGCGCAATACGAACCTTCTATAAACACCATTCTCAGCGCATTGTAAAGTGCGCGGTCGGCAGACAATCCGTTGTCATTATTCTTGTTTGCGTCTTTACGGTTGCTTTGCACAAACCACATCCTCTCTGAATTTCTTTCCGCGTAAAAAATCGGCTATCGGCATGGCGCGCTTGGACGGAGCTTGTATCATATCAATACTTAAAGCGCCGCTTCCACACACTATATACATTTTATCCTTTGTACAAACAACCTGACCGACTGCGCCAGACACATTATCGTTACACACGGACGCACGGTAAATTTTGTACTGTTCCCCGTCGATAAACGTCTTTGCGCAAGGATTGGGCGACAACGCACGAATTTTGTTTACAATATCTTTGCTATCCGTCGAAAAATCAATAATATGCTCAGACTTGGCAATCATCTTGCAATGCGTAGCAATACTGTCGTCCTGCTTGCGCGGCATAATAGAGTCGTAGTTATCTAGTGTTTGCACCAACAATTTCGCTCCCAGCTCGGCAAGCCGCACAGTAAGCTCGCCCGCCGTTTCCGATTCGCCTATTTCGGTTGTAGCCATACTCAAAATATCGCCGGTGTCAATGCCTAACTCCGTGCGCATAATGGTTACGCCGGTTGTGCGCTCGCCTGCCGCGATTGCGGCCTGTATGGGCGACGCGCCGCGGTATTTGGGAAGGAGCGACGCATGAACGTTTATTACTCCGTGCTTAAAAGCATTTAATACACCACTGTCGAGAATTTGACCGTAAGCCGCTGTCACTGCGATATCGGCGCCGAAGCTCTTTAACTTTTCGATATCGGCGCGTATTTTTATCGGTTGATATACCGTCAACCCTGCGCTTAACGCAAGCTGCTTAACTGCAGACAATTCGGTTTTGCCGTGCTTCAATGCACGGTCGGGCTGAGTAACAACGCCCACTACCGTGTGGTTGGAATTTAACAGCGCGCTAAGCGATGCCGCAGCAAATTCGGGTGTACCTAAAAAAAGTATCTTCATTATTACTTTCGTCCGTTAATGGATTTGTCGGTAAAAAGTATACCGTCAAGGTGATCTATCTCGTGGCAAAAGCATGACGCGTCAAAGCCGTTGCCAATCAGCTCTATCGGATTGCCGTGGCGGTCGAACGCGTGAACTACCACGCGGCGGGGACGCTCCACCTTTTCCCTGATGTTGGGAATGGATAGACAACCCTCGGGTGCTACACGCTTGCCCTTAGCTTGGACTATAGTAGGATTGACCGCCTCGATAATCGTGCGACCGCCGTCGAACGTGGCTACGAATATGCGTTTAAGTACGCCTATTTGCGGTGCGGCAAGTCCGGCACCGTCGGCATAAATGAGCGTGTCTATCATATCGTCTATCAGCATAGACAGTTTATCGTCAAACTCCGTAACAGGCTTGCTCACCTGTCTAAGCGTGTCGTCGCCCACTTGATAAATTTTTCGTCTTGCCATGATTACCTCCTTGGGAAGAATGTGCTATTATATTTAACTTAAATCGTTGGGATTGATTTCGGTAAAGCATGTTACCTGCGGAAACGCTGCCGTAACGCCGTCCGCTATTTTGTACACCGCCTTGCGTATGTCGTCAGACTCGGGTTTGAGCCGCATAAGCACTTGCATGCGATGCTTTGTTTGTATGCGCTTTTTTGGTGCGCGCATTGCGTTTAGGTAAACAAATCTATCTCCATGCTTAGCCGCTAGTGCACGTGCCTCGTCTATCGCCTGCTTGGTAGCGTCAAGAGCTATGGCCTCGTTTTCGCATGCTATGAGTATGCGCAGGATTTCGGTAAACGGCGGAAAACCGGTCGCCTGTAAAAGATTTATCTCCTTGTCGAAAAAACCTTCGTAATCGTATTCGGTTGCGTACTTGTAAACGTAATGCCTAGGAGTATACGTTTGCAAAATAACACTGCCCTGCTTCTTTTCGCGCCCGGCTCTGCCCGCTACCTGCGTAATCAGCTGGAAAGTTCGTTCCACCGCGCGAAAATCGGAAAAGTGTAAGCTCATATCGGCGTCCATTATTCCAACCAAAGTAACGTTGGGAAAGTCATGACCTTTTGCTACCATTTGCGTACCTACAAGTATATCGGCATTACCGTTTGCAAATTCGCCGAGCAGCTTTAAATGCGCGTCCTTTGTCCGAGTTGTGTCGTTGTCCATTCGTATAACGCGCGCCGACGGGAACATTTTTTGCACATGTTCGACTATTCGTTCGGTGCCCATAAAGCCTTGCTTTATATGCGGACTTTTACAGTTAGGACACAAATCAAGCATGGAATACCTACGTTGGCAGTAGTGACACTTTAACAAATCCTCATCCTTATGATAGACAAGCGAAACGTCACAGTCCTCGCACTTGGCAACATACCCACACTTTTTGCACATAACATACGAGCTGTACCCACGGCGATTCAAAAATAATATGGCTTGATTGCCCGACGCGAGACATTGCTCCAAAGCATTTACAAGCGGCGCGGAAAACATACCCGAATTGCCGTACGTAACTTCCTTGCACATATTGACTATTTGTATAGCCGGCATTTCGCGCTTGTTTACCCTGTGCGGAAGCCTGACAAGCTTGTATTTGCCGTTTTGAGCGGCATAATAGCTTTCCACCGACGGCGTAGCCGAGCCCATAACAAGCCTTGCACCGTTGTATGCCGCACGAAAAAGTGCAACGTCGCGCGTGATATAACGCGGATTGGATTCAGACGAATACGACGTGTCATGTTCCTCGTCTATTACTATAAGCCCGACATTTGTTAGCGGTGCAAATATTGCCGAGCGCGCACCTACGGCAACGCGTGCGCCGCCTGTGAGCAGCCTGCGCCACTCGTCAAACCGCTCGCCGTCGCTAAGTCCCGAATGGAGCAGAGCCACGTCGTCGCCGAACCGCGAACGGAATATGCGCATAACCTGCGGCGTAAGCGATATTTCGGGCACGAGCATGATGGCGGTTTTACCCTTTTTCAATACCTGTTCTATGCAGTTAAGGTACACCTCCGTCTTACCGCTGCCCGTAACCCCGAACAAAAGCGTAGGCTTTTCACTCGACATTATAGTATCGACAGCAATAGACTGTTCCTCGGTTAGAACAATATCGTTGTCCTTTTGGACGATACCCTTGTACGGAGTGCGCAGCACGTCCTCCATACGCGTCAAAAAAACACCGCGAGCTATAAGATTGCGCACTGCTGCCGCGGAAAAATTGGCGTTTAGATAGCTTTGCTCGGCACTTTCGGCGTCCAAAAGATATTCGAACACCTCCATTTGCGAGTGCGCGGACTTCTTGATAAATAGATTAGGGTCTATCTCTATGTATTCGGGATTGACATAAACAAATATTTTTTGCAGTGCTTTAATTCTGCCACCGCGCATTTTTGCCGGCAAAAACAACCTGAACACGTCTATTTTGCGCAAGTGAAAGCGCTCGGTCATATAGTCGCACAGCGCTAAAAATTCTTCCGACACTATCGGCCTATCGTCGAGTACCGAAATTATATCCTTTAACTTATCTTGCGGTAAATCGGTTGTTTCCGCAATATCGATTACGTAACCCTCGGTTGTTTGCCTGCCAAACGGAACAGCCACACGTGAACCGCGCATTGTTCCGTCTATTGCTCGGTAGTCGAATACTCTATCGACCTCGCTTGCCGATATATCAACGATTACCTTTGCTATCATAGCGCGACAATTCTATCCAAAACGATTTCCGCAACCTCGCGCTTTGTCATAAGCGAAAGGCGCTCTTGATTTCCCGCCGTTATAAGCGTTACTATATTAGTGTCGGCGTCGAATCCTGCATTCTTTGCCGTAACGTCGTTAAGCACGGCCAGATCGGCATTTTTGTTTTTCAGTTTCAGCAGCGCGTTACTCTCGCCGTTTTCTGTTTCCGCAGCGAAAATAACCAGCTTACCGCATTTATTCTTGCCCAGCCACGCAGCAACGTCATCTGCCTTGCTAAGCTCCAACGTAAGCGACTGCGCTTTTATTTTTTGCGCCGACGGCGTTATATCGTAATCGCATGGCGCAGCGGCAAGCACCGATATGTCGGCGGATTTGTAATGCTTTTTGACGGCGGCAAGCAATTCCTTTGTAGTTGAAACACTTTCCGTAATCCAATCGGACGGAAGCGTAAAATTGTTTGTATAGCCGTGAATATAAATAACCTTAGCTCCTCGGTTATATGCGGCACACGCCAATGCGTAACCCATTTTTCCGCTTGAACGGTTGGAAAGGAATCTAACGGGATCGATATTAGTCCTTGTAGCACCGGACGTAATAAGCACCGTCTTGCCCACTAAATCTCGTTTGACGGCGAAAAGACTATCGAGCGCCTTGTAAAGCTCGTCTGGCTCGGCCATTCGTCCGCTCCCAACGTCACCGCATGCCAAATAACCGCTGCCGCCGTAAATTGGAGTAAACCCGCGCCCGACAAGCTTATTTATATTTTCCGTCGTAATCGGATTTTCCATCATTGCGGTGTTCATAGCAGGCGCGAGCAAAATCGGACATTTGCACGCCAGCACCGTTGTCGTCAAAAAGTCGTCGGCAATGCCGCATGCCAGCTTTGCAATAACATTGGCGGTAGCAGGCGCAATTATTACTGCGTCTGCACGCTTGGCATACGACACATGTTCAACCTCGTACGTAAAGTTGCGATCGAACATGTCCACCGTAACACGGTTGCGCGATAATGTTTCAAACGAAAGCGGCGCGACGAATTCCGTCGCGCTTTTCGTCATCATAACGTGAACATCGGCGCCGCTTTGGACAAGCTTGGATACCAAAGCACAAACCTTGTATGCGGCTATTCCGCCGCACACGCCGACAAGTATTGTTTTTGACTGTAAGTTATTAGACAAATGCTTAGCCTTCTTCCACGCCCTCTACTTTACCGTCCACAACCTCTTTGGCGGCAAGCGAAACGGGATTAATGCCCTCTTGCTCCAAATAGTCATGGCGCTTATCCATAAGCGTGCGAGCACGCTTGCTCAAAAGACTTACAAGCGCGTACTTGTTGCCGACTGTTTCTACCATTTTATCAATAGGCGGATCGATTAACATATATTTACCTCTTAAAGATTATTACTTGTTTATTGCGGATTATCCGTTATTCTTCGTCTTGCTCCGCGAGCAAAGCCTGTATTTTTTCCTCGTTGTTTATAATCTTGCGCTTTTCGGCTGTGATAATATCCAACACTTCATCAATGGCAAGATCGACTTCATCATTAAAAACAATGTAGTCAAACAGCTTGTACTCGCTGAGTTCGCGACGCGCAGCACCCAAACGAATTTTTAAGCTGTCCTCCGTTTCCGTTCCTCTGGCGCGCAAACGTTGCTCCAAGGTCTTAAAGTCAGGCGTCATAATAAAAATAGCAACGGCCTCGGGATACTTCTTTTTGATAGACCGCACACCATGAACATCCACCTCGAACAACACGTTATAGCCATTTTTCATATTTTCGAAAACAGGGGCTTTGGGCGTGCCGTAAAGATTGTGATACACCTCGGCCGTTTCCAAAAAATCGCCCGCGGCTATCATTTGCTGATACTGCTCCTCAGTGCGGAAATAGTAGTTAACTCCCTCAACTTCGCCCGGACGAGGCTGACGCGTCGTTACGGATACCGAGCGTTTCATGTCCGTTCTTTTAATTATTTGGGAGTAAATAGTGCCCTTGCCGGCGCCCGACGGGCCCGATATAACAATAAGTAATCCTTTGTTCATTATTCCACGTTCCTTATTTGTTCTTTGATTTTTTCTACTTCGTTTTTCATACCGATAACAAAACCGGTAAGCGTTATGTCGTTGGATTTGCTGCCCATAGTGTTTACCTCACGCACCATCTCCTGCGACAAAAAGTCCAACCTGCGCCCTTGCGGCGCGTTAGCTTCCCCGCAAATAGCCTTAAATTGATTTATGTGCGAGCTAAGCCTAGAAATTTCCTCGTTGATATCGGCCTTATCGGCAAAAAATGCGACTTCATTGAGTAGCTTACCCTCGTCAGGCTCGTAGCCGTCAAGCAACTCCTTTACCCGCAGCAGCAACGCCGCTTTATAGTCGGCTACTACCTGCGGTGCACGAGCTATCGCCTTTTTAAGATATCCTTCCAAATTTCCGATTAGCGACATCAAATCGGCATACACGCCGTCGCCCTCTACCTGCCGCATTTTGTTAAGGTTACTAAGTGCATCCGATACTGCTTGCTTGGTAAGCTCGGCAACAAGCTCTCGATCGTCGTCGGGTACTGTGACAGACGCGACGTCCGGCGTGCGCAATAGCGCCGTTACGTTGTAATCGTCTTCCAGCATAAATTCGGCACGCAGTGTTTTGGCGGCGGCTACATATTCGGCGGCAAGCGCCTTATCCACAGTAACCTTCTTAGCAGATTCCGATAAATTTACGTACGAAAAATATACGTCAAAGCTGCCGCGCGAAGCATAAGCCTTGATGCCCTTTTGGATGATATCGTCAATATACATCAAAGATTTGGGAAGCTTACACGCAATCTCCAAAAATCTGTTATTGACCGATTTGATTTCTACGGTGACGGTGCGCTTATCCTTAACAGCGACGCCCTTACCGTAGCCCGTCATACTTTTCATACAAACCTCTGCTTAGTTGCCGAAAATACACTAACAAGCGAATTACATTTTCGCAATATATATTATAACATTCTTTTGTACGAATTTCAACTGTTTAACATATCTTTAAACTGATTTTCGTCAATAATTTTTTTGCCGAGCGCGCGCGCTTTTTCCAGCTTACTCCCCGCGTTTTCTCCCGCAACCACAATATCGGTCAGTTTAGACACGCTCGATTGCACAATACCGCCGTTTTGTTCTATCAGCTTTGCCGCGTCGCCACGCGTGTATTGTTGAAGCGCGCCCGTCAAAACAAACTTCAATCCCGAAAATTTACCTTCAGACTTTTGGGCATATACGGGGTCTATGCCGAGTGCCTTATACTTTGCCAAAAGCTCGCCGTGCGCCGAAAAGTACTCTACTATCGATTGCGCCACTATCCCGCCCACGTCTTGGATTGCTGTTAGCTCATCCTCGCTTGCCTTGGAAAGTGCGTCGATAGACCCGAAATGCTCAGCAAGCGCACGCGCCGTCACCTTGCCCACGTTTTCTATGCATAGCGCGCTTATAAAGTGCGGCAAATCAGCGGCTTTGGAATCTTGCACGGCTTTGATAAAGTTGGAAATCTTTTTATCCTTAAATCCGTCTATGCGCGCAAGCTGTTCGCCTGTCAAGTCGTACAGCTCTGCCGGCGAACGCACACCCAAAATATCGTAAAGCTGCTCGGCGGTTTTAATGCTTACGCCGTCTATATCCATACAGTCTTTGGAACAAAACTGCACTATACGCGCTACAACCTGCGCACGGCAGCCGTAAAAGTTTAGACAAAACAGGTGTGCGCCTTCCTCTGTAAGCTCATGTCCGCAACAAGGACAAACGGTAGGCTTAGGTATATCCGTATCGTTTTGTCCGCGCTCGGCAACGCCCAAAATTTCGGGAATAACGTCGTTGCTGCGGCGTATAAATACGCGCGAACCGATTTTTACATCCTTACGCAAGATATCGCCGTAGTTGTTGAGCGTAGCGCGCTTTACCGTAGCGCCGCATAGTTCTACGGGATCGAGTATTGCAAGCGGCGTAAGCTTTCCCGTCCTGCCCACCTGCCATTGCACGTCGCGCAAGACAGTAGTAGTTTCCTCCGCTTCGAATTTGTATGCGATAGCCCATTTGGGAAATTTATCGGTATAGCCAAGCGTACCGCGAACCTTGGCGTCATCAACCTTGATGACCATTCCGTCAATGGCAAAATCAAGCGCCGATTTATCCACAGACTGAATTTGATCTATAATTTGCTCGATGTTGTTCGTTTTATAGAACATACCGGTTTTAAACCGATTGTTCTTTAAAAACTCTATTTGTTCGGTTTGAGACCCGAGCGACTGTCCGTCAATGTAATTGACGTTGTAAAACACCACGTCGAGATTGCGCTTGGCTGTTTCACGCACGTCCAAATTTCGTATAGCACCTGCGACGGCGTTACGCGGATTTTTGAGCGGCACTGCGGCAGTTGCATTGTACGCATTGAGCGCACTTATGCGCATAATACCCTCGCCCTGAACCTCTACAGTGCCTTTAAACGGTATTGAAAGCGGCACGGACTTGACCGTCTTTATTTGCTCGGTCACGTTCTCCCCAACCTCGCCGTTGCCACGTGTCGCACCCGACACAAGCTGTCCGTCGCGGTATGTCAAGCATATAGTCAATCCGTCCAGCTTATATTCCAGCGTACACTCCGGTTGCTTGCCGAGCGCTGCCGACAGCTTTTCAAACCACGCGCGAAGCTCGTCAAAGCTGTTACACTTATCAAGGCTGTACAAGCGATTTATATGAGTATGCGGCTCAAACGATTTAAGCGGCTCGCCGCCCACGCGCTTTGTTGGCGAATCGTTAAGCACCGTACCCGTCTTTGCTTCCAGCGCACACAGCTTGTCGTAAAGGGCGTCATACTCCTTGTCGGACACGATTGGATCGTCCAAAACGTAATATCTGTATGCGAGGTCGTTAAGCCGCGCCACCAGCTCTTTCATTAACGTAATATCGTCGTTCATACAAGCTCCTTAATCCTTTATCACTGTTATGGGCGCAAAATCGACGGCCAGCAGCATGACGCCGCCGCGCTCGAAATCTATCTTAGCATACAAGCTGTCGCCCATTTTTTCTATGTCGATAATTTTGCCCTTTCCCAATCTTTTATGCATAACGGTAGCACCCGCAACAATGTCGGACTTGTTTGCCGACTGCTGTTGCGGCGTAGTCGTCGCCTTTTTGCCGAAATCACTTTTGTATGTCGCACTGTATGAGCTTCCGCCTATACTGCCACCCATACTGCCGCCAACTGACTTGCTTTGCGCATAACCGTTTTGGGCGTTGTACGGCGAATACGTATGCGACGGCGAAGCCGTAAACACGTCCTCTTTCCGTTCGGGACGAGCGACAAGCCCACCTTCCACCAAAAACCTCGACGGTATGCAGTACCGCGTTTCGCCGTACAAAAACCTCGATTTGGCGTAAGTGAGGAAAAGTCTGCGCTTTGCGCGCGTAACGGCAACGTACATAAGCCGCCGCTCCTCTTCCATGTGTTCGGACTCGTTTTCGTTCTGCCTGAGCGACGGAAAAATACCGTCTTCCAAGCCGACGACAAACACGACCGGAAATTCCAAGCCTTTGGCGCTGTGCACGGTTGCGAGCGTGACACAGTTGTCGTCGTTCATATCGTCCGTATCGCTATACAGCGACACCGTTTGCAAATAGTCGAATAGTGTTGCGGCTGGATTTTTCTTTTCAAATTCGCGCACCGAGCTTTCAAGCTCATTGATATTTTCACGTCTTACCTCGCCTTCGCTGTCATCCGAAAATAACCCATCCACATTAAGCACGATATAAAGCAAATACTTAAAGTATTCAACAATCGACCTCTCAGATATTTCGTGGAGCCGAACAAGCAACGCGCCGAAATCGGCAAGCTTGCTCTTTAATGCGGTAGGCAGCGGATATGCGTTCGCATTTACTATTACGTCAAAAGCACTCTTACCGTTGGCTTGCGCTATATCGCGTATTTTATCTATGGAAGTATCGCCTATGCCGCGGCGCGGAAAATTGATTATGCGAAAAATCGCCTCGTCGTCTCGCGTATTAACCGAAGCGCGGGCGTATGCAAGCACGTCCTTAATCTCCTTACGGTCGTAAAACTTAAATCCGCCGAATACCTTATGCGGTATTCCGTACTGCAAAAAACGTTCCTCAAAGTGCCGCGTTAAGGCATTAACGCGCAAAAGCACTGCGCAATCCGAGTATTCGTAATAACCGCTATCCACCAAATCGTATATTTTTCTTACAACATAATCCGCTTCGAAGCCGTCCGAGGCGGCACAATAGCACACCACCTTTTCGCCGCAATCGGCTTCCGTCCACAGCTTTTTATCTAACCTTTTTGTGTTGCCCTTAATTATCTTGTTGGCAATATCAAGGATATTAGCGGTCGAACGGTAATTTTGTTCCAGCTTGTAAACCGTGCAATTAAAGTCTTGTTGCAATTGAAAAATATTACCGATAGTTGCGCCGCGCCAAGTGTATATACACTGATCCTCGTCGCCCACCGCAAATATATTCCCATGCTTACCTGCCAAAATCTTGGCTATTTCGTACTGAATTGTATTGGTATCTTGAAACTCGTCTATATGTATATATCTGAATTTGTTTTGATAAAACTCGCGAGCTTCATAACTTGACTTCAACAGATTAAGCGTTTGTATAAGCAAATCGTCATAGTCTAGCGCGTTATTGGTTCTGAGCACTTCTTGATACTGTGCGTATGCTTTGGCAATATCTTCGACATCCTGCGCGTACTTATGTACTTGCTCATAATCGTCAGGCGATATTCCTTTGCTTTTTGCATTGGAAATTTCGGCGATTATGCTCTTTGCCATATCTTCGTTAAGTTCGTTTTGCTTAACAATACGCTTGACTATCGCTTTTGTTTCCGTTTCACCGTAAATGGTAAAATTCTTGTCAAAACCTATTCTGTCTATAAACCGCCTGAGTATGCGCACACACGCTGCATGAAATGTAAAAATCCAAATGCCGTCAATATTGTCCAGCATTTTTCCCAGCCTTGTGCGCATTTCGTCCGCAGCCTTGTTGGTAAACGTTATGGCGAGAATATTGTACGGCTGTACATGCAAATCATTTATCAAATGCGCAATGCGGTGCGTAAGCAATCGCGTTTTTCCACTGCCCGCACCTGCAGTTACCAACACCGCACCTTCCGTATCAAGTACGGCTCGCTTTTGTACTTCGTTTAGTGTTTCGAGACTGTACATAAAACCTCTTTTGTTTACGAACCCGTGCGCTCACGGTAATATCGTTCCTGCAATTCTCTGAATTTTTCGGACAGTTCCAATACGTAACGCTGTTTGCCGTTGGCATCCAGCCCGTCGTATACGTCCCGCTCGATAAGCTGACCTATTGGGTTTAGCGCTATCTCGCTGCTGTCCAGTATGTCGCAAACCTTGCGGTACATTTTTTCCTCGGTAGCGGACGTGCTTGCCGCAACCTCCGCAAGTCGCCCCACCCGCATCGAATATTCCGCTATCGGCGACGGCACACTCTCATCCTGCCTATTTTCTTGTTTCAGCGAATCGAAGTAGCCCATTTTGAGTCGTTGTTTAGCCAGCCAGCACCGCTTTTTTAGTTCTCCGGTTTTTCGTGTCATGTTGCACCCTCCTAATTCAAGTGCATTATAGCACGGACTGACCGACATAACATATAATCGCTAAATGTTTACATCATGTAACATAATTCGTCATAATGCGGCAGATTACAGCTGCAAGCATAGATTATAAGCCGCTAACCATTTTCCGCACGCTTATGCGTTAATACACCTTATTTCCGCCAGACAGCGCCGCACGCAGCTCCTCGCGGTTGGTGCGCACCACGGCCAATGTCGAGCACAAAAAGTTTTCCGTTTCCTTAAACAAATTGTCGAGGTGTGCCTTGGTACGCAAAATCAAGTTGTCGCACTGCGCGTAGGCGTTTTCGATAATTTGCTTGGCGGCGATTTGTGCAGAACGCACTATCTCCGATTCGGACACAAGCTTATTGGCCTGCTCTTCCGCAGCACGGATTGTGTTTTTTGCCACGACGTCGGCGTTGGACAAAATCTCCTTGCGTCTATCTTTAATGTACGACGCGTCCTTAATGTATTCGGGCAAAATGCGCGAAAGATTTTCGCACAAATCCGCACACAAATCCCAGTCCGGCTTTTTGGAAAAAAATCCGTGTCCGCTGCCCAGCTCGCTTTTGAGCTGCTCCAAAATTTCCAATGCGTCTTGTTGCTCTTGCATAACTCTCCTTTTACCGCCTATTGATTTTTGCCGTAAACTTGCGTTATTTGCTTTAACGTACTCGGCACAACGTACCCGTTAATATCCCCGCCGAGCGCGGCCACCGTCCTGACGACGGTTGATGAAACATGTCCGTACGCGGAATCTGTTATAAGAATAATAGATTCCACACCGCACAACGATTTGTAAACGGCTGTCAAATCGCGCTCGTATTCCAAATCGTTACCGTTGCGCACGCCGCGAACAAGCACGCAATCGGCTTTTTTAGCAACGTAGTCCGAAAGCAGTCCGCAAAAGCTTTCCACCGTAACGGTGGACATATCCGCAACGGCAGCTTTTGCAATTTCCGTACGCACGGATAGCGGCGCGGCATTCTTGCCTGTATCATCCGCTACGGCTATTATAACGCCGTCAAACAGCTTTGAGGCGCGCTCTACTACATTCCTATGTCCTAATGTGAACGGATCAAACGTTCCCGCAAATATCGCTTTCATTTTCACCTCGCACTATATCGAAAGCCGACACGCCGAATACTCGGCTGTCTATTATGTTATTTTTCGGCACTATTGTCAGCGGTCGGTCGGAGGCGTGCTCCAAAACGGCAACACCGCTTTCCGTTAACATTCCGTACTTGACAAGCAGCTTGTACACTTCCTCGGCGTAATCGGTCTTATACGGCGGATCGCAAAACACCAAGTCGAACTTTTCCGCTTTTAGCATGCGCATGGCCCGCCGAAAATCGGACTGCAATACCTGCGCGGACACCTTAAGCTTGTCCAAATTGGCATGCACGTTTTTGCAGTCGATATCGACAAACACACAGGACGCCGCCCCACGCGACAATGCCTCTATGCCGAGCGCTCCGCTGCCGCAAAAAATATCCAAACACTTTTTACCGCGCAAAAGCCCTTTGGAATCGAGCATTGAAAACAAACTGCCCTTGACCATGTCGGTAGTAGGTCGCACCTCGCCACGCGGCGAAATAAGCTTTGCACCCTTGTGTTGTCCGGATATAACTCGCATACCCTAAAAGTATATCACACTTTTGTCGGCAATGCAACAATCAAGCGGCATCTTCCATAACCTATGCGACACCGTTACGCGATAAAACACAAAACAGTCATTTAATCAATGACTGTTTTTGACGGAATATATACGATTAAATACATTTAAATAACAATTGCAGCATTTTTATATTTATATGTAAATTCGTTCCGCACGACCGTTAAATCCCGTAAGCACCTCGTAAACAATAGTTCCGTAGCATTTAGCCAAGTATTCGGTATCTGCCTTTTCCGCTATCAAGTACGCAAACTCGCCCAGTCTGCACCCGACGCCTGTTACGTCTACCATGCACATATCCATACACGGCATACCGATTACAGGGCATTTTACCCCACGCACGGTAAAGTACAACCGCTTATCCGTTCGCCGCAATCCGTCGGCATAACCGCACCGCACCGTAGCGATAAGAGCGTCGCGCTCTAACGTGTAATCGCCGTAGCCTATATGTTGACCGCGCGCCACACGCGAAAGCCCGACAATTCTTGCCCGAACGCGCATACAGATATCGTAATCTGTATGATAGCCGTACATTGCTATGCCGCACCGCGTCATGTCGTATAAGTCGAATCCGTTAAGGTCGAGCGCCGTCGAACAGTACAAATGCCGTTTTGTACGCAGTATAGGGTCGGTCGTAAGCCTTTCGAACTCCGCAGCTTGTTCGGGCGCAGCTGACATTGCGTACAAATGCGAATACACCGACCACGGCTCGATATTGTTTTGCTTGCAGTATGCAACTATGTCGTCCAGCTTTTGCTCGTTTGCTCCAAGCCTGTTCATGCCCGTGTTTACAGCCACGGAAAACCGTCTGTATCCGCTTTTTACGACTGCGTCCAGTTGCATAGCGTCGCACACCGTCGGAACGATTTGCGGCGAATATACGCGCGTATACGGGTATATATCCCCACCAAGCGTGAGTATCGGCTTTTTTACAGACACAGCCAGCTCAAAAGCCTCGTCGGCGGTTGCTACCATAAAGCAATCGCAAAGCGGCTCTATGTAGCGCGCAACGGCAATTCCGTGTCCGTACGCATCCGACTTTACAACCGCGCAAAATTCATTATGTGTGGCGGCGCGAATTCTCCTTATGTTTTGTCGCATCCGCGACAAATCTACAACAGTTTGCATAGCATAAATTATCTATGCGCCGCGCTCGAACATAGTTACTAAAATGTTTCTTCCGGTATATTCTTGCCTTTCATTTTTATCAATGACGATGCAATCTGTGCCTTGGCGTACTTGTACCGGACGGCACTATCGTCAAGCTGCACGCTATCGTCTTGAGCCTGCGCCAAATCATAACAGTCGGAAGCGACAACAGTCATTCCGTCGGTCGTTATACTGAAAATACCGTCGGTAGAATAGAGGCTGATTTTTTCGTCGCCCACTGTCACTTCTATAACGCCCTCTTTAAGGACGGCAACGCGAGGCAACGCTCCGCGCAAAAACCCCGCTCTTCCGTCGGGAGTATTGACGGATACGTAATCTACATTGCCCGAAAACACGTCGCGTGCGGGCGTTGCAATGCGCAAAGCAAATGTACTCAACCGAACGCCTTCTCCTTTACCTCGTCCAAGTCACCCACCATATAAAACGCCGATTCGGGATACATATCGGCCTCGCCTTTCAGTATAGACGAAAAACATTCTATATTTGTTTTTAGGTCGACGTACCGACCTTCCATTCCGGTAAAGTTTTTGGCTACAAACATAGGCTGCGAGAAAAACCGTTGCAGCTTGCGCGCACGATACACCACCGTTTTATCTTCCTCACTCAGCTCATCCATGCCCAAAATAGAAATAATATCGTTTAAATCGGCATAGCGCTGCAATGTCGCTTGCACACCGCGCGCCGTTTCGTAATGCTTTGCGCCAACAATAGATTTTTCCAAAATACGGCTTGTAGACTGCAACGGATCGACTGCGGGGTAAATGCCCTGCTCTACTATTTTACGGCTAAGCACCGTCGTAGCGTCCAAATGCGTAAATATAGCCGCGGGTGCAGGATCTGTAAGATCGTCCGCAGGAACATATACTGCCTGAATAGATGTTATAGAACCGTTCTTTGTCGTAGCAATGCGTTCTTCCAGCGCACCGAGCTCGGTCGCAAGCGTGGGCTGATATCCGACGGCCGACGGCAACCTGCCAAGCAGTGCCGATACCTCCGAACCCGCCTGGACATATCGATAAATATTATCTATAAACAACAGTACGTTTTTGTTCATTTCGTCGCGGAAATATTCGGCAACGGTAAGTCCGGTCAGAGCTGTCCTCATACGCGAACCCGGCGGCTCGTTCATTTGACCGAACACCAGCGCAGTTTTGTCAAGCACTCCACTATCCGTCATATCGCAAATCATCTCGTAGCCCTCACGACTACGCTCACCAACTCCCGTAAATATGGAATAGCCGCCATGCTCGGCAGCGACGTTGCGGATAAGCTCCATAATAAGCACGGTCTTGCCTACGCCAGCTCCACCGAAAAGTCCTATCTTTCCGCCTCGAAGATACGGCGCAACAAGATCGATTACCTTTATGCCTGTTTCAATGATTTCGTTGCCGTTTTTTTGCTCGTAAAATTCCGGCGCTTTGCGGTGAATGGGGCGATGCGTTTCGGAAGCAATATCACCCTTGCCGTCAATAGGCTCACCCAAAACGTTCATAACACGACCCAGCACCTTTTCACCTACAGGCACAGATATTTGGTGTCCGGTGCCGTATGCCTTCATTCCACGCGCCAATCCTTCGGTCGGTTCGAGCGCAATACAGCGCGCCGTGGAAGGCGGAATGTGGCTCATAACCTCGAGCGTAACAAAGCCCTCCGCAGTCACGCCGGAAATCGCACCGCTTGCAATCAAGTCGTGGGTGTCTACGATAACTTTTTCATATATCTTAGGCAGCTTTGTTTCGAACTTAACGTCTACCACAGGGCCCAAAACGACCGTAACGCTACCTATATTAAAATCTCTTTTCACCGCGCCCTCCTTTGCTCGACAATGCCGCAGTCGCGCCGACTATTTCTACTATTTGTCCTGTTATCGCCGCTTGTCGCTCGCGGTTGTACTCACCCGAAAGCTGTAATATAAGCGCGTCGGCACTATCGGTTGCGGCAGTCATAGCTTTGTGTCTTGCGCTTTGCTCCGCTGCAAAATTTGCCGTGAGTGCTCCGTAAATCCTACCGGACAAATAAAGCGGCAACAGCGCTGCTAACACTTGCTTCGGCGACGGTTCAAACAATGTTTCCGCCACATTGCCGTCGCTTGTAATATCGCCAATAGGCAAAAGCTGTTCCACCTTTGGACAAACAACACCTTTATCTACAACCGAGTAAGCAACAGAAATACTTTTCACTCCGTTTCCGTACTGTTGTATCAAATAATCGGATATCTCTTTCGCGCCGCTATTACCGGCAGAGCCGTACTGTCCAAAACGCAAATCGACATTTTTAGCGTCCTTAAAGTAATTTGTTGCCGTTTGACCGATAGGCATAATAAGCGTATTATCGCCTATCGCATTTTGCACTACCGCAAAGATGCCGTTGTCAAACCCGCCGCACAAACCTCTATCAGAAGACAGTACCAAAAGCGCATCCTTTCCGTCCGTAGGCGGCACAAAACCGCAGTCGCGTGAATTGATATTGCGCATAATATCGGTAATCAAAGCAAGATACGCGGTGCTTCGGCTGTTGATTTCCTCGGCTTTGCGCATTTTAGCCACCGACACAGTTTGCATAGCGCGAGTTATTTGCCGCGTTTGCTTGACCGTAGACAATCTTTTTTTGACGTCGGACAAATTACTCATTGCTTCCGTCCTTCAAAAAATACAATGAAAATTCGTTTACTGCGTCGTCTATTCTAATCCCGTCGTCCATTGTTATTTGACCGCCCGCGGCGAGTTTAGCGGATATATCCGAATAGTTTATATCGAAGTATTTCAAAAATTTATCTTTAAATTCCGTCATGCGCTCTACGGGAATATTCTTTATAAGCTCTTTAGTTGTCAAATACAGCAGGATTATCTGGTGTTCCTCGCGCAATGGCATATGCACGTCCTGCTTGATTATTTCCGTCATGCGCTTGCCTTTTTCCAGCATACGCGCCGTCGTATCGTCGAGATCGGCACCGAATTGTGCGAATACAGCAAGCTCGCGGTACTGCGATAAATCGAGTCTCAGTTTTCCCGACACCTTGCGCATAGCCGGGCTTTGCGCGCTTCCGCCAACGCGCGAAACAGACAATCCCACATTGATTGCGGGACGAATACCGGCGTTGAACAAATCGCTTTCCAAAAAGATTTGTCCGTCGGTAATCGATATTATGTTAGTTGGAATGTACGCGGAAATATCGCCCGCAAGTGTTTCCACTATAGGAAGTGCGGTAATAGATCCTCCGCCCAGTTCAGGGCTAAGCCTTGCCGCACGCTCCAGCAACCGCGAATGCAAATAGAAAATATCCCCTGGGTACGCTTCACGACCGGGCGGACGCTTCAAAAGCAAGCTCATTGCGCGGTAAGCTACTGCATGCTTAGATAAGTCGTCGTAAACGATTAATACGTCCTTGCCGGCATACATAAACTCTTCGGCGATGGCGCAACCCGCATACGGTGCGATATACTGCAACGGCGCACTGTCTCTTGCCGTCGCACTGACTATTACCGTATAGTCCATTGCGCCGTGCTCGGTAAGCGTGCTAACAATATCGGACACGGTGGACGACTTTTGCCCGATTGCTACGTACACGCAAATAACACCCTTACCCTTTTGATTGAGTATAGTGTCCACCGCTATGGACGTTTTGCCTGTTTGTCTGTCACCTATAATAAGCTCACGCTGACCGCAACCGATAGGAATCATGGAATCTACCGCCAATATGCCGGTCATCATGGGCTTATTCACTTTATCTCTATCTTTTATTGCCGGCGCCGCAGCTTCAATCGGGCGGTATTTATCGGGAACGAATTCACCCAACCCGTCTATCGGCTTACCGAGCGGATTAACCACTCGCCCCAAAAGCTGATTACCGACTGGAACGGAAACAATCATCCCCGTGGTTTTGACAACCATACGCGCCGAAACCTTGTCGTCGTCGTCAAGCACGATTGCGCCAACACTACCTTCCGACAGGCTTAGTACAATCGCTTGCGTGCCGTTTTCTATTTCCAGCATTTCGCCGTACTCGGCATTGGCAAGTCCGCTACACATAATAACGCCGTCGCCACAAAACTCCACACTTCCGGCCTGCCGCACGTCAAACGATTTTTTATAATGCGCAACCTTACGTGCAAGTTCGCTGTCGGTGCGCGTTTTTATACTTTCGGAAGCACCGTCTAGCGCAATATCTTCATCATTATCGGTAGTAATGCTATGCCTATGACTATTCTTTTTGCGCCGTTTAGGCGTAGCAGCTTCCACATAACTGTCGCTGTGACGAAAAACACTGCCGATATTATCGATTTGCGAGCGCAGCGTGCCGTCGTAATACTTATCGCCGTCGACAACAAGTATACCGCCGATAAGCTCCTTGTCTATCGTATATACGAATTCGACGGACTCGTTAGGATGCTTTGCGCAAAATACATGCTCAATTTTTCGCTTTTGCTCGTCCTTTAACTCTGTCGCCGACGATACTTGAATGACGATACCCATCAATCATTCTCCCAATCGGACAAAACCTGCTCGATAAGTGCGTCGTTGTCGCTTTCGGTAATTTCACGCTCCAACAGCTTTTGAGCGACCTGCACGGCAACGTTGTTTACGCTGTTGCGGTACTCACCCTTTAGCTGCTCCATTTGCGTAGCGGATTCCTTTTTTGCCGCGGCAACAATGCTTTTGGCTTGCTCCTGCGCGTCGGCAATCAAGGCGTCAGCCTTTTGCTGCGCCGCCTCGGCTGCGTTTGCCGCAATACGTGCGTTTTCCAATTTAAGCTCTTCAGTCTTCCTTTGGTATTCCGCTTCACGAACAGCGCTCTCCGCTTTCAGCTTTTCGTTTTCGGCGTAAACGTCGTCAAGGCTTTCACGCTTTTTTTTGAGCATATTTTTGACGGGCTTGTACAGCAATCCTATCAATGCGGCAAGCAATATCAAAAAATTAACAACATAAAAAAGCATGGACTTCCAGTCAAGTCCGAATACTTCCAGTATGTTATCACAAAGAAACTGCGTCATATCTATCTCACATTACTATAAGCATTATAGCAATCAAAAGCCCGTAAATTGCCGTTGTTTCGCAAAACGCCAAGCCTATAAACAGCGACGAACGAATTTGTTTGGTCGCTTCGGGCTGACGCGCCATGCTCTCCACAGCCTTGCTGGTGGATATACCCATGCCGATAGCGGCGCCTACGCACGCAATAGAGGCAAGTCCGGCGCCTAACGCGGCCATGCCTTCAACACCCAAAAACGCCATAACGGCTGACAAAAACACTTGCATAATTACCTCCGAAAAGCTATTCGATAGCCTCGTTAATAAAGTTCATAGACAGGAACATAAATATATATGCTTGCATAAGCGCGTGGAACAGCGTAAACAGCGGCTCCAACACTACAGGCAAGATATTACGCAGCGCCGTTTGGTACACGATATCCATTATAAGATATCCCGAAAACACGCTGCCGAACAACCTAAGCGCCATAGAAAACGGCACAACCAAATCGGTTACAAGCGGAATGACGGTGGCGTAATGCGTAAGCCGCCTCGCCCGCTTTTTTATAAACCCGATAATGAGTATAGCAAAGAAAGTGACAAAGCCCAAAATAATATTGCAATTCAAATCGGACAAAGGCGAACGCAATCCAAATAGTTCGATAAGTATTCCGAACATAATAAACGCCGAACAGCCAAAGTACATCGCGCCCACCGCACCCGCATAGTTTTCCGTCATATCCCTGGAATTGCTGTCGAACAATCCCACCGACCATTCAACAAGCATGCGGAATCCAGAGGTATGTTTTAAGTCCTTATTCCAGCGCGGAATAAAAACCACGCGCACGACAACGGCAAACAATATTAAAGCAACCGTAACAACCATCGCAGAAAACATTGTTACGGTAATATCAAAACTGCCTATACTATAAAGCACTTTTGGTGCAATTTTGGGGGCTTCTAATTCCATCGTGCCTAATATATCACTTTGATATGGTAATTGCAACCGTTTTGTGAAAATGTTGTGTAAATTGTGTTGTAGTTATTTCACAATATTCAGTAATTCAAATAGCAATCAAATGCATTTACGATATGGTTTACGGTATTGTCGCTAAGATAAACTTCCACCACGTCGAAGCGCACAGGAACGCCGAACAGTCGAAACTGCTTGATATACTGCGAAGTGACCTGCGATATCTTTTTTATTTTTTGATGTCCTACCGCCTCGGCGGGAGTTCCGTATTCCAGCGACAAGCGCGACTTGACTTCTACCGCCACAAGCGTTTTTTCGTCGGTGACAAATATATCCACCTCACCTACCGAAGTGGTGTAGTTTCGGTCAAGAACACGGTAGCCGTGCGTTTCCAAATACTTGACAGCTATATCCTCGCCCTTCGTGCCGCGCTTATTTACTCGCTTTTTTCTATTGGTTCCAAACATTATCAATCTCCCGACATTATGGGTAAATCGTCGTAGCTGTCTACTTCGACAAAGTTCTTTATAAACGTGCGGCGGTGTTCATGACAATATCCGTGCACTTTTAGCGCGGATATATGCTCCGCCGTTCCGTAGCCTTTGTTACTCGCAAAACCGTACATCGGATACTTTTTGTCAAGCTCACGCATATACCTGTCACGCGTAACTTTGGCAATAATGGACGCTGCCGCCACGCAATAACTTTTTGCGTCGGCTTTAACGACCGAGTCATACTTTACGTCGGTTGCAAGCTTGTTTACCGCGTCTATTACGGCAAGCTCGGGCTTTACTTTAAGCCCGGATATTGCTTGCACCATGCCCTGCTTTGTCGCTTGCAGTATGTTTATACTGTCTATAACGCGACGATCCACCATAACCACGCAGTAATCGGCAACCGAAGTTATTTGTTCGTACAGCATTTCGCGCTTTTTTTCGCTCAACTTTTTGCTGTCGTCTATGCCGATAATAATATCGTCATAAGGCATACTACACGCGCACACGCATACGGGTCCTGCCAATGGTCCGCGCCCTGCCTCGTCCACGCCGCACAGCGTATTAACGTTGTACGACTTGTCGAATTTCACAAGTCGCATAACCTTGTCTAAGGCTATTTGTTGCCGCGTGCCGCTCATTGCGCATACTCCAATGCAATCTTGCCCAAGCGCCCTTTGCGGTAATCGTCTATGATTGCAGCAGCAGCACGATCTATATCGGGCTCACCTCCGCGAATACGAAAGCCGCGTGCCGTTGCGATTTTTTCCAGTCCGTCGGCAATGTCGATTTCTTTGCCGTAGCGCCCGACCAAAATGCCTGTATCTATACGGTTAAGCCTATCTATAAGCGCAACGGCAAGCTCTGTTGCGTCCAGCACCTCGTCCTTAATACTGCCGATAATTGCAAGGTTTTCGCCCACTCGTCTGTCTGTGATTTTCGGATAAAGGGTCCCAGGTGTGTCAAGTACGTCCAGCGTTGAATCGACGCGCGCCCAAACAGCGGTGCGCGTTACGCCCGCACGGTCGCCGGTAGTAAGTCGCGCCTTGCCACAAAGACTGTTTATGATAGTCGACTTTCCTGTATTGGGCACGCCGATAACTACCGCCTTGATATGCTCGTTAAGTCCGCGGTTGCGCTGTCGTTCCAAAACGTGCGCACACGCGCGCTTGATAGCTGGAAGCAGCTTCTTTTTGCACGACGCGCTATTTCCCTCCAAGGCAATAGCCGTGCGGTTTTTATCTGATAATTTGGCTATCCAACCGTTTACGCACTCGGTGCTTACGGTGTCGCATTTATTCAGAACGTACACTATCGGGATATTGATCATTCCGTCGAACGCAGGATTGAAGCATGACAAAACGGCGCGACTGTCCAAAACGTACACCGCGCAGTCCGCCGTTTTTAAGTTTGCTTCTATTTCCCTTGTGGACTTTGCCATATGTCCGGGGAACCAATTTATATCCATTACTACCTCGTGCCGTCGTCGGAAAGCAAGTCGGGTCTTAGCTTTGCCGTCAATTCTTGACTTTGTTGCTTCCTGAATTTGTCTATTTCTTTATGGTTGCCGTTTAACAATACTTCGGGTACCGATAAGCCCATAAATACGGGCGGACGCGTATACTGCGGATATTCGAGCATGCCGTCCGAAAATGTTTCGTCCTCGTGCGACACTGCGCTACCGAGTACGCCGTCCACAAACCGCGCCGCACTGTCTATAACGACCATTGCCGCAAGCTCCCCACCCGACAAAACGTAATCGCCTATGGAGATTTCGCGGTCTATGCACAAATCGAGTACGCGCTGGTCAATGCCCTCATAATGCCCGCACAGCAAAAGTATATTGTCGTTTTGGGCAAGGCTACGGCACAAGCCGTCGCTCAGCCGTTCGCCCTTTGGCGACATATATATGCGCAAATACTCGTGATTTGGATCTACGGCGTTGATACAGTCATATACAGGCTGTGCGGTCATAACCATGCCCGCGCCGCCGCCGTACGGCGTATCGTCGCATTTTTGGTGCTTATCCTTGGAATAAGAGCGAATATCCACCGCCTCAAAGTCGAGCTTACCGCTTTTTATCGCCCTGCCGATTATGCTTTCGTTAAGACAATCGAACATTTGCGGAAACAGCGTGAGTACCCTAATCTTCATCGTACACCGCCACTTCCTTCAACTTATCACCGTCAACAGTAAGTACGCGCTTGCTGTCGTCATATTCGGCGGCAAGAGCCTTGATAAACGCAAATGTCATTTCGCCGCGCTCGGTCGTAACAGTAAATACGTCCGCCGCGCCAAATGACTGCACGGACTTGACAATACCTATGCTTTGGCTGCCGTCCGCGTTTTTTGCTACCAACGTTGCACCCACGACGTCATCGATAAAAAATTCACCTTCGTCGAGTGCCACGGCCGCAGCGCGGTCTATTTGCACGTACTTATTGCGAAGCGTTTCGGCAGCGTTCCTGTCGTCTATGCCCGCAAGCTTTAAATACACGTCACCGCCGCTTACGCGAACGGCCGAAAGCTTATACATAGCGTTATCGATATACACCGCTTTAAGCACGTAAAAGCGCGACGGGTCGTTGGTCATTGGTCTGACCTTGACTTCGCCGCGCACGCCTTGCGGTTTTGTAATTTGCCCTAC
This sequence comes from uncultured Clostridia bacterium, assembly GCA_947175335.1. GTDB lineage: Bacteria > Bacillota > Clostridia > Christensenellales > Pumilibacteraceae > Anaerocaecibacter. The sequence goes on from CAMWMF010000008.1 coordinate 65,014, forward strand.
GGTAATCAAGTTACTCGTCTATTTCCACGGAGCAGCTTCTGCCCTGTTTAGCCGACGCCGCTTTAACCACCGAACGAATGGATTTGATAATACGGCCTTGCTTGCCGATGATCTTGCCGATATCGTCCTTGGCTACCTTGACGGTAATTACGTCGCCGTCTTCCTTTACCGACACTTCGTCCTTGTTGTCGACAAGCGCGGTAACAATGTAGTTTACAAGCTCGGTCATCGGGTATTATTCCGCCTTTTTCTTCTTTTCGACCTTGGTCTTTTGTGTGGACTTTTTGGTCTCCATAGCGCCCGACTTAACAAGCAACGCACGTACGGTATCGGTGGGTTGCGCGCCGTTCTTTATCCACTGCTTCGCCTTTCCCACGTCTACTTTAAGACCGTCGTCAAGATGCGGATCGTATGTGCCGAGAATGTCGATAAAACGACCGTCACGCGGCGAACGCGAATCGGCAACGATTATGCGGTAGAACGGGGATTTGTGATCGCCCATACGGGTAAGTCTGATTTTAACCATGATATATTTTCTCCTTAAATTGGTTTTTATCTGAATCTGCGCTTTTGACGTATTATCTTTTGCGGCTGCATAGGCATTTTTCCGCTTTGAGCCGCCTTCATCATTTCGCGCGTTTGGTCGTACTGCTTTAACAGTGCGTTCACCTCTTGAACCGTGGTCCCGCTGCCCGCCGCAATGCGTTTACGGCGCGACGCCTTGATGACTTCGGGATGATTGCGCTCGTACGGCGTCATCGAAAGTATGATTGCCTTGTACTTGTTTATACGCTCGTCTATCTGCTTGGAATCGACGTTAGCTCTGCTCATACCGGGTATCATTGCCACTACGTCGTTGATATCGCCCATCTTGGCAAGCGACTTAAACTGCGTTAAAAAGTCCTCTAACGTGAACTTGTTTTCGCGCATGCGTTTTTCCATTTTTTTCAGTTCTTCTTCCGAAACAGCCTCTTGCGCTTTTTCTATAAGCGACAACACGTCGCCCATGCCGAGTATGCGGGACGCCATTCTATCGGGATAGAACGGCTCGATATCTCCCGATTTCTCACCCGTGCCGCAAAATTTGATTGGCTTGCCTGTGACCGAACGAATGGAAAGCGCCGCACCGCCGCGGGTGTCGCCGTCCAGCTTGGTAAGGATAACGCCCGTAATGTCGAGCTGTTCGTTAAAGGTTTTAGCTACGTTTACCGCGTCTTGACCTGTCATCGAGTCTACGGTTAGCAGTATTTCCGTCGGGTTGGTCTTTTGCTTGATTTCTTTAAGCTCGTTCATAAGCTCTTCGTTAATGTGCAACCGACCGGCCGTGTCTATTATAACGGTATCGTAACCAAGCTTTATGGCTTCCTCAACCGCGTGCGCGGCGATTTTTACGGGATTGCCCGTACCTTGCTCGAATACCGGAATATTAACCTTTTTGCCTACAACTTGAAGCTGATTGATAGCCGCAGGACGGTAAACGTCGCACGCCGCAAACATAGGCTTTTTGCCTTGCTTGGTAAGGTATGCGCCGAGCTTGCCGCAAAACGTGGTTTTACCCGCACCTTGAAGTCCGCACATCATGATAACGGTGGGCGGCTTGGATGAAACTTCCAGCTTGGAGTTTGTAGAACCCATAAGCGCCACAAGCTCCTCGTTGACTATTTTTACAACCTGCTGTCCGGGTGTAAGCGATTTTAACACCTGCTCGCCCACTGCCTTTTCGGACACACGCGCGACAAAATCCTTAACTACGGCATAGTTGACGTCGGCTTCCAACAGCGCAATGCGAATCTCCCGCATGGCTTGTTTGATTTCGCCTTCGGTCAGCTTTCCGCGCGACGTTATTTTGGAAAAAACGTTGCCTAATTTGTCCGCTAAAGATGAGAATAAACCCATAATACTCTACCTTTTACCGCAACGCGGTAACGATTTGACGCAATTCCTGCTTAGCGCGGTCTACGTCGGTATCGATAGCATTTAACGCGCTATCTATTTGCCTTTGAAGCTTGTCCGAATTCTCAACCATTTGCAGTTTGGATTCGTACTCCAAAAGCTGTTTTTCCGCTTGCTTTATACTGCACAGCGCCGCCTGCCGAGTAATGCCGAAGTTTTCCGCAATCTCCGCAAGCGACAAATCGTCATCGTAATAATTGCGGATGATTTCCAGCCTATGCGGTGTGAGAAGCGCACCATACGCGTCACACAATCTTGTAATGTTCAAATCCTTACTCATAACAAACGGTGTAAAGTAAATTTACTTTACACCGTGATTATACTACAAAGATTTAATAATTGCAACTGTTTTAACAATAATATTTGACTATTTTTCCACTTTTGTTTGTTTAAGGCAATCGTACACAATTACACCTTTGGCGCGCTTAACATTGCGCATAAGCCCCATCTTAGGGTTACACATAATAAACGACGGCTCGCCTTTGTAAGACTGAATTACATCGTAAATACTGTAATAAATACTGAAATCTCTATTACTGCGCACCGCCGCCGCCCGTGTCATATCAAACGTAAACGGATAATGCGTTGTACCGTCCGGCGCTGTGTATTTACATACGTAAAGCTTTTTTACGGCATTATCGGAAACCTCGTTTATTTTGGCAGCAAATTCCCCGACTAAAACAATATCCAAGTCGCACGGCTGCGTAGGGCTATTCTTTTTAAACTCGTTATCCTCTATTGTATCTTTCGCCGTTTGCACAACGTCGGGAATACTCTCACGGTATTCGGCTATGAGCTTTTCGTTGCCCGTAAGCAACGCATATTCACCTATAAGGCTATACGCGTTCTCGGCATATGCAGGTTCTTTGGTTGCATTTTTAAAGCATTCTACACACCTGTCGTCGTGTCGCCTTTTGTACACATAGCCCTTGGCAAAATTTGCTGCGGCAGCATGATCACCGTCGGCAATCATTCTGTCTGCCAATATGATAGTGCGGTCGTCGTCTATTCCGAGCAACGCCCAAAGCGCTTCCTCGCGTGCCGCGCCGCTCAAATTTTGCCCGCTCGCCTCCGCATTGTCAAGGCTATCAATAGCCGCCTTGCGTTTTACATACGCTTGCTCTCGTTGCTCCGCATAGCTATCACGAGTCATTCGGTCAATATATGCGTCGGCACGCTCTATTATACGCTGTTGTTCCACCACGTACATAGAATCGTCTTCAGCGGCGTTATCGTTGCAATCTTGTATATCACGCCCGAAGCCTTGTATGCGCATACGCGCAGTGGGATGAGAATCAACTTGTGCCGACAATTCCATATTCAACTCGTCGCGCCAAATACTGCCGTACTGTTTATAAAACTTAAAATACGTATTATAGTCAATCGTAGCATAATCGCCATGCGGCGTTTCCGACTCGAAAAAGTAATATTCTATTTCTGGCACGGGCATCTTGTAATACTTTGCTATCATTTCAGTCTTGGCAATAGCATCTGCAAAGGCACCGTTTCCATCCAGCTGCCGCACAAGATTATCTGCCGCCTGCTCCTTTGCTATTGCGGAAAACGTCTTGTATAATTCTATATTCAATCCAACAACTTGAGCCACACTTTTGAAAAGCAATAGGTGCGTCAATATTGTTACTGTATTTACGGCGTCGAAATCCCAACGATTTTCTATGCACTCAAGCCGTTTTACGCGACTGACATCTGCATTGACTATGTGTGCAAACTCATGCAACATAACCGCATACAGTTCGTTGCACGTAAACAAAGCGGCTTCCTTGTACCCTATTGTTATGTATGCGGTACCTTTGTAGGAGTTTATGGAAACACCGTTTCCGACCAAAAAAAGCTTTATTTTCCCGTTATAGCCGACAGCCGTCGCGGCGCGCTCTGCCGTTTTTCGCATAAGCGGAAAATCACTGTCCGTCAATTCAACTTCCAGCTGATTAAAATCGTTAGCAATCGGCTTAAACAGTATATCAAATACACTACCTAACAAATAAATAAAAATCAGCAACAATGCTATTGACCCATCTAATCCGACATTAGCCTTGCCGCTTGCAAACGCACACAAGCAAACTGCAGCAAAGACCAATGCAAGATACACATACGCAAGCACGACGATACGCACCGTCTTTTTGCGTACACCAACTATATCGCCCTGTGCCTTAATCCGAATATCATTCAAATAGTCATATAATTCGCGCGCTTTCATTTTTTTGAATTTTCGCGACAGCATAAAACCTGTGACAACATTTATAACGCAAAATAATCCGATTGTACCGAGAGCAACAGCCAAAACAATATGCCATATGTCATTATTATCTGTAGTAATTAACCCTATTGTCCAAAGTGACATACAAACTACAGCCGCCGCCACAAACAGTGCTATGTTATATAAGATGTCCTTAGATTTTTTACTCATACTTTATCCCCTGTAATAATTAATAACGACCGACAAAAAGTCAGTCGTTTATATAATTTATAAAAATCAATCGCCCATTATGCCGGCAACAAAGTCCTCGACGTCAAAGTCTTCGAGGTCGTCTATACCCTCGCCTACGCCGACGTATACGACAGGAACGTTAAGCTCGCCCGCAATGGCAAGCACAACGCCGCCCTTTGCCGTGCCGTCCAGCTTGGTAAGCACAATTCCGTCGATATCTATCGCCTCGTTAAATAAGTCAACCTGCGATATTGCATTTTGTCCCGTTGTTGCGTCAAGCACGATATAATTATACACCGTTGCGTCGGGCAGTTCTCTGTCGACAACACGGGAAATCTTTTTAAGCTCCTCCATGAGGTTCTTTTTGTTATGAAGTCTGCCTGCGGTATCGACAAGCAGCACGTCGCCTTTTTTGCTCTTAACGCTTTGCGCCGCGTCATACACGACTGCCGCAGGATCGGCGCCTTCCGCGTGCTTGATTATACGCACACCCGCGCGCTCAGCCCATACGGTAAGCTGGTCGGCAGCCGCCGCACGGAAGGTGTCCGCCGCCGCGATCGTGACCGATTTGCCCATTTTTTTAAACTTTTTGGCTAGCTTGCCTATCGCCGTGGTTTTGCCCACGCCGTTCACGCCTGAAAGCATAATAACAAGCGGATAATCGTATTCGGGCTTTTCGTTTTCTTCCAAAAGCTCAACAAGGATATTCTTTAACAAATCCCTTACTGTTGCGGTGTCGCGCACGTGGTTTTTGTCGATTTCGTCCTTCAACCTATCCATTATTTGGTCGGTCGTTTCGGCGCCGATATCGGAAGTCAACAACGTTTCTTCCAATTCGTCGTAAAACTCGTCGGTAAGAACGCCGCCCGTAAACAGCTTGTTCAGCTTGTACGCAATCGCTTCCTTTGTGCGTTTAAGTCCGTCTTTGATTTTGGAAAATAATCCCATAATTCACCTTACATGGATTTGATGATTAACAGCACTGATTATTCGTTTTTAGCTTTCGGAACAGATACCGCATTTTTGAGCGCGTCACCCAGTCGTACCGAAACGATTGTGGACACACCTTCTTCTTCCATGGTAACGCCATATAAGCAGTCCGCTTCTTCCATAGTCGGCTTTCTATGCGTGATAACGATAAACTGCGTATCCGCCGAAAAGCGCTTAATCATAGCGGCAACCCTGCCGACGTTAGCGTCGTCGAGAGCCGCCTCGATCTCGTCCAGCATGCAGAACGGCATAGGACGAAGCTTCATAATGGCGAACATGATTGCTATTGCGGTAAGTGTTTTCTCGCCACCCGAGAACAGTGATATAGATTGAAGATTCTTGGACGGCGGCTGCGCTATGATTTCAACACCGCGAAGCAACGGATCCTCGTTTTCGGTAAGCTGCAAATCGGCATTGCCGCCACCGAATAGCTCGCGGAAATAGTTTTTGAAATTTTCGCGGATTTGTTCGAAGCAATTATCGAAGTCGCGCATCATGTTTGCGGACATTTCCTTGATAACGCGTTCCTCGTCGGCAAGGCTTTTCATCATATCGTCGCGTTGTTCGGATAGCTTGCCAACCTTTTGCGACAGCTCTTGCGCTTCCTCAATAGCGTTTTCGTTAATGCTGCCGAGGTTTACTATGCGGCGACGAAGCTTGGCAATCTCTATCTCGCCGTTTGCCGCGTCGTAATTCTCTTCCTTATATTCCAAACATCCTTCATACACAAGCTCGTAATTCTCATATATAGCGGCCTGCATATTTTCCATATTGACGTCTACCTGAGCAAGCAAAATTTCCTGCTCGTGCTTTTGCTCTGTAAACTGAGATATTCTGTCGGTAATTTCCAAACGCGCTTTGTCGCTTTCCGCCGACTGAGCGTTAAGGTCGGATTTATGTTGTAACAGCGCATCGAGCTTGGCTTGTATTTCCTGCCTGCGCTTGTCATTGCCGTCCGTATTGCTTACGGATAGTTCCTTGATTTTTTCGTCGCACTCTCGCACGGTTTGGTTGTTGCGGTTGATTACGTTGTTATTTATTTCCAAACGCGACGTGGTGGACACAGCCTCGCTCTTTAACCGTGCTATTTCGTTTTGCAATGCCTCCACGTCTTTTTGCAACGTAACAATTTGCAAATCTTTGGCAGCTACTCCATCGCGGAGCATATCGCGCTCGGCGCGTAACGTCTCCAACTCCTTATTTTTGCGCGCATTTTCCTCGCTACGCTCGTCCACGCTCATATCGTCTTGATTTTGCTCCACGGCGTCAAGGTCGGCATTAGTTTCAGCTAACCTCGCAACAAGCTGTTCGAGCGTGTTTTTATCAGCCGTCAAGCTTTCCGTCAGCATTTCCAACTCGTCGCGCAACGCATTGCTTTGCGCCGTCTTGGCGGCTTCGGCAAGATCGTAATCGTGAATATCTTCGGAAAGCTCACGCACATGCTTGATAAGCGATTCGTTTTTCGCTGTAAGCGTGTCGCGTTCACCCTGCAAAGCGTCTATGCGCGCTTTAAGAGCATCAATTTGCCCGATAAGGTCTTTTAGCGTACGTTCATGTGAGAACACGTTGGATGCGTCCGATTTTTTACTACCGCCCGTGATTGCGCCCTGCGGCGTGACAATATCACCGTCAAGCGTGACAATACGGAATCCGTACTTACTGTCGCGCGCAAGCGCTACGGCAGTGTCCATATTATCGACAATAACCGTGCTACCGAGCAAACCGCTTATAACGGAATCGAAAATCGGGTCGTAGTCGAGCGCATTAGTTGCAACGCCGAAGCAACCGTGTCTATTGAGCAACGGCATCAATGCCTTGTCGATAGTGCGCGGCTTAAAGCTCGTTATAGGAAGGAAGGTCGCCCTACCGTACTTGTTGGCCTTTAAATGCTCGACAAGCAGCTTTGCATCGTCCTCGTCCCTGGTTACTATATTATTGACGGCATTACCGAGCGCCATATCAACAGCAGCTTCAAAACCGTCCTTAACGGTTATTACTTGTCCGATTACACCGACAACGGCGTTTTTTATGCGCTCATTGTTTTGCGCGTCGTCAAGCAACTTTCGCACGGCATGGGTAAACGCGTCGCGCTGAACGTCTTCTAAAACACGTTTGCGCGACAACAATGCCGAATAATCCTGTTTGGCTTGACCAAGCTCGCCGCCCAATGCAGCAAGCCTCGCCACAACATTTGTGTTCTCGGCCGAAGTTTCGTCCTTTTGCGAAATAAGTCCGTCGCGCTCGGTGCGTAAGGATTGCAATTCCTCGCCCTTAGCTTTTATATTTTCCGTTTGCTCGGATATTCTCGCCTCGAAATCGGCTATTCTATTATTAAGTTCCTCTATTTGCGCCGTAAGATTGGTGCGCTCGGCGGAAAGCTCGCCCACGCTGCGGTTGACGGCGGCGCGACGCTCCATTGCAGCAAGCAAAGCACGGCGTGCGGTGTTTATCTTTTCCTGCTCTACAACAACCAAATCGGATAGCCGTGTATATTCGGCGTTGAGTTTGTTATACTCCTCTTGTGCAAGTTTAAGCGCGTCCGATTTGCGCCTAAGCTCGTCCTGCTTTTCGGCGGCGGTTACGGTAAGAGTGCCGTAATTGTCGTTGAGCGAAGTGTTTGTCGCCATAAGCGATCTTGTTTGCGCGCTAAGATGTTCTATTTGTTGTTTATATAAGTTTATTTGACCGGCGATCTTTTCCTTATCGACTGTCAAATTTGTAAGCGCGGTGTGATACTTATCAAGCTGCGAGTCTATTGTTTGCAGCTCCGCCATTGCGGAATTGTAGCTTTCCGTCGCGTCGGCGTATGCGCGCTGTTGTTCCTTGATTTGCGCGTCAATGCCGGCAATAACTTCCGAAAGCTTGTCCTTTGTCCCCGACGCCGTTTCGTAACGGTTGATATAAAGGTTAATCTCGTGATGTTTAAGTCTTTCTTTAATATCACGGTACTGACGGGTTTTTTCGGCTTGACGAGCAAGAGGTGCCAAACGTTCGGTGTCGTTGCTCAAAATGTCATTAAGCCGCACAAGGTTTTCGCGCGTACGCGCGTTTTTGCGCTCGGCCTCGTTCTTTTTGTACTTGTACTTGGTAATGCCCGCCGCTTCCTCGAACACAGCACGACGGTCCTCCGGCTTGGCATTGATTATTTCCATAACCCTGCCTTGACCGATAATGGTATATCCCTCTATTGCAAAACCGGCGTCGCGCAGCATATCGTTTATGTCGCGCAGTTTGCACTGGCTGCCGTTTATGTAATATTCGCTCTCTCCCGAACGGAAAAGCTTACGCGCGATAACGACTTCCTCAAACTCGCATGACGGAAACAGCGACCTGTTATGGTTATCAAACGTAAGTGCAACTTCCGCGTACGACAGCGCCTTACGCTTTTTGGAACCGTTAAAAATAACGTCCATCATTTTAGAACCACGCAAAAGCTTAGCCGACTGCTCGCCGAGAACCCAGCGCACAGCGTCGGCAACGTTACTCTTTCCGCAACCGTTGGGACCAACGATTCCGGTTATGCCCTCGCCGAACTTTACTTCCAGTCTGTTGGCAAAGGATTTAAACCCGATTAGGGTGAGTTTTTTAAACTTCAAGAGTGTTACCCGCTTTTACGTAATTGCGTACATTTAACATTGTAACATATATGACATAAAAAATCAATCGAATTAACGAATTTTACCTACTTCTTTTGTAGAAGAAGTAGGTAAAAAAATTTGCTTTGATTTATTTGATATAGTTTATTTAGCTATTGGATTCGGTCAGCGCTTTATAGACAATCTCGGCAAGCTTTTTCTTCGCATCGCGCTTCGACCTGCCTTTTCCACAAAATCTTTTTCCTCGCGCGTCCATTTCAGCTACAAACATATCGTCCTGCTTGTAAATATCGTAATAGAACAAAGCTATGCCATGTTCTTCACTGTAGTTTTTTAGTTCGCTTATATAATCGCGTTCAGGTACTACATTATTATAGTATATTTTTTCCAGCACAACTCGACATGCGTTCATACCTCCGTCAAGATACACCGCACCAAGCAACGCCTCAAAAATGTCCGACCGCGCCTTTTCTTCAAAATTACTTTTATCTACTCCCGCGCCAACACGTAAATACTGAATTAGTCCAAGCTCGTCCACTATGCGAGCAAGCGGCGCACTAGATACAATTGTGGAACGTTTTGTGGACAATCCACCTTCATTTGTCGTGCGATCCAACAAGAACAATCTTTCACCCACCAAAAAGTTAAGCACACAGTCGCCAAGGAACTCTATTCGCTCGTTGCCAACTGCGGGATGTTCATTCACGTACGACGAATGCGTAAACGCCGCGCACAAGTATTTACAATCGTTAAAGGTGTAGCCTATCAGCGATTGAATATTATCAATCCAATCGTTATTCACCCGCGCTCTCTGTGGCGTTATCTACCGCCATACCCTGCTTAATCTTGTCGATAATATTATTTTGGTATACTCTTATAATGTTGCGAATAGACGCCTTGGTCGAAACCTCATTGGACGAGCCGTGCGTTTTAACAACAATCTTTTTCACGCCCAAAAACGCCGCGCCGCCGTATGCATGGTAGTCCATTCTGTCCTTTAATTTGTACACGGACTTTTTCATAAGCAATGCGCCGATTTTCGATTTAAAGGACGACATCATTGCTTTTTTCAGCTCGGTCATAATCATCTTGGCCGTACCTTCTACAGACTTGATAAGCACGTTACCCGCAAATCCGTCGGTAATGATTATATCGTAATCACCCGTCAAGGCATAACGCGCCTCTACGTTGCCCACAAAGTTCAAATCGGTATTTTGTTTTAACAACGCGAAAGTTGCCTTGGAGCGCTCGTCGCCCTTGTGATCCTCGGCACCGACGGACAAAAGTCCGATTTTCGGCTTTTCTATGCCGAACAGCGCAGACACGTACATGTTTGCCATAACTGCAAACTGCGCCAAAAACTCGGGCTTGGAATCGACGTTAGCGCCGCAGTCGGCAATACACACCAGCTTGCCCTCTATCGCCGTAGGCATAAAGCATGTAAGCATGGGACGGTGCACGCCCTTGATACGCCCAACCATAAGCGTTGCGCCCGTAAGTACCGCGCCCGTGCTGCCGCCGCTCAATAGACCTATATAATCATCCGAACTGTTGAGCAAATTGATTGCGCGCACAAGCGACGAATCGGGCTTTTGACGAATAGCGCGTGTGGGCGTATCGTCGTTACTGATTACGTCGGGCGCATGCTCGATTTCAAGATTGGCAGGTTTATTCGCGCCGATAGTGTTATTTATAAATTCCGAATCACCCACCAAAACAATGGTGTAGTCGGTATATTCCTTTGCCGCGTCAACCGCGCCCAAAACCATTTTGGCAGGCTTGTCGCACGCGCCGATATCAACAACTATTTTCATATTAATCTCCTTACTGTAAACAGCACTAAAAATACCCCGTTAAGGCGGGGTAAATTTTTAGTCGTTACTTTGTTTTTGTTCGATTTTTACTTCGCCGTCATAGCTACCGCAGAACGGACAAACGCGGTGCATCTGGATCTGCTGATGGCAGCTTTTGCACTCTACCAATGCGGGACCGGACAACTTCCACTGCGAGCCGCGAGTATGCGTACGCTGTTTAGACGTTTTATGTTTGGGGACAGCCATAATCCACCTCCTTGTGTTACAAAATGATTATACAGCATATCGACAATCTTGTCAAACATTTTTTAATGAATTAATCATTTTTTTATTGAAAAATGCTTGACAAATGTATTTGATAAATGCTATATTTACTATGCTGTCTAGCGCAGATAGCTTATGCGGAAGTGGCTCAGGGGTAGAGCATCACCTTGCCAAGGTGAGGGTCGCGGGTTCGAATCTCGTCTTCCGCTCCACAGGAACACCTAAACGGTGTTCTTTTTTTGTTTATAAAAATCTATGAAATCAAAATCGACGACTATAAATAGTGCCGTCGATTTTATAATATGTAGCAAATAATTTTAAAAGCTTTGACTTTCCGCATATTTCCAATCTATCTTTTGCGGCGGATTGCTAAACTGCTCATATGCTCGCCACATCATTAGCGCGACTGTTTCATACGGCACACACCCTGTAGCCGCACCAAACGCAGGTACTACTACCGAGTTTACCCCGCTGTTAAGGGCGGCTATCAAACTTGACCGCGTGCAGTGATAAACCAAGCTATCGTCTTTGATTATACTCGGCGTACGCATAGTGGGCGTATGAATAAGCTTTATACCGTTCAACCCAGTATCAATAATAATGCTCGAACCTACGGGCTGCTCGCCGTATAAATTGTCTACTATGTACCGCTGAACGCGCTCCTGCAAATCGTTGCCGAACCAAGCGGTAATCGCCTCGTCATACCCACCGTCCATAATACCGAAAGCGTTTGCCGGCGACACTACACAATCCACCTTGTTGCGCCGCATGAACTCCACAAAATCGGAACAAACAATCGATACGTTATTCAGTCCGTAAAAATGCTTATTCCATGCAGCGTACATTTCCGGATTTCTATCCAAAAGATAAATCTTCAAACTTTGGATGGATTTTTTCATAATCGCCTCCTCGATATTAACTAAACAAACTATCAACTATATGAGCAAAAAAATCAAAAACCAAAAAAGTGTCGAAACAGTGTTCGACACATAATGGAGCCGAAGCCGGCTTGGAAATGCAACGCTCTTTTGCTGAACACTGTCCTTAAAAATAATTTTTAACCAAAAAATGTGCCGAATCATATATCGACACATAATGGAGCCGAAGATGGGACTTGAACCCGCAACCTACTGATTACAAGTCAGTTGCTCTACCGATTGAGCTACTTCGGCGCACAAAAGTAGATTGTGGTGCCTCGGGGCGGAATCGAACCACCGACACAGGGATTTTCAGTCCCTTGCTCTACCGACTGAGCTACCGAGGCAAAAGTTTGGCGACCCGGAAGGGACTTGAACCCTCGACCTCCAGCGTGACAGGCTGGCGTACTAACCATCTGTACTACCGGGCCA
>CAMWMF010000009.1 GCA_947175335.1 uncultured Clostridia bacterium
TATCTTCCGCGGGCTCGACGGGCTTTTCGGTCTGCTCCGGTTGGTCGCCGAGCATAGCGGCAAGCTGCGCGTCAAGGTCTTCCGCCGCATTTGCGGGTTCGGGCGTGATTATAGTAGCCTCAGCTTGCGGTTCGGGGGTGATAACTACTTCCGGCTCCGGAGTAATCACCGGTTCCGGTTCGGACATAATAATAGGTTCGGCGGGCTCCGCCATAATAATAACGGGGCCTTCGTCGGCATTTTCCGCTTGGTGTATGGGTTCAGTCGATCCGTCGGGCATGACAATTTCCACATTCAGCTCGTAAGGCGAAGCGGTGCCCTCTATCGTTTGATTGCCGAGATCGGCATTGTTGTCTTTGTAGTTTGCCATACTTGTTCCCGTCTTAATATTTTAGTATATCATTTATATAATACAATATTCTGTGTATTTTGTCAATACATTATAGCAAGTTTTATGAGCGAGGCGGTTGTCCTGAACATATATTTTTTGCAAAACTATTGACAGTTATCTTGTAACTGTGTTAGAATATGTATTACCGAAAGTAAAAAGGATGTGGCATAAGGAAAATGTTAAAACACACAAAACGCGGAATATTCATTCTGTTGGTTATGCTTTGCATTACGTTTGCGTTTGCAATAGGATGCGGAAGCATAGAAATGCCGGGCGGCCCCAACGAGCCCGGCGGCGGCGACAGGTTACCTGCCGTAAGTTCATCGAGCATATCCATCCACAAAGAAGGCGACTCGTTTTGGGTGTCTTGGACGGCGGTAGAGGGCGCGCAAAGCTATGAGGTTAAGTGCGGCTCGGCGTCCGTGACCACGCAAATCACGCTTGTGGACTTGTCCACCGTCGGAGGATTCACTATGCCGGAAACAGGCGATAAGATTACTGTAACGATTACAGCCAAAGGCGACGGCTATAAAAATTCTTCGCCTACGTCTATTACTTACGAGGAGGGTAAGCAGGTGAGCAGCCCGGAAATACTTTCTTTTGCCGACGGTATAATCACATGGAAAGAAGACAGCAATGCTACGAAATATACCGTTAAGGTTGACGGCGTTGAGGCTGCGCAAGGCACGTCGACCACATTTAACGTGGCGTCGCTCAGCGGTTATGTAAAGATAGAAATTACCGCTGTCAACGGATTTTCTTCCGCTACTATTGCCGTAATGTACAACTCGGCAAACGGAAAACTGAGCGTAATGCCAATAACCGATTATACGGTGAGCGGTGAAATTATCAGATGGAATCCTGTGGGCGGCGCGTTGGGCTACAAGGTTGTAGACCTCGATTTCAATTCGTACATCGTTACAACCTCTCATTATATAATGAGCGTGCGCAACTTGGTATACGGCGTATATCCCGTAATGCCTGCGACGTCGGCGGTGGAGAGTGCGGAAGTAGTTCCCGTAAACATCAAATATCTTAACGGCAGCGGCACGGAGGCGGACCCGTATTTGATTAAAACCCCCTTCGATTTGCGCGCAATAGATTACTACGAGCTTAAATCTTCCGAAATAAAGTCTAATGCGAAAAACTACTATAAAATCGCTAACGACCTTAATTACAGCACGGTCAGCGCGTTGGAAGCCGAATCCAACTTGTTCACGCTGCGCAAACCGTTTATGGGCGTGCTTAACGGCGACGGTCACACTCTTTCCCAAATAACGGTAAACACCGACAACGGTTTTTGGGCGTTGTTCGAATTTATAGCAGTCGACGGCATGGTCACCAACATAAAGTTCGATGATGTGGAAATAACCAACGGCATACAAAAATTGGAATTCCCCATCAACCCCGCTACGGCAATGGTTGCATACCAAAACTACGGTACGGTATCGTCCGTAGCATTGAGCAACTCAAAATTCACCGTAAAAGCAGGCAGCGCCGCCGGTCTTGTAATTCACAATTACGGCACTGTGGAAAACTGCATGGTAGTCAATTGCGATCTTCAAGAAGACGTAACAAGCGCGATGGGCTCCGCTGCGTACGAAATGGCCGGCGTAGTGCTGGAAAACTGCAAAGGCGGCATGGTAAGCGGCAATACGGTAAACACCCTTAATATTTACGGCGTTGGCAACGGTTCGAGCGGCAATATAGGCTCGTCGGCTGGCATTGTAGCCATCAACCGTGCGGACGGCAAAGTTAATAACAACAGCTTTGATTTAGTGAATATAAGAAACATCAAAACAGGCAAAGAAGCGGGCGGCGTGGTTGCGTACTGCGCAAAAGGCAGCGACGTTACCGCAGGTTCCGCTTCCCTCGGCACGCTTACGGTAGGCGCGTCACCGATCGGTGCGACAACGGGGACTCAAGCGCAGCCTTACGGCAAGCTGTACGGCAAACAGGGTTAATAGGTGAGGAACATGAAAAAGAATCAGTTAGCAGAACGCAAGGACAACAAAAAGCTTTTCTCTATTATTTTTACGGCGATTATAGCGCTTATGCTTTTTGCTGTGTCGGTGTTTGTTGTAAAACCGCAACAGACGGCGCACGCGGAAACGGGCGGCACTGTTACTTTGCACGTGTATGACCCCACGCAGGATTACAACAATCTTGCCGCTTGGGTATGGCTCAAAGGCGGCTCGGGCACGGAGTTCAATATGACCACGACTCCTGCCGACGGCGAACCGTTTATGAAAGAGTATGAACAAAACGGCAAAACCGAACAAAATATATCGCGCAGGATAGAGATAACGTTTTCCGCGTCCGAGATGGCCGAATTGAAGGGCGGAAGAAACATGGGCTTTTTGATTTGTGTAGCCACCGGCAAAAGCGGCGACGATTTTTGGACGCGATACGAAAAAGAGACATCGGACGTATTTGTAAATATGTCGACCGCATTCGATGAAAACAACCATGCCGATGTCTATTACGTGCGCAAGGATACAGGCGCTCATACCGACTTGGAGGAGGCAATTCAGACTTTGGAAAAAATAACAAGCGCAAGATTTACCGCTAAGACAGCGACGAAGGTCTCTATACAGTTTGAGGTAACTACGCCGCTTAATCCGGGCATAACAGCATACTTGTCTAATGGAAGATCATTGCTCGACACGACGGAAGTTACAATCGACGATGATAACGCGTGCGTCGGTTACGCTACGTTTGAAAACAAGTTTGATTTTTCCGTTGACTATGAAATAATGATAGACGGTATCACTACGGAATGTTTAGTATCCAAAACCGCGTTTATAGACGATTTGGATTTTATAAACATCTACGAAAGTGTTGATACGCAAAATCAAAAGCTCGGCTGCGAATATAGCGCTGCGTCAAGCACGTTCCGCGTTTGGGCGCCGTTTGCGTCGTCGGTAGTTCTCAGACTGTTCGGCGACGGCTCTAACGGCCCGCAGGAAAAAGCGCAATTTATGAAAAAGCATATACCTGCGAGCGGCGAGTGGGGTGGCGTTTGGGCGCTTACAATAGAGGGCGACCTTAAAGGCAAGTACTATACGTACGTTGTAAACAATAACGGTTTCGAAACGGAAACTATCGATCCGTATGCCAAGGCGTGCGGTGCCAACGGTGCGCGTGCGATGATTATCGACCTTGACGACACCGATCCCGCGGATTGGGAAGCGGATAAGAACTGGTGGAAAAAAAGCCAGGAGAGCATGACGGCCGTCGATACTCCCATCATTTGGGAGGTTACGGTACACGACTTTTCGTCGTCCGCCGACTCCGGCATGAAGTACAAGGGCAAATACCTTGCCTTTACCGAGGAGAACACCACCGTGCCCGGTAAGCCCGGCCTCAAAACGGGTGTCAACTATCTTAAAGACCTCGGCATAACGTACGTTCACCTCAACCCCGCATACGACTTTGCTTCGGTAGACGAAGCCGACTTGACAAGCGCGGACGGCAGCTCGTACAACTGGGGTTACGACCCGCAAAACTACAACATTCCCGAAGGCTCGTATTCCACCGACCCTTACAACGGCGCGGTACGAATCAACGAGTTTAAGCGTATGGTTCAGGCGCTTCATAACGCCGGCATAGGCGTCATTATGGACGTTGTGTACAACCACACGTTCAATACCGGCGGTCAGGCATTCCACGACACCGTACCGTACTACTATCACCGCACCGAAGAGAACGGACAATTCTCCAACGATTCGGGCTGCGGCAACGGTACTGCGTCCGAGCGCACAATGATGCGCAAGTTTATGGTGGAATCGTTGGTATACTGGGCAGAGGAATATCATATCGACGGCTTCCGTTTCGACCTTATGGGCATTCACGACGTCGTCACCCTCAATATGATTCGCGCCGAGCTTGACAAGATCCAGTACGATCCCCAAGATCCGACTAACAACGGTAAGAGAATTTTGATGTACGGCGAGCCGTGGGACGGATATTACAATAAAACCCCGTACAGCTACACAAAAAGAGTAGCGACTACCCAAAGCTTTACAAGCGCCCAAGGCAAGTATGTCGGTAATGCCGGCAACAAGCCTATGCGACTTGTCTATCAGGACGGATTCGGCAGCACGACCTCGTTTGACATGCTCAGCCCGCGTATAGCGGTATTCAACGATTCGGGTAGAGAAGGCTTGCGCGGCAACGTTTGGGCAGGCAACATCGGTTCGGGCTGGGTAAACGGCGCTCCCGGCGATTACCAAAGAGTGCGTAAGATGATAGAGGGCGGTATAGCCGGCAGCGACGTCGGCGCGCAAGGTCTGCATGTGGGCTTGGCATCGCGCAACGTAGCATACTCCTGTGCGCACGACAACTACACTCTGTGGGACCAAATCCGCGGCAAAAAGTACGGCGATGAAACGGCGTTGTACTACGACGATCCCGTAGCGAGCGACGTAAAGCGTTGCAAGCTGGCGGCGTCGACGTACCTGATGAGCGCCGGCATAAGCTTTTTGCTCGCAGGCGAGGAAATGGGTAGGACCAAGTACGGCAACGAAAACTCGTACGATTCGCCCGCCAAGCTCAATCAAATAAACTGGTCGCGGCAGGAAGCGTTCAAGGATCTGCACGATTATTACAAAAACTTGATACATCTTCGCAGGCAGTACAGCGACAAGTTGTTCTCGTACAAAAAGCTTACCACGTTGGAGTTCGGATACGGTAGCGGCTTCGAGGTCATAAACGGCGACCAAGGTCATTTCAAGTTTACCCGCACCAAAAACGGCACAACGCTTACGATGGATCTCAATCCTTCGTCGCTCACAGGCTATGTGCAAATAGGCACGACTAAGTATAATATATAGTTAATTCGGAATTAAGGATTATGAATTAGGCGGCTAATGCCGCATTAAGGTTGAGATTCCTCGCGTTGCTCGGAATGACAAAAGAAATTAAACTTTTCTTGTCACTCTGAGCGAAGCGAAGAGTCTCAACCTTTTTCAATTCAGCATTCCGAATTATTCAAAAAGGGTTGCAAAAGCCGAATTTGTGTGGTAAACTAGAAGCGGTGTATAGTCGCGGCTTTGGCTAAATTGCGGCATACACTTGTGGAGATTTATGGATAAGATAGAAGAGCCTACCGTATTGTTCGGAAAGTCTAAGTGGATTTGGGCGGCGGACGCCACCAAAAAGAACTCCAACGTAATTATGCGTCGCACGTTCTCATTCGGGCAGAACAAGCCGCCGCAACGTGCGTTTTGTCGTGCGGCGTGCGACACCCATTACTATTTGTTTGTAAACGGTAATGCGGTAGTGTGGAACGGCGGACTTAACCGCAGCGAAAAACACGCGTATTACGACGAATTCGATATAGCGAGCTTTTTGACCAAGGGCGACAATATTATAGTAGTGTTCGCCCAGTATTACGGCAACGACGGGCGCGACCTTGTTTGCTCGCCGCGCGCCGGATTTATATTCGAGTGCAACGACTTGGACATTTACAGCGACAGCAGCTTTATGGTTTACGAAAACGAAGCCTTCCAAACTCCGCGCTCCACCAACTGCTGCTATGCCGGTTTTAACGTAAACTACGACGCAGCGCACGAGGGCCCTATACAAAACGTTTACGACCCCGCTTACAACATTACGCAGTTCAAGCCCGCGACTGTGCTTGCAAGCTATCCCGACGACAACCTGGGCGTGGTAACCCTTCGCCCCGTGCCGCTCGAAAAGTTTTCGGCACAGCCTGTAATAGCCAAACCCAAAAAGACTACAAACCAGTTTGACGGCGACACGTATATTATTAATCTTCCGCGCGAAATGCGCGTAACTCCGTACATGGAGGTTGCGGGCAACGGTCAAGAGGTGATTACCATAACCACCGACCGCACCGACTGCATGGGCTGCTTCGGCGACGAGGTCAGCACGTACAAGGCGCATTCGGTCAAGTACACGACCAAGCCCACGCTCAATATTTACGAGGGCATGCTGCCTATGGTGGGAAGCGTGCTGTACTTTACCATGCCGCGCAGCGTAAAGGTGGTCAAGCTGGGCTACCGCGAGCTTGGGTTTAACACAGCGCCCACTTGCGCCTATCAAGCGGACACTCCCGAGTTGGATAAGCTGTTTAGTAAAGCGGTCAACACGCTGTATATGTGCATGGGTTCTACCTTAATGGATACGCCCGAGCGCGAACGTACAATGTGGTTGGGCGACGCGTCCGTCGAGGCGCGCGCGCTGTATCTTGTTTACGCCGATGCGGCGCCGCTTGTCAAAAAGGTGTTGGAAGACGTAATGGAGTATTCGGAAAACAGCGACATACTGTACTCATGCGTTCCCGGCAACGTGCCTGTCGATATTCCGTCGCATGGGCTTATAGCGCTCGGCGATTACGGGCTTTTCGGCACGTACCGCAACTACACTACCGATTTGGAATTTTTCAGGGTCAATTACGAAAAGCTGGTCGACTACGTTATGCAATGGGATATGACCGAGCATGGCGTGGCGTTGCGCGACGGCACACGGCGGTGGTACGACAATCTGTACAACGTGGACGAGGTGTTGCTGGAAAACGCGTTGTATTACAATGCGTGCAGCTTTTTGAAGGAGCTGGGCGCCGAGGTAGGCAACAACGATTACGAGGAAGATTTTGACGACCGCATGTCTAACATTGCGGAGTTTATAGAAAGTACGTGGGACGGCCTCGGCTACACCACGCGCGAGGACAGCTACGACGACAGGGCAAACGCATTTATCGCGCTGGCGGGCCTTGTTCCCGACGACCGCAAGAGCGCTGTGGCGCGGCTGCTTTCCGCAACGATCAATGCGTCGCCGTACATGGAATGGGCGGTGCTTACCGCGCTTTCCGAGTTGGGCAGGCGGGACGAGGCGCGTACGCGCTTTAACATGCGCTATTCGAGCGCGGCAAACGACGAGCAAACCACGCTGGGCGAGGATTACAACGGCTACGGCACCCGCTGCCAAGGCTACCAATCGGCGGTCATATTCGAGGCTATCGAGCTGTTCGGCGGCATATCTATCAAGGACGGCGCGAGCAAAATAAAAATCACGCCCGACTTTACGGCGGTCAAGGACTTCCGTACCGAGCTACAGCTTGCAAGCGGCACGCTGGACGTGCGGTACAAATATTCACCGACAAAGGTCGATATAATAATAGACAACAAAACGACCGCCAAGGTCGAGCTTGAAATAACGCCCGAGCATATCGGCAGAGCGGCCGACCGCCGCACCATAGTGCTCAACAAGGGCAAGAACAAATTCAGTGTGTAGTCGCTGATTGTGCAAGGATAATAACAGTACAAACAATGAAGCAAAAAATTCTACTGACATATGTCGAATCGGGATTCGGACACATATCCTCGATGGACAGTATATACGACGCGCTGGTCGATAGATGCAACGACGAGTACGATATTCAAAAAAGCTTTATCTTGACGGAGGACGGCTTTCCTAACCTTGTCAAAATGAACGGCTTTCTTATCAAGCAGGTCCAAAACACCAACAAGATACCGTATTTCGGTAGATTTGTGTTCCCGCTTATCGCGTTGCTCGGTGGGCATAAGCTTTTAAGGTTTTTCCACCGCCAAATGGCTCACAAGTCGTTTAAGCAAGGACTGAAAGCGCTTGAATTACGCAAGCCCAATATAATAATATCCAATCATTATTTTACCAACCTTTTGGCTGTGGAATACAAGCGGCGCATAGACCCCGACGTAGTGGTAATCAACTACAATCCCGACCCGACGCTTCACACCTTTTGGGATAGGCGTGACGGAGTGTTCATCGTGGACAACCCGCTCGCATACAAAAAGGCGGTCAAGTATAAGTTCAAAGAGGAAAACCTTCGGCTTGTCACACCGTGCGTCAGAAAGTGCATAGAGGACAATACCTTGTCGCGCGAGCAGCTGCGCGAAAAATTCGGTTTGCCGCAGGATAAGTTTATGGTGGTCATAGCCGACGGCGGATATATGCTGGGCAGAGGCCCCAAGTTTGCCAAATCGCTTATAAAAAGCGGCTTGCCGATAACGCTGTGTGTGATAGCCGGAAACAACAAAAAGCGGTACGATTACTTTAAGGCGATTGAAGAAGGCCACGGCAAGCTTAAAGTTTCGCCCAATATGACCTTTAAGGCGTACGAATTTTTGCATAACGCCTACGAGCTTTACGGCGCGGCGGACGTGTTCCTTACCAAGGGCGGACCCAACGCCGTACTCGACAGTGTGTATATGCACACGCCCGTAATGATCAACTACTGCCCGCACGTTATAGAAGCGGGCACCGTCAAGGTGTTTATAGGCGAACATGGCGTCGGCGAAACGGTGTACCGCAGGGGCAAGGCGGTAAAGCGCATTCGCCAATTTATCAAGGACAAATCACCTCTGCTGCAATATGAGGAAAATATAGAAAAGCTTATTGCCGAGGGCAACGGCATAACCGCCGTCGCCGATATCGTAGAGGAAGAAGCGCAAAAGCAACGGCTCGTATACGAGTCGCGCGGAATGATAATAGGCGACGACGATGACGGAAACGGTTCCGAGCAAGCCGAACCTTCGCTCGATAATGCCGAGCCTATAAATTACGATACCGACATAAAGATTGCGGACGACGCGGATAAGCCGACGAAAGAGGGCGACGTTTTGCGATGAACACCAAACAGTACATGGCAATGTTCGCGCGGCTTGCGGAGAATAACGAGATACCGCGTGACTTGTACGATAAAATGCTTGCGGAAATCGCGCAACGTGGCAAGATGACCAAAAGCATATACAACGACTACCTTACCGAGCTGGAAAGGCGTGGACTGTTCGACGTTGACGGCGCGCCGTACACCACCGAAAAGAGCGCACAGACCGACGGCACGTATATATATAAGCGCCCTAAAAATCCGTTTTGGCATTTTGCGCATTGGTTTTGGAGCACGACCTTTAAGCTGATAGGTTTTGTCGGCGGCGCGATAGTTTTCGGCGTTTGGCACGTTAAGGGCAGAAAAAAGCTGAAAAAGTTAGGACCGTGCATAACGACGTCCAATCACGTGGGATACCTCGACGCGGTGCTTACTTTGCGCGCGACGGGCATGCAAAACCGTTACATAGTTGCCGCGCCGCACAACTGCAAAAAGACGGTGGGCGGGCATATACTTTGCGCGGCGGGCGAGGTGCCGCTGCCCATCAACTTTAAGGGTATGCGCCCGTTCAACGACATGCTGGACTACGCGGCGCATAAAAAGAAAGCAAAGATACATTTTTACGCCGAAAAGAGCATGTGGATAGACTACCGCAAGCCGCGGCCGTACAAGGACGGTGCGTTCCATTACGCCGAGCGGCTGGACATACCCGTAGTGCCTATGCTGTACTGCTTTAAAAAACCGCGCGGACTGCGCAAGCTACTGCACTTACCCAAAGCGGTTATCAAGATAGGCGACCCGCTTTACGTAAACAAAGAGCTGCCGCCTATGGAGCGCAAAGCCGATTTGGCGCAGCGCACCTATAACGCCGCGGTGGAAATGTATGAACAGTTTTACGGTATACCCATGACCTACCTCGAACCGCTTGCTACTGACAGCGTGGGAGTTATGGAAGAAGCTGCTACAAAAGAAAACGATTAAAAAGGACTGACGATAAATATGGCAAAGATTATTGCAATAGCCAATCAAAAGGGCGGTGTCGGCAAAACCACTACCTGCGTAAACCTCGCGGCGTACTTTGCGGCGTTCGGTAAAAAGGTGCTTATTATAGACAACGACCCGCAGGGCAACGCTTCCAGCGGACTGGGCATAGAAAAGCACAAGGTTAAAAACTCGGTGTACAGCCTTATAATAGGCGACTGCAACGCCGAGGACGCCGTGCTTCATACAGGCGTGGACAACTTGGATATTATTCCGTCCAACATAGACCTTGCCGGCGCGGAAGCCGAGCTTGTAAGCCTTGATAAACGCGAAAGCTCGTTAAAGCGCGCGATTGCGCCCATCAAGAACAATTACGACTATATATTTATCGACTGTCCGCCTTTTATAGGATTGCTCACGCTAAACGCGCTTACCGCTGCAAACAGCATACTTATTCCCATGCAGGGCGAGTACTTTGCGTTGGAAGGGTTGAGCCAGCTTATGAACACCATAAAGCTCGCCAAAAAAATACTCAACCCGTCGCTTGAAATAGAGGGCGTGGTTGTAACAATGTTCAACTCCCGCACCAACTTGGTCAACTCGGTCGCCGAGGAAATTACTCACTACTTCGGCAAAAAGGCATTTACGACCCGTATCCCGCGTAGCGTACGACTTGCCGAAGCGCCGTCGTTCGGATTGCCTATAAGCCAGTTCGACCCCACCTCCGCCGGCGGCATAGCGTACAAAAACCTCGCCGAGGAAGTGCTCAACCGCAACCGCGACACGTTCGAACCGATAAAGAATTTGTCGGCACTCAAAAAGAGAAATTAAGATAATTAAGAATTAAGAATGCAGAATTAAGAATTATGGCGGCGAAGCCGCATTAAGGATGAGATTCTTCACTGCGTTCAGAATGACAAAAAATTATAATTACTCATGAAATTACTTTTGTCCTACGAAGCAACCGCAGGTTATTCCGAGCAACGCGAGGAATCTCATCCTTATTTTTAATTCCGAATTTTCTTGACATCTCATTTTCTATATGTTATACTGTTTTCGATGCAGGGGCGCAACCGCAGTTGCCGAGATGTCATTGTGTCATGACGGTCCCTTTGAACCTGTGAGTTAGTACTCGCGTAGGGAGCCGTCCGTAAATCATGGCTATGTGCGCTTGAACTAATCGAGGTTCAAGCGCATTTTGTTTTGTAATTTTACGGACGGGAGGAAGTCATGTTTAAAGAAATCAAAAACTACTTTGCCAATTTCAGCGACGCGACAAACACTTGCCGCACTATCGCGCTGTGGGTGACGATTGCGCTGCTTGTCGCGTTTGTCATTTCGCGCTTGTACATAGTGGTAGCGCGAAAAAAGCAGGCGTACGACGAAGGCGCATTAACGGCTGCAAGCAAGATGATAAACGGCGCGTGGATAGTGATTGCGCTCACGGCGGCGGTATGCTTTATAGTCACGTTTACTGCATGCTATTTTGTTGACGTCGCTCACGGTAAGGACTCGTTATTTCCCATACTGTTCTATCCGTTGCTTGTGTTTGTGCTGGCTGTTGTCGCAAGCGCGATAACGCTTTTTGTCAAACCCAACAAGATTGCAAAAATAGTGTGCGCCGCAGTTTGCGGTTGTGCGCTTGTTGCCGTAATCGTGTGTATGATAGTATACTATACGAGCGGGCAAGCGGTTGAAAACAATTGGATGGACGTATTGAGCAATATCGGATTGTATTTGAGCGCGGTCATATTGGCGGCTGTTATGATTGTTGGGGCAATCTTTTTGGACAGAAAAAGCAAGCCTATGGACACGCGCACAATCACTTACGCGGCGGTATGCGTCGCACTGTCCTTTGCGCTCAGCTACGTACGGTTGTTTAAAATGCCGATGGGCGGAAGCATAACCTTTGCTTCGATGTTGCCGCTTATGCTGTTCGCGTTTATGTTCGGCAGCCGCAAGGGGGTTGTCGTCGGCGTAATTTACGGTTTGCTTCAAGCAATACAAGACCCGTGGATTATTCACCCCGCGCAGTTCGCGCTCGATTATCTTGTAGCATTCGGCGGTATAGGACTTACCGGCTGTATGCGTGAGCTGGGAGCGTTCAAAGGAAATATGCGCGCACAGTTTGCGGTGGGCGCAATAGTTGCGTGTGCGTTGCGGTTTTTGGCGCACTACTTTGCCGGCGTGTTCGCGTTCGGTGAGGCAGGACTTAATTACGTTAAATACGGCAGCGCGTTTGCCAGCGCATATTTCTATTCGTTCGTCTATCAGTGCTTGTATCTTATTCCCGAGCTGGCGATAGTTATTGTCGCGGCAATGCTGGTGCTTACCTCGTCGTCCTTCCGCAGGCAGATAGAAATTCGCATTGCGGCAGGAGCAAAGGACGGCAAGCAAGCGGCGGCAATTCAATCGTCGCCCGAAGCCGACGAACAATCAAACGCAACCGTCGCGCAAACAGGTGACAAACAACAATAAATAGTATATAATGGGTATATGAATTTACCCGATTACATAAAAGGCGCGATATTCGACCTTGACGGAACGCTACTCGATTCGTTGGGCGTTTGGAGCGAAATAGACGAGAGGTTTTTGTCCAAGCGCGGCATGACCGTGCCGTCCGACTACGTGGAAAACATAGGCACAATGGAAATTCGCCAAGCCGCGGTGTATACGATTGAGCGGTTTGGACTGACAGAAACGCCCGAAGCGGTTATGAAGGAATGGACGGACATGGCGGTGGGCGCGTACTCGACCGAGCTTAAATTAAAGCCCAAAGCAAAAGCCGTTTTGATCGAGCTTAAAGCGCGCGGAATAAAGCTTGCAGTTGCAACCTCGTCCACCACCGATATGTGCTTACCCGCGCTAAAAAACAACGGCGTACTGCACCTGTTCGATACGGTCGTCACTACGCGCGAGATAGGCAAGGGAAAGGCTTTCCCCGACGTGTACCTTGCCGCGGCGAAAAAACTGGGCGTTACTCCCGAGCATTGCGCAGTGTGCGAGGACTTGCTCGGCGCGATAGTTACCGCAAAGAACGCAGGATTTTACACGGTAGGGGTGTACGACAAACACTCACAAGCCGATATAGAAAAGATAAAATCACTAGCTAACGACTTTGTGTCGTTTGAATAAATTCGGAATTCGGAATTATGAATTCGGAATTATCGTTGAAACATATAAGCTACAATGCGGCGGGTCGCGTGAGACCTCCCTCGGCGTTGCTCGGGGTGATGGGAATATAAGCATGACTATTTTTTATATAGAATAGTATACTCTAACCATCCATCATTTCGACCGAAGCGGAGAAATCTAGGCGAACCGCCGCACGTGTGTAAAGTAATTGTTACAGTAAAGAAAAGGGTTGAGATTGTTCAACCTTTTTTAATTCCGAATTCATAATTCCGAATTCCGCATTAAAAAAGGCTTGATATTTACCTTTAAATGATGTATAATTATATTGGTGAAAAAATTCACAATATACCAATAGGAGATATTTATGGATATCAAGACGCTTGACGCTTACCATCACGGAGATTCGTTCGACGCATACAAGTATTTGGGCTGTCACTTCGACGCCAAAACAGGCACCGCCGTTTTCCGCGTATGGTCTACCAGAGCTACGTCTATTGCCGTTATCGGCGATTTCAACAACTGGGACAACAATGCGAACCGCATGACCAAGATTACCGAAGCGGGCATTTGGGAAGTCACGGTTAAGGGCGTTAAGCTTTACGACAACTATAAATTCTATATAGAAAACGGATTCTCTTATCCTATATATAAGTGCGATCCGTACGCCTTCCACCGCGAAACCTTCGAGGGCACCAACGCCAAGGTTGTGGACATAGACCACTTTAAATGGACGGACGGCGAATACCTTAAAAACAAGAAAAACCCGTACTCCGCGCCCATGACGGTGTACGAAGCGCACATGGCGTCGTGGCGCAGATACGCCGACGGCAACACCTTCGATTACCGCAAGTTCGCCGACGAAATGAGCGAATACCTCAAAGAAATGGGCTACACCCATCTCGAGCTTATGGGCATTGCCGAATATCCGTTTGACGGATCGTGGGGCTATCAGGTTACGGGCTACTTCGCGCCCACCTCGCGCTACGGCACTCCCGAGGACTTTGCCTACCTTGTGGACAAGATGCACTCATGCGGCATTGCGGTCATTTTGGACTGGGTGCCCGGTCACTTCCCCAAGAACGGCGACGGCCTTTACGAGTTTGACGGCGGCCCGTTGTACGAACACAGCGACCCGCTTCGCATGGAGCACAAGGAGTGGGGCACGCGCTGCTTCGACTACGGCAGAAACGAGGTAAGAAACTTCCTTATTTCCAACGCTTTCTACTGGCTGGATATGTACCACATCGACGGCTTGCGCGTAGACGCCGTGGCGAGTATGTTGTATCTCGACTACGGCAGATACGAATGGCGCCCCAACATCTACGGCGGCAACGAAAACTTGGAAGCGGTCGACTTTTTGCGCAGGCTCAACACTGCGGTGTTTGCAAAATATCCCAACGCGCTCATGATAGCCGAGGAATCTACGGCGTGGGGCGGCGTTTCCCGTCCCGTCGATATGGGCGGCTTGGGCTTCAACTTCAAATGGAACATGGGCTGGATGAACGACACGCTTTCGTACATCAAGGTCGATCCCGTATTCCGCAAATATCACCACAACACGATTACGTTCTCGATGATCTATGCTTTCACCGAAAACTTTATCCTGCCCATTTCGCACGACGAGGTGGTTTACGGCAAGGGCTCGCTCATCAACAAGATGCCCGGCGATTACGACATGAAGTTTGCGGGCGTTCGCAACTTCCTCACGTATATGTGGTCGCACCCCGGCAAAAAGCTGTTGTTTATGGGCGCCGAGCTCGGTCAGTTCAACGAATGGAACTTTGCCAAGGAGCTCGACTGGAACATACTCGACTATCCCGCACACAAGGACTTGCAAAAGTTTGTGTCCGTGCTTAACGGCATTTACAAAAACTACCCCGCAATGCACGAAATCGACTACGACTGGAAAGGCTTCGAATGGCTTGTCGCAGACGACTATCAACAAAACATCTTGGTGTACGAGCGCCGCGACAGCGACGAAAACCGTATGCTCGCAATAATCAACTTCTCGCCCGTACCGCACGAGGGCTACCGCTTCGGCGCGCACGAGGGTGAGTACACAGAGTTGCTTCGTACCGAAATATTCAAGTGGAATCAGTCGGGCACCGTATACAAGACGGATGCCATAGCCAGCCACGGCAAGGACACCTCGCTCGCAATCGACGTTCCTCCCATGGGCGGCATACTGCTGTACTGCCCGAGCGGCAAGAAAAAGGCAGAGGCGAAACCCGCTGCCGAAAAGGTAGCCGAGGCAAAGCCCGTGGAAAAAAAGACGGAAAAGAAAGCTCCCGCAAAAAAGGCAACTGCGGAAAAGAAGCCCGCTGCCAAAAAGGCCGTAGCGGAAAAGGCGGAGGAAAAGAAAGCGCCCGCCAAGAAGCCCGCGGAAAAGAAAGCTACTGCGGAAAAGAAACCCGCAGCAAAAAAGGCGCCCGCCAAAAAAACGACAAAATAATTCGGAATTCGGAATGCTGAATTCGGAATTGACAAAAAGATTTTGGTAAAATATATTATGACACGAAGCGCGACTATATAAGCCTACTTCTTTGCAATAGCGCTTGCGACATCAGCTAATTAAGCGATAATGTGAATTGTGAATAGGTTATCGGATTTTAATTCCGAATTCCGAATTCATAATTCCGAATTAATTAAATTATTTGGCTTTTAAAAAGGAGAAAGCGATCAATATGGCAAAAGCAAAAATTCACAACGTGTTGTTTATTACGACCGAGGCTGACCCGTTTGCGTCGACGGGCGGAATGGGCGAGGTTTGTTCGGCCTTGCCGCGTGCGCTCAACAAGACCAAAAAGACGGACGCGCGCGTAATGATGCCGCTTTACGAGGACGTTGCATACAGGTATAAAGAGCATATGACCTTTGTGTGCAATATCACAGTAGGGCTTGCTTGGCGTAATCAATACTGCGGACTTTTCCGCATGGAATACGAAGGCGTTGTGTATTACTTTGTTGATAACGAGTACTACTTTAAGCGCGGCAATCTTTACGGCTATTACGACGACGCCGAGCGGTTTGCGTTCTTCTCCCGCGCGGCGTTGGAGCTCATTCCTTACCTTGACTTCAAGCCCGAGGTATTGCAGTCCAACGACCACCTTACCGCACTCGTGCCGGTGTATTACAAACTGGACTACAAGGACCGCGACGGATACAAACGTATCAAGAACGTTTTCACCATTCACAACATAAATTATCAAGGTATATACCCGTTGGTGATTGCTGGCGACGTGTTCGGCATTGCCGACGAAAACGTGTCGCTTGTCGAGTATAACGGCAAAATCAATCTTGCAAAGGCGGCTATCGTATCTTGCGACAAGATTACGACCATGTCCCCGCAGTACGCGCGCGAGATTCGCTTGCCCGAATTTGCGGGCGGTTTGGACGGCGTTTTGATCGAAAACCGCGAAAAGATTGTTGGTATACTCAACGGTATCGACGTCGACGAGTTCGATCCCGCAACCAGCAAGTCGCTGTTTGTCAACTACGACGCGAATAATCTCGACGCAAAAAAGAAAAACAAAATCGAGCTTCAACGCATGCTGTCGCTCCCCGAAGATCCCGACGTTCCCGTCGTGTGTATGGTCGCGCGCATGGTCGCGTACAAGGGCTACGATTTGTTGCGCAAATCAATCAATGCGGACAATGTGGAACAGAACCTTCTCGACACAAACATGCAGCTCATAATAATGGGAAAGGGCGATGCCGACATCGAGGGATATTTGACCTATATCCAAAACATGTACAACCGCAGAGTGCGCACCCTTGTCACTTACAACAAGGACATAATGCACAAGCTGCTTGCGGCGGCGGATATTTGCCTTATCCCGTCGCGCACCGAGCCGTGCGGCCTTACGCAAATGTATGCATGTCGTTTCGGTGCCGTACCGGTAGTACGCGCAACCGGCGGGCTTATCGACTCCATCGTCGACTGCGGCAAGGGCGACGTCGGCAACGGGTTCGTGTTCGAGGAATACGACTCCGACATAATGGACAAAACCATTTACCGCGCGCTCGATATGTACACTAACGACAAAGCTACTTGGACGGCGCTTGTCAAGCGCGTCATGGCTTGCGATTTCTCTTGGAATAAGGCCGCGCTCGAATATAACGTGCTGTACCGTGTGCTTACGGCATAATCGAGCATTAAATATTAAAAACACTTGATTTTTTCGAGTGCATAATTTACAATTAACAGTGCGCCCTTTGCGCAAATACCACATCAATTTACAATCATCGGAAACGGAGGATATATGAATAAAACAACAAATGAGGTGCAGGAGCTTATACTGGATAAGTTGACCCGCTACTTTGCTATCACCCCCGACCGCGCCAACGAGGATCAAATGTACAAAGCTATCTCGTTGGTAGTACGCGATCTTTTGTTGCAAAAAAAGCAGGAGAATAATAAGCGTATCGCCGAGGGTAAGTATAAGCGCGTGTATTATATTTGTATGGAATTCCTTATCGGCAGATCGCTCAAAAACAATTTGTTCAATCTCGGACTTACCGAACAGTTTGACGAATGCCTCAAAAATATGAACTTCTCTTTGGAAAATATTTTCGAAAGGGAATCGGATGCCGGTCTCGGCAACGGCGGTTTGGGACGGCTTGCTTCCTGCTTTATGGACAGTCTTGCCACCAAAAATTACCCCGCAATGGGCTTTACAATTCGTTATCAGTACGGCTTGTTCCGTCAGCGCATTGTCGATAACCAGCAGGTTGAGCTGCCCGATATGTGGCTGCCCAGCGGCGAGGTTTGGATGATGCCCCGCTCGGATAAACGCTTTACCGTCAACTTCGGCGGCAGGGTAGAAGAGTACGAGGAAGACGGTAGAATGCGCGTGCGTTACGTGGGCGGCGAAAGCGTAGACGCGCTCGCCAACGACGTTATGATTTCGGGCTACGGCGACAACGCCGGCGTAAGCGTGCTGCGCTTATGGTCGTCAACCTCGTCCACGCAGTTCGATATGCACTCCTTCTCGCAAGGCGATTACGAAAAGGCTATGCGTCGCGAAAACGACGCCGAGCTTATATCCAAGGTTTTGTATCCCGCGGACGATCACTCGCAGGGCAAACAGCTCAGACTTCAACAGGAATACTTCCTTGTTTCCGCGTCGTTGCAGAGCATAATTAAGGACCACTTGCGCCTTTACAAGAGCGTTAAGAACCTGCCCGACAAGGCGGTCATTCACGCAAACGACACCCACCCCGCGCTTGCCATTCCCGAGCTTATGCGCTTACTTATGGACGAACACGGCTTTTCGTGGGACGACGCATGGGATATCACCACGCGCACCGTTAACTACACCAACCACACCGTCATGGCGGAAGCGCTCGAAAAGTGGGATGAAACAACCTTCCGCATGGTGTTGCCGCGCATATACGCCATCACGTGCGAAATCAACCGTCGCTTTGTCGCCGCTATGGAGGAGAAGCAGGTCGACCGCAGAAAGATCGACGCTATGCGTATCCTTCACCACAACCAAGTAAAAATGGCGAACCTTTGCGTTATCGGTTCGCAAAAGATAAACGGCGTGTCGGCGCTTCACAGCGAAATCATTAAGGACACAATTTTCAGCGAATTTAACGAGGTCTATCCCGACAGGTTCACCAACGTGACCAACGGCATTACCCACCGTCGCTGGCTCATCCAGTCCAACCCGCGCCTGTCCTCGCTCATCACCGAGCTTATCGGCCCCGACTTCTACACCAAGCCGGAAACGCTCAGCGGCCTTACCAAGTACACCCGCGACAAAGCGGTGCTGGAAAAAATCGGTCAAATCAAACAGGCCAACAAAAAGGACTACGCCGATTACATCAAAAAGACGACGGGTTTTGTTCTCAATCCCGAATCGCGCTTCGATACGCAAATCAAGAGACTTCACGAGTACAAGCGTCAGCTACTTAACGTACTCAAAATCGTGCATTACTACCTCGAGCTTTTGGATAATCCCAACAAGAACGTTGCGCCGCAAACATTCATATTCGGCGCAAAAGCGGCGGGCAGCTATATGCACGCAAAGCGCATAATCCAGCTCATCAACTGTTTGTCGGCGGAAATCCAAAAGAACCCCAAAATAAAGAAAAAGCTTGACGTCATGTTTGTGGAAAACTACAATGTCACGCAAGCCGAACACCTTATTCCCGCGTCCGAAATAAGCGAACAAATCTCGCTTGCGGGCAAGGAAGCGTCGGGCACCGGCAACATGAAGTTCATGATTAACGGCGCGATTACGCTGGGTACGCTTGACGGCGCCAACGTGGAAATAGGCGAGCGCGTCGGCAGCGACAATATCTTTATCTTCGGTTTGAAGACGGAAGAAGTGGAACGCGCATGGCGAGCGGGATATAACTCGTCCACCATCTATACGCACAACAACGAAATCAAGCGCGTCGTCGACAGACTGCGCGTGGGCTTCGACGGCGAAAGCTTCTCCGATATTGCCGACTACCTTATCTCGGGCAGCTATCAGGTTGCCGACCCGTATATGTGCTTGCTCGACTTTGACGACTATATCAATGCGGCAGACAAGATGGGTCAGGCGTACGCCGACAAAGTCAAGTGGAACAAAATGGCGCTCATCAATATCGCTCAGGCGGGTATATTCTCGTCCGACCGCGCTATACACGACTACGCCAAAAACATTTGGAATTTGAAAAAAGTGAAGCCGCTCAACAACTAATAAATACACTTTCAGACAATGACGCCGCCGCATGATTTTGCGACGGCGTTGTCGCAAAAACGCACAATTAAATCGAGTTAAATTAAAGGAGTTATATTATGAGCAAAACCGTGGACTTTTTCCCCAACTGCTGCAAATGCAAATCGCCGCTCGGCGCGGCTACCGTGGGCGAACCAGTAAGCTTGACGTTAAAGTTTACCCGCCCGCAAAACCCGTCCGAGGTCTACCTCGTACTCACCAAGGCGAACGAGGACGCCGTTAGGTATCCCATGAAGCTCGTCAAGGACGAGGACGGAGAATATACATATACCATTTCAATCAAAATCACCACTTCGGGGCTGTACTACTATCACTTCGATATCCAAAACGAGGAGCAGTGCTACCGCGTGGGCAGCGACGTCGATTTGCACGCCTTGCTCGGCAAGGGCAGCGACTGGCAGCTCACCGTCACCGCGGACGCTTATGCGCCTACCGTTCTCGACGGCGGCGTTATGTACGAGATTATGCCCGACAGATTCTTTATCGGCGGCGAGCGCAACATGACCAAGCCTTACGCGACTTACCGCGAGGACTGGGGCGGCGTGCCCGAATATAAGCCGAACGGCGAGGGCAAAATCGAGAACGTCGACTTCTTCGGCGGCAACCTCAAAGGCATTATCAAAAAGCTCACGTATTTGAAGAATTTGGGCGTTACGTGCATTTACCTTACGCCCATATTCGAGGCGCACTCCAACCATAAATACGACCCGGGCAACTATATGCGCGTGGACAGCGACTTCGGCACGATAGACGACCTTAAAGCGTTGATCAAAAAAGCCGACAAGCGCGGCATAAAGGTTATACTCGACGGTGTGTTCTCGCACACCGGCGACGACAGTATTTACTTCAACAAGCAGGGCAATTACGACAGCGTGGGTGCGTATCACTCCGTCAAGTCGCCGTACTTTGATTGGTACAAGTTCAACAACTGGAACAACGACTACGAGTGCCGCGACAATATCGATATCATGCCAGCGACCAACGAGAACAGCCCTATGTTCGACGAGTTCATCAACGGCCAAGAGGGTGTCGTTAGGTATTGGACGAGAATGGGCTTGGCGGGCTGGAGACTGGACGTTTGCGAACAACTTTCGGACGCCTTTATCGCGCATTGCGTCAAGGCGGCGAAAAAGGAGAACGCCGACGCAGTTGTTTACGGCGAAGTGTTTATGGACGCGACCTCTTTGCGTACCGACGACGGCGCGCGCAGCGTCATCACCGACGGCAAGCTCGACGGCGTTACCAACTATCCGTTTAAAGAAGATATTTTGAATTTCGTGCGCTGCGGCGACAGCGGCAGGCTCAACAACACCGTAGCGGTGATTGTTAACAACTATCCCAAGCATGCCGTCGATTGCATGATGAACGTGCTCGGTAATCACGACACGGCAAGGTTGTTGACCGTGCTAGGCGATAACGGCGCGGTGTACACCAAGGACGACAAGGCGACGGCGACGGTAAAGAACCGCGACGAGGCGGTGGGGCTTGTCAAGCTCGCTTCGGCGCTTCAATACACGCTCCCCGGCGTGCCGTGCGTTTACTACGGCGACGAAGCCGGTATGGAAGGCTTTGAAGATCCGTTCAACAGAAAATGCTACCCTTGGGGCAATGCCGATAAGGAATTGATTAAGTGGTACAAAAAGCTCGGCGCGGTCAGGACTAACGAAAGAGAAGTTTTCGCTCACGGCAGATACTGCGGTATCGATACCGACAATGGCGTAATGTTCTTTAAGAGAAAAGCGGGCGACGACGTTGTGTACGTGGTTGTCAACAATTCGGGCAGCGCGTATGCGCCGCAGTTGCCTAAGGACGATTATACCGACTTGCTTACGTATAAGCCGTTTGGCGGCAAGGTCGCGGATAAGGGCGTGGCAATAATCAAAGCCACAAAAAAGACCAACTTCCCGCCTAAGCCCGAAAAAAAGAAAAAAGCAAAATAAAAAGGTAAAACAAACAACGCCGTCGGTAATAAAAATATCGACGGCGTTCATTGTTTAGCGCCGGAAAAACTTGCAGCATAAAGTTGACACTTAAATAGGCAAGTGATATAATTAGATAGAATCCAACGCGAGGAACGATAATGAAAAAGCTCTTGACAAAGTTAATACTTCCCGTTGCTTGTGCCATGGCTTTGGCAACTTGCTTAGTAGGGTGCGGAAACAATACTACAACGCCGTCGGGCAAGAATAATGGCGATGGTACAACCGCTAACAGTGTCAGTGTCGAAACTCCGTTAAAGTACGGTACAAAGTATATTCCGCAAGACGATGTGCGTAAGCCCGCCGCACAGCAGAGTTATTTGGTTTTTGCCGAAAACGGCACGGCTAAATATCATGTATGTTATGTGCTCGACTACTCCGGAACAAACAATGTTTATTCTTACACACTTAATTTAAAGTATGTATTTTCCGACGCGCACAAAACTCGCGTCACGTGTTTTTACGATTCGGTTGAATTCGATGCGGCCGATATGCAGATGATTAATATACCAACAGATGAAGTTATCACTTTAGATGTGTCGGAGAATGTTTTACTGGGGCTTGGACAGTACGGGTACAGAAATGTGTACATTAGCGAAAACTACTTGCCCCAAATTCCGAATTTTGGTTCCAAAGAAGATTAACAAGACCGCAAGTCGTTTATAACGCAAACCCAAAAATCAGCATCCGTGGCAGTAATCAAAGCTACAAAAAGAACCAACTTTCCGCCGAAGCTATAGCTTAGGCGGTTCGTATTTTTTAGACGTTATGAAAAGTTTTAATATCAAATTTAGTCCGAACAATCGAGAGTTCGAAAAAGATTATGCAAAAGTTTTGTCCGATTATGAGTTACAGCTCAATTTGTTTTTGCGCAACCTCGACGGGTCGGATAAAGAATTGTCGCCGCAAAATATTCGCGGCGCGGTACAAGATGAGAATAACGGGATAGAGTTGTTGTTTTTGAACGCATACCCGTTCAATTTGCAGTTGGCGGGACTGAGCCGCGGAAGCACTTGTGCCACGGCGTATTTGGCAAAATATATTGTCGAAAACGATATTGCTATACGCGGCGTGCAAGGCGAATACGAGGTGTGTTCGGCGTTTGCAAACGAGTATGAAAAACTTACGGGCAAAAAAATGCAACCGCATTTCGGCATGGATATTTTGCGTCTGGCAAAGTTAAACGCAGTGGAAGTAAACGGTCAATTAAGACCGGTTACCGAAAACGACCAATTTGTCGTCGATTGGATTGCGGCAATGCAAGCGGAAGCAGTACACGAGCAAATCGACCGCGAAACTGCTATGGATAAGTTTAACGCAATGGTAGCGGAACGAAATTTGTTTGTGTACGAAAACGAAAATGGAATACCCGTGTCCATCGTACAAGCTAAGCCGCACGGGCGCTATGCAACGTTAAGCTACGTTTACACTCAACCGGAATACAGAAACCGCGGCTACGGCAAGGCAATGGTGCACGAGCTTTGCAAAAAATTAATGGGCGAGTATAAAGGCTTCGTTTTGTTTGTGGACAAGACCAATCCGTCGGCGAATAAAATTTACAGCGCCGTCGGGTTCGAAATGGTGTGCGAAAACTACGACTTCCGCATAATCGAATAAATTAGGTATTATACCCCCAGAGCTGTTTTACACATCTCTGGACTCGCCCGCTTCTCTCGCAAGTTCCGCTAGCCGTGCTGCGGGGGGGGGGTATTACACCAAATTTGTCGTCGTCGCAAATTTGCTCCCGCAAGCGGATAAATTTACTCCTCGAATAACAAACGACCTCAAATAACTTGCTTTTTTCCGCATACAGTGATATTATGAATATGCTGTTTTGTGATTATGCTAACAGCACAATAAAGTAAGTTAATACGCACCCGTAGCTCAGTTGGATAGAGTATCAGATTCCGATTCTGAGGGTCGCAAGTTCGAATCTTGTCGGGTGTACCAATATAAATGCCTCCGCGTAGCGGGGGCATTTATATTGGTGCATTCACATAGTGAGTAGCGTGCAGTGCGAAATATTGTTAAAAGAAGACAATAAATAGAATAGCTTGTATTGCAAAAAGTAAAGACATTCGGCACGCAGTTCGCTAGGCGCTCAGCGTAGCCGAAGCCCGTGCGCGCAGTCCGCGCACAATCTTGTCGGGTGTACCAGTTCAGTGGGCCTATAAGTAGTTTGCTTATAGATCCGTTTTTTCGTTTTTGAGATGTAAAATAGCCGTTTTCGCCCGAAATTCACACTAAACAGCCAATTGTCTGTCTAAGTGAGTGTTCATGCGGTCATTTTATATTGAAAAATACAAAAACTATTTTTGGTTAAGCAAACTATCAAAAACAGCTCAAAAAACTATTTTTGGTTAAAGTAACACAGTTCAGTTGGTCGATATGTCACATTCATATCGACCAACTTTTTTAGTGTTTTTGGGTAAAATGTGGTATTTTTGTCCCGAAATTTGCCTTTCGGCGGCGAACGGAATCACAAATATGTGTTTGTAGAGTCAATTTTTATTGCCAAAAGCAAAAGTGTTTTTTTGTACAACAAACATACTACCCCTCCGAAAAGTGTTTTTTTGTACAACTGCCCCCGACGGCTTTACCGTCGGTGGTGTTATATTTGAACGAGTGCGGAGAAAAACGGGGTTAAAAATAATTTTAAAAATTTTTCAAAAACACGATGAAAATTGTTGAGCTAGGCGATTATAGAGGTAGAGCGGTTGAGATTGCTCAAATTTTATGTTATAATTAGCACAAGGAGAAAATTATGGAAAATGCAAAGACAGTGGAGTTGTTAACCGAAACGCCTCTTGCGGTTATCGCGTGCGCGAACGAAACGGTATTGCAAGACTTTTTGAAGTTCTTGTCTATTGAATACGGTAAGCCGATTGAGGAATGTGCCGTGGACGAGATTGATAAAATCAATCCGATGGATTCGGAAATAGTAATAGTAAGAGGGATACGCAACTGTCACGGCAAGCAAAAATTACAAACCGCGCAAAAGCTTACGGCAATAAAAGATATTGCAAAAGTACATAACGCGCATTTTATCGTTCCGCTTGAACAAATCGATTGCGAGCCGCATTTGGTTACAGCACAGCTTCGCGGGATGCTGTTGCGTACTCCCGAAGATGAGTGGCGGGAAATAAATATGTTCAATTTGCGTTGTAATAATGACGGCTTAAAGTTGGAGTGCGAATTTGGACCAAATGCGGGGTGGTATATAATCTACGATTACAATGCAAGTGACGGGCAAGTAGAGGAAAAGAGATGATAAACGAATTGATAGGGTTATTCGACATTTTGACGGCATTAAAAACGGTAAGCTGAATTTATATTGCGTGAAAGATTTTCGTACGCAATTATTGGGTAGAAATATGCAAAACTTTAAATATCATGTGTTTGCGGGAGAAAACCATATCAATTTGAGCAAAACTGTATGTGTAGAATTAAAAGGAGATTATTATGAGATTCAAAGAAATGAACAAGAAACTTCGTGAGGTCGTCGGTAGATGGGTTAAAGAAAAATTTGAGCTTTATATGAAGTATGACAAAACCGATTGCACTGAAGATGGTTTATATAACGGAGATAACAAAGATAAGAAAGGTATGTATTTATCATGCCCTTTCTATATGGGAGTAACTGAAGATTACGCGCAGGCAAAGAGTAGACGTGTAATGGTTATCGGTCAAGAAGCGCGTCGCTATGGAATATGGAGGGATGATTGTAACAAATACGGTTATAAACCGCGTGAGTCGCAAGAATGGGCAATCGACTATTTACTTTATCAACTTAAGACGCCTAATAAATGCAGCCGTTTCGAAATTGACTATAATAATTCGCGTTTTTGGGATGTTTTTCGTAAACTCAAAGCTAACGATTTTAGCGTATGTTGGAACAACATTGACAATGTTTATTACAGCAATGGTAATAAGGATTATAAAGGTACACTTACATATAAAGGCGAAGAATATTTATCCGCTCCGTATGGAGAAGGGGAGGATAAAAAATCACTGTTGCAGCGCGAAATAGAAATTACAAATCCCGATGCACTTTTGTTTGTAATTGGTCCGTCATATTATGTATCCATGGCGGTTGCGTTCGGATTATCTCTACAAAAACTCAATGGAAGATTAAATAAGAATAGTAAGATTGTGGATATTACGAGCGACATATGTATGGATATTCCTGCCTATTGGACGTATCATCCTGCAAACAGGCATGTAAATAGCGTCGAAGAATTTCTTATGAAATATAAAGGGTAGTTTTACAGGTTTCTTTTTATTGTCTGCGCAAACTACTTTTGGTTATAAACTCGCTATCAAAAAATGTGTCAAAGAACTGGGAGTGAAAATATATGAGCATGCTTCTAAAATTAGTTGACATATAATATATGTGTGTGATATAATTACGTAATCGACAAAGGCGTCGCAATATTATTGCGCGCCTTTTTTGTGCGAATTTGTAACAATCTTTTAGGAGATTATATTATGAAACGGTTCAAATTGCTGTACGGTATGTTACTTGCGGTCGTCGCTGCGTTGAGCGGATTGTTGATTGCTTGTGGTAGCAAAACCGAGGCTCCTGTCGTCACGGAAGGTCCGGAAATCGGCGTTTATTACTACGACGCCGACGACGGGGAATACCTGGTTACGCTCGGCAAGGGCGCGACTGCCACGCTTGTAATGACCGACAACAACTACGTTGGGTCGTACACTATATCCGGCGCTAAATTAGAGTTAAATTTAGATATAGGTAAGTACAACGCGACTCTAAACGACGATATCCTTGCCGTCGATATGGGCGAAGGGCGGGGTGTTTGGAACTTTACCAAACGCATAGTGTACACTGTGTCGTTTGATACCGGTGCCGGCACGGCTGTTTCGTCGGTGCGCGTTATAAACGGTAAAACCGTGACCAGACCGGCCGATCCCGTCAACGGAAATATGGTATTTATCGGTTGGTACACGGATCGTGAGTATACTTCGCCGTTCGTGTTTGGCGCCAATCCTGTCAAGAGCGACATTACGCTGTATGCGCGCTGGGTGGAGCCGGTATTCGGTCGTGCCGAATACGAGATAAAATTCGATCTCGACTATGACGGCGCGCCCGCGGTTGCGGCAAAGCAGACCGTCGGCGGAAAGCTCTACAACGTAGTCACGCCGACGCGCGAAGGCTACAATTTTGCTGGCTGGTGGGTCAAGGCGTACAGCGCCGACCGCAAGACGAAGGCGCTTTCGTACAGGCTCGAAGCCGACACCGTGTTCAGCGCGAGCACGACGCTTTACGCGCTGTGGCAGAGCAACGAAGTTACCGCAAAGCTCGCACAGCCCGTCGTTGATGTTAGGGCTAGTGGTATAAGCTGGGGCAGTAACGCCAATGCGAGTGCGTACAAGGTGCTCGTGACGGGCCCCGACGGCAGCGAAGTACGCAAGGACGATTCCTACGGTCCTACGTCCATGGACATTGATTTTTCGGCCTTGGCGGAAGGTAAGTACGTGATATCGGTAACGGCGGTCGCCGCGAGCGGAGACGCAAGCAACAATTCCGAGCCGGCTATCCGTTATTACGACAACAAAACGCTTACGCCCGTTTCGCTGTTTACGGTCGTCGAGCCGTCGACGCTTATCTACAATGCCGTTGAAGGCGCCGAAAAATATCTTATCGATGTAAAGTGCGGCGACGAATACCACAAACACACGCAGATAGACAACGGTAATTCGACCAGCTACAACTTTATCAACTGTATGATGAAATCGGAAGGCATAGAGTTCACCGTGACAGCGGTCGCGGCGGGCAAAGCCTCGTCGGTTTCCGAAACGTATTATTACACCCGTCCGCTTGGCGACGTTACGGGCTTGCGCTACAATCAAGCCGAAGAGACGGTGGCGTGGAACAGCGTAAAGGGCGCCGCGGGCTACACCGTCGAGCTTTCGTGCGAAAACAGCGAACACTCGCACAATGTGACCGTCGACGTAGGCAACACTACGCGCATGTCGGTCAAGACGTACGAGGGCTGCAACGGCACGATAACCGTCAAGGTCACGCCTTACACCAACGGTTACAATTCGCCTGCGCCCGCAGAGCTTGCTATTCAAAAGACCTCGCTTGCCGCACCGAGCAACGTCCGCATTGTCGGCGAAGTGCTCAGCTGGGACGGCGACGCGACCGCTACGGGCTACGACGTGTATATCGCCAGTCAGACCGTTTCGACTGCAACGAACTCGCTCGACCTTTCTACGGTCGAAGGCATCAGCTGGGAAGCAAACGGCGACTATCAGATTCGCGTTCTCGCAAAAAATGCAGACAAGACATCGCTGTGGAGCGACACCGTCGACGCGCGTTACTACGCGCTGTACAGCAGCCTTACATATAACGCCGGCGTCGTTTCGTGGCGGCGCGTTATCGGCGCGGTCAAGTACAACGTTCGCGTAAACGACGGGACCGCGGTTGAAGTGACTGACGGCACCAACAGTTTGCCCGTCACGCTCACGCAAGCAGGCGAAAACACGATTTACATCAACTTTGTCGACGGCGCCAACAAGGCGTCGAGCTGGGCGCAGATTAAGGTCAAGGCCGAAGCGGTAACGTTCGATCTTCGCGGCGGCGAGGGCGACGCGCCTACGCAGTATTACGCACTGGGCGACAGAGTGCAGCTCCCCGACGGCACCGGGTTTGCAAGAACAGGTTACACCTTTGCAGGCTGGTACACATCGCCGTACGGCGCGGATGGCTTTGGCGCGCGTTATACCGATACGTATTTCGGCAATATCGGCGGGCTCGTATTATATGCAAACTGGTCGCCCAAAACCTATGATATAACGTTTGAAAACGGCGATCTTCCCGCGGGCTCGGAAAAGGGCAAAGTGACGTACAGACGTCCCTACCAATGGCCTATTCCGACTAACGACGACACCTCGCTTGTTTTTGCGGGTTGGTACAGCGATTCCGAGGGCCTCGAAGTGCGCTACACCGACGAGACCGGCAAAAGCATAAGCGATTGGGGCATATCGCGCAACATGACCGTGTATGCGTGCTGGAACTCGATTTTCTCGTTTGAGAAATTGACCAACGGCACATACCGCATATCCAAAAACACTCAATACTGGACGCAGCACGCACCGGCAGATCTTACTATCCCCGCGACGTACAGAGAGCCCGGCACTACGCGCTACATCAAGGTCACCGAAATCGGCAGTGCGTCTTTTACGAGCAGCACCATGCTCAAGACCGTGCGCATCCCAAACTCAATCAAGTACGTCGATACAAACGGATTCAATTCAAGCACTAACATAGAACAGTTTATTGTTTACGACGTAGAGGGTACCGTTCTTCCCGAGTACAGCAGCCACGAAGGCGTGCTGTACCACGACGTATTGGACGACTTCGGAAATATCACCTCCAAAGCGTTGTGGATTTACCCGCGCGGAAAGGCGGACGCTGAATACAAGGTCCAAGCAGGAACGACTGTGCTGCCGTACAGATCGTTGTACTACGCAAAAGCCACCAAGATCATCATTCCGACATCTGTTGTCAGAATAGAAGGTCAGGCGATTTATCTGTGTTCGTCGCTTACCGACATAGAGTTCGAGGATGGCGGCGAGGTTGCCGAGGATAGCAATGTAAAAGCGCTTGTGATTGAAAACCAAGCGTTTTATTCGTTATCTAAGCTCGAACGTATAAAGATTCCTGCGCGTCTTAGTTCGTTCAACCCCGAAATGATTGTAACGTGCAACGCGTTTAAAACCATCGAAGTTGAAGCGAATAGCAAAAAGTACGGCGCGGTTGCCGGATTTTTGACCGACGCGGCAAAAACCACCATTCTTTACTGCCCGATAAAGGCTGTCGTAGGCAAGCTCGAGCTTCCGACAGGCATTACTGTTATCGGCGAGCGCGCATTTGTATCCAACACGCAAATCACGAGCGTCGAGCTGCCGTACTATGCCGTCGAAATACGAGACTACGCATTTAATAAATGCACTAATTTGACTACGGTATCGTTTAAGTCCGACGTCGTCGATCCTTTTGACCTTAAAATCGGCGCACACGCGTTCGAGGGCTGCACCAAGCTCGCCACGTTCGACTCGACCAACGGCAACGTGGTCGAGATAGGCGAGTATGCTTTTGCGGGCTGCAACGCTTTGACAAAGTTTGAAATCCCCGATACACTCACCAAACTGGGCGAGTATGCGTTCCACAAATGCACAGGGCTTACCGAAATATTTATTCCCGCGACCCTTGCAGAGGTAGAGCAGTACGCTTTTGCGGGCTGCACCAAGCTTGACACGATAAAATTCGGCGAGCTTAAAGACGGCAAGACGGCGGCGCTCGCAATAGGCGACTTTGCCTTTAACGGTTGCACGTCGCTGCTCGAAATCGATTTGCCCGCGTATGTTTGCGAAATAGGCGAAGCCGTGTTCGGCGGCTGCACCAAGCTTGCCGAAATAACGGTAGACGAGAATAATGAGCACTTCGAGACATACCTCGGCGTTTTGTTCACCAAAGGCTTTGAGGAAATGCTGTTCTACCCGCTGGGCAGAACTGGCGAGTTTTCGTTGCCCGATCAGGTAAAGGTTTTGAGCGCTCAGCTTTTTAAGGGCAACGCCTCGCTGACCGCCATAGTGATAGGCAAAAACGTCAAGTCGATAGGCGACGAAGCGTTTATGAACTGCACCGCGCTTACAACCGTCACGTTCGAGAACGAAAGCGCAATAGAGCTGGGCGAAAAAGTGTTTGAGGGCTGCACCGGTCTCACCACGGTAACGCTCAACGACTACATAACAAAAATACCCGATAGAATGTTCTATAACGACAAAGCGATAACCGAAATCGTTATGCCGCAGTACGTCACCGAAATAGGCGACTATGCGTTTTACTATCTCGAAAAAATAGATAATATCACGATTCCGGCAACTGTGCACCACATCGGATACGGCGCATTCTATTACTGCAGAGCGCTTGATAAGGTAACTTTTGAAGAGCCGCCCGCAAACGTCGATGAGGATAGCGACATAGATTACGCGACGACGCTTACCTTTGGCAGGTACGCAGACGTAACCACTTCCAGTACTAACGACCAATCCACAAATATATTTGCAAACTGCGGCATTACGGAAATAAATATTCCCGCACGCATGACCGAGATTCCGCACGCAATGTTTTTGTCCTGCACGTTGTTGGAAGAGATAAACATTCCCAACACGGTCAGTGAAATCGGGGCTAAGGCGTTTTCGGGCTGCTCGTCGCTTCAACGTGTAATATTCGAAGGCGGCAACCTTGCAAACACGCTTACCGTTTACGATACATGCACTACGAGCAATCCTGCGGCGTCGTCCGGCGCGTTTTACAACTGCTCGCAGCTTTACTCTATCAATCTGCCCGAGCGTATCGAAACAATCCCGCAGTTTATGTTCTACAACTGCCGCGGTTTGACGTCGATAACCATACCCAAATCGGTAAAGAACAAGACTAACGACAATGGTGAGATCACCGTTTACGCTATTCAGAACAGCGCCTTCTACAACTGTATGGGGCTTGTTACCGTCACGTTTGCGGAGGACAACACCAACGAAATAACTATTGGTCCGAGCGCATTCTATTCGTGCTCCAAACTTCAAACGGTCAATCTGCCTAAGGGATTGACGTATATAAAGAAGTTCGACGATAACGGTAACGACGTTTCCGACTACTATGACGTATTCGCTGCCGACGCGTTTACATACTGCTCGGCGCTGAATGCCATAAACATTAAAGAGGGCGGCAAGTATTATACCGACGACGGCATAATCTACTATCACGACGTTATTACAGACGAGGACGGCGAGGTTACAGATGAAATCCGCGAGGTCATAATCTGCCCGCAGTCCAGAACGAAAGCGGTTGTTATTCCGTATAACGTTACAAGCATTAACGCCCGCGCGTTTACAACGTGCTATAACATTACGTCGTTCTCCTTCCAACCGACGCCGGAGGGTGAGACCGAAGTCGACCTTAAAATAAACGACGCAAGCAACGACGCTGATGCGGTAGCCAGAAAATCGGGTGCGTTCAACTGGTTTATCGGTATCACCATGCTCTCGTTGCCCGACAGGCTTACCTATATCGGCGATTACGCATTTTACGATTGCTCCATGCTGCACACGCTTAATATCGGCGAAAATAGCAGGTTGGCGCATGTAGGAAAATATGCGTTTGGAAAGTGCTCGGGCTTGAACATAATTCGCGTTCCCGCCACCGTCAAAGAGATAGGCGCCAGTGCGTTTGACGGCTGCACGCGCATAACGGAATTCACGTTCGCGGACGGCTCGCAGCTTACCAAAATAGGCGACAGAGCGTTTGCGCAAACGAACTTTACCGAAATAGTTATTCCCAACACGGTCCAGACTCTCGGCTCCGCACTGTTTGACGGCAGCAGCCTGACGACGATAACTCTGCCGTCATCGCTGTCCGAGCTTGACGTCGCTACGTTTGCCGGCTGCGACAACATACAGTCGATCAGCCTTACGGGCAACACCAAGTACTATATAGAGGACAGCGTTATCTACAACGCCGCCAAGACCGAGCTTATGCTGTATCCCGCCAACAAAAATGCAGAAAGCTACGAGGTTTTGGAAGGCGTAACGACAATCGATGCCGGAGCGTTTGCGGGTAACACATATTTAAAGAGCGT
Organism: uncultured Clostridia bacterium; assembly: GCA_947175335.1. GTDB lineage: Bacteria > Bacillota > Clostridia > Christensenellales > Pumilibacteraceae > Anaerocaecibacter. The sequence goes on from CAMWMF010000009.1 coordinate 32,502, forward strand.
TACGGTTCCCAACACCGTGGCGACTATCGGCGCGGGCGCGTTCTACGGTTGCACCAACCTGCAAACGGCGTACTTCACGCCCGACAACGCAAACGCTGCAAGCAAGCTCGACGTGGGCGGCACTTCGGATACGCAAGGGGTTTTCCAAGGGTGTTCGAGCCTTAAAACGGTCAACCTGCCCGAGCGCACGACCCGTCTCGGTTTGAACGCTTTTGCGGACTGCGCCGAGCTTACCGAGCTTACTATTCACAAGGACGCGCAATTACAGGCTATAAACGCAGGCGTGTTTTCCAATGCGGGCGGCGGTACGCTTACTCTGCCCGTAGCGGTAAGTACTATAGGCGAGAACGCGTTTACAGGCAGCTTGTTTACGCAGGTGGTAATGACTAACGTTACGACCATAAACAAGAACGCGTTTAACGGCAGCGGTATAACCTCTGTGATATTGCCCGCTACGGTCGCTACGATAGGCGAGTCTGCGTTTGCCAACTGCGCGGAACTGACGTCGGTCGAGATTAAGCTTAACACTAACAAAAATCTGTCGATAACGACTACTACCACTACCACACAAAACGATACAAACGGCTTAAAAGGTACATTCGCGAACTGTCCCAAGCTGAAAACGGCAACAATCGCCACCAACGGGGTGCTGCCGTACCACATGTTCTACAAGTGCAACGCGCTCGAGGAGCTGACGATAAAGGGCAGCGGATCCATCCAAGGTTATTTGTGCGGCACAGGCACGACTACGACAGTTTATTATCCCAACACCACTACCGCCGGCAGCACTTCGAGTGCGAGCGTTCAGATTGGCATACAAGGTCTTAAAAAGGTAGCTATCGATAATACGATTACTTCGATAGGTAGCTATGCTTTTGTCGGTTGCTCCAACCTCGGCAGCCATAACCCCGAAACCTGCGTCGACGAGAATTGCGCAGGGGACTCGGCTCACGGCTTTACAATCGTCGACACGGGTAAAGACGACGCCCTTAAAACGATCGGTACTTATGCGTTCCAATCCACGGCAATCAAGTCGTTTGTCATACCGTCGTCCGTTACTTCTTTAGGCAGCTATGCGTTTAGATTTAATACGGCGCTTACGTCGGTCACCATACCTACTAAATCGTTTGCGGAAATACCCTCGTATGAGTTTTTCGGCTGCACGTCGCTTTCTACGGTAACGTTTGTCGACAAGGGAGTCAATGCAGAGCGCAAGCTTGTCACAATAGCCAGCAGTGCGTTCTTCAACTGCACGAACTTAAAGTCGTTCGACTTGACCGGCTTTACCTCTCTCAAGGATTACGCGTTTGAATATTCCGGCTTAATCTCGATCGTAATTCCCGATACGATTACGAGCTCAACGAATGATACTGCGACGTATTATATATTTGCGAACTGCAAGGATTTGGAGAGCGTGACTATTCCGACCAATGCGTCCAAGTTTATCGGCAAGTGTACGTTCCAAAACTGCACGAAGTTAGATACGGTTACTTTTACGGGTGACGGCTCCGTGCTTACGACTATCGGCACTCAAGCCTTTGAGGGTTGCGAAAAGCTTACCAATATAATCTTACCCGAAGGTCTTACCACGATAAACGCCAATGCGTTCCTTAACAGCGGAATTAAGAATATCAAGCTGTCGAGCACGATAGAAACCATAGCGTCTACGGCATTCTTAGGCTGCAAACAGCTGAATGTAACGGTTGCCGACGGCAACGCGTCATTCACCGTCAGCTCGGATATGAAGTCGCTGTTGAGTAAGGACGGCAAAACGCTCGTGCAGTATATCGGAAACGACACGCAGTATACAATTCCCGAAGGCGTTGAGGTGATAGGCGACTATGCGTTCCAGAACTGCGAGAGTTTGGAAAAGATAACCTTTACAGATACGGTAAAGAGCATCGGTCAGTACGCATTCAGATACTGCACGGCGCTCGACGAGCTTACGTTGCCCGACCTCGAAACTTTAGGTCAGTATGCCTTTGCAAACTCCGGCGTTACCGAAGTTACTATCGCGGGCTTGCCCGACGCTGTGGGAAATTATATATTCTCCGAGTGCGAAAACCTTGAAACGGTCACCTTTACCGGCGGCGCAAAGGCGATAGGGCAGTACATGTTCAACAAAGACGCAAGCCTTAAAACGATAGTGTTTGCCAACGATATCGAAACTATCGGCACAAACGCATTTGCCGCTTGCGCACAACTCGGCAACTTCACGATCCCCGCATCTGTTAAGACGATTAACGACGGTGCGTTTATGGATTGCACAACAATAACGTCGGTCAACATTCCGGCGACGGTAGAGTCGTTGGGCAAGGGTGCGTTTGCCGGTTGCACGTCGCTCGAAACAGTTACGTTTGCTCAGAGCTCCGATAAGCTCGTTATAATCAGCGGCACGGCGGCGACGGCAAACAGCAACACGCGTGGTACGTTCGCTTTCTGCACGTCGCTCGAATCGATAAACCTTTCGACGCGTCCTATCTATAACTCCGCGACCGCCACGACGATTACTGTTCCCAACCACATGTTTAACGGCTGCACCGCGCTTTCTACTGTTACGCTCCATAGCAGCACCGCCGAGATAGGCAGTAACTCGTTCCAAAACTGCCTTTCCTTGGGCAGGGTAGCGTTGCCGTCCACTTTAACGGTGATAAACAGCTATGCGTTTAACAACACCGCTTTGAGCGTAATGACTTTGCCCGAAGGCATGCTTACCATCGGTACTTATGCGTTTATGGACTGCAAGCTGCTCGAAAGCATAACAATACCGGGCACGGTCAAGACGATAAACTCCGCCGCGTTTGCGGGCTGCGAGCTGCTCGAAACCGTAACCTTCGAGGCGGACGACGGCGTTACCGGTCTCGGCTTTGCGCCGGGCTCCACCGCGTTGAGCTTTGCCACGACAGGTAGCTTGACAGGCCGCGGCGTATTCGGCGGCTGCGAGTCGCTCAAATCTATAGACTTGTCCACTCGTTGCAAGATATACAACAACGCGACGTTGACGACGGTTGGATATACCAATTATGTCGCTAACTACTTGTTTGCCGACTGCACGAGCCTTACTTCGGTAACGCTTCCGAGCGGAATAGTATCCATAGGTACGGGCTCGTTCTTCAACACAGGAATTACAAGCTTTACTCTCGACGGAACGGTCAACCAAATCGGCAACGCTGCGTTTGCCAACTGCTCCGATCTCGAAACGGTTACCGTCACCCCGTCCGATACCAAGCTCGGCATTGCGGCAGGCTCCAATATTACCACGATTGGATCTCTCGGCGCTTTCTACAACTGCACGTCGCTCAAGTCGATTGAGCTCGGCAACCGTCCTCATTTGTATAACACCGTGACAGGCACCAACAAGTATGTTCCCGCATATCTGTTCTACAACTGCACGTCGCTCCAACATGTAACTCTGCCGGACGAGATCACGCACATTTACGGGGGTGCATTCTACAACTGTAAGTCGCTCGAACATATCGATCTTCCCACGTCTCTCACAGAGATCTATATGGAAGCGTTCCGTGGCAGCGGTCTTGTCGAGCTTAACCTGCCCGACACGGTAACAAGAATTATGCAAGGTGCGTTCAGAGACTGCGATAAGCTTGAAAGCGTACATCTTTCCACCGCGCTCAAGCTTGTTCCCAAGTACGTATTTATGGATTGCACAAGCTTGCAGTCGCTGTATGTGCCTGCGGGCATAACCTACTTCGGCAACGCGTGCTTTGCAGGCTGCTCGGCTTTGGAAACTATCACGTTCGAGGAGAACGCTTCGCCGCTCGGCTTTGCCCAAGGTTTAGGCCCCGAGGGCGAGGATAGAGGCGTGTTTGCCGACTGCACTTCGCTTACCAGCGTCGACCTTTCGCCTATAAACGTCAGACGTATGTGGTTTACCACATATACAATGTCTTACACTACTTACAATGTCGGCTATTCGTATACAATCAACTCGGCTATGCCCGAATATATGTTCCACGGCTGCACCAATCTCGAAAGCGTCGTACTGTCCAACGTTATGTGGTTCGGCGGCGGTTATTCGGGCGACAAGACGCGCGACGACCAGACCTTCGGCAACTGCGTAAATCTCAAAAACGTAACATGGCCGACCGACGTTGACTTCCGTTTGGGCGACAGCTCGTTTGAAAACTGCGGCTTTGAAACGCTTACGCTTCCTTCCAACCTCGCAGGCATGGGCAGCGACGTGTTCGCGGGCAACAAAAATCTTACCAAGCTTATTGTAGAGCCCAACTTGGTATGCACGTACGTCAGAGGCTTTGCGGACTGCGAAAACCTCGTCGAGGTAGAGTTGCCCGACAGTCATACAGGTATCGACTACCGCGCGTTCCAAAACTGCGTCAAGCTCACGACAATCAATATGCCCGAAAAGCTTGAATACCTCAGCTCGAACGCGCTCCAAAACACGGCGCTTGAAAGCGTAACGATACCCGCAGGCGTAAGTGTGTATTCCGACGTCTTTGCCGATTGCAAACAGCTCGAATCGGTGACAATAGAGGGTAAGCTCGATAATCTCGGTTGGAACGTATTCCAAAACTGCACGGCGCTCACTTCGGTGACGCTCGAAGAGGGCTTCGACGACGTTATGAACTACATGTTCGCGGGCTGCACTTCGCTTGCTTCGATAACGCTTCCGAGTACCGTCGAGTATATCAGCAGCCACGCGTTTGACGGCTGCACCACGCTCGCGTCCATCGAAATTCCCGCATCGGTCGGGTATATCGGCGAGTTTGCGTTTGCGGGCTGCACCTCGCTTACCTCGATAGTCATACCCGAAACGGTGACCGAGATACGCGACTACGCGTTTGACGGCTGGACTTCGTCGCAGACCATCAACATCGAAACGCGCACCCAAGCGCCCGACGATTGGTCGGAATACTGGAACTACAATTCCAAGCAGGTCGACGTTACGCCCGAACCCGAAGAACCCGAAGAGGGCGAGGAGCCAGTCAATCCCGATCCCGTCTACGAGACCCGTCCCGACGGAGTTATCGCCGCGAATATCGTGTGGGGCTACACAAGACCGTAAGCGCGGGAAACCGCTGATATAACAGATAACAGAAAACAGATAATATTGCGGTTGCGCTCAGCGCATTTAAGCAAAGCAAAAGGTCGGAAGTAACCGACCTTTTTGTATTAGCGGACACGAAGCGCATAACAATATACAAGTATGACCGATACTATTTGCGTTTTTTATGCATAATATAATGTATAAAGCGGGGTAATTGCGTGGAATAATGCGTTTTTTTGCTTGACAAACATGATTTTTATATGATATACTTACAATATTACTCGACAAAGGCGTCGCATTTATATTGCGGTGCCTTTTTATTAGCGCTATACATCTGTATCGGCGCAAAAAAGAGGAGGTTATTATGGACAGCAATCAGATTTACAACAAGTATTGTTCCCGTCTCAAAAAAGAGGGAATAATCAAAGCATTGCTCTGCGGATTTACTATCGGCTTATTTGTCGCCGCAGTGCTCACGTTTATTTTTTGGCTTGTCGATTTCGAGTATTTTTGGATTGCGCCGATAATCGGAGTTGCGCTTGCCGGAGCCGCTACGCCCATGTTTTATCATTGGATGTTCCGCCCGACTGCCAAATCTATGGCACACCGCGTGGACGGTCTCGGCTTGGAAGAGCGTATCGTTACTATGAACGAGCTTCAAGGCGACAATTCGTATATCGCACAGCGCCAGCGCGAGGACGCGCAGGCGGCGCTTGTTTCGCTCAGTAAAGCGGCGACGACCGCGGGCGGTAAAGCGGCGGGCATGGCGGCCAAGGGCGCCACTAAGCTTGCCATGCGTATTCCCACAAAGATTATTGCTGCGGTAGCCTCCGTTGCTATAGCGTACGTTCCTATTCAGACGATAGGTATTTTGAGCTATAACGGCACGATACCCAAGGCGAAAGCGATTGCCGAGCAAATTGTCGACAAAGAATTAGAATTTCACACGGTAAGCTATATCACCTACGGTGATGGATTTATAGAGGGCGACTCCGATCAGGTGATTGCCGACGGCGAGTCTACGGAAATCGTCATGGCGGTCGCCGAGGACGGGTGGTATTTTTACGGTTGGATTGACGCACAGTATCTCGACATGTTGGGTCTCCTTCAGATGTTCGGACTGCTTGACAGTTACATCGAAGGCAACGAACCTGTGCGTTTAGACGAAAACATTACCGCAGATTTAGAAATGTGCGCTTTGTTTATTGAAATGAGCGACAACAAAGGTGATCCGAGCGACGGTGACGGCGATGGTGAGCCCGGTCAGCCCGGCGACGGTCAGCCCGGTGACGGCGACGGCGACGGCAACGGCCCCGGTGACCCCGGCGAGCCCGGCAACGGCAATGGTCAGCCCGGCGAGGGTCCCGGTCAGCCCGGCCCCGGTCAGCCCGGTGGTGAAGGCAACGGCGGCCCCGGTCAGCCCAGCTACGGCGACGGTGCGGGCTCCGGTCAATCCAAACAGGACGATACATGGATGGACGGCGACACGCCGGTTAAAGATTATTACCAACAAATCTGGGAAGAGGCCATGCAGATGATTGCCGAAGGCAAAGAATTGCCCGCCGACGTCCGTGAGATAATCGAAGGCTACTTCGGTGGCTTGAAGCCGTAAAAAGCGCGCATACGCGTACTACTCATACAACAACACATATCAACTTTAAAGAGGTAAATTCATAATGGTTACTGAAAAAGATGTCACGCAATTCAGTGAGCAGTGTAAGGAAATTTTTGCTCAGATTGAACGCGACGTTATCGGACAAAAAGAGGTCGTTGAAGGAACGATTATAGCTATGATTGCCGGCGGCAACGTATTGCTCGAAGGTGTTCCCGGCGTTGGTAAAACGCGTTTGGTTCGCTCCTTGGGTCGAGTATTCAATCTTCCTTTCTCGCGTATTCAGTTTACGCCCGACCTGATGCCTGCCGACGTTACCGGCACCAATATCGTTGTCAAGGACGAAAAGGGAAATTCAACCTTTCAGTTCCAGCCCGGTCCGGTTTTCAGCAACATCATTCTCGCCGACGAGATAAACCGTGCTACGCCTAAAACGCAGTCGGCTCTGCTCGAGGCGATGCAGGAGCATACCGTTACGGTTATGGGCGTGTCGCGCAAGCTTAACGAGCCGTTCTTCGTTCTCGCAACGCAGAACCCGATCGAGCAGGACGGTACCTATCCGCTGCCCGAGGCGCAGATGGACCGCTTTATGTTTAAGCTTATCGTCAAAAACCCCAGCCTTGACGAGCTCATGGACATAGTCAACATGACGCAAAAGACAATGGCCGAGGTCGCCAACGCGGCTTGCGACGGCGAGGGGCTTTTGCAAATGCGCACTACCGCAAACGCTATCCCCGTAGCCGAACCTGTCATGCGTTACGCTATGACGCTGTGCTCGGCAACGCACCCCGACAGCGAGTGCGCGTCCGAAGCGGCAAAGAAGTACGTCCGTCTCGGCGCCAGCCCGCGTGCGGGACAAGCGCTTATTTCGGCGGCTAAGGTCAGAGCATTGCTCAGCGGCAGATTCAACGTTTCGTACAACGATTTGCACGAGCTTGCATATCCCGTTTTGCGCCACCGTCTCAAACTCAACTTCGAGGCGATTGCCCAGCGCGTTTCCGCCGATGATATCATTAAGATGATAATCGACGAAACGAGCAAAAAGTACGATATTGCGTCGCCGGCCAAGGCGACGGCGACGGCAAGCGAGCAGCCCGCACAAGAGCAGCCCGCTGTCGAAGCCGCTGATGACGCGAATGCGGAAGCAACGGCAAAAGACGACAAGAAAAAATCCAAGCGGAGAAAAGCTAAATAGAAATGAAGGTCTCTTATTTAAATGACGACTTCTTCAGTCGCTTAGAGACTTTGGCTTTGAATTTGCGTACGGACTTATCGGGATTTTTCGGCGGAAAACATCTTGTTCGCACATACGGTCAAACCGTCGAGTTTGCAGACTACCGAGAATATATGCTCGGCGACGATATTCGACGTATCGACTGGAACTTGTACAGCCGGTTTGAAAAGCATTTTATAAAGCTGTTTACCGACGAAAGACAAATGCATACGCAGATATATCTGGATTGCTCGGCTTCGATGAGCAAAGCAAATCCTCAAAAAGCTGCTTATGCTGTCGGCGTCGCGGCGGCTTTGGGATTTTTGTCTGTACACAATATGGACAAGCTTTCTTTTAGACTGGTAAAAGAAGACAAGGTTGAAGATCCGTTCGGAACGATAGTCGGAAAGTCCACGTTCTACAAATCGGTCAGCGATTTGGAAAATATCGAGTTCGAGGGCGAGTCCGATCTGCTTGCGGCTATCAAGAACGACATGAACGTCGGCTCTAACGACGGTTTAACGGTCATAATTTCCGATTTCTTTACAGAAGGCGATTGGAAAAAGGCCGTCGATTTCCTTTGCTATAAAAAACGTCAGGTCTTATTGGTTCAGGTGCTTGCACCCGAAGAGATAGATCCTACCTACGACGGCAGGGTCAATCTTATAGATGCCGAAGCAATGGATTTGGAAGACGCGAAAAACATGAGACTTAACGTCACGCGCAGTATGCTTTTGGCGTACCAGGACGCGTTACGCGATTTTCAAAACGATATCCAATCTTTTTGTGCGTCACGCGACGCGGCGTTTATATCCGTGTCGTGCGACAAGCCTATCGAAAGGATGCTGTTCGGCGAATTGCTTAAGGTAGGTATAATGGAATGAGTTTATTAGCGCCTTTAGGATTTTTGGGATTGTTAGGCTTGGGTATACTCATTTTGATTTACCTGTTAAAGCCCAACTACCAGCAAAAATTAGTATCGAGTACCTTCGTTTGGAAGTTAAGCTTAAAATACCGCAGAAAGAAGGTTCCTATCAACAAGATACGGAACATTCTCATTTTGATTTGTCAGATATTGATAATCATTTTGTGTGCATTTATCATGAGCGCGCCCGTTCAACCGCACGAGGTGGACGTTGCTAACGAAAAAGTCATTATTATAGACGCGTCCGCGAGCATGCTCGCTCAAAGCAACAGCACAACTCGCTACAAGAGAGCGGTCGACAGCGCAAAGGAAATGGTCGATACGGTATTGTCCGATAAAGACGGCGTAGTGTCGATAGTTCTTGCCGGTGCGGAAAACGAGGTTCTTGTTCATCGCGCCACGCCCGACATGAGCGCCGAGATCAATGCGGTGTTCGATGAATTGCTCGCCACCGACAAAGACGGCATTTTTGAATGCTGTACGTTTGGTACGGGCGACGTAAACGGCGCGGTTTCGACGGCGGAAGAGATTGTTTTGGACAACGACGGCGCCGAGATTGTTTTGTTTACCGGTACCAAATATATAGAAAAAGGCGGGATTACTATCGTCGACGTAGGTGTAGTCGGTGAATGGAATGCCGCAATACTCGATTGCAAGGCTACGCTCGAGGACGGCTATTACGTATTTGAGCTTGAAGTTGCTTCTTACGGCGCGGACAGAGAACTGGCCATCGAAGGTGTTGTTCACGGCGCTAACCGTCAAAAAGAAGGTGATGATTACATCACGTTTGACGTGCCGCTCACTTCGCAGCGCGCTACGTTCATATCGGACGAGGTGAGTATTATCACGTTCAGAACCGCCGACGAGATTACGCCTATCTACACGTTCGACGACGCGTATTTTACGATCAGCGGTTCCGGCGCGACGGGAAGCAGTATCGACTCGTTTGCATACGACAACTTTTTCTATTTGTTCAACGGCAATGCCGACACGCGAATGATTAGGGTAGAGTATTGCAGCTCGCGCCCTAACAGCTTTGTCCCTATGGCTTTGAGCGCCATTCGTTCGGTGTATCAAAACAAGTATGACATATCGGTGACGCACATTCGTGACGGTGCGCCTATTATCGAAGGGTTCGATCTTTATATCTTCGAGCATACAATGCCGTCCGATATGCCTACCGACGGAGTGGTTTTGCTTTTAGACCCGAACGCTATTCCGCGTGGTTTGAACGGAGTGTATTTGGATACAAAATACATTACTTCCGGCGATTTTTACCTTGCGCCCGGATATAGCAATCCGCTGATTAACTATCTCGATTGGGCGTCTATCTACGTTTCGGAATACACGCCTATGCGTTTCGACGCGGACAGCGGGTTCGTACCGGCACTATACTGCGGCGGCGATCCTGCGCTCGCGGTAAAAAACATGCCCGACTCAAAGGTCGTGATAATGCCGTTTAGTTTGAACAACTCGTCGTTCCCCGGCATTGTCCATTTGCCGACGTTGTTCAGAAATATATTAAATTATTATTTCCCGCTTGCGGCAACCGAGGATACCGATGATATGCGGACAATACTCAATTCCAATAACGTCTTTGCGGTAAACGAGAACATCCGTCTGCGTTCGCGCGGATTGGAGCTCGGCCTTACCGGCGGCGGCTTGGATGAGACGTATATAATACCGGTGGGCGAGTACGAAAAGATCAACATCTCGCGCAGCGGTACGTACACCTTGACGCAAGAGGTCATTTCCGGAAAGCTTATATCGAACAGCTTTTTTGTTCAGATTCCCAATAACGAAAGCTATATCACCAAAGAAGCGGATATTCTCGTCACCCGTGTCGAAAAGAATACGAGAGACGTTCTCAACAAAGATTTAATCATCTATTTCGCTGCGACAATGCTGTTGTTGCTCGTTGCGGAATGGTGGTTACATTCGCGTGAGTTAAGGGTGTAGTGAGGTAGAAACATGTCGAATTTTACTATTAATTTTTCATACGCATGGCTTCTGCTGCTGCTCATACCCGTTCTCTTTCTCGCGCTGTTCCCGCACTTCCGCGTCGCTAAAAAGTATCGCCGCACCCGCAACCGCATAACGTCGCTCGTTTTGCATTGTGTCATAATGGTGTTGGCCGTGCTTGTTTTGTCGGGCATAACGTTTGAGTACGACGTTCCAAACGACGAAAACGAGATACTCTTGCTCGTAGACTCTTCGTATAGCACCGAAACGGCGGGCGCAAATATAGACCGGTTCGTAAAAGACGTCATAGATTACAGCGACTCGCGGTATAAAGTGGGCGTTGTAACTTTCGGGTTCGATCAAGTATATGCTGCGCCGTTCTCTTACGACGGAGACGAGGTGTACAGGCAATATCGCGATTCTAATCTTCCCGACACGTCGGCGACAGATATCGAGAGCGCGCTTACCTATGCACGCACACTGCTCAAATATCCCGAAACGTCCAAAATAGTCATTATCAGCGACGGCATTGAAACCGACGGCAAAGCTATGTCTGCCATCAGAAAGGTTGCCGCCGACGGCGTTCACGTCGATACCAAATACCTGCACGGCGAAGTTTTTGACGACGTGGAAATCGTCGACGTCAGTCTGCCGGAAAAAACTATAGTGGTAGACGACCCCATTACCGTTACGCTTACGGTACAAAGCTCGCATGAAAGTGCGATCAACATTACCATGTTCGACAATGGCGAAGGTGTTGCGAACAAAAGCTTTACGCTCAACCGGGGCGCTAATACCCTGACGTTGCAGCACGCTTTTGAACGTTTGGGTATGCACGTTCTTACCTTCCAAATGGAAGCGGAGGGCGACTACCTTAATGAAAATAACGTATTCACTTCGTACATCTATCTCGATACCTTTGATAAATTGCTTATTTTGGAAAGCAATGCGGGCGAGTCCGACAAGTTTAAAGAAATTTTGACGGAAGCCGGCTATCAGGTCGACGTTGTGGACTCTCACGATGCCGCCGCGGTTCCGAGCACTCTTGCCGAGCTTTGCGCGTACGATCAAGTGATAATGATGAACGTTGCCAATGCCGATATGCCCGAAGGGTTTGACGCAATACTCAACTCGTATGTTTATACGATAGGCGGCGGCATGTTTACCGTCGGCGGAAACAAGATAGACGAGGACGGCACCGTTACCGCCAATATGTATAACCGCGATGACATGATTAATACGCTGTATCAGCGTATGCTTCCCGTTCAAGCTATCGACTATACGCCCCCGCTGGGACTGCAAATTGTTATCGACCGTTCGGGCAGTATGAACGGTAACGACGCTTCGGGAATTAACCGTCTCGACGCGGCACGAGACAGCGCGTTTAATTGTTTGGACGTGCTTAACGACCGTGACTGGTGCGGTATTATATCGTTCGAAACGGACTTCAAGGTTGAGCTTGAAATGACGCGTGTAACGCAAAGAACCGTTTTCCTCGACGCTTTAAACAATATTACGTCGACAGGCGGCACCAACTACGCCGGCCCGATCGAGGCAGCAGGCCTGGGCTTGAAACAGCTGAGAGACGTCGAAAAGAAGCACATTCTGTTTATTACCGACGGTCAGCCGGGAGAGTCTGCCGACAAGTATATGCCGTTTGTTCAGTCAAATTACGAAGCGGGTATAACGATATCGGTCGTCGGTATCGGCATTACCGAAAACTCTGCCGCAGCAACGAAGATGCAAGAGATTGCGGACGAGGGCGGCGGTAAGTTTTACAGAGTAACCGATCTTAACGAGTTGCGCAACATTCTTCGCGACGATTTAACTATGGATACTATTCGCCAGTACATCCCGAAGGATTTTACCCCGAAGGTCGTTGCGCACAGCTCGGCGGCTACGATAGGTTTGCCCGACGATTTGCCCATGCTTGGCGGATATTACGGCACGCGGTTAAAGAGCGATGCCACGCAGGTCGTCCTTGCAGAGTATGTACCTCTGTACGCAGAATGGACGTACGGCGCGGGCAACGTAGGCAGCTTTATGTGCGATCTGAAAGGCGCGGATGATTCGTGGTCGCAGGGCTTTATGGCGGACCCGATGGGAGTCAAGTTCTTGTTACAGGTCGTCAACTCGCTGTTCCCGACAAAGAGCGTGCGCCCGACAGATATCATGTTGGAGCTTCGCGAACAAAACTACCGCAACCAGATGAGTATATTTACCACGTTGGAAAGCGATCAAAGTATAGACGTTACTATATATAAGGTATCCGACGACGGCGAGAACGAAGAGGTTTATCAGACCTTTACTGCGGGTGCGACCGAGGATTACAGTCGTGTCAACATTCTGACTACGGAAGCCGGCGTGTACCGCATTCTTGTGGAAAAGAAGAATGCGTCGGACGTAATTTCGTATGCATCGATATATAAGACGTTCTCGTATTCGGCGGAATACGACGTGTTTGTCGATTACGAAGCGGGCCGTAAGTCTTTGGAAATGCTCGCCACTCTCGGCAAGGGCGACAGTATAGAGGTTGCCAGCGAGGTATTCCTCGAATTTGTCGACAAGATTCACAGGGTGGTCGATCCTCGTCTTGCGATGATTATCATAGCGCTAATTCTGTTCCTTATCGATATAGCGGTACGCAAGTTCAAGTTTAAGTGGCCGCACGAGTTAATCAGAGAATTTAGGAATAGGAAAGACTCTTAACCGTGACGTGCGTTCCGCATGTTCGGTGTTACGGAGGTAATATGAAAAAGAAACTGCATATTATAACACTGATATTGTTTATTATATTAGGTATGGGAGTCTTGGCGGCTTGTTCGGGCGCGCCCAGACTTGAACGCCCGAAAAACCTTTCGATCAACGACAACTACGTGCTCACTTGGGATACTGTTGCCGGTTCTCGCGGGTATATCGTAAACGTCGCAGGCAAAGATAACACCGTGCGGCGCAATTCGATGTCGCTGTCCGAGTTGGATCCGGGTGACTACACCGTCCAAGTCTGCGCGATAGGCGACGGCGAAACGTCCAATAACTCTGATTGGAGCGTTATCACGTTCACAAAGTATTACGAAAACGGTTTGCGCTACAAGCTGATAAACGGCGACAGTGCGTACGAGGTGTCCGGTGCCGGAAGCGCGTCCGGTAACGTGACGGTAGAAAATTCGTATCGCGGCAAGCCTGTCGTTAGGATTGGCGACCGTGCGTTTTATAACAACGCGACGATAAAAAACATCACTGTCAGCGACGGTATTACCGAAATCGGCGGCTTCGCGTTCTACAACTGCACGTTTTTGGAAAGCATAACGTTTCCCGAGGGGTTGCAGTCGATAGGCGAACAGGCGTTCCAAAGCTGTCGCAACCTTACCGAACTGACGCTTCCTAACAGCCTGACTACGGTCGGCAAGCTAGCGTTCAGCTATTGTCGCAGTCTTACGACAATTAATTTCGGCACAGGCTTGAAGGATATACCCGAAAGCATGTTCGCAACCTGCAGCACATTGAAAGAGGTAAATATTTCCGACGCGGTGCAGACTATCGGCAAACAGGCGTTTTACAACTGTGCTAACTTGACAAAGTTAAAGCTTGGTAACGGCGTAAAAACGATAGGCGAGGAAGCATTTAACAAGTGCGCAGCGCTTGCCGACATCGATTTCGGCAGCAGCTTGGAGACTATTTCGGTAAACGCGTTTAATTCGTGCGCGGAGCTCACGGCGATTAAGCTTCCCGCCAGTCTCGTTTCGATAGGCACGCAGGCGTTTTACAGCTGCTCTAAGCTCGTCGACATTGATTTGAACGACGAGCTCAAAAGCATAGGCTATGGCGCGTTTAACGGTACGTCCGCTTGGAGAGACAGTGAAACTAATCTAATTATCGTAGATAAATGGGTAGTCGACGTAAAAAACAGAACGATTGAACAGCTCGAGATCCCCGAAGATATTGTTGGCATAGGCGACAAAGCGTTCCAATACGCCCGCGGTTTCTCGTCCGTTAGCATACCCGACAACGTAAAATATATCGGCAACAATGCATTTTCGTCCTGCAACAACCTAACGTCCGTCACGTTCGGTAGCGGTGTTAATACGATAGGCGACTACGCGTTTGCCTACGACGAGTATCTAATGGTCGCAGCCTTGGGTGAAGAGGTCGAGACAATCGGTAACTATGCGTTCCTTTATTGCTCGCGTTTGCAAAGATGCAATATACCGGAAAGCGTCACGCGTGTAGGAACTTATGCGTTTTACAAGACGCAGATTTGGGAATCGGCGGGCAGTGTTGTGTACGTCGATAAATGGCTGGTCGGTTGCAAGCTCCAGCAACAGAGTTTCATTACCGTCGAGGAAGGTACAGTAGGTATAAGCGACTACGCATTTTACGCCACGCCGGTCGCAGGCGTAACGCTACCCTCGTCGCTCAAAACCTTAGGGTGGGCAGCGTTCTATAAATGCAACAATCTGGCGGGAATTATGTTCCCCGAAGACAGTGAAGTGGACGAGATTAAGGACTTTACTTTCTTCCAATGCTCGATGCTTAGAATTGTTAATTTGTCCAACAATATAAAACGCATAGGCGACCGTGCGTTCTACGGCTGCCGAATAATGTCCAACATTGTTATTCCCGACAGTGTTACCGAAATTGCGTCGCGCGCGTTTTACGGTTGCCACAGCCTCGAAACAATCGATTTGGGCAAGGGCACAGAGGCAATGACCATAGGCGATCGTGCATTCTACAACTGTGCCGCGCTTACCGCGCTTACTATTCCCGACCGCGTAACGTCTATCGATTACAGCGCGTTTTACGGCTGTGCGTCGCTCAAATCGCTCACGATAGGCAACGGACTTACCGAAATTCCATTTAAAGCATTCTACGGCTGCGGCGCACTCGAATCGCTTGCAATTCCGCAAAATATAAGCGTTATCGGACCGTATGCGTTTTATAATTGCGCCGCTTTGGCCACCCTTACGCTCGGCGATTCCGTAAATACTATTGATAAGTACGCCTTCTACGGTTGCGGCGCGCTTGAAAGCCTTGTCATTCCCGACAGCGTCACGTCGATAGGTAGATATGCGTTCCGCGGTTGCACGTTGCTCACAAGCGTCAGCATCGGCAGCAGCGTGACCTATATCGGCAGCCACGTATTTTACGGCAATTTCGATTTGACGATTTATTGTGAAGCCGTCGAACAGTATAAAAACTGGGAAGCGCGTTGGAACTCGTTATACCGTCCCGTTGTGTGGCGCAGCGTATTGAGTCCCGATAAGAGTTACGTCGTATCTGTCACAAAAGCCGATAACTCTGTAAGCAACGACAACACAAAGAACACCGTTGCCCCGCCCACGCGCGCGGGATATACGTTTGAGGGTTGGGCGTTGCAGGCCGGTTCTGACGAAATAGCCTACACTGCCGATAATATATCGTCCGCACCCAACGGTACCACGCTGTACGCGGTGTGGAAAGCGGAATAATGCGGCGGGCAGCTAATAGAAATAGACAAGATATTAGGAATAATAGATTGTTGAAGTAAGATTAAAATCAAGCAGATTGGGAGCGTGTAAGTGCGCTCCCTTTTTTGTGCGGGGATATCGGAAGTTTTTATTTAAACTCGGCGCAACTCCCATTATTTGTTTGACATAACGTACAAATTAGAGTATAATAAATAAACCCATATCGGCTTTGGTTTTACAAAGGTGTCCGCCAAAGCCGATATTGTGTTGAAAAAAATTATTCGATCTCGTTCGCTCGTCGGACGACGGTTGTGCTCGACACACAAACAGAGCGGACACGGAAATTTACAGAGGTGTTTATGAAAAAACTTCACAGAGTGGTATTGGCAGCGTTGTTCGCCGTTATGCTCGCGCTTGGCGCGTTTGGCTTTGCGGCATGCTCCAACGCAAACGACAATGCCTCTAAATCGGAATACACCATGACCTTTATGATCGGGACTATGATGTACGATTCGGTCACGACGACTGAGGGAAGCTCTTATAAAATGAAAGAAGAAGCTCCCTATCGAGTCAATAACGTTTTTGAGGGCTGGAGTCGAACCGAAAACGGACCGGTCGAGGACTTGCCCGCAACAATGCCGTCCGAGAACCGTACGTACTATGCTGTGTTTTCGGCACAGTTTGCTTTGAGGCTTAACGCCGGAGCGGGCGCTATTCCCGAAGATCAAAAAACGATGTCGGTCAAGGTCGGCGACGATCTGTATACCAAGCTTTCGGATATTACGCCCACGATTTCGGACGGTGATGCGACTTTTGTTGGCTGGTATTTGAACGGCAACGTAAAGATCGAGCAGGGCGCTGACGTGAAAATGCCCGGCAACAACGTCGAGGTCGTCGCCAAGTACGAGGTCTCTTATACGGTCAACGTTTATAAAGAGCTCGATCTCAATTCGAATGATTATCCCTCCACCCCTGTGACGATTACCGGCAAGGGTACGGTCGGCGAAAAATTATCCGGTCTGCCCGCATATACAGGGTTCCATTACGACACCGATCATGACAATACGGCGCTCACCGAAACGCTCGGCAAGAACAGCGCGCAAAACGTGCTGTCGGTGTATTATGAGTACATACCTTACGACGCAGATTTCAGCGTTAACCTTCCCGCCGGCGTCGCATTCGAAGGCGATGCCCAAACGATGGCCTGCGGTTATCAACTGCCCAACGAAGCTCCCGCGTGCAAGTACACCGCCGACGGCTACCGTTTCGTAGGCTGGGCTACCACTGCCGACGGTGACGTAGCGTACTACCCGGGCGACGAGTTCTCTATCGAACGCTCGACCATTTTCTATGCGAAGTGGGTAAAAGGTTTAGTCGATCTTACCGGACGTTCTTCCGACCGCGTTTACATTATGGGCAAGGTCGAGGATCCGACGGTTACCGTCGCGTATCTCGAACGCGTCGGCTTAAAGGATATTCTCGGCACTTACGATAAGGCAACGCATGTTTTCGAGTTCAAGAGCGTTCTTAACAAGGACAGTGACGACGTATTGTTGCGCGGCATTGCCGATACGACGCGTAGCATGTATACGTATCTCAATACGGACAACGCTACCGTTTATACTCTGCTCGACGCCGAAGGCGATAACGTTCCTACCATTACTCTTAACGATAACGGCAACGCCCAATACGTCAACGCCGCCGGCGATACGCAAACCGGCAAGTACGTCGGCGATACGGACGGCTCTTTGCTGTTTGTTGTCGACGGCGACACGAAGTTTGCTTTCCGTTTGGTCATGTCCGATACCGGCATTGCAAGCTATGAGGTGCGCGGCGAGGAATACGGTTTGTGGTATACCATGTCGCAAGCCGGTGTAGTGAGAACCTCGCAACAGCTCTTGCTTGACGGCTACGGCGCTGCCCGAATGGCAGTTTACGATAATTCCGGCAGCAGCGCGGGTTATAAATATTTCGGCGGTCGGTACATTCTGAATACGGGAGAGGGTGCGTACGACGGCGACGACGGAGTGGAGATAGTTGTACAGATTTTTAACAGCTCGCTCAATTATCGCTTTTACACATATTTGCTTTCTCAGGCTACGGTCCAAACGACCTCGGGCGTTCAAAAGGTAAACGTATTTACCGAACGCTTTAAAGCGACGCTATACGGCGCGCCCGCGGACGGCGAAACGCTCGACACCGAAACCGCCGACAAGATTGAGCTTTCGGGCTACGGCATGCTCGACGGCAGCGCGACCTATACAAAGGGTAGCACGACCGTTACCGGCAAATACGTTTACGACAGTACGTACGGCACTATTACGATTATCCCCGCGACCGGCGATAATCTTGTGTTCGAGATACAGGGTACTTACGGCGAAGGTGACAATGCGGTGCCGGTGTTCGAGCTTCAAGGCGCCGAATGCGGAACGTACGGCGTATCCAACCTGTTGTCGAACGCCTATTACACGATGGCGGTTTATAACAACAATACCGCGGCGCTTTACTTCCGTCTTTCCATTCCCGATCAGTTCTACGGCACTGTCAGCAACGAGTACGTCATGGTGTTAGCCGGCGAGTACGAGCTGATAAAAGCGGGTTCTAACGGCGACGTTACCGGCAATCTTTACGAGTTCACCGCGCAAATTAATGAATATACTTTGCGGTGGATCAGCGTGTTTGCCAACAGCGGCGTAAACCTTTCGCCGTGCTTGAAATTTAAATTCCAGTTTGTATACAACAACGGCAAAATCACTTCCATCTCGGTCACACAGGCGAGCGACGCCTTGGAGGGCGCTACGTTCACCTATGACGGCGTCAAGTACACGCTCGACGGCTACGGCACTGCTGTCAGCCAGGACGACGATAACGTTAAAAAGACTTACAAGTACAGCAACGGCATGTTGACGGTCAACACGCCCACTGCGGAAGACGCCAAAGCCACTACGGTGTTCTACGACTATGACGGCGACTCCGATTTTGCTTACATGACAGACAATATCGTTGTAGCCAATTCCGAACATCTGTTGGCTGTCCGATTCATGTCAGATGGAACTGCCGTACTCTTGCTTTACGTTCAGCAGGACGGGATGCTGATTGCAGCCTATCCGGTCTCGTTCGGCATTGTTGTGTGGAACGACGACGATAAAACGGCAGGGTCTTTCGTTCGCGACGAACAAGTTGTTTTCAGCTATGTTTACAGTTCGCTCGCCGTGACTTACGAGGAATTCGACTTCTCGATCGTTACCACCACCAATACGAACGATAAAGGCGAAACCGTCACCACCAAGCTCCTCTATATCGATTATGCGGGAACAACCCAACCCACCGACGGCAAGTACGATATACTTAACGCCGCAGGCGACAAGCTTATTCTTGACGTAAATGCGTCAACGGCTAAGTACGTCAAAAAGGGTAAGGCAGGCGAAAACGACACCGAATATGAAGGCCATTACGTTTACTCCAACGGCAACATTATTCAGTTTGCCGATACTAAGGGTACGCTGTCGCTTACGCTTAGACTTATCTACACAGACGGCGCAATTTCCTCGTTTGAGACGGTAGGTTATGAAGTCGGCTATGCGGTATCTTACGACGACGCAAGGAACTATTTGTATCTCTCCGGCAATACCGCAGGTACGGACAAAGTGTACAGCGGTACATACTACGTATACGACGCTGAGACGGGAAGCAACGTTCCGTACGAAGGCACGTACAGAGCAAATCAGTACGGCGTAGAAGGCTACGACTTTACCTATACGGTAGGCGGCGAGCAGGTAACGTTTACGTTCAATCTGTACCGTGAACAAAGAGGCTTTACGTTCTTCCGCACCTATCGTCCCACAGCACAATATACCGTTTACACGATGACGATGTCCAATCTCGGCAACCCCACGCCGGTTGCTCTGATAGGCGGCGGCGGATACAGCAATTATGTATTGCAGCTTTCCCAGACTAACAGTGCTACGGGTAATTTTGAAAAGTTCAACGACGAGAGCGACATTTACGTGTTCACGATGTCGTCGAACGGTTCAAAGCTCTATTTCCAGCGTATTGAAGCCGGCGTTCTGTTCTATCTCGATGGCACGTATATCCCCGAGATTGACGGCGTGTTCGAGCTTCCCGATCCTATCGAGCTCACTGTCGCAGGCACGCCCGGCACTATGGAGACCCCCGCAGTTCCCGAACATACGGCGAGCATTTCCTCGGTGAGATTTACCGGCTACGTTATTGCCGAAATGTACTATACCTACAACGGCGAGGAAAAAACCATTCAAGCTTTCTATGTACAAGTCGCGTCGAGCACCTACATGCTTCTCGACAATAAAGGCAACATGTTGGCTCGCGTTCGTTTGATGTACCGCACCAATCAGGACGGCACGCGAGAGTACTTCGCACAGACTTGCGACATGGATTACTACGGCTTGTTCGTGAGCAACGAGAATACCGTCGTTAACCTCAACGGGTTCGATTCCGCGGTATATGTCGACAGCTACGGCAGAGTGCACTCAGGTTCGTATACTATGGACGACGGCGTTTTGTGCATAAGCTATATCGACAATTATACCGTTGTCAAAGTGTACTTGACTGTCGACACGGAAAAAGGAACGTTCACGCTCGTTCCCGCTCCGACGGCCGGCAACGACTGATATTCGGTTTAAATGCAAAATATGAAATGCACCCCAAAAGTAAGACAAACTTTTGGAGGTGCATTTTTCATGGTAAAGAAAAATCGGAGGCTTACTTTAAGCAGTTTGTCAAGTATTACTTGCATATATCGACGCCCTATGATATAATTAAACGAATCACAATTATGGAAAGAAATATCGGTATCGTTTAAGAGATAAGAAATCGAAAAATCAATCTGTGATTGTGATATAATAAAACGAATCACAATTATGGAAAAAATGGTTTAATATATAAGGGGTGTCGAATTGAAACCGATACGCAGACAATTTATAGACCGTAAAAAGACGGGGCGCAAGCTGCAAATGCTCCGCGAGGATAACATCGAACTTAGGCGGCAGGTTTGCGGTGCGCTCAAACATGACGATTACAATTGCATGGGCGATTGCGCTGCCTGCGAATTCGAAATGGATAACCACATCAGCCGTAAAGAGTTGGCCGAGGTTTTCGGCGTTTCGGAAAGCGTAATATTCAACTGGGAAAACGGCAGGACTGTTGTCGATTACGAAAACCTGCTTTTTTACTGTCAGCTGGCGCAAGTAACTTTAAACGATATAGTAGTTTTTACCGATTAAATAAAATGAAAAAATATAATGTTTCGATTATAGGAGATTCCATTTCCACATATTTCGGGTTTACCGATTTCGGCTATCCCGTTTTTTATACTGCCGAGCTAGCGAAAGAAAACGGGCTCGAAAGCGTAGACGATATGTGGTGGAAGCGCGTTATGGATTGCATAGGCGGGCAGCTGTGCGTTAACAACTCGTACTCGGGCAGCCTTGTGACGGGCACGGGCGAGTCGGCAGCCTGCTCTAAAGAACGCTGCGCAAGGCTGGCCAACGAAAGCGCTCCCGACATAGTGCTTATTTATATCGGAACCAACGACAGGGGCTGGGCGGTGCCTGTCGGCGACGAAGACGACTGCGGAACAAACACTTTTTACGGCGCGTACCGCACCATGCTCAGGCAAGTCAAGGACAATTATCCTCAAGCGAGAATAGTTTGCGGAACGTTGCTTATGGCATACCGCGAGGGCTCGGGCGAGAGCAAGCACCGAGACAAGCTGCCGTTTTTTGTTCGGGATATCAACGACGCGATAAAGCTTGCGGCCGAAAAGGAGTGCTGCTCTGTCGCGGACATAGCGGCATATAACGAGCAGTATGAGTCGCTTGATTACTGCCACCCGACCAAGGAAGGGCACAAGACCATAGCCGAGCTGTGGTTAAAAGCGATGAGCTTCGCAAAATAGAATAACAAGGTTACACCGACGTCGCAGGACATTCGCCCGAGACGTCGGTTTTTTTTGTGCCGAAACGCGCGTAAAACGTCGAATTTTGTAAAAATTGCGAGTTTGTTTTTTTGTATACCGATTAACGGTATAAATCGAAGCGGATTGAAATTGCAACGCAAAAACGCTTGATTTATAATATATTCGAAGGATAAGGACAGGGATAGTCCGTATTCAGGGAAGTCGATTACGCTTTGCAAGGAGGGCATTATGTTTGACTACAACACCGAGCTGGCAATTAAAGAGCTGTTTTTGCTTCAATACATTCTCGGCGACGCGATAGATACGCATGACGCTTTCGATTTGTTTTGCGAAATTTATTGCGTAGACGAAAGCGAGCAAAGCGAGATTGTTACGTTGCTCGACAGCCGTGAGCTTAATAACATTCATACGCTTAGCGACTATTATCGGGAGGCGCGGCTGCGTCAATATTTCCGAAACTTTCGCGGCGGCTACGTCGTCGAGGACGAACGGATAGAGGAGCTGGTCGCAATCAAAGGCGCCGTGTTTGAAAAGGCGCAGGCCGACAAGCTGGTATGTGCCTACGAAAAATCGTGCGGCAGGGCTTACGACGAGCTTGTCAGGCTTGCCGCCGAGGGCAATGTTTCCGCCAAGCGTGTTCTAGGAATACTGCAAATGGAGGGAATGTACATAACGCAGGACAACCATGCGGGGCGCGACAACCTGCGCGACGCGGCGGACTGGCTGGACACCCAATCGCTGGCGACGGCTATCTATTACGACGAGAACAATCGCC
This sequence comes from uncultured Clostridia bacterium, assembly GCA_947175335.1. Classification (GTDB taxonomy): domain Bacteria; phylum Bacillota; class Clostridia; order Christensenellales; family Pumilibacteraceae; genus Anaerocaecibacter. Next base: position 55,415 of record CAMWMF010000009.1, read on the forward strand.
ATGAATACTTGGACAAGCTGTACACCGTCACGCAAAAAACCGACTATGCGGCGGTCGTCGAGCAGCTGCAAATACAATACGGTATCGAAAACTGCAAGGCGTCCGAGTCGGCAAAAATATTGGAAAAGGCGTTTATTATAGGCACTGCCAAGCGCGAAATATGTTCGGCGCAGCATTTGCGCGTTTTAAGGAGCAATGTGTTGTCGGAAAAGGATAAACGCGCAGTTTTGCTCAGCGGCAACAAGGAGCTTATTCCCGCGGCATGCGCGCTGCCGTTGCAGCTCGATCACAAAAAGATTCCGATCAAGGCGGGCGTGGCGGCACCGCTCGATCGCGCGGAGGAGAGCGCGACTGTAATTTCTATGCTTGACAACAACGATTTGCGCGACCGCGGGTTTTTCCGCTGTCCGTGCATTTGCTCAAATTCGGAATATATTCGCAATGCGTACGCCGATTACATAGCGGATATTTTTGCGGACAGCAACGTTGTGCAAATAGAAGTTTCGTCGCTGTTGCCCATTGACTTGGACGCTACCGAGAATAACGTGTTTGTGCGTAGCTGTCAGGAAAAGCAGGGCAACGTATATATAATAAAGCTGAGCGGCAAGATTGACGAGCGCATTGTCGGCCTTGTAAAGTCGTTTGCACCGAGCAGCGGTAGAAAGACGTTTGCCGTATCCCGATTGGGCATAAGCGTCGACTTGACCGCCGTGCTGCCGGTATTTGTTTGCGACGGCAAAAACGCACAATTACTTGAAGACAGCGTTGGCATTGTCAAAGCCGCGGACGTTACCGATTGCGAAAAGCAGTCCGTATTGGACGATATTCTCGGCAAAAAACAACAAGCGTTTTCGACGGGTGTAATCACTGTGGACGACGCCGCAAAAAGTATTTTACTCGACTTGCCTATATGCAAAATGGACGGCGTGCTTGACAGTGCCGTTTTGTCGCGGCGCACGGACGGCGAGCCGATATGCTTGACGGCCGATATCGTCAAGAAATTTATAGGCGATAAAAAGACGGGCGAAACATTCGGTTTTGGAGGTACTCATGCAAAAAAATAGAGACATATTATACGGATACGAGAACATGCCGCTCATCCGCTACGACAGCGCGGAGGCGAACGTTTTGCCCAATAATATAGCGTATGCGGATTTGGCAAATAACGACGTGGTGGGCGTGTTAAAGGGTAACCGCTACGTCGACGGCAAGCTGATGCAGCTATATTCCACACAGGAAAACCATGTCGGAGTAATTGCGGCGACAAGGCTGGGTAAGACGTCGTCCTACGTTATTCCGACGGTGCTGTCTTTTGCTATGCAAAAAACAAAGCGCAGTATGATAATTTCCGATTGCAAGGGCGAGATATACCGCCACACGGCCGCAACGCTAAGGCAGGCTGGATATACTGTTAAGCTGATTAACTTCCGCGACTATCAGCACAGCGAGTGCTGGAACCCGCTCATTCCCATATACCGAAAGTATCAAAAGGCGATGTCGATAGCCGATACCGTCAAAACAATCGCCATAGGCAACGGGCGGTTCGGCTACGAATTTCAGGGCGTTGTTTACAAGAGTCAGCCTGCATTGGACAAGGTGTTGAAACGCGTTCAAAAAATGATGGTCGACGACGTGTACAACGATATCGATCAAATCGGCACTACTTTTATAACCACGCAAAAAACGGACGACCCGTACTGGGAGGACAGTGCGCGCGAGCTGTTAAAGGCGTACCTGATTGCCATGCTCGAAGACTCGCGCAAAAGCAGCAATCCCATTACGGAAGACACGTATTCTTTTTCCACTATCATGGAGCTGTCTTCCGATTTGTCCGCGGGCGAGGATAAGTGTTTTAAGGACGGCGGGTATTTTTCCAAACGTCCGCATTCCTCCAAGGCGTACAAAATAGTAAATGGGCTTTTGTTCAACAATGCCGGCACGACGGCGGGCTGTATCATTTCGATATTCTATTCTAAAATGGCGGCATTCAAGGACGTTGCGCCGCGGGTGATTACCAGCGCGAATTCCTTTGAGGTATCGGAGTTGGTGGAAGGTCCGACCGCCGTGTTTATAGACTACCGCGACGAGATGAATACTCATTACCAGCTTATAAGCATGTTCGTTCAGGAAGCGTACAGATTTTTGATAGGCTACGCAAACGATAAGCCGACGGGCAAGCTTGACGTGCCGTTGTACTTTATTTTGGACGAATTCGGCAACTTCCCCAAAATGGGCAATTTCGAAACTGTTATTTCCGCCAGCGGCGGCAGAAACATATTCTTTATTATAGTGGTGCAGTCGTATGCGCAGCTGGACAACGTGTACGGCAAGGCCGTTGCCGCAATCATACGCGACAACTTGAATATGCACATTTTTTTCGGCAGCAACAACACCGAAACGCTGGACAGCTTTTCCCGCGAGTGCGGAAAGATGACAAGGGTTTCGCCGCTGTCCGCGTTGAACGGAGAAAAGGAGAGCATAAGCAGTTATCAGCTTGAAACGATTCCCAATGTGCCGGTGAGCATGCTGTCGCACTTCGAGCCGGGCGAGTGCATAATAACGGAGGCTAACTCCGGCTATGTGCTGTTTTCGCGGCTGGAACGGTACTTCCTTTGCGCCGAATACAAGGATTTGCCCCAAGACGATTGCAAACAGTATAAATGCCCCATCAATCCGTTTGACGAAAAGTACACCTATACTCCCAAGTCGTCGGGTTCTAGCGGCAGGATAGGACTATTTGACGACTTCAACTTCGATTTTTAAGCGATGCACATATAGCGAGTAGTGTAAGCTTATAATCACAAACTCCGCGCAACGAGTAATTGTATGCGCGGCAACGGTAACGGTAGTAATAAGGAAGTGTGACATGAATGTCGATATTGCCGAAATCAAGCATTACATATTGTCTTTCGAAACGGTCAGCTTTCATATGGTGCAAGAAGCATTTTCGCTGTCGTACGGTCAGGTCAGGGATATCTTTGTCGCGTTTGAGCAGCAAGGTATAATTGAGTTCGATTCGGGGTTTTCCTACAAAGTACACAAACCCCGCGTCTTGGCATGGCCGCCCGCCCGCAGGCTTGACGACGTCGACGTAACCGACGTGCTTTTGCTTAGGGCGATATGGAATTGCATTTTAACGGACAATGTTTCCGCGTCGGGCGTTCAGCGCAGTCTATCAATAAGCTACGATTCGGCGTACGGGCTGATCGAAAAAATGGACAAGCTCGGCCTTATAGACTACGGTGCGCGCAAGGTGTTGATAACCGCCGATGAATATATAGAAAAGTTCGGTGCCGCCTTGGGATTGACGTAGAATATGCATACGCAGTGAATATTTTGTACGGACTGTGTGCCTATTTGTAAGAGAGCGGAGCGCATGTGTTTTTTTCAAAACCGCTTGCAATAATGGTCGCTTTACTGTATAATTATTATATGAAAAACTTTGTATTCGATTTTTATAACACGCTCGCCGACACTCATACCGACGAGCACAGTGCTGAAAGCTGGCAGGGCGTTGTGCAGTTCTTGGCCGAGCGCGAAATAGAATCCGATCCGCAAAAGCTGATAACGCTGTACGACGAGTGCTGGGCAAGCTATTCGGCGGACCTTAAAGAAACGTCCAAGTACGCCTATCCCGAGGGCAATATCACCGAGGTGTACAAGCGCATGGCGATAACGCTGGGCGGAGCGCTATCCGACAAGGAAGCGGCCATGTGCGCACAAATCGCGCGCAAGGATTCTATTCGCAAGCTTCGTCTTTTCGACGGCACGGTGGAGCTACTCAAAACGCTTAAACGCACGGCTAAGCTGTACATTTTGAGCAACGCGCAAAGCGTGTTCACCGTGGACGAAATAAATTCGCTCGGCATTGCGGATTTGTTCGACGGCATCTTGCTCAGTTCGGACTACGGCTGCCGCAAGCCCGACAAGGCCTTTTTCGATTGCTTGTTCAAAAAGTACGGGCTTAAACGGCTGGATACCGTAATGATAGGCGACGATATGGAAAGCGACGGCAAGGGCGCAGTCGCATACGGTTTGAGATACGTGTACGCCGGCGGCGGCGCGGCCGCGCACCGCGTAGAGATTATCACGCTGGCGTAGAATAGATATGTATATAAATTCGATTATATTCGATTTGGACGGAACGTTGCTCGACACGCTGGACGATTTGACGGCGGCGGTCAATCGCGCACTTATATCGTTTTCGCTGCCGCCCATCACCAAAGCGACCGCGCGGCGGTACGTCGGCAACGGTGTGCCTAAATTGATAGAGCGCGCCGTGTATTTTGCGACTACGGGCAACGAACCCGACCTCGACGGCGGCAACGACTGCGACAGGTCGCTCGTATCGGCTTGCCTTGCGCTGTTTACCGAGTATTACGACAAGCACAGTCAAGATTATACCGCGCCGTACGCGGAAGTTGAGCAAATGCTTGCGGCGGTAAAAGATATGGGATTAAAGTCGGCAATCGTCACAAATAAGTACGACGCGGCGGCACGCAAGCTGAAAGATATTTTCTTCCCGACGGTCGATTTGATTATCGGCACGCGCAAGGGCATACGCCCCAAGCCTGCGCCCGACGGCGTGAATAAGGCGCTCGAATTATTGGGCAGCTCGACTTCGCGTTCGGTGTACGTCGGTGACGGCGAAACGGATATGAAAACTGCCGCGGCGTGTGGTATGCCGGTGGTGGCGGTTACATGGGGATTCCGCGACGAGACCGTGCTGCGTGAATTCAATCCGAATTTTATTATTGACAGTCCGTCCGAGCTGCTCGACGCTCTTCGCGGCGGCGGACTGATAGAGTAGAGGCAATCATGACGATAGAGGAATACAAATCGCGCGTAGAAAAAGCCAAACGGATTGTGTTTTTCGGTGGGGCGGGCGTGTCGACGGAAAGCGGTATTCCCGACTTTCGCAGCGTCGACGGACTGTATCACCAAAAGTACGACGCACCTCCCGAGGAAATACTTTCCGCCCGTTATTTTCGCGTGCATACCGACTTGTTTTACAGGTTTTACTTTGACAAGATGATTTATACCTCCGCGCAACCCAACGCCGCGCACAAAAAGCTTGCGGAATGGGAAAGCGCGGGCAAGCTGCTTGCCGTCGTCACGCAAAACATAGACGGCTTGCACCAAGCTGCGGGAAGCAAAAACGTGTTCGAGCTGCACGGTACGGTGCACCGCAATCATTGCGTGCGCTGCGGAAAAAGCTATACGCTAAGCGAGGTGTGCGCACATAAGCCCAACGTGCCGACGTGTGAGTGCGGCGGCGTTATCAAGCCCGACGTCGTGCTGTACGGCGAAAGCTTACCCGAGGACGCGGTAAACGGCGCGGTGGAAGCTATTGCAAATGCGGATATGCTCATTGTCGGCGGCACGTCGCTCACAGTCTATCCCGCGGCGGGATTTATCGGCTATTACCGCGGCGATAAAGATAACTTGATAGTAATAAACAAAACGCGCATAGACGGGTTCGACAACCAACTCAACGGCAAGCTCGGCGAGTTGCTTTAAAAGGAGAAAAAAATGAACGGCTTTGACGGCGGTGAAAAAAAATTGAATGCGGGACGAGCGCGGTCGATGGACTTGATAACGACCGCCTTGTTTGAGCTGTTGGAAAAAACGCCGTTCGCGCAAATAACCATTAGCGAGCTTTGCAAAAAGGCGGGCGTGGCGCGCAAGACTTTTTACAGGAATTTCAAGGATAAGACGGCGGTTGTCGAGCGACTTGTCGATCAGGTGTTTTTCGAGTTCCAGCAAAAGTACGACTTCAAGACGTCGGGCGCGCGCAAGATATACAAGTATTGGTACGAGTATATCCTTTGCACCAAGGAATTTTCGGCTATGTTTTTCGACCCCGATTTGTACTTGTTTATAGTGGAAAAGATACGAGAGTTTGTTCAAATCGAGGTCGAGGAAGCGCTGCATAACGCCGCGTCGTTCGACCCGCTGCACGCCGATTACTATTTGAGCTTTGCCGCGTCGGGGATAGCCTCGCTCATGCGCGAGTGGATGAAAAACGAATACCAAACTCCCGCGGACGTAATGGCTAATATGACGGCGCGCCTTCTCGGCGGAATATTAATGTAATTAAGAATTAAGAATAAGGATGAGACTCCTCGCGTTGCTCGGAGTGACAAAAAGGTTGTATTGTTGCGTATTTGGTAAATCTTTCTTTTGTCATTCTGAACGCAGTGAAGAATCTCAGCCTTAATGCGGCTTCGCCGCCTAATTCCGCATTCCGAATTCATAATTCCGAATTATCAAAAAACAGTTGCAATTATGTCAAAAATCGTGTATATTAATATGCACGGCAAAAGCCATACTATTATGGGGATGTATTGGCTTCGACGGCGCGGCTCAGCGACGGAAAGCAGGTGATAGGGTCGGCTATCTAAAAACGCAAAAGGCTTTAATTGCCAACAAAAACGAAAACGCCAAAGTCATGAAGTTCGCAGCTCCCGTTGCGGCTCCGGCAATGGCATTTGCAGCTTAGTTAAGCTGCACGTTCGACTCTGTATCCTATCGGCAGATGCTCGGGCGTAATGTAGATGGGCTCCCGCGCGGGGGATTGGTCGCACCCCGAACGGAACAAGACCTTGCGGCGCACCGCCTTTGTGTATTGCGGCGATGCACCGGACACCAAGCAATAAACTAAACCTGTAGAAGTCCGCGTAACCCCGCGTCGGAAACCGGTTCAAATCCGGTCATCTCCACCAAAGCAAAACCCAGTTGAACCACTTACGGTTTAACTGGGTTTTTAATATATATATCTGTGTTACTAAATAAATATTGGATTTTACAACCATACTGCCCAATCGTCATAGTTGAATACTCCCGCACCATGATGCAGTTTACCTTGTGTTTTAAGTTCTCGAAAAGCGTCTCTCATTCTAATCGCAATTTCGGGTTGAATATCAAGCGAATGATGGGCGGGGAATAATCTTTTTGACGGTAATGCAGCTATTACTTCAAGTGAGTTAAGATATGCGTTCGGGTCGGTTGACGGATAATATGCAAAAAGGGTGTCTTTGTAAATCAAATCGCCCGTAAAAATATAACCTCGCTCTTGCTCCCAAAAACACATGTGTCCGGGCGAATGTCCCGGGGTATGTAAAGCTTCTATTTTTCTATTTCCAATGTCAATAATTTCGCCGTCATTCAAAATTTTTGTAGGCGTTCCTTGAAACATATCATAAGCATTTATATCAAAGCCTTTGGGTAAGTCACATCGGTCTATCACCATGTCGCGAACGGTTTGTATCGACAGCGGAAATCTGCCGTTTAACCAATCCAATTCGGCACTGTGGGCATAGAAATCGGGAAAATATTTGTGTCCACCTATATGATCCCAATGTATATGGGTTGCAATCGCTATAATTGGCTTATCGGTCAACTTACGAACTTCATCGTAAATGTTGCAAATACCAAGTCCAGTATCAATCAATAGACAACGCTCGCTCCCTATTAAAAGGTAGCAGTGTGTTTCTTCCCAATGACGGTACTCACTTATAATGTAAGTTGCTTCGTCTATCTTATCAATTGTAAACCAATTTTTCATTATTGCACCTATTAAAATTATAGCACAACAGTATATGTTTTTCAAGTGTTGTATCCCATTCATAATTTTATCAGCTTTGCTGCGACTTCAATTAAATGGTTTTATATGATATATTTGTTTGAGTTTGCGGTAAAAGTATGTTATAATACAAGCGAGGTGTTCAATACAATGGATAAATTTATGATAGAAATACCCGAGTTTTGCCTTGTGGCGTTGGTGGGCGCGACCTCGGCGGGCAAGAGCAGCTTTGCCAAAAGGCATTTTAGGTCGACGGAAATACTGTCCTCCGATTTTTTTCGGGCGATGATATGCGACGACGAAAACGAGCAAAGTATATCGAGCGACGCCTTTGATTTGCTTTATAACGCGCTTAACAAGCGGCTTAAAAACAATAAGCTAACCATTGTCGATGCGACGAGCGTGCAAAAAAGCGCACGGACAACGCTTTTGAATATTGCCAAGGATCATAACGCACCTACGGCTGCAATCGTATTGAATCCTCCCGAAGAAGTTTTACATAAGCGCAACAACGCGCGTCCCGACAGAGATATCCCCGACAACGTCGTCAGCGAACATTACAACGAGCTGATAAAAAGTATAGAGAATTTAAAAGACGAAGGCTTTGACTTTGTATATATTTTGAATTCGCTTAAACAAATTGACAGCGTGCAAATAGTTCGCTTTAAACAATAACGGTAAAACAACAAACGTTAAAATAGCCATGGAAGCATCCTTGGCTATTTTCTTTTTGCGCGGTAATATTGACATTTTGCTATATCAGCCGTATAATATTTTTGTATGCTTAACACTGTCAACAAGGAACTCAAACTAAAACATATAAGAATGTTCGTTACCGTTCGGAACGAATTGAACAAGGTCGACCCGATGGGGCTCGAACCGGGTAAGTCTTGCCCGATTGACGAATACAATCCCGAAACGGAAATGGTGCTTGCACAAATAAAAGAGGGGATGGATTCCGTTGAACTGGCAAAACATATCGGCGCGATATTTACAGAAATGTTTGGCAAGGATTTTGAGGAAAGCATGTTTTACGACTGCGCCAAAAATATTTTGGAGCAAATAAGCGATCTGCAAGTAAACGAGCCTGCGCCGAAAAAGCCCAAAGAAAAAAAGGATATAAAAGAATTTTTACGGCCCGCGGCGGTGCTGCTGATTGGCGCGGCGCTCACTGTCATGTCCTTTTGCTTGTACTATCTTGTTGCACCGTTACATACGGCGGTGATTGTGTTGCTGTGCATTGCGGACTTTATTTATACCATTATTTGCTCGTGCGGGCTGCTCAAATACATGTCGACAAAGCATTGGCGCTGCATGGGCGTTGTAATGGCTGTTGCGTACATACCTGTGTTTATAATCGGCTCCGCGCTGGTTTTGGCGTTTAACGAGGCGGGAAAGCTGTTTACGGCGCATATCGTCGAAATTGTGCTTTGTGCGTTCTTTACCGGCCCGAGTATTATTTTTGTGATATTAATAGTGTTGCTTGTTATCGCTTGTATAGGGTATGCTTGATTAAAGGTGTATTTATGAACAAAAATTTACCAAGCGTCGAAAAAAGGATGGGGTTAAATGCTCAAAGATAAGATATCGTCAATAACTAACATTTTGCATGTAGCATACTTGATTTTTATTTGTGTCATCATGGCCGTAGTTATAGGCGGGATGAACGTGCTTATAGTTTGGCTCGTGGTCGTTCCGCGTCCCGAAGATATTATGTCGTACGTCGCGCTGTCGGTTATTTTGTTTTTTGACTTTGTGCTTTTGTACTTTTTGATTGCTCCGTTGCAAAAAAGAAAATACAAGCCCAAAACAATTTCCAAACATTTGGTTTTTTGGCTCAGTGTAGTTTTGTTCTTTTGCGCAGTCGCCACGGTATGTATGATAGACATATTATTGTCGGGAGGGGTGGACATAGGTATAGTGTTTCTTTGCATATTCGGCAGTATGGGTTTGGCGGATTTGGGCGTGTTGATTTATCAAATAATAGGCTACGTCCAGATTAAACTCTGCTTAAAATACGGACAAGAAACCACCGCAGAGTACGTAGACGCCGGCAAAACTTTTAACATGCGTTACGGCGGCAGAAGAGGCGGCGGAGGCACGACTTTTGAGGGCGTAAGCGTCATCTTTAAATACACAGATTCTTACGGCGAGCAAACGGAAGCCGCAAGCAGGCGGGTGTTCTCGTGGGATGAGGTGGATATATTGGAAAAAATGGGCACGTTCAAAATCAAGTTCGACCACCGCACCGCTGTCATATTGGAAACGTTCGAGCCAAAGGACGAGGAGCAAGAACCGTCCGAGCCGCAGACCGACGGGCAAGCGGAAGCGTTACCCGAAAACGAAGGAGAGTAATAATGAGTATTCCGCATGATACCGTTTTGACGGACATGGAAAAAAGGATATTGGATAGGGACTTCGTTTACGAGCCGCCGCACTTCTATAACAACAAGCTAGCGCTTAGGTGCGAGCTGGGCATAGGCGATACCGATGAGGAATATTTGCAAAACGCCAAAGATAGGGCGGAGGCAATATACAAAATTCTTTTTGAAAACGGCGTCGACATGTTCTTTTTCGACAGCTACATATACGACTTCGATTTCGATGCGGGCGAAAAGGTGTATATCAATAATATTATCGCTATGGTAAAGCGCTTGCTTAAATTCGGCTTAGGCTATCAAAAAAAGTTTAAGCATAAAGTAGTGCGCGACCTTCCCGTCGATGAGTACGACCGCGACGATATTTGTCGCAGAAACCGAATCTGCTGTTATCCCGACGACAAGTTTAATGCAATCGAAGCGCTCAACGCGCAAATAGACGACCAGAATAATCCGATAATTCATTTGGTGTCGTTTGCAAACAACTGCATATTTACGGTGTACGACGACAGGGGTTGCGACGTTGTGTTTTACGACAAAAGTAATTTTGTCAAATTTTACCCGCTTTTGAAAAAATACTTCCTCGAATACGATTTGGAATTGATGGAACAACGGTACAAAGACAACGTAAAGCCGTAATTTATTAAATATATAAAAAGCATTGATTTTTATATAAAATAGTGATATACTGATTGTGCCAAACAAGTTATATGCCCCAATAGGAGTACGGGTTTTTTAATTGAATAAAAAGTTTTTGCAACCGCAATATAGAATTGGCAAAAATGCGAATTCCATTTATGTGGTTGCGTTTTATCCGTACTGCATATAAACTTGTTTGGCGACAGTCGGAGTTTGCGTTTTTCGTGCGTCAGCTTCGGTTGGCGCACTTTTTATTTGGAAAATTATATTTAAAGGAAATACTATGCAAGCAAAAGAAATCGTGACCGAGCTGTATTCGTTGCGTGCGGGACTTAGCCTTATTGCAAAAGAAAAAGACTTATTCGACGCAGAAGTAGCTACGGCCGAACAACAAAAAAACAAAGCCATTGCGCAGGCTCGGGCAGTTGCGGATTATGCAATAAATGACGCCGAAGGTCGCTTATCGCGAGCAAAGCAGTCTTCTTCCAATGTGGAAAATATGCTACGCGTCGCAAAAGATAATGCCGAAAATAAGCGAAAACTGTATAATGAAAACGAACAGATATTAAATGACACAAAATATGCAGCAGAGTACAAGAAAGCAGATGAACGCGCCATGTCATTAAAGACTTTGTGCCTTTTCTTTTTCCCTATATTTTATTTGGCATCCGCTGTATTGTCGGTCGTCTTTTATAGTTCACCGTCTATAACTATCCCACTTATAATAGTGGTTTTTGTTATGGGATTAACTGTGTTTATATTGGCAGTAAAAAACCTCGATCTTGACGAGATTTGGTATGGTGTACCATATATATTAAGTGTACTTAGTTTTACAGGACTGGTAATTATGCATTTTTGCGGAATATCGCCTTGGCGCAATTCTCTATTTATATTAGATTTTATAGTAGTCGCCGGCTCGGTATTGGCATGTATTATTTTAACGATGATAAGAATGAGTGAATGGGCTGGTTACGATAAACACTCAGCAAAACACTATCAAGACGAATTATCCAAGAGAGCAGCAGCCTTAGCAAAACGAGATGAATTGAGAAGGCGGGCAGAAGAAGCTGAAAAAGATTATGAGGAAATGAAGAAAGCTTATTATAAAAACGGAGGGCGTGTTGATTTCACTCCAATGGAAGATGATTGTGAGAAGACAACCCAACAAGCAGAGAGTAATTATAATGTGCAATGCAATCAAGCGCATAAACAATACAGTGCAACTTATGCGGCGTCGGCGGAGTTACATGGAAGTGTTTGTTCGGGGATATGGGATATGCTTGTAAGCACGTATGGGGCATTGCTCGATTGTCGAGATTGGGGCATACTCGATTTGGTGATTTGGCAGTTGGAAACAGGCAGGGCGGAAACTATTAAGGAAGCGTTACAGCTTGCCGACCGCGAAACACAAACAGACCGCATAGTTAAAACCATGCAGTCGGCGAGTGCCGCCATAGCTCAAAGAATAGACGACGGGTTCGGCAGTTTGAAGACACAACTCAGCAACAGCTTTTATGCGCTTGCCGTCGGGCTTGCAAACGCGACGAGCACTATATCCGGACAAATAAGCAGAAGCTCGGAAGTGCTATCCGGACAAATAGGCGAAAGTGCGCAAATGGCGGCGTCCTTGTATCAAAGCCAAAAGGACAATATGCAAATCGCCAACAAACGTCTTGAACAGCTTTTTTCGCAAGCGTCGTTGCAAACGGCATTATTGGAAAAATCGAACAGTTCGAGTAAAGAGCTTGTCGCTGCCGTTAATAATATGCGTAAGGCACAAGCATAATAAATATATGTGAAGTAGTTTTAGTAATCGAATTAAAAAATCCGAACTTATATCGATGGTTCGGATTTTTTGATTTGACGGCGTCGGCGAGGATTTTCGTATACTATTTTCGCTTAAAAACAGCAAAAATTTACATGTAACGGTTGACGATTGGCCTTTTTGGGTGTATATTATATGTACATTGTGTGTTATCACAAAATATCGGTAAGGGAAATGGACATGAAAAAAAGATTATTTACAACAATCATAGCCGCGCTTGCGGCGGTTTTGTGCGCGTTTGCTTTTGTGGCGTGCGGCGGCGATAAGGGCGGGGATACTCATCCCGAGGACACGGCGTATCAAGGTGCGCTTTCTGCCGAAACCTACACTTCGCCCGAGCTGGCGGCAAAGGCGTTTATAGACGTCGAAGTAAGCGGCGACGTTACCGACGCGACATTTGTGTCGTACACCAAAACGGCCGATCTGACCGAAGAGGAAGTGGACGCATTGGATATATCGGACGCCGAAAAGGAAAGTATCGCGTCGGTGGAAAAGGGCGAGGTTAAATACACCGTTGCGGCGGGCGATTCCGACTTGACCGTACGCACCTCGGCGGACGAGGGAAAGACATACCTCGTAATAATTGTCAAGTACAACAACCAAACGGTTAAGTACTATTCGCCTGTGCTCAACGAGGGCGACCCGCTTACCAAATCGTACTACGACAAAGTGTTTTCGGCGGAGAACTTAAAAAACGTAACTCTCAGCTATAATCTTGAAATCCCTATCACTGCCAGCTTTAAGGGAATAAGCTTTACTTCGAGTATGTCTATTAAGATTGACGGCAAGTGGGACGAAGAATCTTACGGCTACTTAAAGTCCACTATGACCAGTGATATACTTGGCGAGAAGCAAACAGTGGTTATGGAGCAGCTTTACGTAAACGACAAAACTTCTAAGTTCAGCGGCAGCATATTCGCTCGCTCCACGTTGAACGGCGAAACGACCGGCTGGATGATGGAAGGCGGTATTCAAACGCCCGAGCTCGGCGACGATGATGACTACGACGTAGACATGCCCGATGACGACGAGGATGACGACATGCTGTCTATGTTTATGCCTGCATTCGACTACTCGTACTTTATCAAGACCAAAACAGGGTTCAAAATCAATAGCGAAAAGCTTACTGAGTACATGAACATAGCGCTTAAAGACGCATTCGAGCAATCGGGCGCAGCAACTATGGGCATTAAGCTCGGCAAGACTTCCGCTTCCGCCGACTACTATGTGTACGACGGCAAAATCACCGAAAGCGTTGTAACGCTTACCTGCAACTATTCGATGGAAATGGAAGGTATGCACTACGACTACGTGATGAACGAAAAAATTACCGTCAAGTATTCCGACTACGGCAATACCAACGTGGTTGTTCCGAGCGATATAGATTTTGAAAGCTACACCTAAGCCGTTGTTTTATAGGTTAAACCAAAGCCCCGCCTGCATATTTGCAAGCGGGGTTTTTACTTATTGCAAAAAACATTGCGGATATCTTGCGGATACGGCATAGATAATATTAGGCGCGTTGCAGCGTGCGGTCTTTTCCGCCTTGACATTTTTCTCTAAAATAATATATAATATTAGTTGATATTGCGCAGTAGAGGTAGTTATGAAGTCTTTGACCGAGCTATACAGATGCGGCATGGGTCCGTCCAGTTCGCACACGATCGCGCCCGAAAACGCAGCTCGTGCGTTTTTGGCCGAGCATGGCGGGCTTGACGAATACAAAGTTATACTGTACGGCTCGCTTGCCAAAACGGGCAAGGGACATATGACCGACAAGGTTATTGCGCGCACGTTCGGCAATTTGCCCGTTGCCGTCGAGTTTAACACCGACAAAAAGGATTTGCCGCACCCCAACACTTTTGACATAATAGGTTATTCGGGCGGGGCGGAAGCTGCCAAGTGGCGGGTGTCCAGTATCGGCGGCGGTGCGTACAAGGTCAAGGGCAAAAAGAGTTCTTCGCCCGACGTATACCCGCACAAAAACTTCCGCGAAATTGCGGACTACTGCGAGCAAAACAACATCCGTCTGTGCGAGTACGCCGAGAAGTTTGACGTGCCCGACATACGTAATTACATACGCGAGGTGTGGGCGGTCATGCAGGACGCGATTGCGCGCGGGCTTGCCGCCGACGGCGTGCTCGACGGCGGGCTTAACGTTAAGCGCAAGGCCAAAACGCTGTACGAAACCAACAACGTGTTCGAGGACGGCATGACGCGCGAAAACCGACTGGTGTGTGCGTTTGCATTTGCGGTAGGCGAGGAAAACGCGTCGTGCGGCAAGATAGTGACGGCGCCTACATGCGGTGCGGCAGGAGTGCTTCCCGCAGTGCTGTACTACTACAAAAACAAATACCACTACACCGACGACAAGATAATCGACGCTTTGCTTACGGCGGGCGTAATCGGCAACGTGGTCAAGACCAACGGGTCTATAAGCGGCGCGGAATGCGGGTGCCAGGCGGAGATAGGTACGGCGTGTTCTATGGCGGCGGCCGCGCTGGGCGAGCTGTTCGGCATGAACATCAATCAAATAGAGTACGCGGCGGAGGTGGCGCTGGAACACCACTTGGGGCTGACCTGCGACCCGATTAAGGGCTTGGTTCAAATCCCTTGCATAGAGCGCAACGCCGTTGCCGCAATGCGCGCGATAAACGCCGTCAACCTTGCCAACTTTCTTACGGACTCGCGCAAGATTTCTTACGACATGGTTGTTGCCACAATGTACAAGACGGGCAAGGACATGTCGCGCATATACCGCGAAACCGCAGAGGGCGGGCTTGCCAAGGCGTATACCGTGACCGATGATATTGGAGGTGAATAGTAATGAAGATAAAAAAATTGACAAAGGAAGCTAAACTGAACCTTTTAAAAAAGTTTATAATGGTCATAGTGGGATGCTCTATATATTCGTTGGGTATAGGGGTATTTCTCGATCCGTACAAAATGGCGGCGGGCGGCGTTACCGGTATATCCATACTTATCAACTCGGCTACGGGCAACGTGATAGGCACCGGCTGGTTGATACTCATAATCAACGTTCCGCTGTTTATTATCGGCTTGATATTTATCGGCAAAATGTTTGTGCTGTCGTCACTGGCAGTGGTCGGGTTATCGTCGGGACTTATGGAAATATGCGCTAATTTTATAGTGCCGTATATGCCCAAAGTGAACATTATCGTTGCGGCCCTGGCGGGCGGCACGCTGTTTGGCGCGGGACTCGGGCTTGTGTTCCGCACAGGCGCCAGCACGGGCGGCACGGATATAATAGTCAAGCTGTTGCGCCGAAAGTTTAGGTATCTTAAAACGGGCATTATATCTGTGTCCATAGACTGCCTGATCGTTGCGGCTGCGACTATCGTCAATAAAGATTTGGAGCTTATGCTCGTTACGCTGATATCGTTGGTCACGTTTTCTATCGTATTCAACCGCGTGCTGTACGGCGGCAATTCCGCAATGTCGGTGTTTATAATAACGACGGCCGAGCGCGCGCAGTTTATTTGCGACGGACTGTTAAAGGACTTGGACGTGGGCGCGACCATTATCGACGGCAAGGGCGCATACTCCGGCAACGAAAAAACGATAATAATGTGCGCGGTCAAAAACTACGTGTACCCGCGTATACGCGACGTCGTAAAAAAGTACGACAGCGGCGCGTTTACCATTGTGTCGTCCGCTATGGAAATCTACGGCGAGGGCTACAAGCCGCAGGACGCAGCGGAACTGTAATCAATTCGCGGGCGAATTGATTACAGTGAATAGATAAGAGGTTATAGTGAATAGTGGCTGACTGCGCTTACGAGCCCTTATTT
>CAMWMF010000010.1 GCA_947175335.1 uncultured Clostridia bacterium
CCCCCCCCCTCCCACCCCCCCCCCCCCCCCCCACCCACCCCACCCCCCGCCGGCGCCCCCCGTATATTATTCTATATACACACCATTTATTAGGAGTATTAAAATGAAAAAGAAACTTTTATCACTTATAGCCGTTTCGGCGGCATTGGCTACCGCAGGCAGCGTGCTTATTGCGTGTGGCGGCGGTGACAAGGGCAGCGCAAAAACGGACGTCACCAAAGAGCAGTGGGTTGCGGCAATGGCTGTGGACAGCTTTGCAAGCAACTTTAAAGCGGAAGTGAAAAACGTAAACAAGGATGCGACCGAATCGTATAATTTGACGTTTATTGCAGGTTCCGAGAAGTACGGCGATTATTCTATGACTATGGCAATGATGACCGGTGAAACTAAGACAGTAGAACAGTCTATGATTAGAAAGGTTGGCACCGAGCGCGATACTTTTTATAGTCTTTCTTCCCATTTTGACGAGGATGAGAATAAGTTTGTAGTAGGCGAGTGGAAAATTGATGACGACAAGCATGTGGAATACACCGCCAAGACTTGGGAAGAGGGCGTATTAAGTAAAGTCGGGTTTAACTACATTGTCGCTTTGGCAAAAAATTACGATGATTTTGCCTACGGCGACGGCGCGTACAAGACCGATAAAAATATCGTGCTTAGTGAGGATATCGACGTCGGCGACGGTTATTCTACTGTATACAAGATGACAGCAAATAACATTACGCTAAAATTTGCCGATGGTAAGCTTGTTTATATAGAAATGGCTATGAAAAGCGAATCGGAATTTCAAAGCGACTACGGGGAGCCTCAAAAGTACGAAGACGATAGCAACTGCACCATAAAAATATCCTACGGCACGCAAACGATAACCGCACCCGAAGTGCCCGAAAAGGATAAACATGCTGTTACTCAAAGCGAATGGGATAGTGCGATGTCCGTAGAGTCATTCTACAATGTAACAGTGAAGAGTACCGAAAAATACAACGGCGGGGAACGCGTCCATAATTTTAAATTCGATTATTCTAACAATGCTTATTATAGCCAATCGAGCAATGAGGAACGAATAACTACTTTCCATAAAGACGGCGTAGACGGCAAAGATTACGAAAAAATTTCGGGTGAATGGCAAATGACCGCCGACGATGTTACATTAAGTATAGAAAGAAAAATCGAGAGAATGCTCGAAGAAGTGTTTTTGTGCGAATACGAGGATTTTTCTTACGATAACGGCGTGTATTACGGGGCTAATCTTCATTTTGCCGATTTAAGCTCCGATAATTTTGATATCACTGCGGAGTTTGAATACGGACGCCTTGTCGAATTCGAAATGACAAATAAAACCGATAATACTGCGATAAATTTTATTTTTTCCGATTACGACAGCACGACCATAGAAGTACCCGACGTTGCTGATACAGATATAACAGGAGAGCAGTGGGCGGCGGCGCTTTCGCTTGGCAGCTTTGAAAGCAATTTCAAAGCGACCGTGCTTACCGTAAACGAAAATGAAATGGCGCAACAAGAATACGTTTTTATTGCAGGCGCCAATAAGTACGGCGATTATTATATGTCCCGCACGCTTTCGTCGTTGACAGGCGAAAAGCGACGCGAAAGTCTTTATATAAGAATAGTCGGAACAGAGAAAGACGCCTATTATGACCGCACTTCCAGAATTGAGGAAGTAGAAAACGAGGACGGCGAATGGGTAGACGGTGATTGGAAAGAAGGCACCTGGACTGTTGCATACGAGGATCACAGAGAGTTTGGAGACGAGCAATGGATGCGAAATATGGATAATATCGGCTTGTCGTACATATTCTTGTTTGCCGATAAATACGACAGCTTTGAATATGAAAACGGCGCCTATGTTTTAAAGGGAAACGAAGGTATTATCATTGACGAAGGCTGTTCCGAGCCTGACTACGATTACTCGTATTCTTATACTATAACGGCTACCGGCATTGTCTTACAGTTTGTCGACGGCAAATTGGCTTCCGTGGAGCTGACGTTGACCGAGCATTTTGAAAGCACGGAAAACGGCGAAACCGAAACCAGCGATATTGTATTTACGGTGAACTATGAGCTTTCTTACGGTACGCAAAATATTGATGTACCCGAAGATGCCATACCGGACGGGGAAGACGAATAAGTCTAATATAATGCAGAATTAAGAATAAGGTTGAGATGGTCTACGCTCAGCATGACAAAAGTATTTCTCTTGTCATTCCGAGCAACGCGAACAATCTCAACCTTATTTTACTTTTTCGCTATTGCCTATTACTTTTTACTTGACAAGGCGGGGGGGGGGTATATTATTCTATATACACACCATTGATTAGGAGTATTAAAATGAAAAAGAAACTTTTATCACTCATAGCCGTTTCGGCGGCATTGGCTACCGCGGGCAGCGCGCTTATTGCGTGCGGCGGCGACGACAAAGGTGACGCAAACGCGTCCGTTACCAAAGAGCAGTGGGCGGCGGCACTTTCGTTAAGTAGCTTTGGAAGCAATATAAATGCTACCGCAAAAGTCGTTAATGAAAAAGAAAATTTGTCGTTAGATTACGTTCTGCTTGTGGGATCTAAAAAGTACGGCGATTATTCTATTACGCGTACCCGCTCGACGTTAGAGGGCGCAAAACAAGACGAGCGCACTCGCATAAGAATAGTAGGTACGGACAGGGAAGAACATTATACTCGTTATTCCGGACTTGCGGACGACGAAGGACAGGACGGCGAATGGGAAGTAGGAGAGTGGAGATTAGAGTACGACGACCTCAATACGTATGACGACGAGCAGTGGGAGAGCTGCATTGACGATACAGGCATTCAGTATATTTGTCTTTTTGCCGACAAATACGACAGCTTTGAATATAAAAACGGTGTTTATACCTACAATGGACAGGGCATTGTTATCGACGAATACGCTTCCGAACCCGATCCCGATTATGATTACTCCTATTCCTCTACCATGACCGCCACCGACATTGTCGTAAAATTTGCCGACGGCAAATTGGTTTACGCAGATTTGGTAATAAAAGATCATTCCGAACGTACGGAAGGCGGCGAAACCGAAATCGAAGATTTAACCTTTAAATTCACCATTAAAGCATCATACGGCGCGCAAACGATAACCGCTCCCGAAGGTGCCGTGGAATGGACGCCTCCCATGGACTAATAGTTTTATAAAATCGATTCCGCACTCATTAAAACGAGTGCGGAATTTTTTTGTGATTTTTATCGTTTTTTGCTTGACAAAGCTAATCGGCGGTAATATAATAAGCTTAGTAGTTGCACATTGCTAACCAAAGTTGCATACTGCGAACACACAAACATATACATAGTAAAAAGGAGAGTACATATATGCCGTTAGCGCAAGCCCAAGCGGGCGAAACAATGTTGGTTATACGAGTTGCCGCCGATCCCAAGCTTCGCAAGCATTTGGAAAATTTGGGTATTATGACGGGCGCCGAGCTTACGCCACTGTCGCAAAAGGACGGCAATATGATTGTGCGCGTTCACGATTCGCGCATTGCCATAAACAAGGAATTGGCGCAAAATATAATTGTAGGTAGACGCCCGAGCTTTGCTTAATAAGCGCTTTTGGCGTGTCGCAAAACGGGCGTTATTTTTTGCCGTATGGTTCGCGTTTGCTAACCAAAGTACGCCAAAGCGAACTTAAAATTATTCACCGAAAAAATGAAAGGAGATATTATGGAAAAAAAGTTATCTGAATTTAATATCGGCGACGAGGGTGTCGTTAAGTCGGTAGGCGGCGAGGGTAGGATTCGCCGCAGGCTGTTCGATATGGGCATTACGCCGACTGCGAAAATCGTTATGCGCAAGCTTGCGCCGCTCGGCGACCCTATGGAAGTGACGGTGCGCGGATATGAGCTTACGCTTCGCAAGACCGAAGCAGATTGCGTGGTGATGGAAACTGAATAAATTCGGAATGCGGAATTATGAATTAGGAATTGACGGACTGCGCTTCGCGCCCTTATTGGAGGGATATGTTTTTTTGCTATAATTCCGAATTCCGAATTCCGAATTCATAATTTAAATTTAATACAATAAAGGAGCTAATTGCATGAAGATAGCACTGATAGGAAATCCCAACTGCGGAAAGACAACGCTGTTTAACAAGCTGACGGGCAGTACCGCGCATGTAGGCAACTGGCCGGGGGTTACGGTGGAAAAGCGCGAGGGCTTGTATAAGGGCTTGAAAAAGCGCACTGCGGAGAAAATCGAAATAGTCGACCTACCCGGTATATACTCGCTTTCGCCGTACACGCCCGAGGAAGTCGTGTCGCGCAACTTTATGATAGACGAGCACCCCGACCTTGTCATCAACATTGTGGACGCCACCAACCTTGAACGCAATCTGTACTTGACAACGCAGGTATTGGAAGCGGACGTGCCTGTAATGGTCGCGCTCAACATGATGGATATGGTGGAAAAGTCGGGCGATAGGATTGACGTAGCCCTTTTGGAGCAGAACTTGGGCGTGCCCGTAATGCCGATAAGCGCGTTAAAGGGTACCGGCGTTGACAAGATGATGGAACGCGCCATAGCGGACTGCAAGCCGCGCAAGGGCGTTACCGTAATAGGCGACGCGCTCAAAGCCGAGGTTGCAGCTACGCTCGATTTTTACGAGTCCGCCGAAGTGTCGTCGCCGTTGTTTCACGCCGTAAAGCTGCTGGAAAACGACGAGATAGAATTGGAGCGTAAGGGCGCAAAGGAATTGCTGGAAAAAATATCGTCCGACAAGGACTTGGAAGCCGCCGTTGTTGACGAGCGGTACAAGCATATCGTGACCCGCCTTGCAGTCGCAAAAGTAAAGGGTAAGCGCGACAATATGACTAAATCGGACAAGATAGACAAGGTGCTTACGCACAGGGTGTGGGCGTTGCCTATTTTCGCCGTCATACTCTTTGCCATATTTCACGTTACCTTTTCCGAAGACTTTTTGTACATAGGCGCTTGGGCCGGTTTGGGCGAGGGCTTGCCCGCGCTTTCCGACCTCGGACTTTCGGAAGGCATGGAAACCTTTGTCGGCATATTCTACGACGGCGCGGTATTCTCTCCTGGTGTGATATTGCAAAAAGCGTTTGAAGCGTTGTTCGATTTGATTACCGACGGCATTGGCGGCGCGATAACTACCGAGTGGCTTTCCGGCTTGGTTGCCGAAGGCGTTTTAGGCGGACTGTTTGCCGTGCTCGGCTTTTTGCCGCAAATCCTTATGCTGTTTATGTGGTTCTCTATTTTGGAGGACAGCGGATACATGGCGCGCGTCGCGTTCGTGCTGGATAGAATATTCCGTCGGTTCGGGCTTTCGGGCAGATCGTTCATGCCGATGATAATGGGCTTTGGGTGCAGCGTTCCCGCTATGATAAACACTCGTACGCTCGCCGATGAAAACGAGCGCACCGCGACGATAAGAGTTATACCGTTCTTTTCGTGTGGGGCAAAGCTGCCCATACTCTCCGCGATAGCGGGCGGCATTTGCACGTTCTTCGGCGTGGGCAATGCCGACCTAATAACATACGGTATGTATGCGCTGGGCGTTTGCGCCGCGGTAGTGTGCGTGCTGCTTATGCGTAACACCACGATGAAGGGGGATATACCGCCGTTCATTATGGAGCTGCCCGCATACCACCGTCCGCAGTTCAAAAATTTGATGCTGCACTTGTGGGACAAAACTAAGCATTTCGTAAAAAAGGCGTTTACGATAATCTTCGCCTCAACCGTAATTATTTGGTTGTTCTCGCACCTTAACTGGTCTTGGCACTATTTGACCGACGAGCAAATGAACGATTCCATATTGGCGTCGATTGGTAAGTTTATACAGCCTATATTCACGCCGCTCGGCTTCGGTTCGCAGTTGAATGTGTACGGCTGGGTGTTCGCGGTTGCGGCGCTCACGGGGCTTATCGCCAAGGAAAACGTTATCGCTACGTTCGGCACGTTGGGCGCATGCTTGATTGCAATGGGCGCAAACGTGGGCGGCGTTACGGGCGCGGAACTGCTCGGCGACGAAGAGGGTATAATATCGTCCGTCGCAATGATAACGGCTACGGGAATTTCCATACCCGCGCTCATATCGTTTATAGCGTTCAATATGCTTACGATACCGTGCTTTGCGGCGTGCGCCACGGCAAAAGGCGAGCTTAAAAAAGGCACGTTCAAGTGGACTTTGCTGTTTTGGGTAGCGTCCAGCTACGTAACAAGCGCGGCTGTGTACACCATCGGCGCGTGGTGGTGGACGTTGTTCATTTGGCTGGCGGCTGTGGCCGGGGTCGTAACGCTTATAGTGCTTAACAACAAAGGCAAACTGAAATTGCGTAGGCACAAAACAGAACAAGCGGAGGCGATATAATGAACGCCGCGGAAATAATTTTACTCGTAGTTATGTGCTTGGCGTTCGCCGCCGCGCTCGGCGTAATCATTTACAACGTAGTCAAAGGCAAATCGTGCTGCGGCGATTGCGACGGCTGTTTGGGCTGCAAGAGCAAAGCGAAAACGACCGAGAGTAAATGCGACGGACATTGTTCGCATTGCTTGGCGCATATGCAAGGCGCGCAAGCTGCGGACGACAAAGAAAATAATTAGTTTTACAAAACTATTGACAAAAAGTAAAAATTATTGTATTATACTTTTACAAGTTTTAAAATCTGCCGCCACAGCGAATGGTTCCTTTTGTTGCCCGTCATGTTTTGAAAGTTGAATACTAAAAGGAGTACCATTATGACCGATAAGACGTTGACTTGCAGGGATTGCGGTAAGGAGTTTGTTTTCACCGCGGGTGAGCAAGAGTTCTATGCCGAAAAGGGTTTTGAGCATGAGCCGACCCGTTGCCCCGAATGCCGCAAGGCAAACAAGGCAAAGCGCGCCGCTATGCGCAACAACCGCAGACAAGACTAATTTGTATGTTTACTTAGAAGCCTATCGTTTTGATAGGCTTCTATTTTGATTAAAAATACTTGAAAATATGATATGGGTGTGATATAATACTTGCACAAGGTAGGGTATAACATGAAAGGTAAGCTGCTTATAATATTCAAATCCAATCACGGTTACACAAGGCGGTACGTGGAAATACTGGGCAATGCGCTCGGTTGCGACGCCGTGCCTGCGGACAAGTTTCGCGGCGACATGCTTACAGGCTACGACAAGATACTGTTTATCGGGTCGGTGCGCAGCAGTCGCATAAACGGCTTTAACAAGATAGCCGATTACTTGGATATCGTCTACAAAAAGCTGGTTGTGTGCGGCGTTGGCATGCTCCCGCAAAACGAGGAAAGAGCCGACCGTATAAAGGAAGCAACCGTGTCAGTGGCGTACGAAAAGTTTATACCCGTGTTCTACACGCAGGGCGGCTTCGACATGGCGGAGCTTTCGCGCACCGAACGCATGGGCATTAATATGATGATACGCCAAATAAAAACGGCCAGCCTTATCAGCGAGGACGAAACGTTTATACTAAACGCAGCGGTCACGCCAATTGACGAGGTTAAGCAGGCGAACATCCAGCCGCTTATAGACTACCTCGACGGCAAGACAGTGGACGAAAATCTGTACAGCCCGCCCGAAATAACCGACGAGCAAGAGGAAAAGCAGTTCTTCGAGGAAATGGAAAACGCATCCAAAGCACCCGAAAACAAAGCTCGCGCTTTAAAGAAAAAGCTTAAAAAGTAAATAGTATCAATAAACAAATCACCACACTATATTTTGTAAATGAAATATAGTGTGGATTTTTTATATGCAAGTAAGCGAGTGATATTGTTTGCAAAGCAAACAGTGATATTTTGCTATCGCAAAGTGATATTATATTTGCCGTAACTTCGCCAAAGGCGAAATATAACGCTTTGCATATCACTTGCCGCATTTGCGGCAAATATAACTGCGGTGTATGCGTAAATCGCATACACCGCAATCGGGCGGCATTTTTGTTTGAAAAATTTTAAACTTTTTATAACAAATATATACAAAATGTTTGACATATGTGTACGTTTAATATATAATGCATTCGGTTTACTAAATGTAAACAATTTGTTTAAGTAAACCAAACCGACTAAACATTTGGTTTATTTATACCAAACTTGTTTATTTATAGAGGACAGCTTGTAATGAAAGAAGAAAGCACTGTAACAATAGGCTCGAAGCTGCGCGATTTGCGGCTGAAAAACGGGCTGACGCAAGAGGAGCTTGCCGACCGTGCCGAGCTAAGCAAAGGATTTATAAGCCAGTTGGAAAACGACCTGACTTCGCCGTCCATTGCTACGCTCATAGACATACTTACGCTGCTCGGGTCAAATCTATCGTCCTTCTTTGCCGACTACGACCAGTCGCAGCTTGTGTTTTCGCCCGACGATTATTTTGAAAAAAAGACGGACGACATAACGGTGCACTGGATTGTGCCCACCGCGCAAAAGAATGCAATGGAGCCGATAATCACCGTGCTCAACAAGGGCGCGGCAACCGACGAGGATTTTCCGCACGAGGGCGAGGAGTTCGGGTACGTTTTGCAGGGGCGCATAAAGGTTGTTGTGGGCGACCGCACTGCCGAAGCCGCCGAGGGCGATACATTCTACTTTTCGGCAGACAAAAAGCATTACATAGTAAATGTTTACGACGGTATCAGCCGCGTGCTGTGGGTGTCTACACCGCCGACATTTTAATTAAGAATTAAGAATGCAGAATGCAGAATGATAAGTTAAACCTTATTTTAATTCCGAATTCCTAATTCCGCATTCCGAATTATCCGGAGGATAGCTTATGGCTACAATCGCAAGAGAAAAGTTCGATAACATTATCGAAATCAAAAACGTCACCAAGGTGTTTGACGGCATTACCGCCGTCGATAACGTAAGCCTTTCGGTGCGCCGCGGGGAGTTTGTTACGCTGCTCGGTCCGTCGGGCTGCGGCAAAACCACGCTGCTCCGTATGATTGCGGGCTTTGAATTGCCGACGTCAGGCACCATTCTTTTGGAAAAGCAAGACGTTACCACCGTGCCGCCGCACCTGCGCCCCATAAACACGGTTTTCCAAAAGTACGCTTTGTTCCCGCACCTTAACGTGTTCAAGAACATTGCGTTTGGTCTTAAACTGAAAAAGATTCCCACCGGCGAAGTGGACAAAAAGGGCAGACCGATTTTCCGCAAGTTCACCAAGGACGAGATTGCCGAAAAGGTGGAGCGCGTACTCAAGCTTGTCAACCTCGAAGCGTACGGCTATCGCGATATTACAGGACTTTCGGGCGGTCAGCAACAGCGTATCGCCATTGCGCGTTCTATCGTTTGCGAGCCCAAGGTGTTACTGCTCGACGAGCCGCTCGGCGCACTCGACCTTAAAATGCGCAAGGAAATGCAGCTGGAGCTTGCCGCTATGCACAAGAATATCGGCATAACGTTTATCTACGTTACGCACGACCAAGAGGAAGCGCTGACCATGTCCGACAAGGTTGTCGTTATGACGGACGGCGCGGTGCAGCAGTACGGCACGCCCAAAAAGATTTACGACGAACCCGCCAACGCTTTTGTCGCCGACTTTATAGGCGAAAGTAACATATTGTCGGGCGTTATGAAAAAGGATTTCCTCGTCGAGTTTTGCGGCACGCAGTTCAAGTGCATGGACAAAGGCTTCGACAAGGACGAAAAGGTCGACCTTGTCGTGCGCCCCGAGGACATTGCCATCAGCGACAAAAAAGGCGCGCTTGCGGGCGAGGTTGTGTCCACCGTATTCAAGGGCACCTATTACGAAATGGAAATCGTCGCGGGCGATTATCAGTTTACCGTGCAGAACACCACCGAGTACGTGGCGGGTAGCAAGGTATGGCTTACTATCGAGCCTGACGGCATACATATCATGAAAAAGCTCAAAACGGTAAACGAGCTTGACGGCGAGGTCACGTCCGAAAACACTGTTGAAATTTGCGGCGGAGAGTTCGAGTTTGAAAATACCGAAAACTTTGAGCGCGGCGAAGAAGTGCGCGTGTCCGTTCCGTTTGACAAAGTGGAGCTTACCGACGACGAGGACGACGGCGTAATAGGCGCAAACGTAACGCAAACGCTGTACAAGGGCAGCTACTACCAAGTTCAAGTATACACCGACGACGACAACGACTTCCTTATCGACACAGTCGACGAGTGGGATATAGGCGACCGCGTCGGTATAAAAATCAATCCCAAGGATATGGTCGTAACGCGCAAGCAGTACGACAACGAGGTTGCAGGCGAAGCCGTGACCGACGGCGAAAACGACAATGCAGGCGAGGAGGGCGAAGCGGATGGAGAATAATCTCACCGTTGCGGCGGAACAGACCGCGCCGCCCAAAAAGCGCAAAATACGCGGAATCAAGCGTTCGGCGTTTGCCTTTCCGTATCTTGCGCTAAGCATAGTGTTCGTTATCGTGCCGCTGTTCATAATGCTTTACTACGCGTTTACCGACGGCGCGACGGGCGGCTTTACGGGCGCAAACTTCGTGCACTTTTTCAGCCGTCCCAATATTATGGCGGTTATGGGCAAATCGTTTTTGGTGGCGCTACTTACCACAGTTCTTTGCCTTATACTCGCGTACCCGTTGGCGCTTGCGCTATCGTCGTCCGCGCTCAACAAAAAGTTTATTATAGTAATGCTGTTCGTCCTGCCTATGTGGATCAACTCGCTGCTCAGGACTTACGCAATTAAAATTGTACTGTATATGATGAATATAACCAACGCGTGGGTGGCGGTTACAATCGGTATGGTTTACGACTTTTTCCCGTTCATGCTGCTGCCGCTGTACTCGGTGGTGTCGGGCATGGACAAGTCGCTTATCGAAGCGTCGCAGGACCTCGGCGCGTCGCCGTTAAAGACGCTTATCAAGGTGCGTATTCCGCTGTCGCTGCCCGGCATTATATCGGGCATACTTATGGTGTTTATGCCCACGGTGTCCACCTTTGCAATAACCGACGTTTTGGGCGATACTTCCACGTATATGTTCGGTAACATAATCAACCAGTGGTTCCGCAACAGCGGCGGATGGAATATCGGTTCGGCGTACTCGTTTATACTGCTTATACTTATCGCCGCCACCGTGCTGCTTGCCAACAAGCTGACCAAGGGCAAAACCGAAATAGGAGGTGTGCTGTGAGTAAAAACGTTAAAAGCGGGCTTATTTGGGCTTTTGTCGGCGTAATGCTCGCCGTGATGTACATACCTATTTTGATACTTATAATCTACTCGTTCACGGGCGCTAAGGCTATGGGCGTGTGGAGTGGGTTCTCGTTCGAGCTGTACGCCGATTTATTCACCAACGAGAGCATTATGAACGCGTTCAAAAACTCGCTCGTGCTCGCGCTTGTGTCGTCGCTTTTGTCCACCGTGCTCGGCACGACGGCGGCCGTCGGCATATTCTATATGCGCAAGTGGAAAAAATCGACCGCCAACTTCATAGCGAATATAACTATGGAAAACGCCGAAATCGTTACGGGCGTAACTTTTATGATGTTCTTTTTGGCGTTGCGCCTGCCGTACGGCTGGACCACGCTCATTATAGCGCACACTATGATAACCACGCCGTACGTTATACTTTCGGTAACGCCCAAGCTCAGTCAGCTCAATCCAAATCTTTATGAGGCGGGACTCGACCTCGGCGCTTCGCCCGTGCGGTCTATGCTTACGGTAATAGTGCCGCAGTTAATACCCGGTATGCTCAGCGGGTTTGTTATGGCGTTTGCGCTGTCGCTGGACGACTTTATAGTAAGTAAGTTCGTCAACGGTAGTGTGGAAACAATCCCCGTATATCTGTACAACGCGCTCGCAAAACGTGGCGCCGATCCGACGCTTAGGGCGCTTTCGTCCATACTGTTCGTAGCTGTGCTTGCCGTGCTTATCGCGCTTAACGTGATATCGGCAAAGCGTAAAGCTCGGAATATCGTGAAGTAGGTGAAAGAGATGAAAAAGAAAATTTTGGGAATAATCATGGCGGCGGTTATGGCTACCACGAGCGCGGCTGCGCTTGTCGGTTGCTCGCCCAGAGATGAAGTGCTTAAAATCTACAATTGGGGCGACTATATCGACGAAAGCCTTATAGGCGAGTTCGAGGACTGGTACAAGGTTGAAACAGGTAAGAACATTACCGTGCAGTACGACACATTCGAAACAACCGAGGACGTTATTACGCGCATAGAGGTTTTAAAGTCGGACTACGACCTCGTTTGCCCGTCCGACTACATAGCCGAGCGCATGATTAAGGGCGGGCTTGTGCAAAAGGTGGACAAAGATATTTTCGACGTTACCGACGACTTTTTGTACGACGGCTTGGCGGAAATGGTTAAGCCCTTCGACCCCAACAACGAATACTATGTTCCGTACGTTTGGGGTACGTTCGGCATAATGTACGATACTAACTATATAGACGCCGGCTCCGAGGACATGGCGTCTTGGGAAGCAATGTGGTCGGCTAAGTATAAAAAGCATATCCTTATGAAGGACAGCGTGCGCGACGCATACTCGGTGGCGCAGATTTACGCCAACCGCGAAAAACTGTCACAACTATCCGACGGCTTTACCGACTATAACGACGAATACAGAAAAGAGCTTATTTCTTACTTTACAGGCACGTCCGAAAATCTTATCAAGACGGCACAGGACGCGCTTGTCACGCAAAAGAGTTTGCTGTACAAGTACGAGGTGGACGACGGCAAAAACG
The DNA here is from genome assembly GCA_947175335.1 of uncultured Clostridia bacterium. Lineage (GTDB taxonomy): Bacteria > Bacillota > Clostridia > Christensenellales > Pumilibacteraceae > Anaerocaecibacter. The sequence goes on from CAMWMF010000010.1 coordinate 12,691, forward strand.
ATATGCTTGCCGGTACGACGGAAGCGCACCTTGGGCTTTTCTGGTCGTGCGATACCTGCCTTATTATGCAGGAAGACGGCGGCGACCACTTCTATTACGAGGTGCCCAAAGAGGGCAGCAACGTATGGGTGGACGGCTGGCTCATTCCCAAGTACGCGGGCAACGTAACAGCCGCAAACTACTTTTTGAAGTTTATCAATCTGTACGACGACGACCATGACTACGCTATGACCAACTTCGACTATATGGGCGCGTCCATGGCGAGCAAAGCGGTTATGGAAGACGCAAAGGCGGCGCTTATCGAGGACGAGGACGGCTTTTTCGAGGACAAGGAAGAGTGGTTCAAGGACATGTATATAGACATGCTTTTCCCGTCGGAAGAAGTTCTTGCCCGCTGCGGCGTAATGCGCGACTTCGGCAAAAAGTGGGGGACGGAACTGGACAGTATGTGGATTGACGTAAAAACCCTTTGAGCGCGTATGCATCACGCAATAGTTCGTCAGCCTTCGCGCCGCCCTCGGTCATTTAGGTGTGTCTAAACTCCCGTCGGTCGGCGCTCGGACTTCCTGCTCTTGCGCGCGCCTCCGCGCTCAAAGATACGTTCTATATAGAGTTGGTTGTAATACGAATTTTTTGACTAAGTATTTATGAAAATTTTTTACGATGCTATTGTTATAGGCGCGGGACACGCGGGAGTGGAAGCGGCGCTGGCGCTGGCTAAGACGGGAGTAAAAACACTCGTCCTTTCCATCACGCCCGACAACGTGGGATATATGGCGTGCAATCCGTCCATAGGCGGCACGGGCAAGGGACATTTGGTGCGCGAGCTAGATGCACTGGGCGGCTTTATGGGCATTGCCGCAGACGCTTGCGCTACGCAAATTCGCATGCTCAATTCCGCCAAAGGCCTTGCCGTGCGTAGCTTGCGTGCGCAAGAGGACAAGTATAAATACCACGCCTTTACCAAACGGGCATTGGAACAAGCGGACAATCTTTCGCTGCGCCAGGATGAAGTAAAAAGCATTGTCCGCGACGGCGACAACTTTACCGTGGAATGCGTTACGGGCAGCGTTTACGGCTGCCGTGCGGTTGTCGTTGCTACCGGCGTTTACATGGACAGCACTATTATTTGCGGAAAGTCGGTGCAAAAGCGCGGGCCGGTGTGCTTTCCGCGCAGTGATTATCTTGCCAATGCGCTTACCGCACTCGGCTTTAATTTAAGGCGGTTCAAGACTGGCACGCCCGCTAGGCTGCTCGGCAAATCGATAGATTTTTCCAAGCTGGAAGTGCAGGCGGGCGACGACGTTCCGTACACCTTTTCAGCTATGACCAAGCGCCGACCCAAGGACACTACGGTGTGCTATCTCGGCTACACCAACGAACAGACACATGATATTATTCGCGCCGCGTTGGAGCAGTCGCCGCGCAAGCTGGGACTCATTACGGGCACGGGCGCACGGTACTGTCCGTCCATAGAGGACAAGATAGTGCGGTTTGCCGACAAGCCTCGGCATGTGTTCTTTCTCGAGCCCGAGGGCGACGGCACCGACGAGTGGTATATTCAAGGCATATCCACTTCGCTGCCGCCCGACGTTCAGCGCGAAATGTACCGCTCGATCGTCGGACTGGAAAACGTCCAAATCGTGCGCGACGCGTACGCCATAGAATATGAGTGCATTGACGCGCGCGAGCTGTATCCGTCGCTCATGTCCAAGCGCATAGCCGGCTTGTTCTTTGCGGGGCAGGTCAACGGAACAAGCGGATACGAGGAAGCTGCGGCGCAGGGTATGCTCGCGGGCATAAACGCTTCGGCGTATATTAGGGGCATAGAGCCGCTTATACTCGACCGCACGAATAGCTATATCGGCGTAATGACTGACGACCTCGTAACAGTGGGTAGCGACGAGCCGTACCGCATGCTTACGGGCAGAGCGGAGTGTCGGCTGAGCTTGCGCCAAGACAACGCCGATCTGCGACTTACCGAGCTTGCCGAAAAGTACGGCACGATATCGCCCGAACGCAAAAAGCTGTTAGGTCGCAAAAAATCGCAAATACAAAAGTGCGAAAAGCTTATCGGTACGAGGCTGGACGACGATAGGGTAGTCAAGCTGTTCGAGCAAGCGGGTGAGGAAAATCCGTGCCGCGGTATGACGGTTAGCGACGTACTTAAACGCCCCAATATAACGCTCGAGCTTTTCGAGCAATACTTTGACGAGCTTAAAGGCATTATGCCCGCCGCAAAGCTGGAAGTGTACGCAAGGCTAAGGTACGACAGCTACTTGCGCCGTCAACAAGCCGAGCTTCAAGAAAAATCGCGGCTGGAAAACATGCGGCTACCCACCGATATAGACTACACGACGGTGGACGGATTGCGGCTGGAAGCGCGGGAAAAGCTTAATCAAATCAAGCCGCTTTCCATAGGTCAAGCCTCGCGCGTCCCGGGGGTTACTCCCGCCGACGTTTGGGTGCTTATAGGTAAATTCAGAATTCAGAATTAAGAATGCGGAATTATAAATAAGGTTGAGACTCTTCACTGTGTTCAGAATGACAAATTAAATTTTTTCTTGTCCTACGCAGCACCGAAGGTATTCCGAGTGTAACGAGGAATCTCATCCTTTTTTCTTTACTTTTTATTCGTAATGCTGTATAATAGCCGTATGGAAAAAATTGCAGGCACAAAACCGTTGTTTCGGGATAAAAAGCGGCGCGTATGGGAGATTGACTTTCTGCGCGGTTTTGCCGTGCTTGCAATGTGTTTCGATCACTTTATGTACGATTGCTCGCACCCGCGGGATTTCTTTTCTAATTTTTCCGAGGTAACTAATGCGTTTGCCGAAAAGCTGTATACGTTTGCTTCTTGGTATTGGAAGTCGTCGAATGATTACGTTACCGGTTTTAGATTTTGGGGACATGCCGTCTTTATATTTCTGTTTTTGTTTTTGGTGGGAACGAGCTGTGCGTTTTCGCGCGACAACGCCAAGCGCGGCGCGCAGATAGGCGTTGCGGCGTTTGTTTTTACGGGCATAACGTTCGTGCTGAAAGTAATGGGAATAATGACGTACGGCGTTGTGTTCGGTATTTTGCACTGCATTGCTTTGAGCGTTCTTATATGCGCGGCGGTCGACAGTCTTACAAAGTTCAATAAATACGTCAATAAGTACGCGCCGCTCGTTATAGGCGTCGTTATATTGGCGTTCGGCATTTACTTTAAATCATGGGAACAGCTTTTATACGACGGCAGCGGTCACAGGCTATTCGACTACGAGTTTGTAGACGAACACTTTTTGGGCTATATATTCGGCACGCACGCGTTCGGCGACGATTGGTTCGGGCTTTTCCCGTATTTGGGCTTTGTGTTTTTGGGAATCTATTGGGGCAGAGCGGCATACCCCACGCGACAATCGCTACTGCCGCGGCTTAACGGCAAGTGGAATAAGCCGTTTACCTTTGTGGGTAGGCACGCGCTTTTAACGTATTTTATTCATCAAGTAGTTATAGCGGGGCTTATTATGTTGGTCGGACTGTGCCTCGGGTACAGCTTGACTATATAACGGTGGTGGCATATGTACATGTACCAAACGATTAAAGACTATTACAAAAAAGACGCCGATTCGCCCGCGCTACTGTACATGGGCAAAACGTTTACCTATGCGCGGTTGTTCGATGAAATAGATAAGGCTGCGCGCAAGCTGGCTTCTTATGTTAAGGAAGGCGACGTGGCTACTGTGTGTATGCCCAACACGCCCGAGTGCGTGTTTTGCTTTTATGCGCTCAACCGTTTGGGCGTTATTGCGCACATGGTGCATCCGCTTGCGCCGCTAAACCAAATAAAAAAATTCATGACGGCGGCTAAATCCAAGCTGCTCATAACGCTGTCTATCAATTTGGAAAAATACGCACCGCTTACGAGCGAGTATCCCATTATATCCGTGCACCCCGCGCGCACGCTGGGGCTTGTAAAGCGCAAGCTGTTCGATATAGCGGTCAAGCCGTACAAAGGCGATATGACGGGAATAACCGATTACGACGCCGTGCCTATGGCGGCGCTTCCGCCCGAGCCTACGCGCGGCTGCCAAACGGCGGGCGTGTACCTTAACAGCGGCGGTACCGGCGGCGAGCCTAAAATTATAGAGCTGTCCGACGACGCCGTAAACAATTTGGGCAATCGCGGCTTGGAAGCGTTGGGTCTGCCCGAGGGGCGGGGCATGTATATGCTTGCCGTCGTGCCTATGTCGCACGGCTACGGACTTACTATGGGTGTGCACACCACGCTCACTTACGGCGCGGTCAGCGTGCTTATGCCCAAGTTCGACGCCAAGCTGACGGTCAAGCTTATCAAAAAGAACAAAATGCATTTTTTGGTGGGCGTGCCCAATCTTTACCGCGCACTGCTTAAACAAAAGGGATTTAACGGCAAGGCGCTGCGCAACATCTATATAGGTTACGTCGGCGGCGATTGCGTTCCGCAGTCGTTGTTGGACGAGTTTAACGACCGTATGAAGGCTGTCGGCGCAAGTTGTAGGTTATTCGAGGGATACGGACTTACCGAAACAACCAACGTGTGCGTAGTAAACAACTACGACCACAACAGACAAGGAAGCTTGGGTAAGCCGTTTATCGGACTTACCGCCGCTATTGTCGAGCCCAATATGGACAAGCTTTTGCCCGTCGGCGAAAAGGGCGAAATACTCATTGCGGGCGATACGCTTATGCTCGGGTATTTGAACAATCCCAAAGATACCGAGTGCGCATTCGTTACGATAGACGGCGTAAAGTACGTGCGCACCGGCGACTACGGCTATATGGACGAGGACGGGTATTTGTACTTTGTTCAAAGGCTTAAAAGAATAATAATCATTTCGGGCATAAACGTTTTTCCTCGCGATATCGAGGCTTCTGCCATGGAGCTTGACGGCGTAACCGGCGCGTGCGCGGTGGAATACAAGGACAAGGGCAAAACCAAAATCGCACTGTATCTTACCGGCACGGCAATACCCGAACAAAAAGTAAAGGACAAGATAGCCGCCGATTTGTCGCACTACGCAATGCCGACAATCGTCGAGTTTATAGACAAAATACCGCTGACGCCTATAATGAAGGCGGACACGCTTGCGCTCACCGCGCGAGCTAATAAAACGGCGGAAGGGGGACGATAATGCGAGTTACGTTTTTGGGTACGGCCGCCGCCGAAGGTGTGCCCGCAGTGTTTTGCAACTGTCCCACCTGCCTAAACGCCAAAGCTAAGGGCGGCAAGAATTTGCGCACGCGCAGTCAAATCCTTATAGACGACGACACGCTATTCGACTTTCCTATGGACACATACATGCATATGCTGCGTTACAATCTGGACTTGTCCAAGGTGGCGCGCGTGTTTATAACGCACAGTCATATGGATCACTGCTATCCGCAGGAGTTTTGCATGCGCGGCGGACCGTTTGCCAAAAATATGTCGACGGGCAAAGTGGAGGTTTACGGCAACTCTAAGGTGTGCCAAATGTTTAAAAGCGACACTGCGCGCGAGATGCGGCCCGAAGTGGAAGTTGGGATTGGCGTAAACGTATTGCGCCCGTACGACGAGGTGGCCTCGGGCGATATGCGCATTATCGCGTTACCCGCTTCGCACACGGTGGGCGAGGAGTGTTTGGTGTACTATCTTGAACGCGGTGGTAAAGGTGTGTTGCTGCTAAACGACACGGGCGTGCTCGACTACGAGGTGTATAATCGGCTTGCAAAAATGGGCGCAAACGTAAGGCTTGTCGCACTCGACTGCACTTACGGCGCGTTGCGCCACGGCGCGGGGCGACACATGGGGTTGTACGATATAGTCGACCAAAAGTCGGTTATGGCGCAAGCAGGGGTTATTACGGACGACACGGTGGTAATTGCTACCCATTTGTCGCACAATACCGACCTCGATTACGACGGAATTTCCGCGCTCGCGGCAGAGTACGGCATAACGGTCGCATACGACGGAATGATTGTGGATATTTAGCCGATTGCTGCACATATGCGCATATGTGAAATGTGAAAAATTCGGGAAAAATCAATCAAAGAAATTTTTAAAAACATCTTGATTGTTTATTTATATTGTGATATAATTACACAAGAGTTAATTTTTAATGGAGGAAATGATGGCAGAAAGCAAAAAGCCCTCGAGCGGCAAAAAGAAGACTGCGCACGAAACGCGCAACGAAGCCGCCGAAGCACTTCGCCAAGCCGCGGAACTTATAGCGTCGCTTAATTCCGAAGCTCAGGCGGAGACAACAACCCAAAAGCCTGCGGCCAAGAAGCCTGCGGCAAAAAAGCCCGCGGCTAAGTCCGGTACAGCTAAGGCTCCGGCAAAAAAGCCGACTACCAAAAAGCCGGCAACCAAGGCGGCGCCTAAGGACGAGGCTGTGGAACAGCCCGCCGAACCCCAAAAGAAGTTCGGAAACAGGCGTAGCGACTGCCAAAATTGCGGTGCGGAAAACGATAAGTACGCATTGGTTTGCCATGCGTGTGGCGCACAGCTGCCCCCGTTGCCGGAAGGTATGGTTCCGCCTACGCCCGCAGAGGAAAAGCCGGTAGTGCAAGAACAGCCCGTTGTCGAAGAAAAACCGGCTGTTGAAGAAAAGCCTATCGTCGAGGAAAATCCTGCGGAAGAGAAACCGGTAGAAGAAAAACCGGCGGAACAGCCCGTTGCGGCGGCCGAGCAGCCCGCGGTCGAGCAAAAGCCCGCGCCTGCACAGCCCGCCAAAAAGTCAAACGGCTTTTTGGATAAGGTGAGCAACTTTATCAACAACAAGGGTAAGCTGCCGCTGTGGATAGTAGCCAACGTGTTGTTGCTGTTGAGTTCGATATTCCTTCTTGCCGGTGCGTTCAGTATTCCCGTTGCGCACGGCAAACCGATTACGGGCAACGTGTTCACTTATTACGGCAATTCCGAGGCAATCAAAGCGTATTGGCAGGGCACTGCAGGACAGTGGGCAGGCGGCGGTTATGCCATGATGGGCATACTAATGTTCTTCTCGTTTATCGGTCCTCTTGCGCTTATTGCAAAGAACGTTGTACTGTTTGTCCTTAAAAAGAACAAAGAAGTGCATATGCTCGACGCGATAATCACGTTTGCATTCCTTGTAGCTTACCTCGGCGTTGTGGGTATGTACGGCGCTAACGTAACATGGGCGCACGTGCTTTCGCTCATAATGTCGATAATCCTGCTCGCTTACACGATTTTCGTCATCTTGCTCGAAAACCGCAGCGGCATGTTCCCGTTCTTCTCGATAGCAAATCTTGTAATGATTTTGCTTTGCATCTTCCTTTTGACCAATACCAAGATTTACAATGCGGCCGGATGCTATGCGGCGTTTGTGGCGGCATTGGACGGCGGAGCCGGCTTTGCGTTCATTATGCTCTTGATCGCGCTTGCCGCACTCGTGTTGCTTATAGTTATGCAGGTCAAAAAGCTTCCCGGCAAAATCGCTTGGCTATTTGAATTCCTTGTTCCTGCTGTTGCCGGTGTGTTCTCGTTTATTGCGCTTGTCACCTTTGCGGGCTTGACGCCGAAGGGCGTAAGCATGGGCGGCGGCTTTGTGTTCGGTGCGATACTCACGCTGTTGCTTGCAATCGCCGACGTAGTTTTCGCGCTCGTACCGCAGCTGCACAAGTTCAACGTAAAGGTTGCCGACAAGGCCGGCAAAGCACCGACGGCAAATGCTCAGCCCGCTACTGCACCGGTAGAGCAACCCGCTCCCGCCGAGCAGCCCGCTCCCGCGGCTTCGGCACAGCCCGAACAGCCTGCTGCGGCAGAACAGCCCGCGCAGCCAGCCGCTCCCGCCGATAAGCTTAAATGTCCCGCGTGCGGTATGGAAAACGGTGTAAACGACGTGTTCTGCATGAAGTGCGGTCGCAAACTTAAATAAATAATCAAACGATAAACGCCACAATAAGGCGTGGCTAATTCCTTTATAGACAAATAAATATCCCACTATACTTGCAAATGAAGTATAGTGGGAATTTTTATACATAATTACAATCAAGTGATATCGTTTGCAAAGCAAACGGTGATATTTTGCTATCGCAAAGTGATATTATATTTGCCGTAACTTCGCCAAAGGCGAAATATAACGCTTTGCATATCACTTGCCGCATTTGCGGCAAATATAACTGCGGTGTATGCGATTGCCTATCGCATACACCGCAATGGGCGGCGTTTTGTGTTCCGTAAAATACTTGACAATAGTATTTATCAAGTATATACTGATACTGTCTGAACCGAAAGTGCGCTGACGGTAAAGACGGCGAATATCATGCTTTTTTCGGCATAGCCGTTTTTTGCGCACCTTTTGTTTTGGGCAAGAGGTGTTTTATTATGGAAAATTCCGATTGCAGAATAGCTTTGATAGGCATAATAGTATCGGACGGCGACGCTGTGGAAAAGGTGAACGCCGCATTGCACGATTGCGCGGCGTACATTGTCGGGCGTATGGGTTTGCCTATGCGCGAGCGTAAGGTCAATGCAATCACGGTGGTGCTGGACGCGCCGCTAAACACCATCAACGCGCTTACGGGTAAACTCGGCAAGATAGACGGCGTAAGCGCCAAGGCGTTATTTAGGTAATAACCTTTTAGGAGATATATATTATGAAAAAACTCATTTCACTAATGTTGGCGGCGGCAATGTCGTGCGCGCTTGTGCTTCCGCTTACCGCTTGCGGCGGTGATGACGACAAAGCTACTATTCACGTGTATATGCCGGACGGCGCGCCCGCGATTTCGCTTGCGGCGCTTATGGACGGCGGTTATAGCGGCTTCGATTTTACCGTTGTTCCGTCCGAAGAGATTGCGGGCGTGGTAAGCGCGCGCACTGCGGATATGGCGATAATGCCCATAGACGCAGCGGCAAAGCTGTACAACAGCGGCACGGATATCGTTATGCTTTCGGTCAACACGCATGGCAATCTTTACATGGTAGGCAATCAAGAGGACATCGCGCTTGCCGACCTTAAAGGTAAAAAGTTAGGAGTTATCGGTCAAGGTAGCGTGCCCGACAACGTTTTGCGCATGCTGCTTAAAGACGCCGATATAGACAGTGAAATTTCCGAAAACGAGGTGGAAGGCAAGGTGGCGCTTACGTATAACGCCGCGCCCACGCTTATCCCGATGTTCAAGCAAGGCAAGCTCGATTATATTTTGCTGGGCGAGCCAGCCGTTACCAACGCGGTAAACGCCACCGGCGGCAAGATAGCGATGGATATGCAAGCGCAATGGCAAGCGGCTTTCGACGGAAAGTATCCTCAAGCGTGTTTGGTGGCTAAGAGCAGTCTTGTTAAGGATAGAAAGAGCGACGTCGATAAATTTTTGGCGGCGGTAAAAAATGCCGACGGCTGGGCGGAGCTTAATCCCGAAAAGGCGCTCAAAGCGGTGAGCGATAATATGAAAAAGGGTAATCAGACAACGCTCCAAGCGCTTAATGCCGATATAGTCAAGCGTTGCAACATATCCGCCGTGTCGGCAAGTGACAGCAAGACCGAGTGCAATGCGTATTTCGAAAAGCTGCACGAGCTTACGGCTTACGGACTGGGTACACCTGTGCTTGCAAAAGTTCCCGACGACAAATTTTACTACAAGGCGTAATAAAACTGTTATAAACCGTGAAACCTGCAAAAAAGACTTTTGTTATTAACGCGCTGTATATCGCCGTTGCCGTCGCGCTTATTTTGTTAGCGTGGTGGGCGGCGTCGGCGGCGACCGATTCGGAATTTGTGGTGCCGACTATCGACGCCACTTTTTCCGCGTTTAAAAAAGTCTTTGAAAACCCCGAATTTTGGCACGGCTTGGTCGGCACGCTGTTGCGCAGTGTTATCGGCTTTGCAGTATCTGTTGCGCTGTTTTTTGTCACATTCTTTTTATCGACGGCGTTTAATGGGTTTAGGAGGGTAGCGGAGCCCATTATCGGTGCTATGCGTTCGCTTCCCGCCGTGGCAGTCACGCTCATATTAATGCTCGCGGTGGGCGGCAACGTCACGCCTGTTGTTTTGGGCGTGCTCGTTATTTATCCGATAATGTATTCGACGGCGATATCGCGCACGGCAACGTTGCCCAAAGAGCTAAAAGAAATATGCACACTGTGCGGCGGCGGGCGGTTTACAATGTTCAAGGCGGTGTATTTGCCTTGCCTGGCGGGCGGACTTCCCGAAAGCCTTGCTACAACATTTTCGTACAATATAAAGGCGGTTATCGGCGCGGAAATCCTGGCGCAAACGATAAACAGCTTGGGCATGCTTATGAAGCTAAGTCAAGTATATTTGCAGCCCGCTATGCTGGTTGCGTTTGTGATAGTGGCGGTTGTCGTATCGGTCGCGGCGGAAGCCGTTATACGGCTCGCGTTGAAAATCGCGTTAAGGCGGTTTGCAGACTAATAGTAAGGCGTTCATACTTGACAATTAAAAATTATATGATATAATGTTAGTATGCAAGAAAAAGAAAAGAAAACGACGACGCCCAAAACTGCGTCGCCAAAAACCAAAACCGTCGAGTCTAAGACGGCCGAGCCGAAAATGACGGACAAGACAGTCACGCCTAAGACAGTCACGCCTAAAACAGTCGCGCCTAAGACGGTAATGCCTAAAACGACGTCGCCTAAGACTATTACGCCTAAAACGACGGACAAGACGGTCGAGCCTAAAACAGTCACTCCCAAGACGGTGGTCCCCAAAACGACTTCGCCTAAGACTACTACGGCTAAGACGATTACACCTAAGACTATTACGCCCAAAACGACGGAACGCAATCCCGAGGCGGTAGCGACAGCCGATCAGGTTTTGGGGCAAAAGGCGCAAAAGTCCGAACAACGCATTATCACCAAGGACGCCGAATACGACAGGGGCGGTGTGGCCAAAATCGATCCGTCTGTAATAGATAATTCGGTATTCGACGACGACGTCACCGACGAGCCTGTTTCCACTTATCACTATCGGTCGATGACTATCGATCATACGATGTTGAGTCGCGAGGCCGCTACGGGGCGGCGCAAGTCGGGCAGGAGACGCAAGCAAAGAACGGTCGACCTTACGACGGCGGAGCGGTACGATCCCGATCCCGATGTCGGTTTGTCAAGCGAGGTTGTTCAAACGCGTAGCCAACAGGGCTACGACAACTTTGTCAAAAAGAAGTCGGGCAAAAGCTATTTGTCCATTTTCGTATCGAATATATTCACGTTTTTTAACATGCTCACGTTTATCGTGGCGGCGGCGCTATTGGTTGTAGGCGCGGGCGCGACTCAGCTTTTCTTTATAGTAATAATAGCCGCCAACGTCGTAATCGGTATTTTTCAGGAAATCCGATCCAAGATGAAAATAGACAAGCTGTCGCTGGTGTCGGCGCCGAGTGCGGTCGTAATACGCGACGGCGAACGGTGTGTAATACCTACGGCGGACGTTGTTCTTGACGATATTATTTGCTTTGAAATGGGCAAGCAAATTTGCACCGACTCGGTAGTGGTAAGAGGCGAGTGCGAGGTTAACGAATCGATGCTTACGGGCGAAAGCGAGCCTGTAAAAAAACGCGTCGGCGACATACTGTACAGCGGCTCGTTTTTGAGCAGCGGCAGTGTGGTGGCGCGCGTGGACAAGGTAGGCGCGGCCAACTATGTGGAGACGCTTACGTCGCACGCCAAAAAGTACAGAAAGCCCAAAAGCGAGCTTATGGCGTCTATCAAGCTCATAATAAAAGCGCTGTCGCCGTTTATCATAGCGCTCGGCGCGCTTATGGTGTGGATCGCTTACCGCGATATCGTGCCTACCGGAACAAAGGCGACTTACGACGACTGGAACAGAATAGTAACCGGTGCGGCCGGCTCGATTATAGGTATGATACCGTCGGGCATGTTCTTGCTGACTTCGCTTGCGCTTGCCGCGTCGGTAATTCGCCTTGCGCGCAAGCAAACGCTTGTTCAGGACTTGTACTGCATAGAGATGTTGGCGCGCGTGGACGTTTTGTGTTTGGACAAAACGGGCACTATCACCGACGGCTCGATGGAAGTAAACAACGTAATAGAAATCAAGGGTTTTGAAAGCGACTACTCGTTGGGCGAGATAATAGGCTCTATGCTGACGGCGACGGGGGATAACAACCAAACCGCGCTCGCGCTTGCCAACAAGTTCGGGTACAGCAAGGCGCTTAACGCCAAGGCCGTTATGCCGTTTTCTTCACAGCGCAAGCTGTCCGCCGTCACGTTTGACGGTGTGGGCACGTTTATGCTCGGTGCGCCCGAGTTTGTGTTAAAGGACATGGGTGTGCGTATAGAACGGCTTATCAACGAGAATGCCTCCAACGGCTTCCGCGTAATGGTGCTTGCGCATTCGCCCGCCGATATCGTGGGAGAAAAGCTGCCAGCAGTGCGTCGGCCGGTGTGCTTGCTCGTAATAGAGGACCATATCCGCGAGGACGCGGTGGAAACAATACGCTGGTTCAAGGAGAACAACGTCGCGGTCAAGGTCATTTCGGGCGATAACCCGATGACTGTGTCCGAGGTCGCGCGCAGAGTGGGCGTGGAAAACGCCGAGCTGTACGTGTCGCTCGAAGGCTTCTCCGATCAGGACGTAATCGAGGCGGCAAACAAGTATACGGTATTCGGCCGAGTTACGCCCGAACAAAAGCGACTGCTTATTTGCTCGATAAAGTCAAAGAACCACACGGTAGCAATGACGGGCGACGGCGTAAACGACATACTTGCAATGCGCGAGGCAGACTGCTCGGTGGCTATGGCGTCGGGCGCGGAAGCTGCGCGCAACGTCAGCCACTTGGTGCTACTCAACAACGACTTTACGTCAATGCCCGACGTCGTTATGGAAGGGCGCCGTGTCGTCAACAACATACAGGCGTCGTCGGCTATGTTCCTTATGAAGACGTTTATGTCGATAGTGCTGTCCATAATCTTTTTGGCAATGCAAAAGACGTACCCGCTTGCCACTAACAATCTTATGGCGCTCGAAGTGTGCATTATAGGTATACCGTCGTTCTTCTTGGCTTTACAGGGCAACAAAAACATTATACGCGGTAAGTTCCTATCCAACGTTATATCGCGCGCCGTCCCCGGCGGGGTAGCGCTTGTAATGGGCGTTATGTCGATGTATCTTTACAACGTGTTTTTCAAACTCCCGATGACGAGCGTGGATAAGTATCCGCCGCAGCTGATATCGATGATGGTTATAGCAATCACATGCGTGGGCATGATGGTGCTGTTCCGCCAGTGCGAACCGTTCAACGCTTTCCGCACGGTGCTTATGATTTGCGTAGTCGCGCTTACGGCGACGTTCATATACGTTATGCCGGACATAGGCATAGTCAAGCTGGACTTTACTCAGGTATGTTTCTGCGCTACGGTAGTGCTTGCAAGCTACTTTGTTGTTACTATTCTTACAAAAATTCTAAGCGCTATAAAATTCAAATAAAAAAGGGGCCGACACACATTTTCACATACCGTATACGGTTATTGCGTGAGTTTCACATAAAAACCAAGTATCATGGTATTACACAAGAGAGAGGTGTAAAATGGCAAAATTTCTTATAGCAGACGACGAACATGGTATTCGTCAGGTGATCAAAGAGTATTGCGAATTCGAGGGTTACGAAACGGAGTTCGCAGTCGACGGCATGGACGCCGTTAAAAAGGCCAGAGAAACCGACTTCGACATGATTATTATGGACGCTATGATGCCTAAGCTCGACGGCTTTTCGGCTACCAAGGAAATTCGCAAATACAAAAACACGCCTATTATTATGCTTTCCGCGCGAGTGGAGGAGTACGACAAGCTGCACGGCTTCGAAATGGGCGTGGACGACTATGTTACAAAGCCGTTCAGTCCCAAGGAGCTTATGGCGCGTGCCGCAGCCATTATGCGCCGCGGCGCAATGAGCGAGGACAAAATGACCTCGGGCGATCTTACGATAGACTTTGCGGGCTGCGCGGTGTTCATTGACGGCAAGCGCGTGCCTATGACGCCCAAGGAGTGCGAGCTTATGTTCCTGCTCGCGCGGTACAACGGCAAAGCGTTTACGCGACAAGAGCTGCTCGACAAAATTTGGGGCTTCGATTACTACGGCGACGACCGCACCGTGGACACGCACATAAAGATGTTGCGTAAGTCTTTGGGCGAAAACCACCGCGACAAAATTGTCACCGTGCGCGGCATGGGCTATAAGGCGATTTTATAATAATTTGCAACAGGGGAGAAAACAGTGAAACAATTCGACAACGTGACAATACTCAATCATCCGCTTATCCGCCACAAGATAGCTATGCTGCGGTCGGTTGAAACCAAAACCAAAGACTTCCGCGCACTGGTGGAAGAAATAACAATGCTGCTGACGTACGAAGCGTTTAAGGACATGCCCACGCACGAAGTGGAAATCACCACGCCGCTGATGAAGTGCAAGCAGCAAATGGTTGTGGAAAACTCGGTGGCTATTATCCCGGTGCTGCGTGCTGGACTTGGCATGGTCGCGGGCGTGCATACGCTTTTCCCGACGGCTAAGGTGGGGCATATCGGTATGTACCGCGACGAGCAAACGTTGGAGCCGCAGGAATATTACTGCAAGCTTCCCGACGGTGTGCAAAATATGCGTGCGATAGTGTTAGACCCTATGCTCGCTACGGGCGGCAGCGCGGCGGCGGCAATAGATTTGTTAAAGCGCAAGGGCTGCAAGGATATCCGCCAAATGTCGATAATAGCCGCGCCCGAGGGAATAGAAAGGCTGGCAACAGCCCATCCCGACGTAAAGATTTTCGTAGCGGTGCAGGACCAAAAGCTCAACGAAAACGGTTACATACTTCCGGGACTGGGCGACGCGGGCGACAGGCTTTTCGGCACTAAATAATTTATCAATAAAAAAATCCCGAACCGATAGGCGCGGGATTTTTTTATTTACTTATTCACTATTCACTATTACTTATTACTTCAATTCTACCAGTCTTCTTTAATGTAGCGCGACGGCTGTTTTACGTCGTCGTAAAACTCGTCGTATGCGTCCTTTGCCGATTTTTTGCGCACGGGGAAATCCTCTTGCTCAAAGGCGTCCTCGTCCGTATTTTCGGCTAATCTCATAAGTTCAAGGTTTGTCATACCGATATTATACTACGTTGTATAAAACAAATGCAAGCGAATTTTTATGATACGCATCCGAAAATAATTGTAAAATCAGTGATAACAAATTTATGGTTGCATATTGACATATAATATAAACAGTGATATAATAGTCATAATCATGGAAAATGAAGTACAGCAAAACGAATCGGGGGAAGCTGTCAACGGGCAGCCCGTAAAAAAACACAACAAAGTAGTGCGCGGTTTTAGCATATTCGGCGTTCTTTTATTGATTGTCATTTTAATTGCGCTTACCGTAAATGCTTTGCTGTCAATGTTCATGGAGGACTACTACACGACGTTCGGCAATTACCGACTGTTTTCCATTGTGTCCGATTCCATGGATCCGACTATCCCCAAGGGCAGCATGATTGTAAGCACCAAGCCTATGTCCGTCACCGAGATAAAAGCGAGCTCGTCGGAAACCGCTAAGGACGGCACGGTAATCACGTTCAAGGCTAAAAACGCGAACGGGGAAAGCATACTGCTTACTCACCGCGTAGTAGGAATATCCACCGACAAAAACGGTAAAACAACGTTTACAACGCGCGGCGACAACGCCAAGGGCACGGACAGTATTCATCCCGCATGGGAGGACGTAGTCGGAATATACACCGGCAACAAATGCGGATTTTTCGGCGCACTGTTCGGCTTCTTTGCTTCGGCACTGGGCGCGAGCGTGCTTATATTCTTTATGTTCATAGTTATTGTGGCGTGGATAACCATACACTACGTCAACAAGACCGAGGAGCGCAAGGCGCTTGAGCGAGCGGCGTTCAAAAAGAGCGCGACGGCGCTCGGCGGCGTCAACCTCAGGTACGACAATATACATGAGATAGTGGCGGTTATGGACGTGCTGGGCATGGTCAGCGAGGAGCCGAAAAACCATGCGGAAAGTAAACAGGTCGCCGAACGGCTTAACGCGTTTATACGCGCGTCCACGTTCGAGCTTCCGCAAACGCCCGAGACTGCGGCTATACTGGACAGCCTGCCTGCGCCCGACACCCCGGGTTCGCTTGCTGCGGCGCTGTCGGCGGGCGCGACGCTGCGCCAGGCCGAGGACGGTCAAACGCTTATACTCACTACAATGTCGGGCGGCAAGAACATAATGCTCACGCCCGTCAACACTCCCGACGGAATTATACTTTGCCAGCAAGGCGTGCGCGTTTCGACGGACATTGCGCCCAATATCGAAGCTATGGGCATTACGAGCATGCCCGCTGTTCCCGAATTTTTCGAGGGTCAGCCGCTGGAAAAGAACGTGGAATATCCCGAGCTGCCTCAGCCCGCCAAGATAGGCCCCGACGTATTACTGAGCGGGGAGCAGGCGCAAGCGTTCTCCAAGCAAATCCCGACGCAGGTCGCAATCGGCGCCGCCAAACAGGAGCAAACGGCGGCACTGCCCGAGCATGCAAAGCCGGAGGAGCAAAAGCCCAAGCAAATCGGACAACATGCTCAATCCGCAGCGACTGCGGAAGACGGTCAAAAGCCCAAGCGCACGAGAAAGCCGCTTACCGAGGAGCAGAAAGAAGCTCAGCGGAGAAGACGCGCCGAAAAGAAGGAGCGCGAGCAGTCGAGATTGGCGTACTTGAAGTACCGCGAAATGACCATAGAGAAGGATCTCAAACGTGCGGCGCGACTGCGCAACCTGCTTGCCGAAACGGAGCCGCTCACGCCAGAGGAGCAGCTTAAGGTTGCCGAGCACAGGGCGCAAAATCCGCCCAAAAAGCGCGTCAGAAAGCCGCTTACCGAGGAGCAAAAAGCCAAGCGCAAGGCAGCGGCGGCGCGCAGAAAGCAAGCGCGGGAGGACTTCCTCAACTCGCTTACGCCCGAGGATAGGGAACTGGTATTGTCCGAGCGCAAGCTTGCAAAGACCAGAGATAAATCCATTCGCAAGCTAAGGCGCATCGAGGCCGACCGAGAATTGCTCAACAAAATAGACGAATAACAACAAACCCCGCTTATACGGCGGGGTTTGTTGTTAGTGAATAGATAATAGTGAATAGTGAATAATGACGGACTGCGGCTTCGCCGCCCTAATTTAAATAAAATTTTTTCCGACATTATTATCTATTCAATCTTATCTTTTATCTATTCTATTAGGCGCTTGCGCCGCTCGTATTTGGGGCGACCGAATTTTTACAAGTAAAAACATGCAAAAAATTTTTCAAATTGGTATTGACAATATATATATATTTGGTATATAATTACAATACACTGTAATCAAGGGGAGTATGTATAGAGGGAAAATGCAACGAGTCAGTCGTTTAAGATTTATTATATTGGCGACGATTGCGTGTGCGATACTATTTTGTATCGCGGCTTTTTCCGTGTCGCTTGCTCAGTGGGATGTAGGAAACGGAGGCGCTGATGCGGAAGTTACCGGCAAGTCCGGTCTGTTCTATGTGGAGTATTCTCAAAAGGGAACCATTCCCACCCTTGAAGACGGACAGCACTATTTGCAAGTTCCGCATAGAGATAACAAAAAAGAGTCCGATTATTACTTGATGCAGGATAAGCGGTCAGAGTATGGGTATAATGAAAAAGTAGTAGAGTCCGTATATTTGTACAGGGGCGATACCTTTAATATGTTCTACGGCTCTTCGCCGATTCTCATTAAAGGCGATAACGGCAGCGGTAACGATTATGTATCGTATACCGGCGACGGTGAAACGGGGCTTAAATACAGAGTACTAAAAGAAGGCTTTTTCGATTTTTACTTTAAGTATGAAGGCGCTCAGGATACAATGTACATAGCATATACTGCGCCTGATTCGTCGAGCGGAAATACGGGAAATACCGGGAATACGGGAAACACCGATGCGCCCACGCGCGATTTAAGCAAAAACTCATGCAAGGTTATATTCAATGACGGAACGGTAGTATTTGAATATACCGGTCATGATTGGAGTGGAGCCGGAGAAGTATATTTTAACATTTGGCAAGAAGGTGCGGTAGGCACTCTTTGGCCCGGTTTGTCTATGAACACAAATGCGGATAAGACCGGAGTATATACAGAGAATGATACAACCCACGATATTAACACCATTTCGTTAGACTGCAACGCAGGAGATATAGACGGAATTGTAATCAATTGCACAGCCAACCGCATGACCGGTAGTGGTAAGGATTTCTTTAATGAAAAATTTCCGAATGGCTTAAAAGCAAATACTAAATATACTTTTGATTTGGGTAGATTGCACGATTATGGTGAAGACCATACATCTTTTGGATACATAACTGTCAGCGAGAGCGGCTCCGGCTCTGGTGGTGGTAGCACAGCTATTGATCCCACGGAATATAGCAATCCGTTTACAATTAAATATTCCGATGACGAAACGCCTAAAACGCTTTACTTTAAAACCGGTGCTACTTCCGGAAATTTCAGCGATGTAAATAACGCAAGTGCATATATTTGGGTAGAAAACGGCGACAATTACTATCAAAATAACGGTCCTAAATTTGTAAAAGACGCTGGCGGAACAATACCTGTCGGTAAATTCGATGAGACGAAAGTCATTTTCAGCTTTTTGGAAGGTTGGCATGGCGGTAATTATCAAACGAATGATTTATGGCTTAAAGACTATGCTAAAAATGAAGTAAACTACATTACATTGCATACCGCAAACAAAAGTACGGCGCCGTCATTGGATTATAGCGGCTCGGCTTTGAGTGGCAACAAAACGCCGACACATACTGACATCACGGGCGACACTACGTTTGAATCCGGATCCAAGTATTACACAGAAGAAGCAGTTCGCGAAACATATGCGTCGATAAAGGCAAACGAAGAAGGCAAGTATGTTTATCACAACTACATTTGCGTTTCGCGCCATAACGCGGACGGCGCCGGCGATAACTCCATGGCGTTCCTGGAATTTTCGGTGTCCGATTGCAGCATTAATCCCAATACGGTAGAAGTATTATCTTTGAGTATAACCCGCAGAGATACCGACGCAAACGGTTTACCTTTGAACGGCACAATAGAACCTGCGCCGCGCATTTACAACTACGATCCGTCGGCTACTACAATGCTCGGTCCGGATCCCAATAACCTTGATCCCGATCCGGACGATCCTACTCGCTTGCCCATTTTTGCGCACGGCAACAAGCATAAAGTCACGGGCGAAGGCGCCGATTTGGAAGGTGAGGCTTCGGACGGTAAGATGATAAATCACTACGACGACGGAACGTACGTGGTGTTGTTCTTCGGTGACGGAAAACTGCAATATCAAGCTTTGGATATAGAGATAGTAACCGACAAGCCAATAGACTTTAAGCTCACCGTCAAAGCGAGCAATGTAAACAATTGGCAACGTTATCAAGACGGCTACGGCAAGCCGTGGGGACTTTACTTGGGCGGACTTGTAAACGACGTTTGGTCGTGGGATCCCCGCCGCACCACCGAGATGAACGGCAATCCCCCGATTACAGCCGATGACGTTACTACTATCGTGCAAGACGGTATCGACGTAAGCTATCCCAATATTCCTATTGACTATTCGATCACGCTCAATCTGACGGCGGGATCGGTTGTTAAGCCGTACTTCCTTGACGAAACCGGCTACCGCAGACAAGAAGACGGCTTGGAAGCCGATGCGTCTACGGCGTACCTTATTGCCAAAAAGATCATCGCGCCCATTGCTCTGTACGGAGTAAACGGTAGCACGCATTCGTATTACAACACAGATTCCGGTTTATCCAATTTGTTTGATTTAAACATATATATCCCCGTGACGGGCGAGTACACGTTCCGGTTAAAGGGCAACGTAACACCCGGATATGACCCTGACCATGCAAAGGGTTGGTTCGTTAACCTAGTTACAGGTGTAGCCGAAGAATATTCCAACAGCAATAAACCGTCGCAAGCTGACAACTGGTACGGCGTGCCTATGTTCAACTTCTTGGTTGACGAGCTGTACATAAGCACTGCGGCTACGGCAGTCGAGTACACCGTAACGTTTGACAGCAACGGCGGCAGTGCGGTTGCAACACAATATGTAAAGTTCGGCAATAGTGCAGAAGAGCCTACGCCTCCGACTTACGGATCCAAGGCGTTTGGCGGCTGGTATACGTCGGACGGCGAGAAGTACGACTTTAATTCGCCTGTAACTGACGATATTACATTGACGGCGCAGTGGATAAGCGCGTATAACATTAAGTTCAGCGCGGGTGGCGGTAAGTTTGCAGACAACTCATCTGAAATAACATATCCTACCACCGAAGCCGGCGCACTTACGCTTACCGATACTCAAAAAGCCAAGTTAAACGCCGTCTCGTATGCCGACCATAAGTTTATGGGCTGGTTTGACGCCGACGACAATCCGTTTGATATAACTGCAACACACAACTTTGCTAATGGTGCTACTATTACGGCTAAGTGGGAAGTAATGTACACCATTACGTTTAACGGCAACAGCGGCTCGCCCGCGACCATTATGCGTGTGACGGATAAAAACGGCAAGCTCCTTAATGCCGACAACAGCACAGTCGCAAGCTCGTTGCCTGCGGTCACTCGCAATCACTACACATTCGACGGTTGGTTCACTGCGGCAGAAGGCGGTACGCAAGTAGAGAGTACTACATTCTCGACAAGCAAAACCTTGTACGCACATTGGTCTATCCATCAGTATACTGTAACGTTCAATCTTAACGGCGCGAGCGGCACCGCACCTACGCACGATGACGTCGCGTATGGCGGCAAGATAACCGAGCCGGAAACCGACCCGACAAGAGAAAAATACGACTTTGACGGCTGGTATAAGGAAGAGGGATGCTCCAATGCCTGGAACTTCCAAACCGACACTGTAGGTAAAGAAAGTGATACCGCAGGCGGGACTGTAACGCTTTACGCCAAGTGGACGGAGCTGTTCACTGTTAAGTTCGCATATAACTATACCGGCGCGCCCGATAGCGATTTTGAAACAAAATCCAACGTTCGTGACGGCGATAAAATAACAGCTCCTACAACCAATCCGTCACGAGGCGAGCATTATGGCTTCGCCGGCTGGTATAAGGAAGCAGAATGTATAAACGCGTGGAATTTCACAACCGGCACAGTAACAGACGACATTACATTGTATGCCAAGTGGAACGGTGTTAGCGGTTTGTACGCCAACGGCACGTTCGTGAAAATACTTGAAACGAACTACGAAGACTATGGAGAGACTAACCTAAGATTAAAAGCGGAAGACGCACATTTGTACAATGGCGATATGCTTACGTTCTGGTGGAATAATACCCAAATCACTACGAATGTAAAAATAAGGGATGATTGCCCGAGCAACGATAAAATTACAGGAACTTCTTATTCCAACATTACAGTTGCTACGGAAGGTTGGTATAGCTTGTACTACGATGCCGGTAACAGCGGAGAAGTTGGTGTTTGGGTCGAATATCATAGTAGCTATGCTGAATCTCATTTCAATGCTGCTAACGACGGTATGTATAACGGCTCAACTAAGCTCGTTGCATTTACTCAGAACGTAGACAAACCCTATCGGCTTGAAACTGAGAAAGTAATACTTACGGCAACTACTACAATAACAGTCAAATACAACAATACGAATCAGACATTGGCAAGTCTAACCGGTGGTTTCGGAACTCTTTCCGGCGGTAAGGTTACGCTCGAAGCGGGCGAGTACACGTTCCAATACTTCTATGCAGATAATAAGCTGTATATAAGCGGGAAGACGGCAGATGGCTTCAAAACAGGTGCTGACGATTGGTATATCGTTGGCGAGGGCAGTGGATTAAACGGCTGGAATACTGTTAGCCCGAGCTTCTATGTTCAGGCAAATACGCCATTCGAGTATACGTTTACAGCTACGGCTAACTTCAAGCTTGCGAAGGCGACATCGCCGTCTGATGGCACTATAAATTGGGGCAATAACATCGGATATGATGCAAAACAAGTCGGTAATGGTGTAAGCGATGGCGGCGGTGGCAACATCAAGGTTACAGCGGGTACGTACATAATCCATGTTTACCAAGGTAAAGTCTATGTCGCTAAAAAGGTTATATTGAGCAATACTACGTCGATCATTATATGCGGTAATGCAAATAGCAACTTGTATATGTGGAATGACGGTGATAGAAATTACGCGGGCGGATGGCCCGGTACAGCTGTCTCGTCAAAGTCTGATTATTCGAGCGATAATATTCCCACAACTGTGAAACTTATAGCTAATGGGAACGGTTCGAATCAAACCGCAGACCTACTGCTTACGCAAGATGCAACAGAGAATGGCGTGAAAGAAAGTGGAAGCTTTACGATATTCGTTTACGGCGGTAAAATAGAGAACGCATAATATTTTATTGATTCAAACGAATACTATCCCACCGTCGGGCGAGTAGACGGTAAACAACAGCGACACAATGGTTTTAATGGACGTAACGTCCGATAAAATAAAAAAAATTAAAAAAATATCTCAAAAGGAGAAAACAAATCATGAAAAAAGCAATCAAAGGACTCATCGTAGCATCGGCAGTAGCCGCAGTCGTAGGCGTAGGCGCCGTTTCGTACGCGGCTTGGTCGGGCGGTGAAAACACCACAAAAAACGTTACCGGTAATACCGCCGTAATCAACACTATCGGTGATATTGTTGTTACACCCGATTCGGCATCCGGTTCAGTTAACGCCGAAACAAAGGCAATCACAATGAATAATCTTTGCCCCGTAGATCAAACCGAAGCTACAAAGCCGAGCGGCAGTGTCAATTATTGGAAGTTTACGTTATCTTCCGCTACAACGGGTACTCAAACGGTTAAGTATACCATTCTCGGCTCGATTAGTGCCGGCTCAGATGGCGGCGCAACACCTTTGGGAACAACTGCTAAATTGTATTGGTCCGAATCGGAACCTACTTCGGCAACCACGGCGGCACCCGGTGGCACACAAATTGATGCCTCAGCGGCAGACATAACGGGCAGTACAGTATACGTTTATATTGTTGCCGACAATACCGACGGTATGAATGCAACGATATCAGTCACTTTCGGTGTTGCGGCTGGAGCTTAATAGCTTATTTGTTACTCTTAGGGTATAGAAGAGTCGTAACATTAGTTGCGCTTTGCGCATAATCTCGTTTTTTACAATCCCAATAGCAGGGTATTGTGATTGATAAAAATAAAAAATCAAAATTAATATTATTTCTTAAAAGGAGAAAACAAAATTATGAAAAAGACTGTTAAGTCTCTTATAATCGCGGCTTCGGTCGCAGCTATCGCCGGTATCGGCGCCGTATCGTTTGCGGCTTGGAACGGCAACACCCAAACGAATAACGTAACTGGCGCTGCCACCGGCCATGTCGATACTACCGGCTTTGGCGATGGTACGACAACTTCGCTCTCGTTACAACTCATGCCGCAGGATCAACAGAACATTGATACCACTAGTGAAACAACAATGTATGACATTAAGCTTGTTGTTGTCGGCAATGATGTAAGTGGCTATAAAATCCAAGGCAAATATACGGCTGAAAAAGATGGTTCGGCATATACTTGGACAACTGCTACGACTGGTGATGACGCCAAAGCGGCAGGTAAACTTGAATACAAGATTGACCAAAGTGCCACCGCAACATATGCTGCGGGCTGGACTACATGGACTCCGAATGAGAGCAACGTTGCCGACTTGGTTGGCGGTGGTACGCTGACAGAAGGAGATTGGTATGTCCATGTTGCGCTTACTTCCGAGCAAGCAGCGGATATGGATGTTGATTTGTCGTTCTCTTTCAAGCTTGTTGAAAAGGGCGAATAATCTCACTACATACTGAAAATCACAATTGAATAAATGCTTGTTTGCGCCGATAGGCGTAACAGCGTAAATGCGCTTATTATCCCTGCGTGCGCACAACAAACATCAAGCCGATCGCTTTACCGCGGTCGGTTTGTTTTTTAATTCGGAATTGTGGTAAGTTATAATGCTTTACATATATGCGGCGGTTCGCCTAGACCCCTCGGCGTTGCTCGGGGTGATGGGAGTACGGCAAGCCTATTCAAAAAAGATAATTCCAACCACACATCATTTCGACCGAAGCGCGTTAGCGCGAAGTGGAGAAATCTAGGCGTAGCCGCATTAATTCTGCATTAAATTATATTATTAGTTATCCGTAAACTCTTGATTTTATCTTTGAATTATGATAAACTTATAAACGGCGTATAATGCGTAAATTGGCAATGCCGTTATTCTTATACAAAGCGGCATAGCGAGGTAAATATGGGACTTATTTCTTTTATTACGGGCAGTGATAACCGTCGTAACGTTAAGCGGTTGTCGGCCAAGGCTGAGCAGGTGCTTGCGCTCGAGGACAGGTTTGCCGCAATGTCGGACGACGAGCTGCGCGGTATGACCGAGCAGTTTAAAAAGCGGTACAACGAGAACTTCGAAACGCTGGAAGATCTTCTTCCCGAAGCGTTTGCGGTTGTGCGCGAAGCGAGCTGGCGCGTGCTGCACATGAAGCACTTTAAGGTTCAGATTATGGGCGGTATCGCTTTGCACCAAGGCCGTATAGCCGAGATGCGTACGGGCGAGGGTAAAACGCTTGTCGCTACGCTTCCCGCGTACCTTAACGCGCTTACGGGCAAGGGCGTGCATATCGTAACGGTCAACGACTATCTTGCGCGTTACGCAGCCGAGCTTGTCGGCAAAATTCACCGCTTCCTCGGACTTACCGTCGGCGTTGCCGTTTCGGGCATGCGCCCCGACGAAAAGCGCGCGGCGTATAACTGCGACATAACGTACGGAACCAACAACGAGTTAGGCTTCGACTATCTGCGCGACAACATGGTTGTTAGGCGCGAGGACATGGTTCAGCGCGATCTTGCGTTTGCCATTATCGACGAGGTCGACTCCATTCTAATCGACGAGGCGCGCACGCCGCTTATCATATCGGGCAAGGGCGGCAAGAGCAGCGAAATGTACAGCCGCGCCAACCGTTTTGCACGGCGTTTGGTCAAGGACGAGGACTACGAGATCGACGAGAAAAAGCGTGCTATCAACCTTACCGAGCACGGTATCGAGCGCGCGGAAACGTACTTCGAGGTAGAAAACCTTGCGGACATAGAAAACACCGAGCTTTACCATTACATCAACAACGCGCTTAAAGCCAACTTTATCATGCACCGCGACCAAGACTATATCGTCAACGACGGCGAGGTCGTTATCGTCGACGAGTTTACCGGTCGTCTTATGATAGGCAGGCGGTACAACGACGGCTTGCACCAGGCTATCGAAGCCAAGGAGAACGTGCGTATTCAGTCGGAGAACAAAACGCTTGCTACCATCACGTTCCAGAACTACTTCCGTTTGTACGACAAGCTTTCGGGAATGACGGGTACCGCCAAGACCGAGGAAAACGAGTTCCGTTCCATTTACAAGCTGGACGTCGTTACCATTCCCACCAACGTGCCCAGCCAGCGCGTGGACGAAAACGACTTGCTGTTTATCAACACCGCGGGCAAGATGCGCGCTATCGTTGCCGACATCAAGGAATGCTACGACCGCGGTCAGCCCGTGCTTGTAGGTACTACCAACGTTGAAAAGAGTGAAGAGCTCAGCAAGATTTTGCGGCGCGAGAAGGTTCCGCACAACGTGTTGAACGCCAAGAACCACGCCAAGGAAGCGTTTATCGTAGCGCAGGCGGGTAGGCTGCACCAAGTTACCATAGCCACCAACATGGCCGGTCGTGGTACGGATATTATGCTTGGCGGTAACGCCGAGTTTATGGCCAAAGAGCGCATGCTCAAAGACGGCTATGCGGAAGAAGATATCGACGCCGCGGCGTCGGTGTTCCCCGCGCAAAACGAAATTATAGCCAAGGCGCGCGAGCTGTACAAGAGCTATATGGAAGAGTTCAAGACCGAAATAGCCGCCGAAAAGGAAAAGGTTATCGCGGTCGGCGGTTTGCGCATTATCGGTACAGAGCGGCACGAATCGCGGCGTATAGACAACCAGCTTCGCGGCCGTTCCGGTCGTCAGGGCGATATAGGTTCGTCCATATTCTATCTTTCCGCCGAGGACGACGTGCTTAGGCTTTGGGGCGACAGGCTCAAAAAGGTTATGTCCATGTTCAAGGTGGACGAGGACACGCCGCTTGAAGCCAAAATCCTTACCAAGCAAATAGAGAACGCGCAGCGTAACATAGAGGGCCGCAACTTCTCTATTCGTAAATCCGTTCTCGAATACGATAACGTTATGAACACCCAGCGCGAAATTATCTACGCCGAGCGCGGCAAGGTTCTCAAAGGCATGCCCATGCGCGAGGAGATACTCAAAATCTTGCGCGAGCGCTGCGACATGGTTGTGGACGACAACACCGATCCCAAGGTTGACTACGACGAGTGGGATGCCGAGTCGCTCAATAGGGATATCGAGCGCAAGTTCCTGCCCGAGGTCAAAGAGTTCTTCGACGAGGACAAGCTTAAAAACTACACGCTCGACGAGCTTAAAGACATGCTGTACGACAGCGTTGCCGCGACGTATCAAGCCAAGATCGACGAGGCTACTGCGCACAACGTCAACTTCGAGGAGATAGAGCGGTATGTCATGCTGCGTGTTGTCGACCAAAAATGGATGGACCACATCGACAACATGGACGCGCTGCGCGGCGGTATAGGCTTAAAGGCGTACGGACATCAAGACCCCGTTATCGCGTACCAGCAAGAAGGCTTCGAAATGTTCGACGAGATGATAAACAACATTCACGAGGACGTAATTGTCATGCTCATGCACGCCAACGTCGAATATCCGCCCGAACCGCCTAAGCAGGAAACCGTGCTGGTGGAAAACCACGGCGACGGCGAACGCCACGTGCAGGACACGGTGGTCACGCCCAAAACCAAGCAGGTGGGCAGAAACGATCCGTGCCCGTGCGGCAGCGGCAAAAAGTACAAAAACTGCTGCGGCAAAGACGAAGAATAATTAAGAATTGCAGAATTAAGAATTGAAAATAAGGATGAGATTCCTCGCGTTGCTCGGAATGACAAAATAGTTTTAGATGCAAGTATATTAATTTTTGTCACTCTGAACGAAGTGAAGAGTCTCAACCGTTAATACAATAAAAAATCCCAGTACGAATACTGGGATTTTTTTGTTTGTTGTGTTTTATTCTTGCGCGTTGTTAAACGCTTTTTCCACGGCATCGTAGCGCTGGTCATTGATTTGGGCTATTAAGCATTTGTACGGGTCAAGGTCGCCCGACAGTACCATGTCGAGCACGGCGGGGCTGAACCCGCTTACAAGCGCGACGCCTAATTTGTTGGTGGTCAGCGGCACGGTTAGCGTGCGGCTGCAAATGTTCCAAAATATCAGGCGGGGGAGCTTGTAGCCGTTAGCTTCGTACCGCGCCCCGATTTCCTCGAACAAGCGGTCGCGTATCGGTTTAGCAAAGTTATGTTTATTGCTGACGGCGCACATGTCAAACTCCATATCGGAGAGTATAAGCACGTTTGCGGGCAGCTCGCTTTGCTTCATGTTGTGCTTGACCGCAGTCGTCAAAATCAAATCGAACACCGCTTCGATATTGGTGTTTGCCACCTCGTCGTGGGAGAGTACGACGCCAAGCTTGTCGTGCATGCTTTTGCAGTGCGCAAAGCTGATTATTTGCGGTTTTTCGCTAAACGTTATGAACGTGTCCTTGAATTGACCCTTGCAGCGCTCGGCAAAGTAGATAGCCAAGGCGTTGGCTATTTCCAGCGCGGTAACGTTTGTATTGCCTACGCGCGCGGTCATGCTGCCCGAGCCGTCCGCCACGCACAGCGTGGTGCCGTCGCCTTGAACGTAGTCGGGAAGTGCCTTCCACAGCTGTTCTACCGTTTCGTCGTATGGCGCCAATTGCCAATTGTCTGTGTACTTGTGTACTATATCGTGGGGGAAAAGCGTTGAGGCGTTTATTTTTGTTTCGCCGCGTTTTAGCGCTTCGAGATATTTGTTACGCCGCTTTTCGTCGTGCCTTAAAAACGCTTTACCGTACAGCAGGTTGGCTTTGCTCGGAACTTTGTCGTATGCTATATCCTTCCACGCGCCGGCGCTCATTTTTACTTCGGTCACGTCTATGTACTTGCGCAAAGCGCTAAGAGCTTGGCGGTACTGCTTTGCCGTCATTCCGAGCTTGGTTATAAGCAATTTGGCGAGCGCGCGCGTTTCCGCCGAAGTGGCGTTTATCGACGGCAGCCATTTGGCAAGCAACGAAACCTGTTTGCCTTTGGATTTGTTTTTTATATCCTCGTCCAGCTGCGTTTTTATTATTTGCACAACGTCGTCGCACAGCGCAGTGTCGAGCAACAGTACCAAATTATCCCAACGCGAGTATTCGGGGATTAGCGGCAACAGCGCTTTTGCAAGCTTAGGCTCGCTTCCTGCCAAGGCGTACATGCACAGACGGAACAGTCTGCGTTCGCCACAGCCGCCGCGTACGTCGCAGACAAAAAATAACCACTTTGTTGCGAGCAGTTTATCCTCGTAAAACGCGCAGCTGAATCTGCGTACCACTTCGGCGGCCGACATATTCCTGAGCGACGACACGGCAAAATTGAGGTCGAGTAGGGCTCGACCCGTAGTGCGGTAGCCGACCGCGCCGTTTTCCGTCTGCGAAACGTTGTATTCTTCGTTTGCAACGGATATAAGATTTTTGATGAAGTCGCTCGTAGTGGTTTCTCCGTGTGGGATAAATAGTGAATAGTGAATAGTGAATAGTGAAGAAGTGAAAACCTATTCACTTTTCACTATTACCTATTACTTTAATTGTGGGAGCGGCAGGACTCGAACCTGCGACCTCGGGCTTTCTATGCTCACTTAAAGTTGCTGTTGGGGATTATGTCTAACCCCCATTTACGTGCTCTACCTGCTGAGCTACGCTCCCATGCATACCTTATTATATAACATAATTGTTTGTACGTGTCAATAGGCGTGTGATAATTTCTTGTGGTTCATTTTTCAAAACCGTTTGTTTTTTATAAAAGGCTTGACTTAAATGTGCTTTGCGGATATAATATATTCGTAATGGATATCGAAGAATGCATAAGCAAAATACTTGCAGCCAAAACTATGGTGACCGACGCATACGCGGCCGTTTCGCCCGATAAGCTTAAAGAGCGTCGGGCGTATCTTGCCGAGCGCCAAAACGATCCCAATCTTTACTCCGATCCCAAACAGGCGCAGGCGGTGAATAGCGAGGCTAAGTATATAGACAGCACTCTTACCAAGTTTGACAAGCTGTTCCAAACGGCCGACGATCTGCTTGGCATGGGGGAGCTGTTGGGCGTTGAATCGGACCCCGAGCTTTTGCAAGAATTATATTCCGAAACGGACGTGTTTGTAACCGCCGCCGAGGAAGCGCAAATTTCCGCGCTTTTAAAAGGCGAGTACGACAAGTCCAACGCCATACTTTCGCTGCACGCGGGCGCGGGCGGCACCGAGGCGCAGGACTGGGTGTCTATGCTGTTTCGTATGTACAAAATGTACTGCGATAAGGCGGGGTATGCCGTCGACGTAATAGATCGCTTGGACGGCGACGAGGCGGGCATTAAGAGCATAACGTTTATTGCGCGCGGCATTAATGCGTACGGCTATCTTAAAGCCGAAATGGGCGTTCACCGTTTGGTGCGCATTTCGCCGTTCGACGCCAACGCGCGGCGGCACACGTCGTTTGCCAGTCTCGAGGTTATGCCCGAAATAAAGGACGACGTTACCGTAACTATCAATCCCGACGATATTCGCGTCGATACCTACCGCAGCAGCGGCGCGGGCGGTCAGCACATAAACAAGACCGACTCGGCTATCCGCATTACGCATTTCCCGACCGGTATTGTCGTAACCTGCCAAAACGAGCGCAGCCAGACCCAAAACCGCGAAATGGCTATGACCATGCTTAAAAGTAAGCTGGTCGAGCTTAAAGAGCGCGAGGCGGCGGACAAGGCCGCCAGCTTAAAGGGCGTGCTTAAAAAAATAGAGTGGGGCAGTCAAATTCGGTCGTACGTGTTCCAGCCGTACACGCTTGTAAAGGACCACCGCACCGAATTCGAAAAGACCGATATTCAGTCTGTTATGGACGGTAATATCGAGGGATTTATTCTTGACTATCTGAAGAAAGCGAACTGATATGAAAGATATTTGTATTTTGGGAATAGAAACGTCGTGCGACGAAACGTCGGCGGCGGTGCTTAAAGGCGATAACTTGCTTAGCAACGTTATTTCGTCGCAAATAGATATTCACCGTCGGTTCGGCGGTGTCGTGCCGGAAATTGCGTCGCGCAACCATTTGACGGCGATTCTGCCCGTAATCGACGAGGCGCTACAAAAGGCGGGCGTAACCAAGTCCGATATCGACGCGATAGCCGTAACCTACGGCGCGGGACTTGTAGGGGCGCTACTTGTCGGTGTTTCGGCGGCAAAGGCGCTGGCGTACTCGCTCGAGCGTCCGCTTTACGCAGTCAATCACATAGAGGCGCATATC
Source organism: uncultured Clostridia bacterium (assembly GCA_947175335.1). Taxonomy (GTDB): domain Bacteria; phylum Bacillota; class Clostridia; order Christensenellales; family Pumilibacteraceae; genus Anaerocaecibacter. The sequence goes on from CAMWMF010000010.1 coordinate 43,271, forward strand.
GCCGCCAACTACATTTCTACGCCCGACTTGAAACCGCCATTCCTTGCGGTGGTAGCAAGCGGCGGGCACACCGGCGTGTGCCTCGTGGACGGATTTAACAAGTTTACAATGCTGGCATCCACCACCGACGACGCGATAGGCGAGGCATTCGACAAGGTGGCGCGCGCGGTCGGGTTGCCGTACCCCGGCGGACCGGAAATAGACAAGCTTGCGCGGCAAGGTACGCCCAACATAAAGTTTGTCGAGCGTAAGCACAAGTCTGCCGAGCTTAGCTATTCGGGACTTAAAACGGCGGTCATCAACTACCTGCACACTATGGAGCAGCGCGGGCAAAAACCGGTTTTGGAGGACGTTTGCGCGTCATTCCAGCACACTGCCGTTGATATGCTCGCCGACGTGGCGGTTGCTACCGTTAAGAAATCGGGAATAAAAACAGTCGTTGCGGCGGGCGGTGTTTCCGCAAATTCGTACTTGCGCGACAAGCTGAAAACGGAGTGCGAGGCGCTGGGCTGCGACGTGCATTTCCCGCCGATGTCGCTTTGTACCGACAATGCGGCAATGGTCGCCATTCGGGCTAAGCATATGATTGCGGAAGGCGTATCGCCTGCGGGGTTGGATCTAAACGCCAAAAGCTATTTGAAGATAGAGGGGAACTGATATGCAAAAGAAAAACGGTCTTAACGATTCGGATAAAGTTTTTGTAACCGTCGCGCTGTGGATTGCGAGTATAGTTATATTCGCAACCGCATTGACTTTGCCGATGCTGCCTAATCAGGTGACTACGTTTTATCGTCCTGCGGAGAGCAATTTGCCCGACTTTTACAGCAAGTACAACAATCTTTTGCTGATACTTATGTCGCTGATACCTGCGTCGATAATATTGATTACGGCGTTTTTCAAGCGGCGCAACAAGCTGCAAAACAACTTTATTTCACTCATGCTGTTTTGCATAATGCTGTCGCTGTTGATAAGCAGCGTTATAATTTTCGGTATTACCGAGCAATTCGATTCGAGCAGCTCGGTCAAGTCTATCAACTTCCACGCGCTCGCGGCTACCGTTTTGTTGTTTGCTTTGTCGGTGCTTTGTTCGTTTACTCCGATGATATTTCACGGCAAGTGCTTTTACGACAAATTGGAAAATGACAGCGGGTATAAATGGAGCGTGGCGCGCGCGATGGTAAAATACTGGAACGTCGGTTCGTACGGATTTTTGCTGACCGCCGTGGCGTGCGTGTTTACGCCCGAAGCGTTGTGCTATATACCTATGTTCGCTTGCGTTGCGGCATATATCGTATTCGTTTTGGCAGTGGGTAATAAAAACTCCAATCGCGCCGCTTAGCTTATGTAATAACTAATAGCAAAATAAAAAAATCGGATATTAAGTATCCGATTTTTTGTTGATCGCTTTTACAGACTGCCAAGTGCGCAGAGTTTCCTTAAACAGCTTTTGCATGTCCGGCGTGAGAGCACTGTACGTGCCGATAATTTGATGTTCGTCGGGCGTTAGTACGGCCGATAGATGCGGCGGTTTTATGCGCTTGCCTGTTTTGCCGTCGGTAACGGCAATTTTTACCGCCGGCTTAGCCGTGGCGGTGTATTCGCCGTCGTTGCCCGAAATATAGTCGACGGTGCAATCGAAGTATTCCGCAAGCCGTAAGACGTAGCTCAGCTTAGGCTCGGCCAAGCCGTTTTCCCATTTGCAAACCGCGGCGTCGCTCACACCGATTGCGCGTGCAAGCTCAATCATGGACACGCCTTTTTCCTCGCGCAGCTCTCTTAGCCTCGCGCCGAATTTAGTAGAGTTCTTTGTCATAATTCTATTATACTAACTTTTATTAGTATAAATCCTTGACATTAACAATAATTAGTGTTATTATCTTCATACACTAACTTTTATTAGTGAGTATCGGCTGAGGAGTAATCTATGAAAAAGAAGTTTTTTGTTGCGGTAGTTTCTGCGGTATGTGCGGCGGCATGCACGTTTGGTCTTGCGGCGTGCGGCGGACACGACAGTCATGACTATGCCGAACAATACACGTACAATTCGGAATATCATTGGCGGCAGTGCTCGGGCTGCAAGGATACGCTCGACTATGCCAAGCATGTTAATGACGGCGGAAAAGTATGCGCCGTGTGCGGCTATGAGTTTGGCCAAGGCACAACGGGGGACAACGAGGGCGACGGCGCGTTCGGCAACGTTACCGTTTCGGCGAGCGGTGTGTTGAGCTGGAACAAGATAAAGGGCGCAAGCAAGTACGTGCTTAAAGTTACGTACGCCGCGGAAACCGACCAAGCGGAGTATGATATTGCCGCCGGTCAAACCTCGGCAAATCTTAACGAGCTGCGCAGCGAGGGTTTTCCGTCCGGAAAATCGTCGGTGGAAATTTGGGCGTACGAAAACGTTAAGGTTACAATCGGCGGTCAAACGGAATATCAGGAAGTGCCTATGACCGACGTAAAGCAGTCGTTCCGCATTGTCAAAAGCAACGGAAGCTTTTCGTTGGTGCGGCTTTCGTATGCCGACGATAATATAAGGCTGGACGGCTTTTATGCCGAAAAGCAAACAATCGACGACAAAAACGTTTATCTTTACGAGCAACCGCTTAAAGACAATCAGCCTATGACTTTGAAGATAAATAATATTGTTAAGGCGGCGAGCGGGCATACCGTGAATTTTTACAAGACGGAATCGGGGCGCAATTCGGGCGATTCCGCAGACGTTTGGAATTCGTTCGAGCTGCAAATGGGTTACCCGCAGGTTCAGCACGGCGCTAATTTCTATTACGTACGTGTAACGGATAGCGCGACGGGCGACACGCGGGATTACGACCTGTGCGTTTACGGAATTTATTCGATAACTATACAGCGGTATAACACTTCGTTTTACGAGGATTATAACGGATTGCGCACGTATACGCACACTCCGATAGGAAATGCTTTGAAGTTTAACGAAATGGACATCGTTCCGCAAGAGGTGTTATATAGCGGAGTTGACAGCGGTAAGCTGGGGCGTTCGTCAAGCTACGAGGTTGTGGAAAAGCAAGATATGACTTTGCTTGCAAACTCGACCGAAATTAATTATTATTTTTACGACGAAGAAACTGTGCAAGCCGATTGCAGGGAGTACGAGGAATGGAGCAAAACATACTACCTTAGCGAAATGAACGGCGGCTGGCGCATTACCTGCAAGCAGTCGGCAACGGGTATTGTAAACCTGCCCAACGCCATAATCGGCACAAAGGTAGTAGCCGCCGATTATTCGTATTGCAATCTAAGCGCGCTTGTAGTAGAGGAAGGCGCCGAAACGCTTGTCGCTACTTTTACCGATTGTTTCGGACTGCTGAATATTTTCCTGCCGAGCACCATTACCGAAATGCGCAAAAATTCGTTTGCGGGCGTCAATACCGAAGTTACCGTCAACTGCGCTTTTACCAGCGAAAAGGCGAACGACTTTACTTTGTACTGGAACTACGGCGTAAACAAAAGAGTTAAAACTACGTACGGAGTGGCGGTGCCCGCCAACGCTTTGACGATAGCAAGCGGATTGGTTTTTGCTGCTACCGACACTGCCGACGAGGCCAGTGTTGCGGCGGCGCTCGGCGACTTTGACGGAACTATACCCGCAATAGTCACGGTCGGGCAAAAAACTTATAACGTTACACGTATCGACGCAATAGGCGAAGTACAGTCGCTTACGATAGGCGAGGGTATTAAGGAGATAGCCGACGGCGCATTGGCTAACGTTCAAAACGTTACGGTATCGAGCGGTAGTCAATACTTTACCGTTAAAGACAATCTTTTATACAGCAAGGATTTTACAAAGCTTGTTTGCGTTGTCGATAAAACCGCACAAGCTACGTCGTTGACGGTTGACGAACGTGTTCGGGTCATCGGCTTTGGCGCGTTGTCGGGATTGACGGGATTGCAAAGCTTGACCGTACCGTTTGTAGGCGCTTCGGCGACCGATACTCGCAACACTCATTTTGGGTATATATTCGGCGGAGAAGATTACTCCGATAACGAGTCCTGCGTTCCGACCACGTTGAAGTCGGTTGTAATCGTCGGCGGCGATACTATCGGAGAGCGGGCGTTTATGAATTGCAGCGGGATAACCGATATAACGATATCCGACGGGGTTAAGTCAATAGGCTTATATGCATTCTACAATTGCAACGGGCTTACGAGTATAGCTTTGCCGAATAGCTTACAGTCTATCGGGGAAAGTTCATTCGGTTATTGCGGTGCGCTGACAAGCATAACTATACCCGACGGAGTAACGTCTATAAGGAACGGAGCGTTTAGCCATTGCGGCAAGCTTGCTAACATAGTTGTACCCGATAGTGTTGTTACCATAGGTTATGACGCATTTGGCAATACGGCTTGGTACGCCAATCAACCGAACGGACTTATATACGCGGGAAAGGTTGCATACGCTTATAAGGGCGGTATGGCGAACGACACGGAAATTGTGCTGGAAGAAGGCACAAAAAGCATTGCGGATTGGGCGTTCGCTTCCTGTAATAGACTTGTGAGCATTACATTGCCAAACAGCTTGGTTTACATCGGCAGTGCCGCATTCGACCGTTGCCGCGGACTTACAAGCATAACTATTCCTTACGGTGTAACGTACGTCGACCCGTCCGTATTCCAAGGCTGCGACAATCTTACGGACGTAACGTTTAACGGAACAAAGGCGCAGTGGAGTGCTATTAAAGGTATCGGCGACGGCAATCCATGGGCCTACGGCGGCAGCTATACCATTCACTGCACGGACGGCGATATAACAAATAGCTAAACCAATATAAATAGCAAAACAAAAACCCGACGGAAACTTTTATGCTATCCGTCGGGTTTTTATATTCATTAAATTCCGAATTCCGAATTCATAATTCCGAATTAGTTAAGGTACGCCACGCCCATCATGGAAATGCGTTCGCCGATTTCGGCAATGTCGTTTACGCTTTCCTTCATTCCGCTGTTAAGCCAGTAGCCGAGCAGGCCTAAGAATCCGTTGGATACGAATATGTAGTAGTAGTCGATTTTTGCGGCGGGGCAGTGCGGGAACATCTTGCTCATAATGGCAACGACCTTTGTCCGTCCCGCTTCCAATGCGCGTACCATAAAGTCGTCCGTAGGGCGGCGGGTGTTAAGCAGCATGCGGCATATGCCGACGTTGCGCGACACGAATTCGAAAAAGGTTACGTAAAAGCTTTTTTCGGGCATGCCGTTTATATTGGACGTTTGCGTCATCCATTGCGTAAACTCGAATTCCAGCTGCGCTTCTATTTCCGCCAGCACGTCCTGCACCGAATTGTAGTGATAGTAGAACGTGGCACGGTTGACGCCCGAGCGCTTGCACAGCTCGGTCGCCGTAATATCGTCAATCGGGCACGATTGCAGCATATCGGTCAAACACTGTTTTATTTTGCTTGTCGTAGTTTTCTTTTTTGAATCGTGCATAATATCCTCGCAGTAATACGGCGGCCGTTTAACCGTCCGCCGCTGTCTTTATTTTAATAATAATATTATACACTATTCTAAACACTATGTCAACTTTATTTTAATTCCGAATTCCGAATTCATAATTCCGAATTAAAACAATCGCGGTCTTCCGCCGCCGATTGCGGACAATAATTGCATTGCTATTTTACTTATTCCGCCGTTATTGTCAATCGCGTTTGTGTTTTCCGTTTCGGTCAAAAACTCGTTTACCGCGGAAACGGTATCCTCGTCCGCTATGCCGTTTTGCGGCGCGTTGTACAGCTTGGATAACAGTTTGCGTTGAATATACAAAACACCGCTGTGCTTTGACATAGGCGGGATATTTGTCGGCGTGACAAAAAGCATAGCGTGTAACACTTCTTCGGTTACTCCGTCGGTGCCGTCGTGGCCGTTGTTCAGAGCATACTCTTTGACGGCTATGTCGGTATTCTTGCCGTAAACTCCGTCTATGTCTACGGTATATCCGTTTACGCACAGCGCTGCCTGTATTAGCTTTATATTTTTTCCGCGCATACCTATTTGCGCGCGCAGTTTGTACGCGGTGGGGGAATGGGGAACGTACGGCATACCGAAATATTCACATATGCCCATAGTCGCATATTCGGCGACGTTGTGTATATAGTCGGGATCGTGCATCAGTTTTGCTTCGTCAAAGTTGGTCAAGTACCCCGTTTCTATTACGACGGCGGGGCATGCGGCGCCGTTCCACTCGTGATTGCACATCGCCGTTTGGCAGGGCTTAATATTGCACAGCTTTGCGCAAACGTCCTCCGCCAGCTCGCGCGACTGCGCTCCATGCCGACCGACAGCATATTTAATCGTGCCGCCGTGTACGTCGTTAAAGCTTTTTCTCGACCCGAACGCGCCGCTCGACATTAACACGATACCGCTTGCGCCCACGCGGTTGGATCGGAATACAAGCTCCTGCGGATCGCTCGGCATACGTCTATCCGACACGTCAAATCCGCACCTTAGCAGCGCTATTTCCAGCATAAGCCGCGCCAACTCGGCAGGCTTGCTTCCGTCCAATCTTTGTCCGACAAACGGCATCGGCGGTGTAAGTCCCGCGTCGGCGCCGCCCACGGTAATAATGTAATCTTTCATGTATGTACCTCTTTTCTTTTTCAGTATATGTCCTTGCCCGCTTCGCGGCTACTTTTTACTTAATTCATAGTAAATTGGTAGGAATTTGCTTGACATAAAATAAACTATATAGTAGAATATTAACCGTATGAAAAAGATATTCGACATTACGGGTATGACATGCGCGGCGTGTGCGTCGCATGTGGAAAAGGCGGCTAAGGGAGTGGACGGCGTAAAAAGCGCCGAGGTCAGTCTGCTACTCAACCGCTTGACTGTGGACGCCGATATACCCGACGGTGATATTATCGCGGCGGTGGAGCGCGTCGGCTACGGCGCGAGCGTCGCGGGGGAAAAAAGCGGCAGCAAATCGGCGCCCTCCGACAAAACTCACGATTACGCCAAAACGCTGTTATGGCGGTTTGTGCTGTCTATAGCGTTTCTTATTCCGCTTATGTATTTTTCGATGGGGCATATGGTTGGCTTCCCGATGGGCGCGCTCGACCCGCACAAAAATCCGTCGTCGTTCGCGCTTATTCAGCTTGTTCTCACCACGCCCGTGCTCATAATCAACGGAAGGTTTTTTGTAAGCGGAGTCAAGTCAGTGCTGCACAAATCGGCGAACATGGATACGCTTGTGTCGCTTGGCAGCGGCACGTCGTATATTTACGGAATAGTTTTGCTGTTTGTTATAAACGGTCAAATGGCGAATAACGACCCTGCTGCCACGCAGACGGCAATGGGCTTGTTTTTCGAGTCGGCCGCAATGATACTCGCGCTTGTCACGCTCGGTAAATTTTTGGAAGCCAAATCCAAGGGCAAAACGCGCTCTGAGGTTGATAAGCTGCTTAAATTGCGCCCGCAAACGGCTACCGTGTTGCGCGACGGAAAGCAGCAAACTATATCGATAGACGACATAGCAGTGGGCGACACCGTTATAGTAATGCCAGGGGAGTATATTCCGTGCGACGGCGTTATAACAAGCGGTTCGACAACGCTGGACAAATCGGCTATAACGGGCGAATCGATGCCCGAGGAAGCGACGGTGGGCAGCGCCGCTACATCCGCAGTGCTCAACATTACGGGCAGAGTCGAAATGCGCGCGCAGTCGGTGGGCAAGGACACGACGCTCAGCAAGATAATCGAGCTAATAGAAAACGCGGGCGGCAGTAAAGCGCCCATACAAAAGATAGCCGACAAGGTGTCGGCGGTGTTTGTGCCTACGGTGTGCGCATTGGCGCTTGTCACGCTTATCGTGTGGCTGTTTGTCGGCACTGTCGCACAGGCGCTTACAATGGCTATTTCGGTGCTTGTCATATCCTGTCCGTGTGCGCTGGGACTGGCAACGCCTGTCGCCGTAATGGCCGGAACGGGCAGAGCTGCGGCGTACGGCGTGCTTGTAAAGAACGCCGAGGTACTGCAAGGACTGGAAGGCGTTGAAATATTCGCGCTGGACAAAACCGCTACCATAACCGAGGGGAAGCCGCGCGTAACCGAAATAAAGGCATACGGTCAGCTTGACGGCGATACGGATGCCGTACTCGGTATTGCCGCCGCGCTTGAACGCGCATCGACGCACCCGCTTGCCAACGCGATAATACAAGCGGCTAGTGAAAAGAACGTAGCGGAAAAGTCGGCCACGGACAGTACGTACCGCATAGGGTACGGAATGGTCGGTACGGTGGACAAAACAGAATATGCGCTGGGCGGGGCTCGGCTTATGAGCGAGTTCGGCGTTACCGTGGAGGGCGACAGCGCCGCTACGGTATACCTGTGCAAGCGCGGACAGCTTTTGGGCGCGATAACGGTGGAGGACGAAATCCGTCCGACAAGCCGACAGGCGATAGAACGCATAAAGAGCGTGGGTGCGCGCGTAGTAATGATTACGGGCGACGGCAAGGAACAAGCCAAACGCATTGCGGCCAAGGCGGGCATAACCGAGGTGTACTGCAACGTTTTGCCCGACGGCAAGCTTGATATTGTGGAAAAGCTCAAAGCTCAGGGCAAGACGGCAATGGTAGGCGACGGCATAAACGACGCGCCGGCGCTCAAAGCGGCGGACGTAGGTATTGCTATCGGTTCGGGCACCGACGTCGCTATCGAGGCGGCGGACGTCGTGCTTGTCAAGTCCGACCTCGGCGACGTGCCGCGGGCAATGGCGGTGTCGCACATGACGCTGCGCAACGTCAAGCAAAACCTGTTTTGGGCGTTCATATACAATGCGCTCGGCATACCGCTTGCGGCGGGCGTGCTGTATGCTGTGGGCGTAACGCTCAATCCGATGATAGCCGCGGCTGCAATGGCGTTTTCGTCGCTGTTTGTGGTGTGTAACGCGCTGCGCCTTACGGCAATGAAGTTCGGCGATGCGCAGGTTGCGCGAAAGCTGAAAAAGATTAAACATAAAAACGGCGGTGCGAATAACGGCGCTGCCGACAAGCTTGTAATAAACGACCAAGGTCGAGGAGGTAACAATATGAAAACTGTTCTCAAAGTGCAAGGCATGAGCTGCGGACACTGCTCAGCAAGAGTGCAAAAGGCGCTTGCCGCCGTTGCGGGCGTGACAAACGCCGAAGTCGATTTGGCAATCGGCACCGCCACGGTAGAAGGCGACTTTGACGTAGCAGCCGCGGTAGCCGCAGTGGAAAACGCGGGATACGAGTGCAAGGCGTAAGTAAATATCATAAATCGGCCATATAAACGGCACAAAAAATTAAAATCACATTAGAATAAGATTAGGAATGAGCATTGCCGTTGACAAATGTCGACCGACAGTGTATAATTGTGCATGTAAAGCTTGAAAGTGGGGTTTGTATGGCTAAAAAAGTTGCTGTTCCCGATGAAGATGCCATCGAACAAAACGGCGGTATAAAAAAGAAAAAAAAGCGTAATTGTTGTTGCACCTGCTGTTTGGTTGTGATAATTATTATGCTTGTTTTATTTTTGGGCGCGTTCATAACGGGCTGGATTTTGGGTGACAAATACACCAAAAAGCTTTTCGGTCTATCCATGGGCGACACCTTGGGCGTGGTAAGCGACTTGTATTGGACGGACGATTCCGACGTAGTTTCGCGTCCGTACACAAGTAAGGACCTCGACGGATTTTACAGCGAAATCAAGCGTAACGTACTGCTTAAAGACAGTGCGGAAATAGATTTTGAGTCGGCGCTTAACGCGGCGGTGGACAAATACTTAAACAGCGACAGCACAGCGCCGCAACTAAACGCAAGCTCCGACGCCGAAGGCAACCCCGACGGCAAGTCCGACGAATCTAGCGTTATCGATATCTTTGTGGATATGATAGTGGGCGTGCTCAACCGCGAAAACATAGACATAGAACGGCTTAACGGTTATCCCGAAAAGGACGAATACATATTCAATCTTAACGACAAGCAACTTGCCGCGTTTGTTAATTGCGTGCTGAAATCGGTGCTTAAAAAAGCTGTCAAGCTGGACGCGTTAAAGGACGTGGCGGAAATGGTCAGTCTGGATCAAGTGGTTGCGCTTAAACAAATTTGCTTTACCGCCAACTCCGTAAAAGGTGAGGACGGTGCGTCGCAGGTTAAGGCCGCGTCTGCCGAAATCACAGTATGGATAGGCTTGCAGGACGCTGCCGGTCAAGCAATCAAATATTTTTTGAATGAAGCCAAGCAGGGCTGGGCAGGCGGACTGGTAAGCTGGTTTGGCAATGTTATACTGCCCGAAAACCTGTATCTTACAGTGTCAATTCCGCTGTCCGGCGAGGATAACGTGGCGTCGATTAGGATTAACGACATGAACACTGACGAGCGTGAGCGTGCCAACAAGCTGATCAACGGCATAATTAAGCTTGTCAACGGCGACGATTCCAAAACGCTGGACAACGTTATCGACGATTTTGTAGCACAAATCAGGCCGACGCTCGAAAAGGCTACCGAGCATATGGATTTTACCGACGCGAGCAATGGTACGATTCGCATGGATTTGCTGGAAACGGTAGCGCAAATCGCAAGCATCGAAATAGCGGAAGGGCAAAAGCTGACCAAAGCCGACTTTTTGTACGTGCTTCAAGCGCTTTTGTCCGACAAGACCGAGCAGTTGAATTCGCTCGAACCGTTCCGTTACGACAACTGGTACTCGGTGGACGGCGAAATCAGGTACATGCCGACGGGCGGCGCCATTGAAAACAAAATAGACTACGAGCAAAAGTTTATAGAGCAAATCGAGCAAAAGTACGCAATAGACTTTGGCGAGAGTAAAAATTTGGCCGAGGTGTTGGAGCTGCTAGGCATATCGCTGGACGGATCCAACAACACCAGCATTGGGTCTACCGACTTACTCGACAAGATGGACGGCAATAGGTTTAACGCTTTGCTCGACGAAAACATAAACGATATACAATTGAATATTACGGATAGAATGTTGGGCGCGGCGTTTTCCGGGCAAATGGATAAGCTGCTCTCGGGCAATGCCGATTTGCAAAAGCTTGATATGACGCTTGACGCGTTGACGTTCGTCAAAAAGTCCGACCCCGACAAGTCCAACCACCTTTACGCACTGCTTGCAGTGGAGGTGAACGTAAGCGGACTTATCGACGCGGAAGCGGGCGGGCAAAACAGCATGGTAAACAAGCTTGTCAAGGGGCTTATGCCGGAAAGTATACTGCTAACCGTCACCGTCGATATCACGCGTGACCGCAGCGTTACGCGCGACAGCGCGGAGTTTGTAATAAATTCGTGCAAAAACACCGACCGTGTGCTTGATATTATGGAGCGCCTTGTGCCGGAGATTAAGCTCAACGAAGTTTCCGACAAGATAAGCAGTACGCTAAACGATATGCTCGATCAAATGGAAGACCGCAAGCTTAATATCGCGCTTGCCGCTACTACGTTTGAATACAATTCCGACCTGGGTAAATGGCTGGGCGACAGCGGCGCAATAGTGATGCCCGACATTTTCTCTGTCGTTGCCGACTTGGTGTTGGTGGACGAGGGCGGCAATAAGGTTGTAACCTCCGAACAGCTTCAACACGTAATACGCGACCTTAACAATCCCGCCGATATAACTGCAACTCAGCCCGACGGCTACGGCGATTTTATAGACGACGTGTTTGACAAATATTATTTGACCGATCCCACGCAGCTGCCCGAGCCCAAACCGGCCGTTACGGACTTTAAGGGACTGACCGAGTATATGTCCGACTTTTCTACCGACAAGCTGCGCGTATACGGCAGGGACGGTATCGCTCACGATACAAGGCAGATGTCCGCTCTCCATCCCGTAATGAGCGCGACCGAGCTACTTGCGCTGCTCAATGACAATATGGACGGCAAGGACTCTATACAGTCGTATAGCATTGTCAAGGTGGATATAGGCGACAATACGCTTTCGGTAACTGTGTCCGTAGCGTTGAGCAGCCTGCTTACCGACGCCGCGCAGGTGCAAAAGTTGATTGCGGCGACCGAGCTGTATGCAACGGCTACCTTCCACACCGACCAAGTGACGGGGGACGGCACGGAGGACAATCCGTACGGCTACGGCGTTTCGCTTGAAATCAACGTCCAAAAGCAGGGTGAAAACTCCGTAATGGACGACGACACTTACGACGCAATGCTCAATATAGTCAAGTTCTTTGCAAAGGACTTCGATATCGCAAATCAAGTCAAAGATTTCGGCGTTATACTGTACGAGCAAATGCAAAGCCTTAATTCGAGTATGGGCGGAGACGAAAATCTTCAGCTGTTCACGTTTACCGAAAACGGGTTGGAGCTTACCGACTTCTATACGTTCCTCGCGCTCAAAATGGAGCCCGGACTCATCGAAGACGGTTATACCAACGAGGATATTAGAAAGACGTTGCAGGGCTTATACACATACGACGAAACTGCGCCCAATGATAATAACTTTATAGTAAGCGACATAATGTTCAACACGCCGTCCGAAAAGGGCAGTAGGCGGTGGACGAACGACGAAGTTACCGGTAATTTGACAACCGGCGAGGGCGGACTGTACGGCAACACGCATTTGGACGTCGACTTTAACGGCTTCCTAAAACAGGGCGTGGAAGTAATGGCGAAAGACGGCGAAGTTACCGTCGAGCAAACGATGATCTTGGCCAAGGGCGACAAGCGTGACAAAGTAGCTGCCGTGCGCACATGGCTTACACAAAGACTTAAATTAAGTGAAGCCGACGGCGTGGACGAAAACTCCGATTATCTTGCCGTAACGTTCTCCATGACAATGGGTAACTTTGTGGGTGGCGACGGCGAAGGCTCCAACGACGCAAAATCGATGTTCCCCACCAAAATTTACGCGACGGTCGTGTACAAGTACAACGCCGCGGCGACGGGCGATAAGTTTACCGTTGTCGGCGGTATAAGCGAAGACGACGTCGCGCCCGTGCTGGTGTTCAACAATATGGACGGTGCCCAGTACGACATAATGGTACGCCTGATGGGCGCCAATCCCACCGGCGAGGATACCGGCGCGTCTGCCGACGGCAAGGTCAATATCAAGACCATAGCAAAAGAGGGCGCAAAGGTTCTTAACGGTATGACCCATATCGATGTGGGCGGAATCAAAGTCGATACCACAATCACATTCTCCGCCACAAGCGACACCGTCGATCCTCCGGAGGCGGGTATGGGTAAGGTATTCATAAGCAAACCCGCTCCTTCCTTTGGCGGTTAATGTAAAGATAAATAAAATTTTGAATTGGGCCCTCTCGTTATAGAGAGGGCTTTTATTCTGCATAATTTCGTCATAATAAGGCAAAATAAAGTAAATGGTTATTCAATTTGTCAAAATATATGGCGCCAAACTGTACAAAATGCCTAAAAAATCATCAAGATTTTTTTAAAATCCTATTGACAAAGGCAACATATAATGATAAAATTTACATAGCAATATAAAAATTCATTATGGAGGAAATTTATGAAGAAATTGCTGGCAACATTATTGGCGTCTACCATGGCGCTTTCGGCTATCGGCGGCTTAGTCGCCTGTGGCGGTGACGGCAACGGCGACGATCCCAACACCATTACCGTATGGGCACCAGAAAACTCCCATGGCTCCGAAGAGGAAGGAACGGGATACAAGGGCATGATTGCCGGATGGAAAGAAGCTTATCCCGAATATGCGCATTACAACGTAAGGTTTGTAGCAAAGGCCGAGAGTGATGTTAACAGCTCTTTAGGTAACAACCCTGCTGCGGGGGCGGAAATATTCTTCTTTGCGTCCGACCACTATAGAGATCTTGTTCACAACAAGGGCCTTCAACCGCTTACCGACGAGTATGTGCAACAAATAAAGGCACGTGACGAAAAATTTACGTATGAATTTGTCACCGACGACGACAATAAAATGTGGGCGTTTCCTACAACCAACGACAACGGCTACTTCTTGTGGTACAACGACGAGTATTTAAGCGAAGACGACGTTAAAGATCTTGACTCTTTGATTGCGGCGTGCAATGCGCAAAACGTACACTTTTCGTTCCCTTACGGTGTTTCTTGGTATGCCGCCTCGTTTATGATGGGTATGGGCTGCAAATTCAACTACGACGATGAAGATCACTATATTTGCGACGCGAATACCCCTGCGGCAAAAGGCGCAGCCAAAGCTATGTTTAAGTATGCCAACTCTGCCAACAACATCGACGGCGTAAAAGATACCAAGGGCAAAAAGACGGACGTAATAGTTTCCGTCGAAGACCCCAGTGCCGGCTTGGCAGACGGTACAATCGGTGTGGCTATGTCCTATGCATCTCGGTACACTGATATCGAGAAAGCTTATCGCAACAAATACACCAGCACTGCTACCGGTACAGTCGACGAGGAAAAGCTTGAGGAAGCTTTGAGTCACCTCAAAGCCACGGTTCTCCCCACGTTTAAGGCTACTGTCGACGGCACAACCGAAGAAAAAACGTACCACATGGGCACCTTCTACGGCGGCAAGTACTGCGGCGTAAACCGCTCCAAATCGGAAGCTAAGATTGTTGCTTCGTTCTCGCTTGCAAACTGGTTCACCAAAGAGGAAGGCCAAAAGGTTCGCTTTGAGGCGGACGGCGCAGGCCCCAGCAATAAGAACGCGGCTGCGTTGGAAAATGTGCAAAAGAGCATCGGTATTCAAGCGTACAAAGCACAAGTAGCACTCGGCGACGAGACAAACTGCATACAAGGCGCGCAAAAGGGAACATTCTGGGAAAACATCAACAAATTTTCCGAGGGTGTGTTCGAGCGCAAAGTAGACGCCGGTTCGGATGTTGACTATACGACCGAGATAGGCATGTTGGCACAGCTTGCAAAGATTGCCGCCGACATAGGCAACTAATCGAATATAACGAATAAATCATGACGGTTTTCGCCGAGCCGATAAACTCGGCTCGGCGAAAATTCTTTTTTATAGGAGTAAATTATGGCAGACAATACCAAAGCCGCCACTCCTACTTGGAAGTTATACAACAGACCGTGGTACCAAAAATTTGGATTAGCTATTTGGAACTACATAAAAAACGTCGGTCTTATGTTGTGGAGCGTAATTCGCGCAATACCCAAAAAGATTTGGGGCTTTATATGCGCGATAGGGCTGTGCTTTCAGGGCTTGTGGTTTAGGTTTAAAAAAGGCGACTGGCGCACAAGAATGTCGTATCTCATCATGGGGTTTGGCTGTTTTTCGCGCAGTCCCAAACAATTTTTGAAGGGCTTTTTGCTGCTCGCCGTAGAAGTACTGTTTATTTTGTTTATGGTATTCGTAGGCGCGCACAATCTTTATATGCTCGGTTCGTTGGGCGACGTCGGTTGGGTGGACAATCCCAGTGGCATAGGCGGATATATTGTTGATAACTCGCTCAAAATAATGATTTTCAGCGTTATGTCGTTGATGCTGATGATCTTTTTTGTGTATATGTACATCAAAAATACGGAAATCGCTTACGCTACGCAAAAGCGTGTGGAAGCGGGCTTGCCCCTTACCACCCCCAAGCACCAGCTCAATTACGCGCTTAACGACGGTTATCATGTAACCGTACTTACGTTGCCCATACTCGGCATACTGTTCATCACCGTTTTGCCGCTTGTGTGCAACATTTTGGTCGCGTTTACCAACTTCGACTACCAGCACGCGCCCATGGCAGGTGAGCTGTTCGATTGGGTAGGCTTCCAGTCGTTTAACACGGTATTTACCAAATCGTACGGCGATGCAATTTGGAGCGTTCTCGGTTGGACTATTATATGGGCTGTCTTTGCGACGTTTACCAACTTCTTCTTTGGCATGTTCCTCGCAATGATCATCAACAAAAAGTCTATCAAGCTCAAGGTATTTTGGCGTACTTGCTTTGTTATAGTAATAGCCGTGCCCGACTTTGTTTCGCTTTTGATGATGAGTAAGTTCTTCGCGTACAGTAAGCTGACTACGGAAACCGGTACATTCAACCGAATATTGATGACATGGTTCAATTTGGACGCTAATATAAACTGGTTGGGTGATATCGCTCACGGCGGATTGTTGCCACGTGTAATGGTTATAGTAATCAACCTTTGGCGCGGTATGCCGTTTACAATGCTTTCCACCTACGGCATACTTATGAACATCCCCGAGGAGCTGTACGAATCCAGCCGTATAGACGGCGCAGGACCTGTTCGCAGGTTTGTTTCAATCACCTTCCCGTACATAATGTTTGTTATGGGCCCTCAGCTTATAACGACGTTTACAGGCAATATCAACAACTTCAACGTTATATTCTTCTTGACTGGCGGCGGCCCCAACATACGTGTGGGCGGCATTGCTCCCGGACAAACCGACCTTCTTGTTACTTGGTTGTACAAAATGACGGTAAGTTCTACCGACAAAGAGTATAGCAACGGTGCGGTTCTCGGTATATTCACGTTCATCATTTCCAGTATATTTGCTTTGATCGTGTTTAACAGTTCCAAATCGGTTAAGCAGGAGGATACTTTCCAATGATAGGATTAAGATCTAAACGTATTATTTCCGATACCGTAATTTACATCGTGCTTACGCTGCTTGTTGTTATATGGCTTTTCCCGTTAGTATGGATGATACTCAAAGCGTTTGACGTGCTTTGGACGGGGCCGTATTCGCCGACGATCTTCCCCGAAATGATGGGAATGACCAACTTCAAAAACTTGTTCGGCGGCGAGGGCTACCAAAACTATCCTTACGGTCAGTGGCTGTTGAACACCTTCTTTGTAGCGTTGGGTTCGTGCGTTATTTCCACGCTTTTGACCCTTATGGTGTCCTTTGCGCTTTCCCGTCTTCGCTTTAAGGCGAGAAAGAAGCTTATGAACATAGCGCTTATCTTGGGCTTGTTCCCCGGCTTCCTTTCTATTATAGCGTTGTTGTACATCTTTACCGAGTTTAACCTTGACAACAGCCTTTTCGGACTTACGCTCGCTTATTCGCTGGCTTCGGGTATGGGCTACTACGTCGTAAAAGGATTTTTCGACACGGTGCCCATTGCAATCGACGAGGCGGCGCGTATAGACGGCGCAACCAAAAACCGCATTTTCTGGCGGATGATAATTCCGCTCAGTAAGCCGATAATCATTTATACGATACTTACTGCGTTTATCGGACCGTGGTGCGACTTTATTCTCGCTAAGGTCTTGATAAATCCGAGTGCGGTCGAAAACTTCACCGTTGCCATAGGTATTCAGCAGTGGCTGGCCACAGACGATAACGTAATCAGTAGAAAGTTTGCTCAGTTCTGTGCGGGCGGCACGCTTATTTCCGTACCCATCGTTTTGCTCTACATGATTATGCAAAAGTTCTATGTTGCGGGCATTACCGGCGGCGCGGCAAAAGGTTAATCTACTATTTTGCACTTCTGGCAGCATACGGCTATTGCCGTGTGCTGCTTGTGGTGTATAGCATTTGTTTACTTACAACCCAAGTTTTTTAAAACATTTTCATTCGGTGATTAAATGAAAAAGAACATACTGAAAAAGATATTTTCGGCTGTTGCGGCGGTCGCCGTGGCTACCGTTATGCCACTTTCCGCTATCGGCTGCGGCAATGACGGGCCGACATGGACTCCGCCGCAAAATACCGACGAGTATAATATCCCGCAAGACTATGCGCGGACGTATTACGAGGTTTTTGTTCGCTCTTTCTCTGACGGCAACGGCGACGGAATAGGGGATTTGCAGGGTTTGATCAAAAACCTTGACTACCTTAACGACGGCGACGATTCCACAATGACCGATCTCGGCGTAAACGGCATTTGGCTTATGCCCATCAACAAATCCGGCTCGTACCATAAGTACGACGTTATCGATTACTACCAAATAGACGACGAGTACGGCACGCTGGACGACTTTAAGCAGCTTGTGGAGGAGTGCGAAAAGCGCGGCATTTGGATACAAATGGATTTGGTGCTCAACCATACGTCCAATCAGCATGCTTGGTTCAAGGCCGCTGTGGCGTCGGCAAAGGCGGGCAAGCGCCCCACTACCGACAAGGCAATGAAAAAGTACGTCTTTCAAGTGAGCGAAGACATGCCGACGGACAAGGGAACGTGGCACAAGGTAGCAGGAACAAACTATTGGTATCTCGGCAATTTCAGCGGCAGTATGCCCGACCTCAATCTCGACAACGAGGAGGTCAGGGCGGAAATACTCACTATTGTGGAGTACTGGCTCAAAAAGGGCGTGCGCTCCTTCCGTTTAGACGCGGTGCCTTGGGCGTACAATACCAGTGCGAACTATAATCAGGAAAACGGCGAGTTTTGGTCTTGGTTCTGTCAAAACTGCGATAGACTGGGTAGGCAGGTATACGGCGAAAGCACGCCCGATCTTCCTGTCTACTGCTACAACGTAGGCGAAGTTTGGGGCGGTGGTTCGGATTCCATCAAATCGTTTTTCCGCACGGGCATGAGTTGCTTCAATTACGAAATGGCTGCTGCTTATAACAAAGGGTTCTCCGGTGCGGTAAACGGCAACGACAGAGCTTATTCGTACGTGACCAAGCAAGTGCGCAATCAGCAGGACGCGCTTGCCGTAGATCCCAACGCGCTGCTCAGCAACTTCCTTTCTTGTCACGACAACAATAGGAGCGCGGGCAATCATTTCGGCTTTGACGTAGCAAAAATCAAGCAAGCCGCGGCGCTGTATTTGCTTTCCGCCGGCAATGCGTACATTTACTACGGCGAGGAAATAGGCGCGGCGGGCGAAAAGTACGGCGACAACGAGCCCGATTCCAATATGCGTATGCCGTTTAATTGGGGTGATGCGAGCAAAGGTATAACCACCAATCCGCCGCAAACCAATTACGAAGGCACGCAAGAGTTGGGTAGCTGGGCGTCGCAAACCAACAACGAAAATTCCATTCTTACTTTTTACCGCGAAACTATTAAAATTCGCAATCGCTTCCCCGAAATTGCGCGCGGCGTGATGAAGCAGTACGCGCTTGACGCCAACAGCGGTTTGGGCGATCCCGACGAAATACTGGAAGCTTCCGGCAAAAAGTATTTGGACAGCGTTAACAAGCTTAACGACAACGTAGCAATCTACACCATTACTTACAAGGATAATACGTTGTTGTTCTTCCACAACCTCAGTGAAGAAAAGGACGCCACCATTGATGTATCGGCGTTTGCCGGATACGAAATTACGGCGTCGCTCAAAACTCGCAGCGGAAGTGCTACGCTTACCGGCGCCTCGCTCGGTTTGCCTGCGGGCGCGGTAGCCGTTTTGGCCTTGCCCAAAGCCGCATAATAGTTTTGGGGCAGGTATCGACTAAAATCGACTTTATCGCTACTATTCACATAAACGCACCCGGTATTATCTATACTTTAAATATACACTTTCCGCGTAAGCTATGGGTGCGGCGCGGAACATAACAAATCGTTAATAAACAATATAGGAGGTAAATAATGACAAAACAGACAACAACCAAGCAAACGTGGCTTAAACTGCTTTTGGCGTTTATAGTTACTTTGCTTATAGTAGCCTTTGCTCTGCCGCTTGCCGCTTGTAGCGGGAATAGCGACGACAATGGCAACGACGAGGACAATGGTCCTATTCCCGATGGTTATGCACGCATCACGATTAACTATTTCAGACCGGCGGGCGACTATGAAGACTGGAATTTGTGGATATGGTCGGCCGGCAAGGAAGGTGCGGCTTATCAATTCAAAAACAATACCGTCAAAATAGCGGGCGAGAATTTTAAAACCGCCGTTGTCACCATTCCGGTAGACCTTACCGAATCCGATGCCGTCGGCTTTATCGTTCGTAAGGGTGAATGGTCGGCAAAAGACCCCGATATGGACCGCTTTATCCCTGCGAGTAAGATTGTGGACAGTCGTGTCACTATATATCTTGCGCAAGCTCGCGAAGGTATATATTACGACGCGCAAGAGGCGGTCGACGCAGCAACTTCCAATATGATTACGGCAGCCGCTTTCCGCAACTTTAAGACGCTTAGCATTGTTACCGCGGCTAAGATTTCAAAGAAGTCGCACTTTAAAGTATACGACGAAGCCGACAATGTTGTAGCCGAGCTTAACTGCGCGGAAACAACTACCTACAACAACAAGACCAATGCTACGATTAAGTTTGATGAGGCTGTATCGCTTACCAAGTCCTACCGCATTGCGGACGAACCTGCAGCGGGCTTTGATAAGATGGTCAACTTTGTAGGCCGCAACGTCAATATGGCGTCGCTGTACGACACCGTCGATTTTAAAAACAAATATCTTTACGATGGCGAGCTTGGCGTTGAATATACAGCAGAGGCGTCCACGTTCAGAGTTTGGTCGCCTGTAGCTTCCGATCTTAAGCTCAACATTTACGACGCAGGCGAGGGCGGCACTGCCACCACTACCGCTATGACTCAGGGCGAAAAGGGCTTGTGGACGGCTACCGTCAATCAAGATCTTGATGGCAAGTATTACACCTATACCGTTACCGCTCGCGGCACGACCAAAGAGGTCGTGGACCCGTATGCGAGAAGCGCGGGCAGAAACGGCGTGCGCGGCATGATACTAAATCTTGACGCAACCAACCCCGATGGCTGGGATGAGCAGGAAGAGCCCACGCTCGGTTCTTACTCCGAGGCCGTTATTTACGAGGCGCATCTCCGCGACCTTACCATCAATCCCAATTCCGGTGTTTCGGCAGCCAACCGCGGCAAGTTCCTCGGTCTTACCGAAACGGGTACTACTGTTACCGTCGGTTCGGTTACCAAGTCCACCGGTCTTGATTACCTTAAAGAGCTCGGCGTTACAACCGTTCACTTCCAGCCGTTGTTCGACTTTGCTTCTGTCAAAGAGGACTTCAACGTAGCCACCTACAACAAGGACGGCGAATTTAACTGGGGTTACGATCCGCTCAACTACAACGTTCCCGAGGGTTCGTACTCTTCCAATCCCGCCGACGGCAAAGTGCGCGTCAACGAGATGAAGCAAATGGTTATGGCGCTCCACAATGCCGGCATCCAGGTAGTTATGGACGTTGTTTACAACCACGTTTCCAGCGCGCAAAGCTCCAACTTCGAGGCGCTTGTGCCCGGCTATTATTTCCGTACAAAGCCCGACAGCACGTTCTTTAACGGCTCCGGCTGCGGCAACGAAACCGCTTCCAATCGCGCTATGTTCCGTAAGTTCATGATTGAATCGGTGTTGTACTGGACGCAAGAATACAAGATCGACGGCTTCCGCTTCGACCTTATGGGCTTGCACGATATCGAGACAATGAACCAGCTTTACGACGCGCTTGCCGAAGTCAATCCCGACGTTATGGTTTACGGCGAAGGCTGGACGGGCGGCACCAGCGGACTTGACAGCGACAATGCTGCTATCATTGCCAACGCTTCCCAAATGCCTAACATCGCGTTCTTTAACGACATCATTCGCGACGGACTTAAAGGTAGCGTGTTCAACATGGACGGTATCGGCTTTGTTTCCGGCAGTGTCGGTTCGGACGCTGCGGTATACGTAGGCGCTGTCGGCGGCACCTCGGCGCTTAGCGCAACTATGTACAAAACGTTGGGTTCGGATAAACAGGCGTTCGCTGCAGCTCCCACTCAGAGCATCAACTACGTGGGTTGCCATGATAACTCCACGCTGTGGGATAAGCTTAACGCTTCCGTTGAAGACGCGGATTTGATTAAGGATATGTACCGTCTTGCGGCAGCTTCCGTGCTTTCCAGCCAAGGCCCCGCATTCTTCCTTGCGGGCGAGGAAATGCTGCGTAGCAAACCCACCACGGCGGACAACACTTACGACAACCGTCCCACTGCGTACCTTACCGATCCCGATTACTACTTCTCCGATAACTCCTACAAATCACCCGATTCGGTAAACGCTATCGACTGGACAAAGCGTATCGAAAACGACGATATGGTCGAGTATTACAAGAGCTTGATACAGCTCAAGAAGAATACTCCGTTCCTACAATTCACTACCGAGGACGAGATTGAAGAGCATATCGTTCTTATCGATACAGATACCGACGACGGTGTAGCATTGTACGGCATCAATTACGAGGGCAGCTTTATGGTTATCGCGTTCAACGCAAGCGAGACCGATGTGGAAATTGCAGTTCCCACTGCCGAATTTGTAAAGGTAGTTGACGGCGCTACAATCAACGGCGAGGGTATCGAAGGTCAAAACGTGACCGACGGCAAACTTACTGTCGGCGCATACAGTTGTGCCGTGTTGTGGACGGAAGATACCGTTGACGTTGCCAACTGGAAGTACAGTGTTGAAATTGTCGAAGAATAATCGACATAACAATTAGATTCGAATAATGCAAAGCAGATTAGGGCGCGGATTATCCGCGCCCTTTATCGTGTCGGTTTTTCGTCGGACGGCATTGACTTTTGTGTATGCGGGTGGTATACTTATCGTATATTGACAGTGTGGAGGAATACTGTGGCTAATTCAATCATTTCCGCAATGTTTACCGATTTCTTTACCGTAAGGATTCGCACCGCCCGCAAGGTGCCAGACAGCTCCGTGTTTTGCGTGCTTACCGCAAGCGGGGAGCGTGTGCCGATTGCAGTGTCGCGCGAGGATAAAAGCGAGCAAGTTTGTGCACTTAATTGTGCCGTGGATTCGGTAGCGGTCGGCAAGACCGAGTTCGATATAGTTCTCGCCGCCGAAGTCGATTTTACACAGCAATACACTTTGTCGGACGATTCGGGATTTTTTGCCGCAGCGCCGATAAGTAAGTATAAGCTTTTCGATACAGATGAGTTCCAAAACAGATACAACTACGACGGTGAGCTCGGCGCGGACTATTCCGCCAAGAGAACGGTGTTTACCGTTTGGTCGCCGTTTGCCACTAAAATGTTGCTTAACATTTACGACGCCGGCGAGTGCGGCAAAGCCACCGAGTATCCTATGACTAAGGGTACAAAAGGTGAGTGGACGGTTACCGTCGACGGAAATCTTGATAAAAAATATTACACGTATAAGATTGTAGACGCAACGGGCAATGCCGAGGAAGTAGTCGATCCGTATGCGCGCAGCGGCGGAAAAAACGGCAAGCGCGGCATGATACTCGACCTCGATTCCACAAATCCCGACGGCTGGGATACGCAGAATATTCCACAATTAAAGGGTAATACTCACGCCGTAATTTGGGAAGCGCACGTCCGTGACGTTACTATTCATGAGAGTTCGGGCGTCAGCGAGGCTCATCGCGGCAAGTTTTTAGGTCTTACCGAAACGGGCACAGAAAACGGCAACGGCAAACCCACTGCGCTCGATTACATTAAGGAATTGGGCGTAACCGCCGTGCACTTCCAGCCGCTATTCGACTTTGCTACCGTTGACGAAAGTTTTATTAAGGCAACCTACAACAAAGCAGGCGAGTTTAACTGGGGGTACGACCCGCTTAATTACAATATGCCCGAAGGTTCGTATTCCACCGATCCGTCAAAAGGCGAAGTGCGCGTTAACGAATTGAAACAAATGATAATGGCGCTTCACAACGCCGGCGTCCAAGTCGTTATGGACGTTGTTTACAACCATGTAAACAACGCCGCAAGCTCTAACTTTGAAAAGCTTATGCCCGAATACTTTTTCCGCAAAACCGATAAGGGCGCGCTTAGTAACGGTTCCGGTTGCGGCAACGAAACGGCGTCCGAGCGCTTTATGTTCCGTCGGTTTATGATAGATTCGGTCAAGTATTGGATGACCGAATACAAGATAGACGGCTTCCGTTTCGACCTTATGGCTTTGCACGATACCGCAACGATGAATAGCATTTATAATGCGCTTTCGGAAATCAATCCCGACGTAATTATTTACGGCGAGGGCTGGAAAGCGGGTGATTCGCCTTTACCCGAATCGCAGCAATCGACGCTTGCCAACGCCAAATGTACACCAAACATCGCTTACTTCGACGACGTTATCCGAAACGCGCTCAGAGGCGATAACTTCGATAAAGCGGGCAAGGGATATGTTCAAGGCGTTAACGGGCTTGAGGATAAAGTTTACGTAGGCGTTTACGGCGCAACCAATAACTTTGCCTTAGGCGCCAATCAGAATATAAACTATGTTTGCGCTCATGACGATTCTACGCTTTGGGATAGGCTTAATGCGTCGGTTAACTGGAACAAATCAACGCTTAAAGCAATGAACCGTCTTGCCGCCGCTTCGGTGTTCACAAGCCAAGGCGTTGCATTTATACTTGCGGGAGAGGAGATGCTGCGCAGCAAGCCTACCACCGAAAACAATCCTTACGACAACCGTCCCGTCCCTTACAAAAGCAATCCAAAATATTTCTTTTCCGACAACTCGTACAGGTCGCCCGATTCCGTCAATGCTATCGATTGGAACCTTTTGGACGAAAATGCCGATATTATCGAGTACTACAAAGTTTTGATTGCAATCAAAAAGGCGTGGCCGCAATTCCACCTTGCCACTAAGCAACAAATCGATAGGTGCGTTTTTGTTCCCGATAATAATAAGGGTGACGGCATAATATCGTATGCGATTAAAGATCCCGACAGCGATGAGTACGCCGTAGTATTGCTTAACAATTCGGATAAAACCACCAATGTGTCGGTGCCGAAGGGCGAGTACGCCGTTTATATTAACGGCGACAAAGCATCCGCAACCGAAAAGCTTTCAGAATTTAGCGGTAGCAGCTTTACGGTCGGCGCCCGTTCCGCCGTTGTTATGAAGGGCGAGCTTTCTCAATCGTCGGTAATAGATTGGAAGAGTAACGCGCATTGCTTGTCCGATGATCCCGTCAATCTCGGCGTGGCGCTCGATCTCGGCATAGGCGTTCCTACTGCGGCGATTATAGCCGACGGTGAAGTATTCGGCGCAGGCCGTGGCAATGAAAATAAGAGCGAGTAAAACTCTATTACCTAAAATCAGTAAAATGAGTAATAGGTAGGGTAATGGCAATCAAACGAACGGTCACTGTAATGCCGTTCGTTTTGTTATAAAAATTTTTCAAAAATATCATGTTATTTTGTTTGACATCTTTGACATCGCGTGATATAATTAGAAAATGCCTTATTGTGCCGTTTTGGGCTTATAAGGCGTAATAAAACATTAAAGAGAGCGGCGATTGGCAATCATAGTTCCTTTACTGAAATAACTTTTTGCGGTGTAGGCAGGGTTCTACTCCGCTTTTGTGCGCTTTTTTGCAGGTGAATATACCTTATAGATTGGCGCAATCACATTTGTAAATAACCTTTTTAGGAGTTTGTATGGCTGAAAGAAAAATTTCAAAGGTTAAGTACGGCAATACCGAACGTATGAGCTTCGCGCAAATCCACGAAGCTATCGATATGCCGGATTTGGTCGAAGTGCAAAAGAAGTCCTACTACGATTTTGTCGACAACGGCATCCGTGAGGTTTTGCGCGACGTTTCGCCCATTACCGATTATTCGGGCCGCGTTGCTTTGTACTTCGAGGATTACTCGCTTGGCTACCGCGACGGTAGCAACCAAAAGCGCAATTACACCGAAAAAGAGTGCAAGGACCGCGACGCAACTTTTGCCGTGCCGCTGTACGTAAAAGTTCGCTTGCACAATATCGAAACGGACGAAAGCACTCGTTCCGAGGTGTACATGGGCGATATGCCGCGCATGACGCCCACTGGCTCGTTCATCATCAACGGCGCCGAACGCGTGGTTATAAGCCAGCTTGTTCGTTCGCCGGGTGCATACTTCTCTTACCAAAAGGACGTCAAAACGGGACAAGCCCATTACAGCGCTACCAACATTCCGTCGCGCGGCGCGTGGCTGGAATTCGACGAGGATCCGTCGGGTGTGCTGTGGGTGCGCGTCGATAGGCAAAAGAAGGTGCTTGCAACCGTGCTTTTGAGCTGCTTGTCGGCAGTTACCGAAAGCGGCTTCGGCACAGAGGAAGCGCTCAAAAAGATATTCAACAACGACCCGATGATAGAGGTCACTTGCGCACGTTACGGCGACAAGGACGATAAGCATGAGCTTAGCGAGGAGCGCGCGCTTTTGGAGCTTAACCATAAGCTTCGTAGCGGCGAGACGCCCACTATCGATTCCATCAAGTCGTTTATTTCCGGCATGTTCTTCGACCGCCGCAAGTACGACTTGTCGCGCGTCGGCAGATACAAGTACAACAAAAAGATGGCGTTGCGCTACCGTGCGGCAGGCAAACGCGTCGCACGCGATATTATCGACGAGGACGGCGTAGTTTACGCTCGCGCCGAAAACAAGCAAACACACACCTCGGCTGACGTTCTTACCGAGGAGCTTGCCGTTCAAATCCAAAACGCCGGTATCAACGAGATTTGGGTTCTTGCCGACGACGGCAAAGAGTTCAACATAATCGGCAACAACCATGTCGATCTTGCGGGCTATATAGACGTAGATCCGCTTTCCATAGGCATTAACGAAATGGTTTACTATCCCATGCTCAAACAGCTTATGGAAGAGGCGGGCGGCAACCGCGAAAAGCTTGCCGAGCTTTGCTCCAAGCATGTGGACGACCTTATCGTCAAGCACTTGGTTGTAGAGGATGTAATTTCCACCGTCAACTACATTATGGGCTTGCACCGCGGCTTCGGATCGTGCGACAATATCGACCACCTCGGCAACCGTCGTGTTCGCAGCGTAGGCGAGCTGCTTCAAAACCAGTTCCGCATCGGTATGTCCCGTCTCGAACGTGTCGTACGCGAACGTATGCAGATTCAAACGGAGTCCGAGCTTTCGGCACAGACTCTTATCAATATCCGTCCCGTGTCCAGCGCTATCAAGGAGTTCTTCGGTTCGTCGCAGCTTTCGCAGTTCATGGACGAAACCAACCCCATAGCCGAGCTTACGCACCGCCGCAAGCTGTCCGCGTTGGGTCCCGGCGGTCTTAACCGTGAGCACGTTACGTTCGAGGTTCGTGACGTTCACTACACGCACTACTCGCGTATGTGCCCGATAGAGACGCCCGAAGGTCAAAACATAGGTCTTATTTCCTCGCTTTCGTCGTACGCGCGTATCAACCAGTACGGTTATATCGAGGCGCCTTACCGCAGAGTGGACAAGACCACTCACCAAGTAACCGACATTGTCGACTACTTGCCGGCTGACGAGGAAGACCGTTACATGATTGCCCAGGCGAGCGAACCGCTGGACGAGAACAACCACTTCGTTAAAGAGCGTGTAATGATGCGTTACCGCGATCAAATAGGCGAGGTATCTCGCGACCGTATCGACTATATCGACGTGTCGCCCCGCCAGATGGTTTCGGTCGC
>CAMWMF010000011.1 GCA_947175335.1 uncultured Clostridia bacterium
TAGCGGCCGATGCCCGAAGTGCCTACGCCGCAGAACGGCATTTTTGTCGTGGCAATGTGCATTATTACGTCGTTCACGCAACCGCCGCCGAACGGAACGTTGCGCATCAACTTCTTTTCGTTTTTGCGCTTTTGTGTGAACAGATAGAAGGCGAGCGGCGTGGGGTGTGCGTCCAGTATCTCGTTAAGCTCGGCTTCGGTTGAATAGGTGAGTACGGGCATTACGGGTCCGAAAATTTCCTCCTGCATTGCGTTGTCGTCCAGCGTTGCGGGATAAATAATTGTAGGCTCTATTTTTTGCTTTTCGTCGCTGAACCCGCCGCCGTAAGCGATATTGCCGCTAATCAAATTCTTTACGCGGTTGTAATGCCGCTCGCTTATTATCTTGCCGAAGTATTCGCAGTTGAGCGCGTCGGGATATAATTTGTTTATGTGCTTTTTCATACATTCCACAAGCTTGTCGGCAATCGATTTGTGCGCCACGATATAGTCGGGTGCAATGCACGTTTGCCCTGCGTTAAGCAACTTGCCGAAAACGATACGCCGTGCCGCAAGGTCGATTTTTGCCGTTTCGTCAACGATTGTCGGGCTTTTGCCGCCCAGCTCCAACGTGACGGGGGTAAGGTTGCGGCTTGCCGCCTCGTACACCTTTTTGCCGACTTCGGCGCCGCCGGTAAAGAATACGTAATCGTATTTGCAGTCCAGCACTTCGGCGTTGGCGCTTTCGCCGTACACGCACGCAACGTATTCGGGCGGGAATACCGACTCCACTATCTCTTTCATTACGCGGCTTGTCTGTGCCGACGCGCGCGACGGTTTAAGCACTACCGTGTTGCCCGCGGAAACCGAATCGACAAGCGGTTGCATAGCGAGCAGAAAGGGATAGTTCCACGGCGCTATAACTAGCGTTACGCCGTACGGCGAGGGCAGCACGTAGCTTTTGGACGGAAACTGCGCCAGCGGCGTGCCGCGCCGCGACGGCTTGGCCCATTTTTTTACATGCTTAATGTTGTAGGACAGTTCCTCCAAAACCATGCCTACTTCCACCATGTACGACTCGGACGCCGATTTGTTTAAGTCGACTTTGAGCGCATCGAATATATCCTGCTCGCGCGCTTTAATGGTGGCTTTAAGTGCTTTAAGGTATTTCAGCCGCGTAGCTACGGGCAGGGTGTTGTGCGCGTTAAAGAATTCGCGCTGTGCTTTTACTATTTGTTCAATCGTGTTCATTACAGCTTCACCTTGTAGTATAATTTTTTGAGTTGTTTGCGGGAGAACAGCTTGGGAACGGGGTACAGCGGATTGCCTTCCTTGGCGGCGTACTTGGACATTTGGTCGATATCCTCGTCCTGTATTTCGGCGAACCCGCGCGGAATACCGAGGTAATCGTTCATCGAGTACACCCATTGTATAAACTTCTCCGCCGCGACTTGCTTGCTGTCCGACTTGTCCGCAATGCCTATTTCGCGGGCGAGTATAGCAAGTTTTTTGTGCGCAGACTTGCCGTAGCTTTCAAGTACGACCGGCAGAAGCACCGAGCATGTAAGTCCGTGCGCAAGTCCGTACTTGCCGCTTAGCGAGTGCGCGACGGCGTGAACGTAACCTACGTAGCTTTTGGTAAACGCTATGCCCGCATAGTGCGCGGCAAACAGCATATTGCGCCGCGCGTCGGCATTCGTCGGATCGTCGTAGCAGGTTTTAAGATTGTCGTGAACGAGCTTGACCGCCTCTATGGCGTTGCGGCGTGTGTCCTTGGTGGTGGAGCGCCCTATAAACGCTTCCACTGCGTGGGTGAGCGCGTCCATGCCTGTGTACGCCGTTATAGTCTTGGGCAAGCCCAAAGTAAGTTTGTAGTCGAGTACGGCGTACCGTGGAATAAGCGGAAAGTCGTTGATGGCGAATTTGCGGTGTGTTTCGCCGTCGGTGATTACCGAAGCGATTGTCGTTTCGCTGCCCGTGCCCGCGGTTGTGGGGACGGCAATGAGTAGCGGTAGCTTTTTACGTACGTGCAAAATACCCGCCATAGCCTTTATGCTCTTTTTGGGGCGGGCGATACGTGCGCCTACCGCTTTGGCAAGATCCATAGGGCTGCCGCCGCCAACGGCTATAATGGCTTGGCAACCGTCAGCTATGTACAATGCCCGCGCTTCCTCAACTGCGGCAATGGTCGGGTTGGGCATCGTCTTGTCGTAAATGCTGTAACCGATACCCGCTGCGGAAAGGGCAGCGGTAAGGCCGTCCACAAGTCCGCACTTCATAACGCCGCCGTCGGTAACTATAAACACGTTGTTTATTTTTTTGTCTTGAAGTACGGCGGGTACGTCCTCCACCGACTTTAATATCTCGGGTTGACGGTACGGCAAAATGGGCAGCGCCACCTTGAATACAAATTGAAAAGTCCTGCAATAAAGTTTGTTGAATATGTTCATGAGTTGTCCTCTCGTTTGAATTGATACTAAAGCAATTATACAACTTATTATATCGGTTTTTATCCAATATCCCGCACATAACGGCATATATATTTAAAAACAATAAAAAATGCCACATAACTTGAATTATGTAACATTTTTATTTATTATCAAAATAATCGATTATTAGGCTACTTGAACAAATTTACAACGTCTACATAGTTATTCATGCTCGTAAATTTTTGATAATATAGATCGGTGATGGATAACTCCATATCTATTTTTGCGTTGATTTTGTTTACGATATTTTCAAGGTTTTTTGCGGCGTTTCCGTCAAAGCCGTTTACGTTATAATACGCCAGCGTTATATGCGGCGTGTAAGGATATGGAAGTTTAATTATGCCGTCGATAATCGAATGCAAGCTCATAATCGCGTTGTAGTCTTTTTCGGTAGCGGGCGACAATCCCAGCACAAGGCTTGTGTTTACCATGTTGAACACGTATGTGCTTTTAAGCCTTATCTTAACGGGTTTGAGTTTTTGCAGCTCACTTTTGATTTGCATTATTTTCATCTCGTTGCAAAACACTTGCTCCGCGACTTCGCTCAAAGTCGGGGAGTTGCTAAGGTCGTGCAGCGTTACATGGAACGTGTGCGGTATCAGTCTGTCGCAAAAGCATTGCGGCACCTCGCGGTGTAGCAAATCGGTGTATATGGTAAGCTTGGACTTTGTATCGTCGTCCAAATCGAAAACCACAGTGTCGCCGTAAAAGTCTTTAAAGGTGTTATCGGCGTTTACTTTGTGCGCAACAGACTGACTGACGGTAAAGTCTTTACCGCCTAAATTGAGCTCCTTTTTCTGGAATGAATTGATTCTACTTAGAAATTCTTTAAACGTTTCCACTTGTAGTAACTCCTATAAAAAATTGATTGCGGTGGAAGTAAAGTGCAGTACGGCAAAAACCGTAATGGGGATTATCGCTATAAGATTTTTGCGGTCGACTGCATACAGCATAAACGCGGCGCAGGGGAATATGTACAGGCAAACGAATACGCCGCCGTTGGCTATGCCGCAAAAATACATTATCCATGCAACATAGTACGCCAAGCAAGATGCGGCGCATATTATAACGCACAGCGAAAATCCAAGCTTTTTTGCCGTTGTGTTTTTTATCGCGCAAAGCGTTGCCAATGTTAGCACTTGAAATATCGTAGCAAAAATATCGAGTACTTCCGTCTTTGATTGATTGCGCAGTATATCATGCGGCGCGGGTACGAAAAACCAAATTATATTGGGTAGCATTATTATCAAAAACAATCCCGCCGCAAAAATATCAAAACCGAATTTGTGTTCTTTTAGCTTCATAGCCGAATTTTATTTAATCGTCCTTTTTGTCAATCATACCCGCCAAATCGCTCACGATTTCGTCGGCAAGTTCTTTGTCGAGGTTTTCACGCGCAAAGTCCGCAATTAGTTTTGCGGTGTTGCCAATGCGTTCATCTAATCCCGTATCGTCAAGAATATCCAAAGTCGCGGTTTTTTGAACGGATATCCAAATCTCGCATTTGTAGTCGTCGGAATCGGTATCGCCGTCGGGATAGACTTCTATATCGAATTCACCTGTGGGGCGGTAGTCTGACGAAGGGAAAAATTCTGTCGTAATGTCGTGCCAAGCTTGCTGTATTGCTTGCGGTATCCTGCCTATGCACTCGAACACCGCCCAAGTCCGTGCGGGGATTAAAGTCTTTTTAAACCCGTCGGGAATAGTAGTTTTCTCGTCGCATAACACGGCAACGGAATAGTCAAAAGTCTCGTCGCTGCCACTTCCGTAGCAAATGCCGAGCATAAGCGTTTTGTCGCTTGCGCCGCGGATAAGCTTGTCTACCGTTCCGTCGCTATGGCACTGCTCCCAAAACGCGGGTACACTCGCGTTGTTTGCGCCGCCCAGCGTGCTGTGTTTACTCGTCTTTTCGAGTACGTAAAACGCCTCTTTTTCGATAATCTTGCAGTTCATAATTATATTATATAAGACGATTTAAAAAAGTCAATACAAATATGATTAGAATATGATTAAAATAATCGGCGCGCCGTAGGCGTTGACATTGTAAGCTAGATAGTTTATAATTCTATTAACCACACACTTAAAGGGAATCGTGCGAACTTTAATGGACGAAAACAAAGATACTATTCAAAACGACAACAAGTCGAGCGTCGAAGAAATGCTGCTTGAGGTAGAAAGACGCGTTGCGGAAAAAAGGGGCGCGCCATCCGAAAGTGAGGCGAGGGCCGAAGAGCAGCTGCGCGAGATTAAAAGGCGCGTCGGTGAAATAAAGCGTACGCATAACGGACGGTACGATGACGGCGAGAAAAAGGATAAACGACCGGCGATAATTATTCTGTCCATAGCGTTTGCGTTGTTTGCAGCCTGTATCGGTCTTTTTGTGTGGAATATCGTTAAAATGCGTACCTACGAGTCCGATTACGTTAAGATGTATGGTAAGGTAGTAGACATTAAATCACACCATTCAAGCGACAGCGGAACATACTATTACTTAGTTATAACTTATACGTACGAAGGAACGGAATATACGTTTACAGACGACGTGGGGCGTAAGGAGTTCGGGCATGACGATATCGGAAAGCGTGCGCAGATTTACGTAAACCCGCAACGCCCCGACGAAGCCGTAATGGTAATGTCGTCCGGCTCTACTGCGATTGCTTATTCTTGCTGCTTTTGCTTCTTTTGTTTTGCCTACGCGATTGGCATGATGTTCTTATTGGGCGCGTTGGGAACGTCGTTTTTGAAGCGCTTGTGTTTCGTGTGGGGTATGATAATTTTGCTCGGCATTGCGTTGTTTTTATTGCCGTGGGTCGGGTTCCCCAACAGCTCCTTCGGCGAGGTCTTTTCCAGAATGGACGGGGCTGTCGGCATAATAGTGGTATGCGGACTGGCGTTTTTGGCAATGTGCGCCGACGGCGCGATCATGTATGCGGTGCACCGTTGTGAGCGCGGATATTAAAATAAAGTATAGAAAAACCGATAAGATTAATTTCTTATCGGTTCTTTTTTGTAATAGGGTAGGGGTAACAAAATTTAACCGTTGTTTTCGATAAGCGGAACGGAATGGGAATTCAATACCTCTTGCAGCTTGTCGTAGTTTTCTATCTTTATCATTTTCATAAACTTGATATTGCCGAACACGCCCGCGTTTGCAGGTTGCTTAAAGAATATCGTAACGGTGTTATAGCCGCCTTCCTGCTCGCAAGTGTAGCCTTTTATATTGGAAAAATCTTCTTGAAAATAAGAGCTTTGTCTTGCGTTATTCGTCACGGTAAAGTATACGCCGTTTTCCATTACCGCAAACAACAGCTTGGTGTTGTGCCACTTAAATTTGCGCCCGACAAGGCACACGGCAAGCAAAAATCCAAGCGCAAGCACGACGTCAATAGCGAATACGACGCCCACGCCGAAAAAGTGAATTACAAAGGGGATAGCGACCATAAATACTATCATAGGTCCCATAATATACCATAACGGTTGGTTGGTGTGCGGCCTGCTTTGCCACAATGCGTTTTCAAACATTTTAATTGCTCCTTGTCTTAAAACTAACAAACTGATTGTATCACGTGTGTTTTTAAAAATCAAGTAAATAATATAATTGTGATATCATATTACTGCTGTAGACGTTTATCAATCCGTATCCACCAAGCAAAAACGGACGCTTTCGCGTCCGTATGTTTGGTGGAGTAGTAATAACCTAAAATGAATATTCTACTTTTCCGTTTGCTCGGTCATTATAACCCAACGAAAACCGAATTTATCTACAAGACTGCAAAAACAAGAACTGTACGTAGTACTATGAATCGGATATATTATTTCGCTGCCTTCTTTCAAAACATTAAAAGCTTTTATAACGTCTTGCTTTGTTTCCATTGTAACCGTTAAAGAAAGTGCTTTACTCGGCTGAAACTCAATATCAATATTATCAGACATCATTATTCTTTGATTTTCAATATAAATTTCTGCGTGATAAATATAATTCTTTTGCTCATCTGTCAGTTTTTTATCGTAATCTTCCCAGTTGGCATCACTATAACGAATTAAGCATTCCACTTTGGCATTAAACGCTTTTTCATATAGACGAATGGCTTGCTCGCATTGACCGCCGAAATTAAAGTTGGGTGTAATTTTAATCATAGTTAACTCCTTAGAATAATTGTTATACCCATTTTACAACAAATATATTTACTTGTATTGTAAAAATGCGACAATCATATCTTTCAGTAATTTTAATTATATCACATATAAAAGATAAAAACAATAAATCATACAACGAGTAAAATGGCACTATGGCGGGTGCTTGA
This sequence comes from uncultured Clostridia bacterium, assembly GCA_947175335.1. Taxonomy (GTDB): domain Bacteria; phylum Bacillota; class Clostridia; order Christensenellales; family Pumilibacteraceae; genus Anaerocaecibacter. The sequence continues at coordinate 6,772 of CAMWMF010000011.1, forward strand.
TAAATAACAGGTACGACGCGTGTTAATTCTATATGTGCGTACACAATACAAAGCGGGTTGACCGCGGACTGCGCGGGCGGGTTATAGGAAATGATATGTGCTTCGCGACGTGAAATGCCGTTGGCGTGATATTGTGCTATCGCGCAGTGAAATAAAATTCGCCTTCATACGCGAAGCGTATTTCATAGCGGTAGCTATTTCATACAACGCAAGTTGTATTTCACTCGCCGATAGGCGAATTTCATTGAAAAGACCTTAAACGGAATTCGTTTAAGGTCTTTTCTTGGTGGAGATAAGCGGGTTCGAACCGCTGACCTCTTGAATGCCATTCAAGCGCTCTACCAACTGAGCTATACCCCCACGGCTTTGTCATTTTAGCATATACAAAGCCTTTTGTCAACTGTTTTGAATATGTTATCTTAATCGCCGTTTATATTTTGCGTTGCGGCGGCTTCTTCGGTTGGGGCAGGCGAGGGCTGTTCGGCTTGGGCGCATTGGCGTTCGGATTTATCCGCAAGCTCTTTTACGTACGCTTCGGCGGTCATTTCCATAACCGCTACCGTTACCGATATCAGTCCGATTGCCACGAACACGCCCACTATAATATTGGTAATTAACGCAATCAGCACGGATATTGCAATGCCTATTACAAAGATAATGCAGTCGGACAAAAGCAGCTTTGCAACGTTTTTTACGTTTACCACCGACCTGAGCGGTACTTTTTTGTGTCCGTGGGTGATATACGCGTTAAACAGCGAAAACACCAACGCCAAAACAAAGGCGACTATAACCGATATGTAAATGCTGTTATGCCAAACTATTCCAAGCCAAATTGTTACCGACGCCACAGCCGCCGACAGTACCGAGCCGATTAGCGTGCTTACGATAAACTTTTTAATCGTGCGCTTTGCTATGTCCTTGCGTATCATCCACTTGGTTAAGAAGTAGCTTGCGATAAACGCTATCACCACAAAAATAACGACGACAATGCCGTTGACTATAATTTGGTTTACACAGTCGTTGACGGCAGCGCCGATTTGAGCCATATAGCTCTCTACGTCGGCTACTATCGGATTGAGATTGCTCATAATTGTATCGTAAAACCATTGCTTTGTAAACATTGTGCTTAGCGCGGTTGCGGGGTCTGACCAATCGAGCGCGTTGATTGCCGCAACGATATTGTCGAACAATGCTTTAAAGTCAATCGACTTGCCCGAAATATTCGCAATGGTTTTACACGTGTCGGATATGGCGGCAATTATATTCGGGATGGCGATAGACAGCCCGCATACCAATCCCAACGCGATTATGCCGAGCGGGGTAAACACGTACTTAAAACATTTAAAGTAATTTTTTACGCTTTGTTTGATCATATCGTTGTCCTTTGTATGTTGTAATAATAATACAAATTGTGGCATTTGTCAATCGTGACGGATTGACAAATAGCTATGTAAATTATATAATTGCAGTATGAACATAAACGAAGTGATCGAGCTTGAAATAGAGTCTAACGGAATGAACGGCGAGGGCGTGGCCCGCTGCGACGGCAAGGTTGTGTTTGTGCCGTACACCTTAAAGGGCGAACGCGTGCGCGCTGTGGTTAAGCAAGTAAAAAAGAAGTACGCCGTGTGTTCGGTCATCAAAGTATTAACGCAGTCGGAGTACCGAGCAGAACCCGAGTGCCCGCACTACTATAAGTGCGGCGGGTGCGACGCGCGGCATATAACTCCCGATTACCGTAAAGAGGTATTGATTGCCGAGCTGAAAAATAACCTTAAAAAGATAGCGAATATAGATTACGATAATATCGGATTCGAGCCGTATACGGCAACCGAGCCGCCGCGCAACAAGCTGTCTATGCCGTTCGGGTTGATAGACGGCAAAGTCGTTTTGGGGCTGTATAGGCAAAATACACACGTTGTAGAGCCTGTTTCTTGCGCAATGTCCGGCGAGCTTGCCAAAAGCATAGCCGATATTGTGTGTGAATTCGCAAATAAAAAGCGCTTGCCCGTGTACGACGAAAAAAGCGGCAGAGGGCTATTACGGCATTTGGTGGTGCGTACCGTGGGCGAGCGTGCTTCTGCGACGCTAGTTATCAACGCGCAAAAGTGCGACGGCGAAAATGAACTTGCAAAGCTGCTTCCGGACAACGTGGACTTTTTCGTTTGTCCGAATACCGCGCGCAACAACGTTATTATGGGAAATACCGTGCGGCTCGTAAAAGGTAACGAGCGGCTTAGCGTAAACGTACTTGGTGTAAAAGCCGAGCTTTCGCCGCTGTCCTTTTTTCAGGTCAACGACTACATGCGCGACAAGCTGTACGCCGCGGCAATGAACGAAGTAACGAGCGACACGCTTATAGACCTGTACAGCGGTATTGGTATAACGAGCAATATCGCCGCAAAAAAATGCAAAAAGGTCATAGCGGTGGAATGTGTTCCGCAAGCCGTTAAGGACGCCGATTACACTGCTAAGCTCAACGGCAACGCCGACAAGATTACCAACGTGTGCGGCAACGTTGAAGACGTTTTGCCGCGTATAGTAGGCGAGTGCGGCGGCGAAGTTGACGTGCTTATCGACCCGCCGCGCAAAGGTTGCGGGGAAGCTGTGGCGCGCGCCATTGCCGAGGTCAAGCCCAAAACGCTGATATACGTATCGTGCAACCATGCCACAATGTGCCGAGATATCCGCGCGTTTTTGGACGCTTCGCCCGATTACGAAATAACGACCGTAAAACTGTTCGACATGTTTGTCGGCACGCACCACGCGGAAACATTGGTTTGTCTTAAACGAAAATACTAATAGAGGTGATATATTGAAAATTAAAATAACTTCGGATTCCACTTGTGATTTGAGCCGTGAGCAGATTGAAAAGTACGACATAGGTATTTTCAGCTTGTCGGTTATTTTGGGAGAGAACAGCTATAAAGACGGCGAAATTTCCCCGCAAGATATTTTTGAGTTTGTCAAAAATTCGGGCGCGTTGCCCAAAACCGCCGCGGGCTCTATATCCGAGTACGTCGAGTTTTTTGCCGATAATCTTCAAGGATTTGACGCTATTATACATATAGATATTTCCGCACAGGCGTCGTCGTCTTATTCCGCGGCGAGCAAAGCGGCGGAGGATTTCGGCGGCAAGGTGTTTGTCGTGGACAGTAAAGCGCTTTCCACCGGTCAGGGATTATTGGTATTAAAGGCGTGCGACTTGGCGGCGGAAGGGCAGTCTGCGGAGGATATAGTCAAAACGCTGAACGAACTGCGCCCCAAAGTGAACACGTCGTTCGTGCCCGATTCGTTGACCTATCTGCATAAGGGCGGAAGGTGTTCGCTTGCGGCGCTTATCGGCGCAAAAGTTTTAAAGCTGCATCCGCTTATCAGCGAGAACGAAGACGGTCAGCTTATCGCGCCCAAAAAGTATATGGGCGGCATGTCGAGGTGTATACGGTCGTATATCGAGGATTTAAAGGCGAAGTATCCGCACTATGACAAAACGAGATGCTTTATAACGCACAGCTCTGCGGACAAAGAATTGGTCGATTTGGCAAAAGAGCTTGTCAATCAAAACTTCGATTTCGACGAGGTGTGCGAAACTGTTGCCGGAAGTATAGTAACAAGCCATTGCGGCAGAAATACTTTGGGCGTACTGTTCATAAGCGAATAGTAAACGGAATAATTAATAAGTGCCACAACACGGGGAATAGTTTTTCGGCGCTTTAATAATGGTTTGTCTTAAATGAATTAAGTGTGTATTCTTGAAATACAGTGTAAAAAATGATATAATCACTAATAGTAAAAACGAGGTATATATGACAAATAAAGCATTAGTTGTAATCGACATACAAAACGATATTACAAAAAACTACAAAGAAATAATCGACAATATCAATGCAGCAGTTGATTGGGCTGTTAGCAATAATATTCATATTGTCTATATCAAACACAACAATTTATCGGCCGGAACTCGAACGTTTAAGCCAGACACTCGCGGTGCGGAATTGGTGTCCGATATGAAAATCGCGTCCGAAAATATATTTGTAAAAAGCAAGGGCAACGCACTGACAAGCGATGCGTTTGCCGCCTTTATAAGCGAGAACGGCATTAAAGAGTTTTATATAGCGGGCGCCGACGCTGTCGCGTGTGTAAAATCTACTTGCTATAATATGGCAAAGAGCGGTTACGTAGTTCACGTTTTGTCAAATTGTATTACAAGCTACGACAAAAAGAAAATCCCCGAAATGTTAGATTACTATAAACGCGTCGGTTGCAGCGTTGAAACGTTGGGTCAGTAAATCGCAGCGTACGGAAAAGCATATGCATATTGAATTTAAAAAGATAACGGAGTTTCCGCGAGGAACGCTTGCGGCATTATTGGCGGACGGATATTCTTTCGAGCCGCAGTTTGCGCGTTATTGGCAAATGCAGTGGCAGGAGTTTGACGACTTCTTTTACGCCAATCCCCAAATCGCCGATAAATACGGATTTGTTACGACTTTGAACGGGGAGCCGATTGGGCTTGTATCGTGGGATCCTAGAAAGTTGCCCGAATATGCGGAAATGGGGCATAACTGTATTGCGACAAAATACAAAGGGAACGGTTACGGCAAACTGCAAATGCGCGAAGCCGTAAATCGCATACTATCGCAGGGCGCAAAAAAGATATTCGTGTGGACTAACGAGAGGTTAGTGGCGGCACAACGCACTTACGAAAGCGTCGGCTTCAAGTTTATAAAAAAGGGTGATGAACCCATTTGTCCCGAATTGGCAGGAAAAAGAATGTACTACGAATTATTGCCTTAGGCAACGACTGTTTGGCTTAAACAAAATAAATTAACACGTTATTATTTTTAGCACAATAGGGCAAGCTATCTTTATGACAAACATAAAGAAAAAGGCTTTTGCCAATATTGTGCTTTCGTTTTTGTTTTTGGGTACGGCGGTCGTTGGGTATATCGACTGTTGGGATAAATGCGTCGAAATGACTTTTATGTCTAACGCGACCACGGGAACCGTGCTGCTCCTCGGCGGCATTTACGCGCTTATATTTAAGCGGGATATTCCGCACTTTTTGTATCTTGATTGCGCGGTACTTATGAGCTCGGTCGTTATTGCGTGCTTGTTGTTTGAGCCGCTCAAGCTTGTAGCAGGGCTTTCCGTAATTGCGCATTTAATCAATCCCATTGCGATATTCGTGTACTATCTTGTATTTTGCGACGGGCGAAATTGTCGCGTGTCGTACGTGCCGACAGCGCTCGTTTTTCCTACGTGTTACTACGTGTTTATGGTGCTGTTTGGTCTGAGCAGTCGCGCAGTGTACCCGCAGTTCGACCCCAATATAATATCGGCGTTAAATCTTGCGCTTGTCGGCGTTGCCGCATTGGTTGCGCTTTTTGTAGTCGGCGTGGCGTTGCTTTTCGGCAACAAGGCTTTGCACAGCGGGCTCAAAAAGCGATTGGGCGAGAAAGGCGAAAAGGTTATAACCGAATAGTTTGCTTGACTTTACCGCGCCTGTCGAGTATCATATTATATATCTACTCGGGAGGTGTGGCATGTACATAGACGACGAAAATTTGAATTGCAGCTTTAACAGGGGCGACGACAGGTTCAGCTACCGCGTGGGTGCGATAATAATTGAGGACGGATGCGTACTGCTTGCCACCAACGAGAGCGCCGACTATTACTATTCGGTGGGCGGCAGAGTGCATTTCGGCGAAACGGCGTATAACGCGGTGCTGCGCGAAACCAAAGAGGAAACGGGCGTGGACTACGAGGTGGATAGGCTCGCGTTTATCAACGAAAACTTTTTCGTCGAACCGTGCGGCGTGAACAAGGGCAAAAAATTCCACGAGATAGGGCTGTTTTTCGTAATGAAGCCGCGCGGCAAAAATGAGATTATTGCCGACGGATATTGCATGGACGGCAAGGAGCATTTGGAGTGGGTGCCCATAGATAAGCTGAAAGATTTGCTTTTGTTCCCAACGTTTTTGGCGAGCCGTATAAACGACCTTCCGTTGTACACGGAAAGCATTGTGACGGACGAAACGTAGGCGTAAATATATTTCGGCTGCGTATAATTTATATGCTATTATGCAAAATTGCCGTCACGTAATCGTTTAAAAAACAGTTGTAAAAAGTACGGCGTTGTGATATAATTAAATCACTGATAAGCTACGTAAAAAATAGGGTGTTTAATGGACAATAACAACTTTGACAATAAATACGGGTATTCGGCGGAAGACACGCAGCTTTTGCAACCCGTCAAAACGTACAAGATGATAGCTTTCCGCGGCAAGGTGATTTTCCCCGGACAGGCGGTGCATTTCGATCTTGTGCGCGACAAGGCTTACGCTGCGATTATGCAAGCGGTAGAGTCTGGCGAGAGCGTGTTTTTGGTAGCGCAAAAGCGTGCTACTATGGTCAATCCCGCGCCGCAGGATATTTACCGCGTAGGCGTTTTGGCTACCATCAAGAACGCGCAACGCCTTCCCGGCGACGCAATGCGCGTCGTGTTTATGGCCGGACGCAGAATGCAAATAGACAGCTACGTATCGCTTACGCCGTACTTTGAAGTCACGCTTAAAGAATACGATTACGAGCCCGACGACCCTATTTACTTCGAGGCGGTCAAACGCAGGCTTGACGAGCAGTTCCGTGAGTATCGTAGAATAGACACCAAAATGCCTGGCGACGTGTTAAGCTCGCTGTCGGTGGACGACGGGGAGCGGTTTGTATCGACCATTGCGGGGTACATTTTTAACACGGACAGCGAAAAGCAAGCGGTGCTGCAAACGCGCACGTTATCCGAGCAGTACGAGCAAATACTGACGGTGCTTACCAAGGAAACGGAAATACGCGCAATGGAAAAGCGCATTTCCGCCAAGGTGCGCCAAAACATAGACAAGAATCAAAAGGAATACTATATCCGCGAACAGATACACGCGCTCAAAGAAGAATTGGGCGAGGATGCGGACGAGATTGACGAGCTTAGAAAACGCCTTGCCGATATGAAGGACGATATGCCGCAAGCGGCGTACGAAAAGGCGGAGAAGGAAATTTCGCGGATGGAAAAGATGAACCCATCCACGCCCGAAGCCAACGTATCCAGGTCGTATATCGACCTTTTGCTCGATATGCCGTGGAACAAGTTTACCGACGGCGATATCGCACTCGACTTTGCGCGGCAGGTGCTTGCCGACGATCATTACGGCTTGGAAAAGGTAAAGACGCGCATACTCGAATATCTTGCCGTGTACAAGCTTACGCGCAATCTTAAATCGCCGGTGCTGTGCTTTGTAGGCCCTCCCGGGGTAGGTAAAACGTCCATAGTCCGTTCCATAGCACGTGCGGCGGGCAGGGAATTGGTTACGATGTCGTTGGGCGGCATACACGACGAAGCGGAAATACGCGGACACCGCAGAACGTACGTTGCGGCCATGCCCGGGCGCATAATCAACGGCATACGCGGCGCGGGCGTAAACAACCCCGTATTCCTGCTTGACGAAATAGACAAGATGACGGCGGACATACACGGCGATCCCGCGTCCGCATTACTCGAAGTTTTGGACCCCAATCAAAACTACAACTTTAAAGACAATTACCTCGACGTGCCGTTTGATTTGAGCAACGTAATGTTCGTAACAACGGCAAACTCGCTCGACCCGCTTCCTCCCGCACTGTTGGATAGGCTTGAAGTAATCGAGCTTTCGGGCTACACGTACGAGGAAAAACTGCAAATAGCCAAAAAGTATTTAAAGCCCAAGGAGATGACTGCCAACGGTCTTGACGGCGTAAAGGTGGATATAAGCGACGCGGTTATGTCGCATATTATTTCGGCGTACACGCGCGAGAGCGGCGTGCGTAAACTTGAACGCGAAATCGCCACGGTCATGCGCAAGATCGCCTTGAAGGTGGTGGAGTCGGAAACTCCGCCGACAGCCGTAAAGGTGACCAAAAAGGATATAGCGGAATTCTTGGGCGCGCCCAAGTACAAGGACGATTCGGCCAACGAGTCCGACGAGGTGGGCGTTGCCACAGGTCTTGCTTGGACGAGCGTGGGCGGCGTTACGCTAACCATAGAGGCCGCAATCATTTCGGGCGGCAAGGGCGAGCTCAAACTGACGGGCAGCCTCGGCGACGTAATGAAAGAATCGTGCTTGGCGGCGTTGTCGCTTGTGCGGTCGCGCGCTGCCGAATACAACGTGCCCGAGCACAAGTTTACCGAAAACGACGTGCATTTGCACTTTCCCGAGGGTGCGACGCCCAAGGACGGACCGAGCGCGGGCATAACCATTGCCACGGCGCTTATGTCGGCGTTTTCGGGGCGCAAGGTTGCGCACGACGTTGCAATGACGGGCGAGGTGACCCTTCGCGGCAAGGTGCTGGCAATCGGCGGACTTAAAGAGAAATCGCTCGCCGCATTCCGTGCGGGCTGCAAGCGGCTCATCATTCCGCGCGAAAACGAAAAGGATTTAAACGATATCCCCGACGAAGTAAAACAAAAGGTAAAGATTATACTTGTAGATACTGTCGACCAAGTATTTTCGCAAGTTTTGGTATGCGAGTAAAAAACGCTACGTTTATTAAGAGCTGTACGGACGTAGCCTCGTCCGACGGCTTTTATCCGCAGGTTTGCGTAGCGGGCAGGAGTAATTGCGGCAAGTCCACATTGCTCAATTCGCTTATGGGTGCAAAGCTGTGCAAAACGTCGAGTACACCGGGGCGCACTCGGCTTATCAATGTTTTTAAGGTTATTACCGACGAGCGCGATTTTTACTTTGTCGACCTTCCCGGGTACGGGTACAGCAAGGCGCACAGATCCGAATCGGACGAGTGGAACGTGCGCACCGACAAATACTTTAAGGACGGCAAGAGCATTGCGCAGGTGCTGTGCCTTATGGATATACGGCGCGACCCGTCCGATCTCGATAAAGTGCTTATAAACTATTTGCGCGACTTGCAACTGCCGTTTACCGTAGTTCTTACCAAGTCCGACAAGCTTAGCCGTGCGCAAATAGGCAATGCGGTTATAAAAATCGCGGCCGCGCTCGGGCTTGCCCGCGACAACCTTATAGTAACGAGCGGACAGAGCGGAGCGGGCAGGGACGCGCTGCTTAACAGGCTTAATGATATTTTGGCGGTATCCGAAACCGATTAATTCAACAGGAAGTTGAGCTATATTAAAATCCGTGAAAGATAATGTTTTTTCACGGATTTTTTATTGCAAAAACAATTAATCAACAGTTATTCAACTGAAAGTAAAGCATATTCAACCGATAGTTTAGCCGTAAATGTTTACATATTTCCGTCGGCGTGGTATAATTGTGACAGATTAGAGGAGTGGAACAATGGAAATCTACGAAAAAATTTCCGCTTTGCGTAAATCAAATAATATGACGCAAGCGGAACTCGGAGCAAAACTTAACGTAACTTTTCAAGCCGTATCAAAGTGGGAAAGCGGCAAATCGTATCCCGACTTTGAAACGCTGTCCAAAATGGCAAAGATATTCGGCGTGCCTATAAGCTACTTCGAGGAGGGCGGCGAAAACGTGACGGAAACAGCCGCCACCGCCACGGCCGAAGCTGTCGGCGACGCAGAAGTCGGCAATAAGGTAGTAGGCTTTTGCAAGGATTGCGGCAAGCTTGTGCACGAGGGCGAGGAGGCTTGCACTACACCTATGGTAATTTGTAAGGCATGCGCGCTACGCAGAGAGAATATAAAAAAGGTTCAAGAAAACGAACAGAAATTACAAAAGCAGCAGGCCGAGCGTGCCGTAAAGGCAAAAAAGCAAGCGGAAGTCGACCGCTGTAAACACCGCCGCAACAAGGGGCTTATAATATCTGCAATCATTACGGTAGCACTGTTGGTGCTGTTTACCGTCTTGGCGATTCAAAACTCCGAGGACACCGTTATGTACTTAGCTATAATGGCGTTCACCGTGGTGTGCGGATATCCGTTTTTCGCACAGCTGTTTTGGGACGGCATAGTTGTTGATATAGTGTTGGTCGGCGGCAAGATAGTGGGTATGCCGGGCGTTATATTCTCGCTCGATCTTGACGGCATAATATTCCTTATCGTCGTAAAAATACTGTTTGCATTTATAAAAATGCTTATATTCTTGCTGACGTTCCTGTTTATGATATTCGTAGCGATGGTCGTTGCAACGTTCGCGTTTGTGCCGCAAATGCTTAAACTCAACAAGGGCGAAGAGCTGTAAACAATTTATAATATAATCAATCAATAAGTAACTATACCGCTTTATCACGCATATATTAAGTGAGTAAAATTGTGCGTGGAGGGCGGTATTTTTTATGGCGGCAATAAAGGCAGGGTGCGGCGGTAACATTACGGACGGGTTGCGTTGCCGTATGGTGATAGAGGTCAAGCGGGTGTTTGACGGTTGTTCGACTGTCGACGACAACATAACGCTTACGCTCACTACCGTTGCGCCGATCCCGCAGGGCGCGGAGTTCGTGTCGGCGCGGGTGATAAGCAGCGAGTTCGAGGGCTTCTCCGTAACGCCGTGCGGCAACGGTTGTAGTAGGGTAGTCGGCGAAATCGTCACAACCTTTGCGGTAACCTATTCGGCAAACGGTCAACTGACCACAGTGCAAGCCACTTACCGAGAGAACAAGGACGTACTTCTGCGGTTGCCTTTCAATAACACTGCGGTTATGTATTCTATCGAGGTGCAAACCAATATGAATATTGCGGGCGGCGCGATAATCGGCATGAACGCCGTCAGCATCTCGGGCTGCCGCATACAAATAATCAAGGTCACCGCGCCCGTGGATATCCTCGTGCCCACGTACGGCTATTGCCAGTACCCGCCTTGCACGGGCTGCGCATGCCCCGGAGTGGAAAATATATTCCCGACTTTCGGTGACGAGGAACTTAGTTAATGCAGAATTAAGAATGCAGAATGCAGAATTAATTGACTTTTGAACAGTATGATGATAAAATACGCGTATGAAGGTTTACGCAATTTCCGACTTGCATTTGTCCATAAACAATCCCAAGCCGATGGATATTTTCGGTGAGGTGTGGGATAACTATTTGGACGATATAGAAAAATCGCTGGCAGACGTTCAGGCGGACGATTTGGTTTTGCTTGCGGGCGATTTAAGCTGGGCAATGACGCTTGAACAGGCTGTGCCCGACCTTCAATACATAGGCAAGCTGAACGGCAAAAAAATCATTACGCGCGGCAATCATGATTACTGGTGGAAAAGCATATCCGCAGTGCGCGGCGCGCTGCCCGACGACGTGTACGCCATACAAAACGACTGCGTCAAAATAGGCGACGTGATAGTGGGCGGCAGTCGCGGTTGGAGTGCGGACGACAAAACCGAGGACGGCAAGCGCCTGTACGCCCGCGAGCTGCTGCGCATAGAAATGTCGCTGCAAGCAATGCAAAAGCTAAAAGCGGAAGGGGATAGAATGGTGTTTATGATACACTACCCGCCGTTTACGGTAAAGTTCGACGGTACGCCCGTCACCGAACTGTTTGAAAAGTACGGCATAGACGCCGTTGTGTACGGACATATTCACGGCAAAAACTGCTACGCAAAAAAGACGTTAGTAAAAAACGGAATAAAGTACTTGCTTACGTCCTGCGACCTTATAAATAACACCGCAGTCATAGTATTCTAAATAACAGCCAAAGTAAAAGCTCCCGACAAATAGGGAGCTTTTTTGATTAGTGGTCAAAATACGATAATATAGTTATACTTTCCCCATGATTTAATGGGCTTCGACGCCGATATTTTTTATTCGACAGCAAAAAATATCGAATTCCATCGAAAAATAGGCGGTTTTCCGCAAAAAAATGAACAAATGTGGTTGAAAAGGGTTGACAAGGGTTAAGTTGTCATGATACACTATCCGTACATCATCAAAAAGGGTCAAAGGATATGTTCATTGGACAACATCATCACCAATTAGACGATAAGGGGAGGTTGAGAATACCGCCCGTTTTCCGTCGCCAACTCGGTGATAATCCTATGATCTTTTGCGGCTTCGAAGGATGCTTGTGCATATACCCTCGCGACGACTTTGATAAGCTGGTTATAGAGCGGTTCAAAGACGCCGACATGCTGGATATGGATATGAACGACATTAAGCGCGCCATATTCTCGTCCACGCAAGAGCTTGTCGAGGACAAGCAGGGCAGGGTTTCGCTCAACTCGGCGTTCATCGAAGACTGCGGACTCACCAAAGATATAATTTCCATCGGCGCATACGACCATGTGGAAATTTGGGACGAGGGAGTTTACCGCGACCACAAAAATTCGACGGACTTCAAACGTATTATATCACAGTTTACCGGATCGCGCAACAAATTATAATGTATCATATACCGATTTTAGCGCAAAAAATTGTGGAGTCGCTACTTGTCAAGCCGGACGGTCTGTATTTGGACGGTACGCTTGGCGGCGGCGGACATTCCCAAGCTATACTCAACGCCGGCGGCAGGGTGGTCGCAATCGACCGCGATATAGACGCCATCGAATACTGCAAAGCCCATGTTTCGGGCGATATTACGTACATTAAAGGTCAATACGAAAATGCTGTAAAGCTGCTCGGCGAACGTGGTATTACGAGCATAAGCGGCGCGGTCATAGACCTCGGCGTTTCCTCGCACCAGTTGGACGAGGCTAGCCGCGGGTTTTCCTACATGCACGACGGAGCGCTCGATATGCGCATGGACAAGTCGCAGGACTTTTGCGCGTACGACGTTGTCAACGGTTACGACGAGCAGGAGCTTGCCGACATAATCAGGCGTTACGGCGAGGAAAGCTTTGCGCGGCGCATCGCGGGCGCGATAGTAAAGCGCAGGCAGGTAAAACCAATCGAGCGAACTGTCGAGCTGGCGGAGCTTATACGAGCTTTGGTGCCGTACCGCAAAAACGGGCACCCCGCCAAAAAGACTTTTCAGGCTATCCGCATAGAAGTCAACGGCGAGCTTAAAGGTCTGTACGACGCAATTTGCGGCATATTCGGAATGATAGAAAAGGGCGGAAGGCTGGCGATACTCAGCTTTCACTCGCTGGAAGACCGCATTGTTAAAGCGGCATTCACCGAGTTCGCTACCGACTGCATTTGCCCCAAACGCTTGCCTGTGTGCGTGTGCAACCACCGCGCGATAGGTAAGACGATTTTAAAGCAAAAGCCGTCCGAGCAAGAACAACAAATAAACCCGCGTAGCACAAGCGCTACGCTACGAGTAACGGAAAAACTATAAGGAAGTGAATTATGGTTAATACCAAACGACAAATCAGACGTGACAGCGACCGCTACGGCGGTTATTACAATACGGAAATAGGCGGTATTCCCGATATTTCCGATTATGCGCGTATTACCAACGATTCCGTAATCGAACCCGCAAGAGCGGGCAGTAGCATGCTTGTGCCCGACGACGTGCAAGAGCCTATTTATTCCACGCCGGAAATGCTGGCGGAGACCGAAACGCCCGCGCCCGAAAAGGAAGCGGACCGTCCGGTAAAGCTTGAACCGCGCGACCAGGAAGACTTGCTCCCCACGGTAAAGACCAGAGCATATGCATCCGAAAAACCTACTAAGGATATAGAGCCGCAAAATGAAAAATCGCCCGCCAAGCGCACTCGCGCTTCGCTCGACACCAAGAGCAAAATCTTGCTTTGCGTGTACGTAGTGATAGCGCTCGTTTTGGCGATAGCGGTTATTGCTACCGGCGTATCCATATCCAACGCTTCGGCGCAGGCCGACGCCGCTGCCGGCAGGGTTGCGCAAAAGCAAGCCAGAGTGCTTCAACAGGAGCAAGAGCTTGCCGCATTGCGCGACGACGACGCCATTCGCGGCAAGGCAGTGCAGGCCGGTATGGTTCCCGCAGGCGACCCCGCTTACACGGTAAGCAACGTCGAAACGGTGGGCTATCCCGAAGCGACGCCTCGCACGGACGGCTGGGATGAATTTTTCGATATGATGTCCAAAATCTTCAACTAAACAATAAATTGCTTTTATCTAACCACTCGATGCGTTTTCCCTCCGCTCGGGTGGTTTTTTTATTAGTGAATAGATAAGAGTGAATAGTGAATAGTGTCGGACTGCGCTTCGCCGCCCTTATTTAGTTAAATAAAAATTTTTTCATCCATTCTTATTTATTCTATATTGCTTTCATATACATAAAGTTGAGAGGTGGTATATGAAGGCGAGTTCGTCGCTTATGCGAAAAAGATTGCTTACGGCGTTTGTCGCGCTTGCCGTGGTATTTACAGCGTTGTTCGGCAGATTGATTTTCCTTCAAATTGTAGACGGCGGATTTTTGCGCACCAAGGCGGCGGAGCAGTGGTACCGCGACCTGCCGCTGAAAGCTACGCGCGGCAAGATACTCGACGCTAACGGCAGCGTGCTTGCGGACAGCAGGGACGTGTTCACGCTGTACGCTCGTCCTAATGCGGTCAAGGACAAACCCGCGGCGGCGCAGGCTATTTCTTCCGCGCTCGGGTTAAGCTACGACAGCGTGCTGGAAAAGCTTAACACCGCCGTTGGCGAGGTTACGATTAAGCGCAAGATAGACGCCGACGTCGCGCTGGAGCTGCGGCGGCAAAGCATAGGCGGATTGTACTACACGCTGGACACCGAGCGTAACTATCCGTACATGAGCAATATGTCGCAAATCCTCGGCTTTACCAATATAGACAACGTGGGGCAGTCGGGGCTGGAAAGCTATTACGACAAATACTTGACGGGTGTGGACGGCTTTGCGTACACCTCCACCGACATGGCCGGGCGCGAGGTTGACGGATCTGTAACAAAGTATTTGCCGGGCGTGCCCGGGTGCAATATAACGCTGTCGCTTGACGCCAATATACAAAGCTTTGCTTACGACGCGGTTACTGCGGCGTGCACCGAGTTCAATGCCAAATCGGCGCAAATGATAGTGATGGACGTAAACACGGGCGGCATTGTTGCAATGGCAAAGAGCCCTGCCTTCGACCTTAACGAGCCGCCGCGCAACGATATGGACTTACTCAACAGCCTGTCGCGCAACACTATGATTGTGGACATGTACGAGCCGGGTTCGACGTTTAAGATATTTACCACCGCCGCGGCGATAGAGGCGGGCGTGGTGTCCGATAACGATACATTTTTTTGCGGCGGGTCGCGCACGGTGGACGGACAGCGCATACGTTGCTGGCGGTCTATCGGTCACGGCAGTCAGCACCTTGCCGACGGCGTAAAAAACTCTTGCAACTGCGTGTTTATGGATTTGGCGTTGCGCATGGGTACGAGTAGGTTTTACGACGCCTTGGAAAAATTCGGGCTGGGTCAAAAAACGGGCGTAGACTTTTCGGGCGAGAGCAGCGGCATGCTTATGAAGGAAAGCAACGTAAAGACGGTCGACCTTGCGCGTATCGGCTTCGGTCAAGCGGTGGCGGTAACGCCGTTGCAGCTGATAACAGGCGTTAGCTCGGTTGTAAACGGCGGCACGCTGTACCGTCCGTACTTGGTGTCGTCGGTAGATTCCTGCGACGGCAAAAACCTTGCGACGAGAGAACCTATAGCCGTGCGCCGCACTGTAAGCGAAGCGACGTCGCAAAAGATGCGCGAATATCTTGTGGGCGTGGTGGCGAACGGCGGAGGAAGCAAGGCGGGCGTTGTCGGCTACGCGATAGGCGGCAAAACGGGCACGGCGCAAAAGTATTCGGGCGGAGCGATAGCGCAGGGCAAGTATATATCGTCGTTTATCGGCTTTGCGCCTGCCGATAATCCCAAGTACGCCGTGCTGATGATCGTAGACGAGCCGCAGGGCTACGTATATTACGGCAGCTTGGTAGCCGCGCCGTATGCGGGCAACGTGTTCGGCAGGATATTCGATTACAAAAATCTTCCGCCGACGATGCTACCCGAACGCGAATATACCGTTATGCCCGACGTTGTGGGCGACAGCGTGGAAAGCGCGGTGGCAGAGCTTGAAAAAATCGGCTTGCACGTAGAGGTTGTGGGCGAGGGCGGTAACGTTATATCCCAAACGCCTATACCGGGCGAACGCGTCGCCACCAACGACAGCGTTCTTATACGGTGCGAATAGCCACGCATTGTCGAATTATACCATTGTTTGCAAAAGTGTGTTCCCGTACTATTTTTAGCTCTACAATAGACATATACTAATAGCGCAAAGGAGAATGTTATGTTATTAAGCGAGTTGTTGCAATGCGAAAGCGATATAGAGGTTACGGGGCTTGCCTTTGACAGTTCGAGGGTGAAGCAAGGCGATTTGTTTTTTTGTCTTGTCGGCACGGAAAACGACGGACATACATTCGCGGCGGACGCGGTGTCGCGCGGCGCGGTTGCTTTGGTGGTGGAGCGCAAGCTCGCGCTGGACGTGCCGCAAATAGAGGTTAGCGACACGCGCAAGGCTTTGGCGCATGCGGCGTCGGAGTTTTACGGCAATCCGTCCAAGCGGCTGAAAATGATAGGTATTACCGGCACCAACGGCAAAACCACCACCACGTATATTGTTAAGAGCATAATCGAGGCGGCAGGACACAGTTGCGGGCTGATAGGCACCAACGCGGTGGAATACTTTGGCAACAAGGCGGACGCGCGGCTTACCACGCCCGACCCGATAGAGCTTCACGCCATACTCAAAGAAATGTCTGACGCGGGCGTGGAATACGTCGTAATGGAAGTTTCGGCGCACGCGTTAAAGCTTAGTAAGACGGACGGCATCGTGTACGAGGTGGCGGCGTTTACCAATTTTTCGCGCGACCACTTGGACTTTTTCGGCACTATGGATAATTACGCCGCCGCAAAAAAAAGCTTCTTTTCTATCGAGCATGCCCGTAGCGCGGTGGTAAACGTCGACGACGAGCTGGGCAAGGCGATATTGAAGGAAAGCAAGCTGCCCGCCGTCACTTACGGCGTGGACAATCCGTCCGACGTTTTCGGAATCGATTTGGAAATGAGCGCTTACGGCTTGTCGTACGTAATAAACATGGCGGACAGCGTGGGGCACGTCAAGTTCAGCCTTACGGGCAGGTTCAATATGTACAACACGCTGTGCGCGGCGGCTATCGCGGCGTCGCTCGGCTTCGGCTTGCAGTCGGTCATTGCGGGCATACGCAACGTAAAAAAGATTGACGGCAGGTTTAACATTATCAATATGTCCAAGTGCAACGTTATAATAGACTTTGCGCACACCGACGACGGCATTGCAAATATTTTGCGCGCCATACGCGAGTTTGCGCCGAACAGGATAATAACGGTATTCGGCTGCGGTGGCAACCGCGACAAAACCAAGCGCGCGGTAATGGGCAAAATAGTGTCGCAGATGAGCGATTATTGTTTTGTCACAAGCGATAATCCGCGCTTCGAGCCGCCGCTCGACATAATAAACGAAATAGCGAGCGGTATCGACGAGATAGGCGGAACAAACTACACCAAAATAGTCGACCGCAAGCAGGCGATAAAAGAAGCTATATCCATGGCCGATAAGCAGGACATAGTGCTTATAGCGGGCAAGGGCGCCGAGCGTTACAACGACGTTATGGGCAACCGCACGCCGTACAACGACGAGCAGTACGTTATGGAATTGGCGGGAGAGTTCGGATTTTGATAAGCGTTCTTTGCGGATTTTTAAGCGCGTTCGCCGTGGGCATGCTGCTGTTGCCGTTGAATATAAAATTGGTAAGAAAGCTGAAAGGCGGACAACCCATATTGTCGTACGTGGACAACCACAAAAAAAAGCAGGGCACGCCGACGATGGGCGGCGCGTCCATAGTACTTGCGCTGCTGCCAGCGCTGTTCTTTACAACGCACGGCGATAACACCACGTACATTATTATAGTTATAACAGTCGGGTACGCGCTTATCGGGTTTATTGACGATTTTATCAAGGTGCGGTACCACAATAACAAGGGTCTTTCGCCAATACAAAAAATAGTTTTTCAGCTGTTGCTTGCCGTCGTTATATCGCTGTACGCGTACTACAACGACAACGTGGGATCGGCGGTGTTTGCGCCGTTTGCGCCCAAAAAGTTAGAGCTGGGCGTTTTTGCTCCTATATACTATATACTTATATTTTTGGCGTTTACCAACTCGGTTAACCTGACCGACGGGCTGGACGGACTGGCGGCTTCGGTCACGGCGACCAACGCGCTTATATGCTGCGTAATGCTCGGCATAGCGTTTTTTGCGGGCGAGCTCGTGGGCGTTTCGTCCCTCAATATGATAATACTGTGCGCGGCGCTCGGCGGCAGTCTTTGCGCGTTTTTGTGCTTCAACACTCATCCAGCCAAGATATTTATGGGGGATACGGGCTCGCTCGCGCTAGGCGGATTTTTGGCGTGCGTTGCTGTGCTCAGTCGAATGTCGCTAAGCATGCTGCTTGTCGGTATAATGTATATAGCAACAAGTTTGTCGGTGATAATTCAAGTCGCGGTGTTCAAGGTGACGGGCGGCAAGCGCGTGTTCCTAATGGCGCCGCTTCACCACCACTTCGAGCGCAAAGGCGTGTTTGAGGGCAAGATAGCGACTGTGTACACTCTTGTGACCTTGGTATGCGGAATAATCACGGTTGCGTTAATGTTGGTGCTTTATTAAATAGTCGTGCAAAATTCTATTGGGCCGCTTTTCGTCATATAATACCGTGTATGGGTATTTTCGACGGAAAGCGGTTTTTTGTTTACGGCAACGGCGGGTCGGGCAAGGCGGCGGCGCGCGCCATAAAAAAGCTTGGCGGCAAAGCCAAGATATACGCCGACGACGGCGGACGGTTTGTCGCGCCGCCCGACAAGGACTATGACTGTGCGGTGATAAGCCCGGGGGTGCGACCTACGCATGAGGTGTATGCGTACTGCGCCGAGCGCGGTATCAAGGCGGTAGGCGAGGCGGAAATAGGCTTTGCCATAGCCAAAAGCTATAACCGCAAAACAGTAGGCATTACCGGCACTAACGGCAAGACCACCACGACAAAGCTTATAGCGGACATGCTGGGCGGCGTGGCGTGCGGTAACATCGGCTATCCGGTGTCGACTGCGGCGGGTGAAAAATCGACAGCGCCAATCGTGTGCGAGCTGTCCAGCTTTCAGCTGTTTAATGCGAATATCAGTCCCGACGTGGCGGTAATTACCAACATGGCATCCGACCACGCCGACTGGCACGGCGGTATAGAAAACTACCACGCCGCCAAGTGCAATATCGCGGCGAATATGGACGGTAACGGGTACTTGGTGCTGGGCGAGGATATTCCCGTCCGCGCGCTTAACACATTGCACACCGATGCGCAAATTGTGTGGTGTTCGTCGAACAAGGTGTGCGATGGCGCATATGTGTCGGACGGATATTTTTGTTTTAACGGCAACCGCGTTTGCCCGACCGATTACTTGCGACTATCCGGTGCGCACAATATAAAAAACGCGCTGTGCGCAATAGCGGCGGCAAAGTGCATGGGCGCGGATAATTCCGCAATCCTCGGAGCGTTGTCGGGCGCGAAAAACAGTCCGCACCGAAACGAGGTTGCGGGCAGGGCGTGCGGTAAGCTGTGGATAGATGACAGCAAGGGCACAAACGTGTCGGCATGTCTTGCCGCAATCGAGCTTACCGTCGGGACGGTGTGCCTAATACTGGGCGGGCGTGGCAAGGATACCGATTTTGACGAGCTGTTCACCGTGTTGGACAGCCGCGTGACTTCTGTCGTGGCTATGGGTGAGACTGCGCAGGCAGTGCGCGACAGTGCGTGCAAAATTCGTCCGGACTTAAAGGTTACGGTGGTAAACTGCCTGTCGGACGCAGTGCGGGTGGCTGCGGAGTCGGACGCCGAGACGGTATTGCTTTCTCCCGCATGTGCGTCGTTCGACGAGTTCAAGTCGTACGCCCACCGCGGCGAATTTTTTAAAGCGGAGGTGTGCGCTCTGTCCAAGCGTATGCAGTAATGAAAAAACGCATTTCCAACAATACAATGCTGTCGGATAAAACCGTAGGCAAGTCCGATATATGGCTGGTTATAGTCACGTTCACGCTTGTGGCGTTCGGCGTGCTTATGGTGTATTCGGCAGGCTCGTACACGGGCGAACGCATTTACGGCACAAAGTATTACTACGTGTACAAGCAGTTGATGGGCGCGGCGCTCGGCGCGGCGGCTATGTTTTTGTTTTCGCGCATAGACTATCATGTGCTGCATAAGCTTAGATACGTCATACTTGCCGTGTCGGTAATACTGCTTGCGATAGTGTTTATCCCGGGCGTCGGCATAACCAACTACGGCGCGCGGCGGTGGATAAACCTGCCGTTCTTCACAATACAGGCGAGCGAAATATCCAAATTCGGATTTATCGTGTTCGCGGCGGCGTACATAGGCTCGCACGAAGCCAAAATAACCACCTTTAAGGGCATTTTACCGATTATCGCAGTGGGTGGAGTTATATGCTTACTAATCATTTTGGAACCTAATATGTCGGTTACTATATGCATGGCATTGCTCATGATAGTCATGCTGTTTTTGGGCGGGGCGAGAATTAAGCACTTATTGATGATAATAGTGCCGCTTATCGCGCTTGCGGTGGTGTTGATATTGATAGAGCCGTATAGGTTTGCGCGGCTTATGGCATTTTTGGATCCGTGGGAAAGTCCGTTGGAGGAGGGGTATCAGCTCATTCAATCGTACTACGGTTTGGGTGCGGGCGGACTGTTCGGCGTGGGGCTGTTCAATTCCCGACAAAAATATTTGTTTTTGCCGTTTGCCGAAAGCGATTTTATATTCAGCGTGATAGGCGAGGAGTTCGGACTGTTCGGGTGCATGCTGGTAATGCTCGGCTATTTGTTCCTTATCCGCCGCGCGCTCAAAATATCTATGGGCGCGTCGGACAGATTTGGGTCGCTACTCGCTTCTGGCATAGCCGCAATAATCGCCATACAGGTAATGGTAAACATTGCTGTTGTGACGGGCAGTATTCCTCCAACGGGCTTGCCGTTACCATTTATAAGCAGTGGTAGCTCGGGCTTGATTGTGTTCATGTCGGGCATCGGCGTACTCAACAACGTTAAACGCCGCAGTCATAAGAGCAGCGAATTTATGTTTGAAAAAGGTAAATTCAAAAAGCGCTTGCCTTTTCGTAAGCAACGCGGTATAATAACTATGTGAAATATTTCGGACTGACATTCTCATACCTGAAAAAGCATTTTTTGCTGCCCGTGGTGGCAATGCTTATCCCGGCGATAGTGGCATGTTTTTTGTACACGCCATATTGGGAAGTGTCATTTGTGGCGGGGTTTGATTTCTCCCCGTACAAAACGGCAGGGCAAACGCTGGCAATTTTGTTCGGCGATTCTTGGCAGTACGCTTGGCCCGTTATACTGGTTGCGGTATTGCAGGTTTTCGGTGCGGCAATAATAATGTCATCGCTTGATAGGCATTTTCGTACGGGCATGCTTTCGCTGAAATCGCCCGTGCGGCTTATTAACATTTCGATTTTTCCGATAGCGATAGGAGTGATAGTGATGAGCGTTACCGCAATTATACTGCGGTTTTTGCTGTTTGGGCTGGTATCGCTTGTGCAGGTTATACTCGGCGCAATGTCGGCGGCGCCCGGGGCGGCGCTTGCGGTAATTGCCGCGGCGGCAATGGGCTTGTTCGTTTTGCACGGATTATTGTTATTGCCGATGCTTATGTGGGCGCCGATAATGTTCATATACGGATATAAATTCCGCGACGCTGCGGCGCTGTCCTTCAAGCTTATATCGCGCAAAAAGCTGTTTTGGAGTTTGTTTTTGCCGATGCTCGTTTGCGCGGGCGTACAGTTGCTTGTAGGATTTTTGCAGGTTCACGCGGCGATAGCGTACGCCGTCAACTTTGTTGTGTTTCTGTTTACCAACGTTTACACAACGGTGTATACTATGATATCGTTCTACGACATAAGCGGACTGGATAGGCGAGATATAGAACCGTATAAGCGCGCGCTCATGCAGATGGCACCCGCGCAGCCCGCCGCGGAAGAAGCACAGAATAGCGAAGAAAAAACTACGTCGGACGCAAAAAAGACAAAAAAACAAAGCGTGAAACCGCAAACGGTACAAAAACCAAAAAAGACGAGCGGACCGAAAGCACAGCAAAAGCCCGAAAAGGAGGACGGCAATGTCCTTTAAAAATGCGTTCAAAAATTTAATAGCGCACTTCGGCGTAGTGTGGGCGGTGCTACTGTATCTTATAGTTTGTTCGGCAATCATAGTGGGTTTGAGCTTGCCGTTTATATTGCCGATAGCGCGCGCGTTTAAAGACGCGGGTGTGTTCGATGGAATAAGCAATGCGTTTACCGTGCTTATGGGCGACGGCGGCTGGAACGGATTTTGGGACGGCTTGTTCGACGTGTACAACAAAATAATAGGCGTATTCAACAGCAACAGTAGGGTAGTGTCGCTTTTAAGGATGTTTGTCATATTCGTATTGCTACTTGCCTTCCGTTTCTTTTTCGGGTTGTACGAGATACCGCTCGCTACCGTTATGGACGGGCGCATGTCATGCAACGCCGGTTACAGCTTTATAGGTAAATTCATATCCACGCTGGGCGTGTCGGTGCGGTTCTCGCTGGCAAAGATGCCGATAATGATAGCAATAGACGCAATAACTTTTGCGATAATATACGGCTTGGCGTCATTGATAGGGCTTAGCGTGGCGTTGCCTTTCGTAATAATACTGGTAATAATAGTCATGCGTGCATTCCGCAGCTCGCTCACTTCCAGCTGGGCGCCGTGCGTTGCCGGCGGCATGGGCGTGATTAAAGGCTTTGCCCGCTCGTGCGAAATTTGCTTTAAGCGCTTCGGTTCGATATACTCGACCTATGTAATAATGTGGTTGCTCGTCGTGGCGTGCGGACTGTTCGTAATCATATTCACGCTCGGCGTGGGAATTATCATCGCTTTCCCGTTCGCCATGTGCATACTCGGCTATATAGGCATAACCGTGTATTACAACAAAACGGGCAAGCGGTATTATATAGACGGCACGGTGTTCACGCCGCCTATGGAAAACGTTTTGTAATAATGTATAACAAACAAAATGCCGAGCGTAAAACTCGGCATTTTTTATGCGATATTATATTGATAAAGAAACAGCTTAGATTTTTCTGACGCGTATAACGTTTTCGCACGCGCGAATACTGTCGAGAACTGAAAGGGGCACGTCGCTTGCCGCGTCGATAATTGTGTAAGCGTAGTCTCCGCGCGCGCAAGACACCAAATTTTCTATGTTTATGGCGGCGCCGGACACAACGTCGGTTATACTTTTAAGCACGTTTTTGACGTTGCGTTGGATGACGGTAACACGGCAAACGCCCGCTCGCGGCGCGGTGCAGGTCGGAAAGTTGACCGAGTTTTTGATATTTCCGTTTTCTATAAAGTCTTTAAGGTTTTGCGCCGCCATTACCGCGCAGTTGTCCTCGGCTTCCTCGGTGGAAGCGCCGAGGTGGGGCATAACTATAACGTTGGGCACGTTAAGCAGTTCGGGCGAAGCAAAGTCGGTCACGTAGGTATGAATTTTGCCCGACTTGACTGCGGCGAGTATATCGGCGTTTACGCAAAGCTCTCCGCGCGAAAGATTTATTATGTTTACGCCGTCCTTCATTTTGGCGATAGCGGCGGCGTTTATCATTCCGCGCGTACCGTCGGTTAGGGGCACATGCAGCGTTATATAATCGGACGAAGCAAACAGCTCGTCGAGTCCGTCGATTTTGGTTATGTTGTGATTAAGCTTCCACGCCGAATCGATTGTAATGTACGGGTCGTAGCCGAGCACGTTCATGCCGAGCTTTACGGCATTGTTGCCAATTTGCACGCCGATCGCGCCAAGACCGATTACGCCGAGTGTTTTGCCCATTATTTCGCGTCCCGCAAACTGCTTTTTGCCCTTTTCCACCTGTTGGGCAACGTCGTCGCCGACAAGCGAATTGGTCCAAGCAATGCCGTCCACAATGCCGCGCGAGGACAGAAGCAGCGCGGCAAGGCAAAGCTCCTTAACGGCGTTGGCGTTGGCGCCGGGTGTGTTTAGCACAACAACGCCGCGTTCGGCGTAGTCGGCGGTGGGAATATTGTTTGTGCCTGCGCCCGCGCGTGCAACGGCAAGCACCGATTGCGGCAGGGCGTAGTCGTGCATGGAAAATGACCGCAGCATGACTCCGACAGGGTTTTTCGCGTCGGTGGATAGCGTGTAGCCGCTTCCCATAACCTCTGCGGCAAGCGGTGATACGGCGTTAAGCAATAAAATATCTTTCATAATTTCTCCTA
The DNA here is from genome assembly GCA_947175335.1 of uncultured Clostridia bacterium. Classification (GTDB taxonomy): domain Bacteria; phylum Bacillota; class Clostridia; order Christensenellales; family Pumilibacteraceae; genus Anaerocaecibacter. The sequence goes on from CAMWMF010000011.1 coordinate 31,025, forward strand.
TATAATAAGGTTAAGCAAATTAAGCGAATATTAAGCGTTGGCTTTTTTGAATTTGTCCATAAATTCTATAAGCGCGTCAACGCCTTCTTCGGGCATTGCGTTGTAAATGGACGCGCGCATACCGCCGACAAGTCGGTGGCCTTTAAGCGAAACCAGTCCGGCAGCCGAAGCTTCGGCAACAAACTTGTCGTCCAGCTCCTTGGACGGCGATACAAACGGCACGTTCATAATAGAACGGTACTGTTTTTGCACGGGATTGGAGTAAAAGCCCGAATTGTCTATATAATCGTACAGCTTAGCTGCTTTGCGCTCGTTTATCTTTTGGATTGCGGGAATGCCGCCCAGCTCTTTCAGGTATTTAAGCACTTCGTAAATGACGTATGTGGAAAAGCAGGGCGGAGTGTTGTACAGGCTTTTGCTTTTTACCTGATTGTCGTAGCGCAGCATGACGGGGCAGGTGGGCGCGGCGCGCTCGGTCAGCTCGTGCTTGACTATGACGACGGTAACGCCTGCGGGTCCCATGTTCTTTTGTGCGCCCGCATAGATGAGCGCAAAGTCGGACACGTTTATTTGCCGACCGAGAATAACAGACGACATATCGGCTACCAGCGGAATGGAGCCGACGTCGGGTGTGCCGTCGTAACAGGTGCCGAATATTGTGTTGTTATAGCAAATATGCACGTAGTCGGCGTCCTTGCGGAACATATCGGGCGCGAGACGGGGGATATAGGTATAGTTTTTATCCTCCGAGCTTGCAGCAACATGCGCGTCCAAGTGTACGCAACCTTCCTTGTAGGCGTTTTTGGCAAAGTTGCCCGTCAGCACGTAATCGGCTTTACGGTTTACCGTGCCTATGTTGAGGGGCACTGCCGAAAACTGGTTGGTTGCGCCGCCTTGAACAAATAAAATATCGTAGTCGGCGGGAATGTTCATCAGTTCCCTAAGTAATGCCTCGACGTCGTTATTTATCTTGTCGTACGGTTTGGAGCGGTGGCTCATTTCCATTACGGACATACCTGTGCCGTTATAGTCGGTAAGCCCGCTTTGCACGCGCTTCAACACTTCGAGGGGCAGCATGCCCGGCCCCGCGGAAAAGTTATATACTCTCATAATACACCTCCGAATAGCGTATGTGTAAATTGTAGCATACTTACATATATAAATCAAATATTTATCGTGATATTGTAAAATTGCATTGAAAAACAGGAAAAATCGAAAAAATTGCCGTTTTTTGCCTTTATAAATGTTGTTCAATATGAATAAACTATGAATATAGCTCAAAAATTTGCATATTTTTTGAGTTGTTTATATTGACATTACCACCGAAATGTACTATACTTAATAAATGAATAATGTCGAATAGTATACATATTCGGCGTTATAGCCGCGTTTTCGGGGCAATACGGTCATAAGTAGGGTCTTATGAAATTGACAAAACAATCTAATAAAATCAAATCACGTATAGTATCGTTTACTATTGCGATAGCGCTTATTCTTTGTGCGGTACTGTCGTTGGGATATATCTTGCCCGACCGCATAGTACGCGCCGAGGATAATCCGTCGGAGCCCGCAGCAAAGGTTACGGACGGTATTAGGTTTGTGCAGGTCGCAGCAGGCTACGACTTTGCTATCGGTCTTACATATGACCGTAAGCTTTACGGTTGGAGTACAAAAGCCGAGCGCAACAGCAATCCGCAAACGCTGGGCGATTACTACGGATACGACCCGGAGGAAATAAACGTAACCTTCCGCCAGGGCCCCGGTTCTCAAAACTCGTTCACATGGGGCAATACCGGTACTGAACCAAACTATCATTCGACGCGCACTGACGACCAAATCAAGAGCATAGCGGCCACCGGTACTACCGCTGCGTTTGTAACCGAAAAAGGTTATTTATATACTTGGGGTGCGGATATTTACGACGTAGCGCACAACGATGGTTCTACTTCAAACCACTTGTTACTGCGTCAAGTCGGCGAAAGCTATCCCTGGAATACCCCTTACATTATTAACTATCATTATTACGGCGCAGCGGCTTCAAATGCGACCGGTGTCAATAAGTTACCCCTTGAACAATTAATTCCCAGCATAGACGGCGGATCAACGTCGTTGGCGGCAGGCGAATATAACTATATATTCATGTTCGAGAGGAACTATCCGGCTACCGGCACAAGCGGATGGGGTAGCTCCGGCAATTATTACCACACTTATGTTTGGGGTTCGATGCTGTATAATGCCGCGAACACGGTTGATAATTCGGAATTTACTTACACAAGTCCGTTGGAATTAGGCGGTGGCGCAAATGATCGTAAAGTTTTCAATACGTTTGTCAGCAATTCGAATAAATCAATGTCCGTTGTTGCCGGCGGTTACACGGTGGGTATCAACAACGCTACGCGTGTAATTTCGGGACAAACGACATTTAGTTCAGGCACGTCTCTGCAACTGCACGGTAAAAACTTTATTACTACGCAACCGGTAACGGCAGACGGCGACGCTTATAACGTTGTCAATACCGCCAATTTGATTTCGCCGACTACCGAAGGCAATACGACTTTCAACTCTACTGCCGGTTCGACTCCGGGCCGTGCAACCGCAGATATAAAGTATAATAACGTTGTATATAAAAATGCAATAGCCGGCGGCAACAGTGGTGGTGTCAATGATGGTTCTCTTGTCGGGCGAAATACCGAACGGTACTATGCTCGCCAAGCGGGTACGCTTACGTATAGCATATCATCCAGCAACGAAGCGGGTTATCTTATAAATTCCAAAGCTTCGGATAATTTGATCAGCAAATACGGCGATAACCAAGACGCCCTTAAACCGACGCGTTACGCCGTTGCGCTCGGCAACGATATAGGCTACGGTATAGCGGACAACAAGCTGTACGGATGGGGCGACAACGCCTACGGCCAGATTACGCCGGGAACCAACGGCGCGAATATGGGAGCTCCTACCGCCATACTCGCAGACAAAAACTTCATGTCGGTTGCCGCAGGTAAGCAAAAATCGGCTACTACTGGCAGCGGAAATGTCAGAGCGTTTTTTGCAAATACTCCTACGTTGAGCGGCACTTCATTCGAGGAAAATGTAAAAAATGAAGATAAATATATAACCGGCGCACTTACTACGACCGGTACCATTTACGCTTGGAGCAAGGGTATAGCCGCAAAAGAGCTGACGTACGTCGGCGACCCCGACAACCCTGCCGCCAAAAAGGAAAATTTCACCGCCGTATATTCGGGCTACGGCGAAATGTTGTATGCCATAACCGCGAGCGGCAAGCTTGTCCGCATTACCGTAAACTCTGCGCGTGACGGATTCGAACAATACGTATACGACGAGTTTTACTCGCGTAACAGCCAAAACGCACTCCAAAAAGTAGAAAAATGGACGGTCGACAAAACCAATAAGATTGTGTTTACCGTGCCCACGTCTACACAAGTTGATCCCGATTTGGGACATGCCACCTTCTACGTTTGGTCGGCTGCTACTTCCGTTCCCGCGGTTGCCGAAGGGGAGGATCCGCTTCCGTCCACCGTTCTCGTCAACGGCGGCACGCAAGCGGCGTACAAGCCTCTTGTCTCGGACAACAAAATAGGCGATGCTTACAGAATTATCGGTCTCACGTCTGCGGACGCAAACATCCAATATCTTAAAGCGGCAGAGAAGTATCAAAGCGATTTCGTCAACCTCGACGCCAACAATTACGCGCCCAAGTTCTACTTTGACTGCGACAAATCCAACGGCGGCGATCTTATGAGCGCTACGCAGCAGCAAAATATGTTTACCTTCCGCGAGGTAAGCGACGCCAACGGCGTAGGTATTTATATCGAGCCCAGGCAGTCTTCCAGGGGCAAGAACATAAGGGTAGATTTTTATATTGCACGTTACAACAACTACGCCAAGTTCAATACGTCTTACAATCAAACGACTCAGCAATACACTGTTAACGACTCAGCAATTTACTATGACTACCGGCTGTGCAGCATTACGTTCTCCATTAACGATACTCCTACGGTTGTGACGTATACCCCTTACAACAGCGATAACGGCAACAAGAGCAATATTCCGCTTTTGGATCCCAACAACCCGTACAACAGAATTTATTCGGTAGCGGTGCAGGATGTTTCTACCGGCGTTGACGAGCTTATCAAGTTCCTTACGGGCGATAATGATGCCGTCAATACCAATTTCAAAGCGGCAATAATGACCGAAATGAAAAAGGACATCGGCTTCCCCAATAGCGAAAACGTAGCAAAGGGCGACCTTACTTATTATTTAAATAATGAGGACTTGAAAAAGTACAATTACGTCAGAGGCGAAAACGGAGAAAATACGATAGGCGCGAACGACGGTATTTATCAGCACTTGTTTGAAGACCGCGACAACGAAAGGATTCGTCTTACACTTCGCGAAGGCGAAACAACAATTATATCTTCCGATATCGCAGGAGCAGTAATAGGCGACCTCAAAACTATAACAGTACGAATCGAATATGTGCCGAGCAATTACGGAATTACGGGCACAACCGCTACTTTGACAGGCCCGCAGCTACTCAAACTTATTGCATCCGAATTCAACAACAAATACGGCTTGTATAACTTCCGATACACGACAGTCGAAGGCAAGAATTATTTGTCTTTCGATTATGAAGTAGTAACGTTTACTGCCGAAAAGGCAACGGGCGTAATAGGCTATACCGGCAACGCAACAGATCCTGCAAGCGTTACCAATTACAATACGGTACAAAATCAGCCGCATGCTACTGCCAGCTTTATGGCGTACACGCTCAATAAATATAAGTATAGCGACGCCAACGGTTACGAGGAGATGGATCAGGACAGAAATACTCCGTATAAAAATAATTCCAACTTAATACATGTATTTTCGCAGCCTTCGCTTCGACTTAAAAGCGATTTGGTGTCCGGCACCGTTACCGACAAAAACGGTCAGGCAAGCGGAACCAAAAATACGTATACCGAAACTCACAGCAATACGCAAACCGATCCCTTCTACGTAGGCGATACCAAAACAATAAGGTTGTCCGACTACGTTAATAATATCGGTGACATTATCAGCTTTTCTTACAACGATAAAACCGATCCTACCAGCTTGTCCGGATTTTCCAATCAGTTCAAGGATTTTACCGGTCACAATATGCGTGTCGTTACTTTAAGCGGCAACAACATTTTGGTTCATCCCACAACGGCTGCGCCCATCAACTTTACGGTAGAGGTTCAGCGCTTTGTCGATAGCGAAAAATCCAGAATTTTCAAAAACGGCAATGACGTTGACGAAAAGCTTTACCTTACGTTTAACTTCAATAACATTGTCGGATTCAATATGACTGCGCGTACGCAAGCTCCGACCGAGTACACAATAACCAACTCTACCACCATAGATTTGTTTGGAGAGGGCAGCGGCGTAGAAAATGCCGGTGTCTCGTATATAGACTTGGTCGGTGCGCTCGGCGGATCGTTGGCCACTAACTCTAACGAATCGGCTGCCCGTGCATACACCGCACTCAAATCCAACGTTCAAATATACGGTTTGGAAAGCTCGGAAAAAGGCAAGCCCGATAATGAAAGGTTGTTTAACGTATCCGATCCTCAAAGCGGTACGGAAAAAACAAAATTCATAATATCACCCAAGCGTTCGGGTACCGGCACCATAGTATTTTCGGCAAACGTTTACGACAAGAGCTTGACGTTTAAGCTTACGATAAACGTTTCTGCGATTACCGAGTTGGATGACAGCAAAAAGATTTCCTTAATAGACTCCGAGTATATTCCCGTGTCAGAGCTGGACGAGGTGCTTCGCAGCGCCAACAGCTTTAACTCCGAGGTAACGAGCGGTGTGTACAGGATTTTGTGGAAAGATCCCGCAGGCGCAGTATACTTCGAGGATGAGGACGGCAATGCAGGTAACCCGCCGTTTGTCGATAGCGTAATATTCGAGCGCGGCGGCACATCTAATGCTACTATACGTATCAAGGCTAACAACAGCTCCACTTCGCAAAGCAAGACGTACAAAATGTACGTGCGTTATACCAATGCGCCCGAGAGCGTAGAAAGATACGAGGATATTCCCGCGGATAAATCGTCTATTTATGTCGTAATTCCCATCTCGTCGGGTAAGGTCAAGCTTCAATCGGCCGAGGGCGGCGATTTGGTTGCCACCATAGACTGCCATGATCCTAAGCAAGGCTCTTCCGAGTGGTTGAGCACGGAAGGCTCGCGTTTGGATACAAAAGTTACTATCGACTTGTCGTATTTGCTTGACCGTGATAAGACGGTCGGCGCCGATAAATGCACCATATTCCTTTTGTCGGCCGACAGCGACGCTACAAAGTACTTCCAGTATGATAAGAGCGGCGACGAAAGAGCGATAGAAATAACGCCTAAGCTTAATACGGACAAAAACTATGAGCTTAGCGTGTCGGTGTACAACGACAGCGACAAAACAACTAAGGTGCTTACCTTTGAAATAGCTATCAAGGGCATTCTTACCGTGTTACCCGTTATGACCAACGACGACGGCATTATAGGCTACGGCAATATTTGGTTGTACTCGGCGGCTATCGTGTTCGGCGTACTGTTCATAATCTTTATGATACGCTTTATCGTGTATATGCGCCGCAGGGCCAAGCAACGCGCTATCATCAAGCGCAACCAAGAGCTTATCCGTTTGCGCGACCGTATGCACGGCAAGGCCAATGCCGCTTCGCGCGAGCAGCTTGTTAAGTCCAAGCTGAAAATGGAAGATCCCAAGTACGCAAAAATGTTCAACGATATGCGCAGGGATAAGGAAGAAGAAAGCGGCGTAGCGCTGGTCAATTCCGATCTTGCCGCTACCGCGGACAAAAAGAGCAAAAAGAAAAAGAAGAAGGGCGGCAAAAAATCCGTTGCGGAGTTGAAAGCCGAGCTGGCCGCAAAGAAGGCGGCGTTCGCCGCCGCGCAGGCGGGCAATGCGCAGCCTGTTAATCCGTTTACTGCCGAGGTCCCTCTTGACGGTGGCTTTGTAGCGCCCGACGCAGGCTTTGGCGGTGACGGCGGTTTTGTCTCTCCCGACGCAGGCTTCGGCGGCGACGGTGGATATGCCGGTGACGGCGGATATGCTGCCGACGGCGGATTTGCCGGCGGAGGCGGTGGCTTCGGTGACGGCGGCGACTTTGGCGGTGCCCAGAGCATAGACGGAAGCGAAATAATCTTCGACGCGTCCGATATGGGCGACGGAAATATGTAAGGGGAGGATAGAGTAATCATGCAAAGAACATCATTAAAACGCAACATATTACTGTTTTCTATCCTTATCGTAGCGATTGTAATGCTGTTTGCGGCAGTTCTTTTGCCGCGCGGCGCCGCTTCGGCGTACACTTTGGACAGCGTCGGCAACAATTCCGGTAGCGACAGCAACAAGGGTAACGGTTTTATCGATTTAACTTTCGACGTAAACGGTAGAGAGCAACAATCGGATGAACGCGATACTGTAGCTTCAAGCGGCAAAAACCCGATTGTGGAAAACAACAGTAAGCAGTTCAGAAAGCGTTACATAAACGCTAACGCAATAGCACAGAGAATATTCACTAACTATACGGCAGGAGACGAATGCGTATTTGTAAGCACCTCTCTTATAAACAGTAATACGCAGTATTCCGTTACGTTTAACAGTCAAATTTCGGAAGCAAATGGCACATATGGCGTATTAGTAGTAGAGGCTACTTCGTTTATTGCCAAGGACGTTACGGGTAACTTCTCCATTGACGTTCAGATGATTGACAACGACACTACGTATACACGCACGGCTTACTTTAACGTAACAATCAACGACACGTTGGTTCCGAGCGGTAGCGGCGACAGTCATAAGTCTTTGATTGTCGGCAATGCAGTCAACGCAAGTGGTGTGGAAACTCCCGAGTCTTACGACGCGGCCAAAAAAGAGCATCAGTCTATAATGACTGTAAATAACTTCTCTTCGTTGACTGTTGACCTAAGCACCCATTTGTTGGGTCGTGCACTTTATGCCGAAAACACCGAAACGGGTGGTACGGATACCGCGCTTATGGACGGTACCGATAGAAAGTGGACTGTTAAGTCGGTCACAAACTTTGTTATCGAAGACATATCGTTCCGCAGCCTTCCCACGTTAAAGCTTAAAAATCCAATATCCAGCTCCACGACAAGTGATTTCGTTCGTGTTGCGCCGCGCATTACCGGTGATGTTGAGGTGTATTCTTCCACAATCAGCGAGTACAATCAGGTAAATATCGGCAAATCATTTTGGAATGAAACGCACATCATGGAGGTGAAAATTTGCAGGGTAGGCGCATCCTCTTCCGATCAAAGGGATTTTATACTCATTCCCTTTAAGTTCGCGGCTGCCAACCCGCAAAAGAAAGACGTAAACTCCAAGGCATTGCGCCTTAACGTTACGTCCGAGGCAGTTTGCGATTTGTCGCAAAACGACACGTCATTCGATCATTGCTCTATAATTGTCCGTCCTACCGACCTTATAGAGTATAGCTCCGCTATTCCTTCGGACAGCCCCAAGGCGCCCAAGTTCTCCCACAGCGGAACAAAGCTTGACGGCACCGACGAGCTTAAAGTAGACGGACTTACTATCGAGCGCGTCAGAAAAGACGGCGATAGCTACGTACTTGACGAAACTACCGAGGACGGTGAGCAAAAGGTAATTGTCGATATGTACCGCATTACCGGCAAAAAGCTGGACAAGAACTCTACCGACGGTACATATACCATCACGTTCAATATTTACTATTACGAAAGCGAAGACTCTACCCCTAAGACTTATCCCGCAACCATTATTGTCAGCACTTACGGCGGATATCAGGTTACGTTCGATACAATCAAGGGTAAAGCTCCCGTATCGTACAATGCACTTAATTCAAGCAAGTTTGCAAAAATGCGCGAGCTCGGTTATTTGCTTACCGACGCCACGTCGAATGACGAAAGATTCCTTACCGTTACGTTTGACGATAACGTGTTAAAGCTCGATCCCAACGTCGATAACATCAAGGGTCAGGAAAAAGCTACGGTTAGGCTTACGTTTACCAACCAAAGCCGTCAAACTATTACGTTTGATTCCGACCCGTTCACTATCGACGTCAACGCGGGCGATTTGTTCCGTCGTTTCGAAACGTGGGAAGCCGCGCTTATTATTGCGGCTGCCTGCCTCGGCGGAATAATAATCATACTGTTTATCGTATGGGTGTTCATACATGCACTGTCCAAGCGCAAGCAGGACGAGCTGGCTATGCAGGCGCCTGTGTCGTCGTACATTGTCAAGCTCAACTCCACGATAGCTGCCAACCAGGCGCAACAGCGCGCGGCGCAAAACCAAGCGTTGTCGCAGGCGAGCACGCAAATGCTTTTGGGTGCCGGTCCCGCAACAGGTGCGGCGCCGCTGCCCGATACGTTGCAGCTTGCTACCGGTCAACCGTCTTCGCCGGCAACGTCTTCGCCGTCTTCGCCGCTTATGAGCGAGCCGCAAGCAACCGTTCCGCCCACCGACAGTGATGAAAACTTGTACGAGCTTATCGCCAAGTATATTTCGGACGACGAGCTGTTGGAGCGCATATTCACCGAAAAGTACGAGCCGAAGGGCATGGTTCGCCGTACGTTCTTCAAGTCCAAGGATTTGCAGGCGCGCGAGCTGGATAAGGAAAAGAAGCGCATTATCGAACGTTACAAATCGCCTATGCCTATGGACGAGGCGATAATGAGCGAAACGGAAATCAAAAATTCCGGCGCTACTTCTACGCCCGCCGCGACGTCCGAGCCTACGGCTACCGAACCCGAAGCGGTGGAAATGTTTGCGCTCGACTTCGATCCCGACGCGCCTTTGTACGTCGAGGAGGAGAAGAAGTCCGACGAGTTCACCGAGGAGAAGATCGATATCGACACCTCGCCGGAGGAGAGCAGACTGCGCAATATCGAGCGTCAAAACGATATCCTCAACAAAGAGCTTGCCGAGCTTAAAGTGCGTTTGGATAAGGTTCAAACCGAAGTCGACCGTGCCAAGACTATGGAAGAGGAATTGCGCGAAAAAATCGCCAAGGCCGAAAGCGACGACGCGCAGTACGCCAAGGATATCGAGGAGCTCGAATTCAAGCTCGCTTCGGCTAAGAATAAAGATAAGCCTATAATCACTCGAGATATCGGCATCAAAGAGGAAAAGAAAAAGCGCAACAGCGACGAGCTTGAACGGCTGCGTCAGGAATTGGAAGCGATTTTGGGTAACAGCGACCGCATTAACGGTATATACTCCAAGCTTGACGATTTGCAACAGCAAAAGAATGCCGATTTGGAGCGTGCGGTAACCGAGCTCGAAAAGGCCAAAAAGGATTACGACGCATACGTCGAGCGTATGGAGACTTTGCGCAAGCGTCAAGAGTTGGAAGCTAAGGTTGTCACCTTGGAACCGCTATTGGAAGCTGTCAACAAAACGGATTACGAGCTTAAGCGCATCGACGCGTTGGAAGAAACGCAAGCCAAGGAACGCGAATCGCTCAAATCGGAGGTCGCTCAGGCCAAATCGCAAATTTTGGGCGCTACCGACTTCGGTATTATTGCCGACCTCAACGCTCGAATATCCGACGCCAACGCCAGGCTTTCCGAGCTTGAACGCGAAATTACCAAAACGACCAAGCAAAAGTCCGACCTCAATATCGAGTTTAACGCGCAACGCCGCAAGGCAAACGACTTTATCACCAAAAACGAAATCCCGCTGGAAGAGGTTATCAAAGCGGACGACAAGGTTTTGGGCGCAATCGAATTCGAGATTGTCAAGGCGCGCAAGGAAAACGAAAAGGAAGAGGCGGAGAAGGCTGTTGCCAACGCTCAGGCCGTGTACGACGACCTGTCCGCTTCGGCCAACGACGTTACTATGATTGCTATGGAAGTCGCTTCGGCCGTTTCCGAGCTGGAAGAAGAAATCGCTCAAACGCAAACTGCGCTCGACGATATCAACGCTCAAATGGAAGCCGCGGGCGAGGATGAAAAGCTTGAACTTATGGTTTCGCAGGGCGACACTTCCGACAAGCTGGAAGAACTCAAAGCCAGGCTCGAACAAACCAATATCGACGGTACTAAGCGCAAGATGGAAGCTCAAGCAGAATACGACGAGCATCTTGAACGCGCTCGCACCGATCTCGACAGGGCTAACGAGGACTTCGAACAATCGTGCAAGTCGTTTGACGACTTTATCAACAACACCAACCCTCTCGACCTTATCACTTCCGGTAGCGGTATAATCAGTAAGGATCAAGCTAAGATCGAGGCTGAAAACCTCAAAAAGCAGCTTGAACGTTCTAAGTTGGAAGCCGAGCAGGCTCGCTTGGCAGCACAGCAGGCGCAAGAGCAAGCCGAGGAAGCTCGTCGCAAGGCGCAGGAAGAAGCTGAGGAAGCCAAGCGTCAGGCCGAGGCGGAAGCGCAGGAAGCTGTTGAGCGTGCGGAGAAGGCGCGACTCGAAGCAGAGGAAAAGGCTAAGGCCGACGTAGAAGCCGCCGAGCAGGCGCGCAGAGAAGCGGAGGAGGCTATGGCTGCCGAAGCTGAAGAAGCTAAGCGCAAAGCGGAAGCGGACGCCGAAGAAGCACGCAAGCAAGCCGAGGCCGATGCCGAGGAAGCCAAGCGTAAGGCGGAAGCGGAAGCCGAGGAAGCGCGCAAGCAAGCGGAAGCCGACGCCGAAGAGGCCAAACGCAAAGCCCAAGAAGAAATCGAGGAAATGCGCCGCAAAGCCGAGGAAGAAGCGGAAGCCAAGCGTTTGGAGGAAGAGAACAAGCGCCAGGAAGAAGAAGCGCGTCAAAAAGCGGAAGCCGAAAAAGCAGAAGCACTTGCCAAAAAGATCGCGTTGCGTAAAGATCAAATTATCGCTATCCGCAACGAAATGAAGGAGCTCAAAGGCGACGAGGATGCCAAGAACCTGCGCGAACGTCTGTACAATTTGCAGCTTACGTTCGACGAGGACGAACACGGCTCCACCGAGCTTATGGACTTCTACAACAAGACGATGGACGATATCCAAAACAGCGGCGAGATAGCGCGGTTAAAAGCCGAAAACGCCAAAAAGCCGCAACGCGTCGTTCGCAAGGTCACCGAGCGCGTCAACCGCATACCCAAGCGTAGACCCGGTATGGGTGCGCGTCCGGGCGCAAGGCCTGGTGCACGTCCGGGCGCAAGGCCCGGCGCACGTCCGGGAGCTAGACCGGGCGCAAGTGCACGTCCCGGTGCAAGACCGGCAGCACGTCCGGGCGCAAGGCCTGGTGCACGTCCTGCGGCAAGGCCGGGGGCAAGACCGGGCGGGCCTAAGAGACCGCGGTAAGGCAAAGTGACGGACTTACAACTAAAACGATTCGGTTCCGCTATGCGCGGTATGAATAAGTGTAAAAACAAATAACAAATGCGAGGAACATTTATGGACAACCAAGACAAGACGACTTTTTCGTTGGACGATGAGGAGATCGTTGAGGAAGAAGTTATCGATCGTGACGAAGAGTACGACGATGGCTACGAAGACGAGGACTACGGCGACGAAGGGTACGACGACGAGTACGACGAGGATTACGGCGACGAAGACTACGGCGACGAGGAGTATGACGACGGCTACAACGACGATTATTACGACGACCGTTTAAACAAGGTCCTTGACGAGCTTGCCGAATTAAAGAGGGGAATGGTACCGGCTACTCAACAGCAGCAGCCTCAGCCCATTATGCCGCCTCAATACATTTACCAACCTACCGCTCCGCCTGCCGGCAGCGAGGTTGTAATGTACAACGAAATTTCGCGTTTGCGTGACGAGCTTGCTCGCAATCAGAACAGCTTGGAAATGCAAAAGGAGCTTACGCGTATCAAGGAAGATATGCAGCGCGACCAAAAGTTTGCGGAAGCCCAGTACAACGCGGAAATCCAACGGTTGCAGAGTAAAATCGACGACCTACTAAAAAACGGGTCAAGCCCTCAAAGTGAACTTCCGGCAGGTCAGGAACCGGAGCGCATTGAGGGCGGAAAATCTTTGGATGTAGATAAGCTGCTTTCGATAAACGAAGCTATTTTGCGTGCCATGCGCGACACCGACGCGCGTATGCAGAACGAAATAGGCCAGTTGAAAAAGCAGTTGGACGAAATGCCGTCCGTTAAGGAACTTAACGGCGCGGTTTCGTCTATGAAAAAAGCGGCAAATAGCATGGACACCGGCAATCTTACCAAGCTTTCGGGCGAGATTGCGGCGTTAAAGGCTGTGCTGGAAGGCACGCCTATGCCTACGGCTGCCGCCGCCGCACCCGCTGCGGCGACTACTCCCGTTGTTTCGGAAGTAAGTGCCGCCGAGCTTTTGCGTCAGCTTTACGAAATCAAAACGGTTATCGGCAATGCTTCGCCGGCTGCCGTTAAACGCGCACAAACAATTTCCGAGCTTGTAAACGACTTCAAAAAAGTTACATACGATGTTCACTCGCAAACCGCATCATATAAAGACAAGCTCAATGCAGTGTACGCTTACGTAAAGCGCCTTACGGACAGCAATGAGCCGGACGCTATCGACTTAGTACAGGCAACAAACACGCTTATAGACGAGCTGGGCGACCAGCCGCTCAACAAGCAGTCGTTCACTGCCGTGGCGGAATTCTGCGCCGAGCGCGGCATGACCACTATAACTTCGGCAATGCGCGACAGTGCCGACCGCTTCTTCAATCTTGTAGGTAAAATAGAGGATGCTCCTGTTGAATCGTACGGCGACTTCTTGCCAGATCTTGTGGAGGAAATCAACACACTTCAAGGCAACAAGTACGAGGCGGAAAACGCCGCTACGGTAGGCGAAATTACAACGGAACTGGTCAACGAAAACAGTGACAAAGCTGCTGTTAAGGAAATGGTGGAGCGGCTTGTCGAAATCACCGTTGCCGACGTTTTGGATTTGCCCGAGCTTGACTTGCCCAAAGCGTACAAGCCCGCGCACGTTCAAAACGACGAAACGCTGTTTACCAAGCTTGCCGATCTTAAATCGGCGGTTATGGACAGACCGACGCCGACAATTATACCTACTTCGGAAGACGGCGAGCTGTCGGTGGACGAAGCGGCGTTGCAGCAAATACTGTACGCCGTAGACGACCTTAAAAACAAGCTGGAAAACGCAACCGGCAACAACGACGTAGCCGGCGCGTTAGAAGAGCTTCGCAATAACTATTTGGATATAACAAATCGCCTTGTCGATATGTCCGAAAAATTGCAGGAACCGCCTGTTCAAGCGGAAGCTACGGAAGGCGCGGCAATGTCGGACGAGGAACGTCAGATAATGCTCGACGACCTCGGTTATATCCGTGCAAAGTTGGACGATTACGAAACGTTCTTCAACAACCTGTCCGACTTGCGTACTGAGCTTAACCAAACGCAAACGGGTGGCGGTGAGGACTTAACCGCACCGGTTACAGAGCAGCTCACAACGCTGATGACCGATATTACCGCGCAGTTCGACAAACTGTACGAGGACGTCACCAACGTAATTATCGAATCTGAATCGAATATTATCGGCAAGCTTGGCGACGGTAATGACGCTAATGCTACGCTGGACGCCATAGAGGCTGCCAAAGCGGACATCCTTGCCGAAACTCAGTCCATCAAGGATTCGCTTGTCGGCGTGTCGGACGCTAATGCTGCGCTCGACGCTATCGATGCCGCCAAGTCCGACATTCTTATCGACACGCAAGCCATTAGGGATTCGCTCGTAAGTGTATCGGACGCTATACTTATGTCGCCCACTGCTGAGGCTATCGAGCAGCTTCGTGCCGACGTAAACGCTTATATCGATTCGGCCAGTGTCAACATGGAATCGGCAACGTCCGACAGACAGCGTTTGCTGGACGATATTGCGTTCCTTCGCGAGCAAGCCGAGCTTGCCATTGCGGAAGGCGACCAAATACCCGACGGTGCTGAAGCAGTTCAGGATACCGAAAAGCTTATCGACTACTTGGACGAAATCGCGGCACGTGTATCGCTTATCAACACGGTAGCCGACGACGCAGCCGCAACCAAGGAATCTGTTACTACGATAGGCGACAACGTAGCCGCTTTGTCGGATAACGTCGCCACCGTGTCGGACGCGCTCAATGCCGTTACCGACAGCGTTGCAGCGGCAAGCGACAGCATTGCGGCTATCAACGATAACTTTGTTGCAGTCAACGACAACTTTGCGGTAATCAACGACAATGTTAACGCTATGAGTGAAAACGTTGTTGCGGCACGCGACGCGGCTAATTCCGCACTGGATGCGCTCACGCCGATAACCGAGCAGTTAAATAGCATACTCGAAAGGCTGGAAACGCCTACGACCGAGGCGGAACAAACCGTCGTCGAGAACAACGATTATGCCGCGGACGAGCTTGCGCTTATACGCGATAACCTTAACGCAATAATCGACACGCTCACATTAATGCCGCAGTCGGACGACGTGGTGGTCGCACGCGACAACACGCTCGCCATACTCGACGCACTGGCTACAATGCCGCAAGCGGACGACGTTGCGCTTATACGCGAAAACGTAAGCACATTGCTTGAATCGGTAAATGCGCTTACCGAGAACGTTACTGCTCTTGGTGAAAATTCCAACGACAATCAGCCCGTTATCGACGAGATAACCGCGCTCCGCGAAGCGTTTGACGTTACTGCCGAGGATATCAAGCTCGTGCTTGAAAAAATCGACCTTAGCGAACAGTACGCCGCTACGGATAAGCAAGAGATTATCGACGCGGTAAACGCGATTAAAGAAGAAATTCACATCAACACGCTGGACGAAAACATGTCGGCGTCCGGCATAGACGGGGAGACCCGCGAAGCGCTTTTGGGCGAAATTGCCGAAATCCGCGAACGCTTGGGCAATATCGAAAATGCGACTCAAGCGGCTAACGACGTAAACGTTGCGGCAATCGACCAGATTTCCGCGCAGCTTGCCGATTTGCAGGCCGCGTTGGAAGGACTTGCAGCGGGAACTGACGAGCAGGCCGACCAAGACCAACTCGATTCGGATAACATGCAAGCGCTCATTGCCGAGCTTTCGTCTATCAAGGAAAAACTCGATGCGTCGTCCGAATACGACACCGTCGAAGAAATTCTGTCCTTGCGCGAGGACATCAAGGCCGCACGTATAGTCGATCAGGACGAGGTTTCGGGCGAGCTGGAATCTATCAAGAACGAGCTTGCCGCTATATCTTCGGGCAACATACTTGACGAAATCCGCGCTTTGCGCGAGGATATTGCAAACCTTCCCGTAGGCGTCGACGGCGGTTCGGAAGCTACCGACGGCGAAATCAATCTTGTGCTTAACGAGATTGTGTCGTTGCGCGACGAAGTATTTGCGTTTAAGGACGAAGTACTCAACGCGACCGGTGCTACTGCCGAACCTCAAACGGAGCCGACAGAGCAAGTAGTCCAAAGCTCCGAGGATATGCTTAGTGTCCTTGACGAGCTTTCCGCACTTCGTGCCGACCAAACCGCGCTCAGCGAAAATATCGACGAGCTTAAAGACCTTGTCAGCCGTAGAACGACCGTAGTAAGCGGCGACGAGGAAGGCGCTACGACAACGGCCAACGTTGACGAGCTTAACATAGTGCTCGACGAGATAATCAATCTTAAAGGCGATATAGACAGGATAGAGGAGAGCTTGGGCGGCGACAGACTTAATGCAATCGCCGAGCAAGTGGAAGATATCCGCGCAGTACTTGACGAGCTTAGAAGCAACGCGGGAGCGAGCGACGCACAAACGACAACGGAGACCTATTCCGAAAGCGGTGCGCCCGTTACTGCCGACGTCGACCTTACGCCTGTACTCGAACAGTTGGATGCCGTAAATGCGGCTTTGGAAGAAATTAAGCTTGTTCAGGAAGCTACCGTCGCCGAGGAAGGCGGCGAAGCTACCGGCTCGCTTGCCGAACGCTTTGACGCGCTTGAAGCGGAAATGGCGGATATCAAGTCCGCGCTTGCCGATATGGCGCCTATCGATTACGCGGCGGAAATGGCGGAAATGCGCGCCCAAATCGAATCGCTCCGTGCCGAGAACGAGCAGTTAAAGGCTGACGGCACAGACATGTTCGCCGTACAAATTGACGAGCTTAAAGACTTTATACGCGATTTGACTGAAACCGCGCACGCGTCTGCACCCGTTGACGCGGCAGCGGCAGACGGCAGCGAATTGTACACAATGCTTATCGACGAAATCCGCGGACTTAAAGAACAAGTTGCGGCTGTCCAAGCGGCGCCCGTGCAGGCGACTGCGGGATTGGACGAGCAGGCATTGCAGGATATACGCGACATGCTTGCCGCACAGACCGAACAAAACGGACTTGCCGGCGAGCTGGGCGAGATACGAGACGAAATAGCGCAGCTTCGTTCGCTCACCACAGTAGCGGCGGAAAGCGGCGGCAACGTAGAGGTTCAGTCGCTCAGGGACGAGCTGGAAGAAATCAAGTCTATGCTCGCATCGCCCGACAGTCTTATGGGCGTTGCCGAGGACGTAACGGCTATCAAGGCGGACGTTCAGACCTTGAAGGAAGAGCCCGACCTCGGCGTTATGAGCGAGATTTTGGCACTGCGCGACGAGTTCCAAGCATTGCGTGAGCAGATTGAGGACGTCAAGCGCATTGCCGGCGAAACGGAAAGCGAATCGGACGACACGCTTATGGCGGAAATCCAGTCGCTCCGCGATCAGCTGTTTGCTATCAGCATGGCCAACGTAAACGATCCCGCTTCGGGCGAATCCAATTACGAAAGCTACAACAATATAATTCTCGACGAGATTGCTTCGCTCCGCGACCAGGTAGCGAGCGCGGGCTCGGCACGGGATATCGAAATCATATCCGACGAGTTTGCCAAGCTTAAAGCGGCGATTGACAAGCGCGAAGCTATGGTCGAGGCGCTTGCGGACAGAGTAGCAACGCTCGGCAATGATGCAACCAACAATAAGATTTTGGAAGAGCTTGCCGTGCTGCGCACCGATATGGCAAATCAGCGCGACGCCGACCTTACCACGCTCAACTTTATGTCGGAAATGGCGCACCTTTTGGAACGCCAAAATCAGTACCTCACGCAAAACGCGGGTACCAAGATAACCGACGAGATTGAAAGCCTCAAAGCCGAAATCGCGTCCAGCGATGCCGTAGCGGAAGAGGTTGCCAAACTGCGCGAGGTTATGACGCAAACGGGCAATGCGGCCGACAACGACACCATTCTCGCCGAGCTTGCCGACCTTAGGGAAGAGCTCAGCAAGGAAAAACCCAGCCAAGAAAACGCGCTTATACTCGACGCTATATCGCGGCTCCGCGACGAAATAACGGTGATTGCCGAGCGCGAAAGAGTGCGCGACCTCAATTCCGACGCCGATCTTTCCGATTCGCTTTCCGACTTGAAGGAACAGCTTAACGAGATAGCCGGAATTATGGAGCCCAATCAGCATATTCAGCCCGCTCAACCGGCGCAGCCTGTTCAGTCTGTTCAGCCCGAAAAGAAACCGGCCGCAAGCATGGCAACGGGCAAAAAGCGCGGCAGAAAGCCGGGGCAAAAGAATTCCGCTAAGACGGGTGGAACGAGCACCGCAAGTACGGGTACCGGCAAAAAGCGCGGACGTAAGCCCGCAGCGCAAAAACAAGCGCAGCCGGAAGTAGAGGAAGTAGTTATCAATACTCCAGCACCCGAAAAGGACGAGTTTGAAGCGCTTATAGACCGTCAAGCGGGCTTGCTCGGCGGCGATAGCGATATGTCGCTCAATCCCACCGTAACGGCCGACACTATGGACGTAGCCGATAGGCTCGCCAAGCAGGTCGCCAACAAGCTGATAATGGAACAGCTTGTCGAGCAGTTGGGCGACGGTGGCGTAAGCGAGGACAGGGTGGACGAAATTTTGCGCGACATACTGCCGCACGAATTCAACACCATAGCTGAAACCGAAGCTTCCGACAAGGTTCGCAGACTCGCCAACCAGCTCGTGCTCAACAAGCTCCGCGCAAGGCTTAACGGCAACAAGGACGAAGACTAATAATTAAAAGTAATCAAAAAGACCGCGGTTATATCGCGGTTTTTTTGTTGTTTTGAAAATTTGTAAAATTTGCAACAAAATTGTAATCACCATACGATATTAGCATTGAAATTCTATCTTAATTATGCTATATTATCGTATATAGGAGGTTGTGAGAAATGCAGTTTTACCTAAAACTTTTAATAATTTTAGTGCTGTTGACGCTCACGCTGGTCTTATCGTGTTTGGTTTATAAAACTGACAGCAACTCGGAAGGAAAACGTGTTTTAAAATTTCCGCGGTTTTTCAGATTAGTACCATTTTTATTGTTTTGCTTTACCGTAATTTGTAGTATCTGTATTTTGTTATTCCAATTTGAAGAATGGCCGTATATACTGTTACTCTTTGGTGTTTTTGGTTTGCCGTCTTTGATAATGTTTATCTTATGGTCGATTTGGCGAGTGGATATTAAAGAAGATGGTTTTATCTACAGAAATTATTTCGGAAAGAAAAATGAATACAAATATGCGGAATTAGAATATCAACTACATCCCAAAGGACTAAAATGGTATTTTTATAAAAATAATAAAAAAGTTTTGTGCGTAGCGTATTACGTTAATGGCGGAGATACGTTAGATAGGCTTTATCACAAATATATTAGTAGACATAGGAAAGATATCAAGGAGTAAATATGCAAAAAATAAATCGTTTAAAATCCTTTTTAATAGGAACTATAAGTCTTGCGGCTGTTTTCATGTTAACCGGCTGCCAGGGCTATGAAGGATATACCGGAGAATATCCCGAACTTTTTTCGGTGGCTGTTTATAGTATTCCCAATATGTATGGCTCTATATCTTATGAGGTTGTAACTGAACCTTTAGTACATTATTTGGAAGAAGACGAATACGGTCGAGTCCTCTTTTGTTATTCCGAAGAATATGGAAAGTATATTGATGGCAGAAATCAGGGCAAAGCTGATTACGGCGGTGTAAACTTGGTAATTTGTCAAGGACATGATGACGAATATGCCTATTACTACAACGGCAACAATTATATATCCTCTCCGCTATGTGAGGGAAATGTAATCCATATTTACGGTTATGTGAAGCCGCCTGCAATCGATAAGCCTTATAATGATTTCACAGAAGAGCAAATTTCAAAATTAAAAGCTGAAAACGATTGGGGTAAAGAATTGGATTTTGATAAATGTGCAAAGGTAAAGATAGTACGGAAGAAATCATAAGAAACAAATGATAATGAGCGAACTTTGACGTTCCGTTTTAAATTTGTAAAATTAGCAACTTAGTTGTAATAGCCACATGAATTTTGCATTGACGGTAATTCGTGGAGTAGGATATTATATTATTACGAGGGTATCTTATGAAGAAAAAGAAATCGCGTAAAAAGAAATCGAAAGTTAAATTTGACTTTTCCGGTTTGCTTATTTGTCTTGTTTATATTCCGATAATGTTTTGCATGTTTTTCGGCAGCAAGCAAATGTGGGTTGAATTTGCAATCAGCTTATCGATATCGGCACTTTCGTTCATTTTACTGATTATTTACACGCGAAAAAAGAAATTGAAATTAAAAGGCTATATTAACGGTATACTTGTTATCTTAATCGGTATAAGTATTTTGTTTTGCATTATGTTCGGGAGTAATGGAGAATGGATTGGATTTTCGGTTTGCTTATCGGCGGCAGTACTCATGTTCATTATAGTAATACCGGTAACGTATAGCGGCGATACTTACGAATGTCCGCATTGCGGGCATGAGTTTAAAGTTAATCCGTATAAAATATTTTTTACTCACGGCATATTTAGAATTTTTGATTTATCCGCCGGAACGATGAAAAATGCAAAGATAAGTGTAAAATTAAAATGCCCTAACTGTGAAACGAAAGATTGGTGCAAAAGGCGTTCGAAATAATTAATATCTACTTGAAATAATCCGAAATAAGTGATATATTAATGAGCAAAAGGAGATGGTATGGAACATAAAGGCACGCAAACGATAGGAACCGAAAGATTGATTTTAAGACGGTTCGAGTTGTCGGACGCTCAAAATATGTACGATAACTATTGCAGTAAAGAAAAAGTGACCGAGTTTTTGTCTTGGGATGCACATAGAACCGTAGAGGACACAAAAAGCTATCTTACGGGCGTCGTTTTGCCCAATTACGCGGAGATGAATACATATTGTTGGGCGATAGTGTGGAAGGAAACAAATGAGGTAATAGGTTGTATAGACGTTTGCGCCAAGGATGAACGTAAACGCTGTGCGGAACTCGGTTGGGTAATAAGCGACGAGTATTGGGGAAGGTGCATTATGCCCGAAGCCGCAAAGAGCGTGTTAAAGTATTTGTTTGCCGTAGGCTATGAGCGCATACAAGCTACGCACCACATTCAAAACAAAAAGAGCGGCAGGGTAATGGAAAAAATAGGTATGCAATGCGAGGGCATACATAAAAAATTCAGCATGTTCAAAAACAATACTCTTGTCGATTGTTACTTGTGGGCTATAACAAAATAAATATAATTGTATGAGGTAATAAATGGAGTATACAATAAAACAAGAACGCTTGACGGCTGATGAATATATTGCGTTTTTAAAAAAGTCGGATTTGGGTTCGCAGTATCCCAAAGAAAGATTTAATGAGCGTATAGGAACTTTGGTAAGCAAATGTTCGATAAGTTTGGTGGCAAGAAATGAAAACGGTGAAATAATCGGCGTGTGCTTTGGTATTTCCGATTTTGCGTATTGGCTGTTTATTACAGACTTGGGTGTGGTGCGCGAGTGTGTCGGCCAAGGCGTCGGTAAAGCGTTGGTGAGAAAGATACACGAGTTAGCAGGCGGTGAGAAGAATATAGCAATGTATACTTGTGCAAACAGCGGCGCAATTCCGTTTTACGAAAAAATCGGCATGACGCGTTCAACCGACGTAATGGAATATAACCATATCGAATGGACGGGTTTCACTGTCGATTAAATGATAAAAATTCATTTGTTTTTAGTTTTTGTCTGTGCTTTATAACGCTTTTATAAAGTACTAAATTTGATTTAGTTTTTTGTTAGTGTACGTAGAATCTTACGCTTCTAA
>CAMWMF010000012.1 GCA_947175335.1 uncultured Clostridia bacterium
GTGGGCGAGCTTCCCGACGCATACAAGTGGCATGACGAGGGGAGCGATACGCTTGGCGCCATTCGCAATCATCCCAACTTCGATTGTCCCGAACTGAAAAAATTGGGGCTTTTCAACATCGACGGAGTGGGCGGCGGCGTGCCGTCACCTGCGGCTTCGTATGCCAAAATGAGCGAGCTGTCGATGGGCAAGGATACCACTATAGGGCATTGGGAAATTGCGGGCATTGTTTCGCCCGAGCCGTTGCCGACATATCCCGACGGCTTCCCCGAAGAAGTTATTAAGGAATTCGAAAAGCAAACGGGACGAAAAGTATTGTGCAACAAGCCGTATTCGGGCACCGAGGTCATTAAGGACTACGGCAAAGAGCATATGGCGACCGGGGCGCTTATTTGCTACACCTCGGCTGACAGTGTTTTCCAAATCGCCGCGCACGAGGATATAGTTCCCGTAAGTAAGCTTTACGAATACTGCGGGATTGCGCGCAATATACTTGTCGGCAAGCATGGAGTAGGCAGGGTAATCGCCCGTCCGTTCAACGGCGAATATCCTTTTACGCGCACGTCAAACAGGCACGATTTTTCGCTTGCGCCGCCTGCCGACACAATGCTTAATTTATTGCAACGTGCAGGGTACGCTACAATTTCGGTGGGAAAGATATACGATATTTTTGCCGGAAGCGGAGTCAGCGAAAGCAACCGCACAACGTCCAATGCGCATGGCATGCAGGTTGCAAAGGCTATGCAGGACAAGGATTTCGAGGGACTGTGCTTTGTAAACCTTGTGGACTTCGATATGAAGTACGGACACCGCAACGACGTTGCCGGATATGCCGCGGCGGCTACCGAGTTTGATAGATTTTTGCCGTCGTTCATGAGCGATATGCGCGACGACGACGTTTTGATCATCACGGCCGACCATGGCTGCGACCCCGCAACGCCATCCACCGATCATTCTCGGGAATACACGCCTATGCTCATTTACGGAAAGCATATTAAGAGCGGCGTCAACTTAGGCGTGCGCGACAGCTTTGCCGATATATGTGCAACCGCTTTGGAATATTTCGGCGTGGATAAGCAATGTACAAGCGGAAAAAGTTTTTTGGGATTGGTTAAACAATAATGGATTATCGTTCGCTGATGGCACAAGCGTGTGAAGCGCGCAAAAACTCATATTCGCCGTACTCGCATTTTTGCGTAGGCGCGGCGTTGCTTTGCAAAAACGGCAAGGTGTATACGGGCTGCAACATAGAGAATGCGGCATATACGCCTACAAACTGCGCCGAGCGCACCGCGATATTCAAGGCGGTCAGCGAGGGCGAACGCGAGTTTGAAGCTATTGCTATCATCGGCGGCAAGGCGGGCGAGGAAGGCTCGTTTTGCGCGCCTTGCGGCGTGTGTAGGCAGGTTATTGCCGAGTTTTGCGACAAGGATTTTAAAATCGTCCTCGGCACTGCCGATAGTATTAATGTATATACGCTTGGCGAGCTGTTACCGTTTTCGTTTACAAAAGACAATTTGTAAGCTTTCGAGGATAAATTATGAAAAAGCTTATCAGAATGCTTTCAACCATACTCGCTTCCGTTTTTTTGTTGTGTTCGGTTGTCGGTTGTGCGTTTGACAGGACGCCTAAATTGCCCAAGCTTAACGAGCCTACGGTTACTATCGACGCCGACGGTGTAGCTACGTGGAACAGTGTAGAAAATGCATTGTATTATATATACGTAATCGACGAAGGCGAGGAAAACCTGACGATAGAATGTCGTGTTCAATTGGTTTCGAATCAGTCTATTAAGGTAAAAGCCGTAAGCGGCATCGAGGAGTATGCCGACAGCGATTTTTCTAATTATAAAACGTACATAAAAAATACCGTTCAAAAAATCAAGCTCGCCACGCCGCAGGTTGCGGTAAGCGAGGACGGCAGCGCTACGTGGAATAGGATAGATAACGCACAGTATTACATATATGTAATAAATAGCGGCACCGAAACAAAAACGACCGAGCTTACCGTTCAGCTTGCCGACAATCAAACGTTCAAGGTCAAGGCGGGCAGTAACGACGTAGATTACGAGTACAGCGACTATTCGCGGCAAGTTACTTATACAGCCGACAAGCCGATTGCGCACGCCCATGTCGATGCTAATTCCGACAAAATTTGCGATGATTGCGGAAAGAGCGTTATGGCAGAGCTGTCATTTTTGGCTGTAAACGATTTGCACGGCAAGTTTATGGATACCGATAATCAACCGGGTGTGGACGAGTTTACCACGTACTTGAAGAACTTGTATGCCGACACTGCGCGCGAGGAGGTTTTACTTTCGTCTGGCGATATGTGGCAGGGCACTGTGGAATCGTCCACAAACAAGGGTAAGCTTATGACAGAGTGGATGAATGAGGTCGGGTTTGTATCTATGACTCTCGGCAACCACGAATACGATTGGGGTTCGGCAGTGCTTACGCCCAACAGCAAGCTTGCCGAGTTCCCGTTCCTTGCGATTAATATAACTTACAACGGTAAAAAGGTCGATTATTGTCAGCCGTCTACTATCGTCGAAAAGGGCGGCATAAAGATAGGCATAATAGGCGCGATAGGCGATTGCCTTAGCTCCATATCTGGCGACTTCAAGACCGGGCTAAGCTTTGCAACCGGCGATACGCTTACTTCGCTTGTCAAGACGGAAGCCGATAGGCTTAGAAACAGCGAAGGTTGCGAGTTTATAGTGTATTCCATTCACGAGGGATACGGCAGTGAAACCACAAGCATATCGGACTATTACGACGAGTCGCTTTCCGACGGTTACGTCGATTTAGTATTCGAGGGCCATACGCACCAAAACTATATTAAAAAGGACGATTACGGTGTTTATCACTTGCAGGGCGGCGGCGAAAACAGGTATGTAAGCCAAGCTGACGTGTCGTACAATACTGTCACCAAGCAATATACCGTAACGCCGCGTTCGCTCGGGACTAACGTGTACGCCAACAGCAGTCTTAAAGACGACCCTATTGTAGAACAAATTTTTAATAAATATTTCCCCGACGGCAATCCGTACACCACGGTTTTAGGCAATATCAAATCCCAAAAGAGCAGCGACGCAATTTATGATGACGTTTCAAGGCTGTATTATGAAAAGGGCGTTGAGCTATGGGGAAGTGAGTATAACATAGTGCTCGGCGGAGGATTTTTGCGACTGCGTTCGCCGTATAAGGTATCGGCAGGCAACGTTACGTACGCTTCGCTGTTCTCTATACTGCCGTTCGACAACGATATTGTGCTCGGCAGAATACAAGGCACGTACTTAAAATCCAAATTTTTGGAGACGAGCAACGCCGATTACCATATTTACAGCACTATTTCGTCGAGCAATGTGTCGAATAATTCCTACTATTATATTATAGTCGACAGCTACACTTCCACTTTTACGAGTAACAGAATTACCGAAGTTAAGCGGTGGAATAGTGAAAAGTATGCAAGGGATTTGCTGGCCGATTACGTTAAAACGGGCGGTTGGGCATAATTATAAGCGCGTTGTATAACAGCGCGCTTTTGCAATCAAACAACAATTTTGTGAGGTATGAGTTATGAGAATGTACGACATTATCAAGAAAAAACGTGACGGCGGAGAGCTTACCACCGAGGAAATCAAGTATTTTATCGGCGGCGTGACCGACGGTAGCATTCCCGACTATCAAACGTCGGCGTTGTGTATGGCTATATACTTTCGCGGCATGACGGTGCGCGAAACATGCGATCTTACATTTGCCGTGCGCGATTCGGGCGACAGGCTGGATTTTTCGGATATCGACGGCATACGCGTTGATAAACACTCCACTGGCGGTGTGGGCGACAAAACGAGCTTGGTAGTCGCGCCTATTGTGGCGTCGTTCGGTATTAAGGTTGCCAAAATGAGTGGTAGGGGCTTAGGTCATACCGGTGGCACTGTGGATAAGCTGGAAGCGATAGAAGGATTTAAAACAACGCTTTCGGACGAAGATTTTATTAAGCAGGTCAACGACATAGGCTTCGCTATTGTCGGTCAAAGCAAGCAGTTTGCTCCGGCTGACAAAAAGTTGTACGCCTTGCGCGACGTTACGGCTACGGTGGACAGCATGCCGCTTATCGCCGCGAGCATTATGGGCAAAAAGCTTGCCGCCGACGACGATTGCATAGTGCTTGACGTCAAGACGGGCAGTGGATCGTTTATGAAGAGCGTGGAGGACAGCAAAGCGCTTGCGCGGCTGATGGTTGATATCGGCAAGAATGCGGGCAAAAAGACGGTAGCGCTCATAACCAATATGGACAGACCGCTAGGCTACGCAATAGGCAATTCGCTCGAAGTTATAGAGGCGGTGGAAACGCTTAACGGCCACGGACCGAAAGACTTTACCGAAGTGTGCTTGACGCTTGCTGCATACATGCTTTCGCTTGCCGGCAAGGGCAGCGTGGAAAACTGCAAAAAGTTGGCGCAGCAAGCTATTGCCGACGGAAGTGCGCTCGATACGTTCAAGCGGATGGTCAAAGCTCAGGGCGGCGACGTAAAGCTTATCGAAAATACCGAAAACTTTAAAAAGGCAAAATATGCTTACGCTGTAAAAAGCGCCGTAAGCGGATATATTTGCAAGGTGGATACAGAGGCGTATGGGCTTGCAAGCCTTGCGCTTGGTGCGGGACGGAATACCATAGAGGACGTAATAGATTACAGTGCTGGTATTATGCTTCGGCGCAAGACGGGCGACTACGTAAAAGCGGGCGAAGAGCTTGCCACTCTGTACGCAAACGATAAGACCAAGTTCACTGCGGCGGAAAAACTGTTACTTTCGGCGACAATGATGCAGGACGAAAAACCGCAAGACGAGCCTCTTGTATACTGTACGGTCGAGTGAAAAAGTATTTGACTTTTTGTATCGAAGTGGTATAATATAGATGAATTGCTGTTTTGCAAATTCATGTCGGATTTTGACGAGGGATGTCTTATGAAAAGGTTTTTAAACACGATTGCGATGTGCCTTGCGGCGATGCTTTTGTTTTGCTCGGTTGCCGGCTGTGCGTCCGATAGGGTGCCTACAACTACAAAACCGAGGATTGCTACACCCGAGGTGACAATCGGTAGCGACGGCGTCGCATCCTGGGAGCGGGTGGATAACGCATTGTATTACATATACGTTATCGACGGTGGAAATGAAAATCTTACCATCGATCTCTCAGTCCAATTGTCTAATGACGAGTCCATTACGGTAAAGGCTGTAAGCGGTAGCGAGGACTATGACGATAGCGATTTTTCCGCGTACAAGACTTACACCGAAAATACCGTTCAACAACCCGGCAAGCTATCCACTCCGCAAGTGACTATTGCAAGCAACGGTGTTGCTTCTTGGAGCAGCGTTGATAATGCGCAGTATTATTTCTATATTATAGATAACGGTACCGAAACAAAGACGACCGAGCGCAGCGTAACGCTTACCAACAACCAAACAATAAAGGTTAAGGCGTGCAGCGACGACGAGGAATATACCGACAGCGATTATTCGCAAATTAAAACATATATAGTCGGCGCGCCTCAGCCCACCAAGCTCGGTACGCCGCAAGTCAATATAAGCACTAACGGCGTTGCTACTTGGGGCAGCATTGCCAATGCGCAATACTACTATTACGTTATAAACAGCGGTGCGGAAACAAAGATAACCGGACGCTCCGTAACGCTTGAAAGCAACCAATCTATCAAGGTTAAGGCGTGCAGCGATGACGCTAATTACGAAAATAGCGACTATTCGCAGGCTAAAACATACATAAAAAGCTCAACGATAATTTCGCCCGAAGTGCAAAAGTATTATTCGGGCATTACCGCAACAAGCGGCAATGAGCTTTTGGGTCAGATACACGACCTTATAACAACAACGCATACGTACTACACTTCGTATGACGATTGCAAGAACACCAAATATATATACTTAACCGATCCGGGTCCCAACGGCGGCGCTCTCGAATTCTACACACAAAATAGTATTATGTCGTTCAGCGGTAATCCTGGCACGTGGAATCGTGAGCATGTATGGTGCAAGAGCCTTTCCAACGGAATGTGGACGGATGTCAGCGGCGGCACGCGAAACGGCGGAACCGATTTGCACCATATTCGTCCTGCGGAGGGTGTATTAAACAGCACGCGCGGCAGCTATAAATTCGGCGTAGCGAACGGTGGCAAAGAAGCATGGTCGAAAGATACAAGCAGGAATAATGTGGCTGTCGGCGGACACATCAGCGGTAGTACTTTCGAACCGCTCGACAAGGTAAAAGGCGACGTCGCGCGCATAGTGTTTTACGTGTACACGCATTACAATACCTACGCCAACGTTTACGGCACTACCAATGGCAGCGGCGGAGCATTCGGTACGCTTAAATTCAATAATATCGTGTCGTTGGCAGAGCCTGCGGCAATCAAACTGATGCTCGAATGGAACGCCGCCGACCCTGTCGATCAAATAGAAATTACGCGCAACAACGAGGTTTACAAGATACAGGGCAACCGCAACCCGTTTATAGACCATCCCGAATACGCGAGTGCGATATGGGGATAGGCGTCAAATCCCCGGGTTATCGACGTTTTTGACGTCAAATTACGGTAGGTATTGTGCATATCTTGGTGCGCACACACAATATTTAGTATAAATGTATACATGAATTTGTAAAAATAAATACAAATTTACGCCGTAAATCCGTTGCTTTATTCCGAAAAATGAGTTATAATAGGAACGAGGGTAACGGATTGACATTTCCGTAACGCTTGGGAGCGCGAGTAATGTTCGAACTGAGGAAAACCGGTATCGTCAAGCGGGCGTCTGCGTCACTGCTCGATGTGATACTCCTCGTTGTGTTAACAACGGGGTTCATGTTCATCCTCTCGCTTATTTGCAATTACAGCGATCAGGAAAAACTTTCCAACCAGTATTACGGAGAGTGGGAAGATTTCCGAAAAACGCATGTAGCGGCGGTCGCCGAATATTACGGATACGACTATCAAACTACCGGCAGCGAATATACTATCACCAAAAACGGCGAAAAATCCTCGTTGGACGAGCTTATGAAAACGCTTGGCAATTCGAAAGGTGAGGACGCGGCTACCAAAGCCGCATACGATGCAAGCTTAAAGCTTACGCCCGTAGACAAGGTAAACTGGCAGTACCAATACGTATATAATCTACTCTTTATGATGATATCTGTCGGCTTGTTGCTTGCATTCATAGTGTTGGAATTTATTTTACCTCTTATATTTAAAAACGGACAAACGGTGGGTAAAAAGGTATTCGGTATATGCCTTGTTCGCCCCAACTGTGTCAAGATAACCAATTTATCGCTTTTTGCGCGAACTATACTCGGCAAATACGCAATAGAAACGATGTTCCCCGTGCTACTCGTATTCCTATTCATCTTCGGAGGACTTGGAATACTGGCGCTAATACTGTTAGCGGCATTGGCACTGCTGAATATCGTTTTGTTTTTTGCAACAAAAAATAGAACACTCATTCACGATTTGCTTGCCTACACTGTAGCGGCGGATATGCGCACACAAATGATTTTCCAAACGGAAGACGAGCTTGTGGAAAAAAAGGCGCTCGCTCATAAAGAACTTGTAGCGCAGGCGAATGGTTGATATAGGTTCAAAAAAATAAACAACAGAGAGCGGAAGAAAACATGAAAGTTGTACTGCAAAACATCACAAAAATCTTTGCAAGCCGAAACAAAAAGGTCAAAGACGAAGTCATCGCCGTAAACGATTTCAACCTTGAAATCCCCGACGGTAAACTCGTTTGCCTTTTGGGCCCCTCCGGTTGCGGCAAAAGCACTACGCTGTATATGATAAGCGGATTGCAGGAACCGTCGAGTGGCAAAATATTTTTCGGCGACGACGACGTAACCAAGCTTTCGCCCGAAAATCGCGGTATCGGTCTTGTGTTCCAAAACTATGCGCTTTACCCGCATATGACCGTACAGCAAAACATACTGTTCCCGTTACAGAACTTAAAAGGCGAAAACAAGCTTTCCAAAGAGGAAATGTTGACTCGCGCGTCCGAAGCAGCCAAGCTTGTTCAGATAGAGGAGTATATGGATCGCAAGCCGTCCGAGCTTTCAGGCGGACAGCAGCAACGCGTAGCTATCGCTCGCGCGCTTGTCAAGATGCCGAGAGTGCTTCTTTTGGACGAGCCGCTTTCCAACCTCGACGCACGTTTGAGATTGCAAACGCGCGAGGAAATAAGGCGCATACAGCGTCGCACGCAAATTACAACTATATTCGTCACGCACGACCAAGAAGAAGCTATGTCCATATCCGACTACATAGTAATTATGAAGTTGGGTGTAATAATGCAGACGGGCAAGCCGCAGTGGGTATACGACGATCCCGCAAACTTGTTCGTAGCCAAGTTCTTAGGCGCGCCGCCTATCAACGTGTTTACCGGCAAAGTGGAAAACGGCAAGCTGTACATAGGCGAGGAGTGTGTGCTTGACGTAGACGGCGTAGAAGATCAAGAAGTTTACGTCGGTATTCGTCCCGAGGGATTTATTCTCGATAAAAACGGCAAGCTTAGCACCACGCTTACCGGTATCGATGTTATGGGTAGAGACATTTCGGTCGTATCTACGTGCGAAAGCTCGCTCAACCCCGTTGTCCGCTCAATCATTTCCGCGGACGAAATGGGCAATATTGCGGGCGGAAGCTCGGGCAGTTCTGTAGATCATACAGCGTCCGCTGACGGCGCCGAGCAAGAAAAGGCCAACGAGGACGTAACCGTCAAATTCAATCTCAAACCGCACAAGGTGCTTATATTCAATAAAGAAACCGAGCAGCGTGTTTACTTCGGCGACCAGCTTGCCGCGCATGAGCAAATGATAGCCGAAATGGAAGCGGAAGGTCAGGGTTACGTTACGCATAACGGTCCGCTCCCGCGCGAAGCCGACGATGTGGATAAGAAAGCCACTGCGCCCGCGCCCAAAAAGAACATATTCGTCAGAGCGATTGACGGCATTAAAGGTCTTTTCTCCAAAAAGAAAGAAACTGCGGTAAGTGCAGACGGCAAAGCAGAAACGACGGAAAATGCGCCGCCCGCAGTAGACGAAGCGCCTGTCGAGCCGACGGCCGAGAACATAGAGCAAACGGCCGCAGTCGTCGAGGCTATGGCGCCTTCGCCCGAATCGGCGGCAAACGAGCCTGCGGCGGCCACCGACGCTGCGCCCGAAGTTCAGTCGGCGCCCGAGGCGGAACCGCAATCGGCACCCGAGGACGAACAGGCGGCAACAGTAGCGGAAGGCGAACCTGTTGCAGTAGAGGAACCTGTTGCAGCGGAAGAAAAGCCTGCGAAGGCTCCCTCCAAAAAGCCTGCGGCAAAAAAGACAACAACAGCCAAAAAGCCTGCTACAACGGCTAAGAAAACTACAACTACGGCAAAGAAATCCACTACGGCTAAAAAGACTACCGCGACTGCCGCTAAGAAGCCTGCGGCGACCGCAAAGAAGTCTACCGGCACTACTGCCAAAAAGACTACAACGACAGCAAAGAAACCCGCGACTGCCAAAAAGTCCACGGCAACTACCAAAAAATCTACCGCCGCTAAGACGGATAAAAAGGATTAATGTATGGCTAAAACGAGTACTAAAAATCAGTGGAAAGCTTGGTTATACTTGTTGCCGACGTTAGTTTTGCTCGGAGTATTTACGGTATGGCCTATAATCAACACTGTCAGAATGTCGTTGTTGGAAGGCTATAACGGCCTTGCTATGATACGAGGAGAAACGTTCGAGTTCGGCTTTGCCAACTTTGTTGACGTAGCGACGTATGCCGGATTTATCAACTGTCTTGGCAACACATTGCTTTTGTGTGTTATTACGGTGCCTATTTCAACAATGCTTGCACTTCTCATAGCTGTTGCACTCAATTCGATTAAGTTTATACGAAAGGGGATGCAAACCATATTCTTCCTGCCGTACGTTACCAACTCGATAGCAATCGGTATGGTATTTATGGCTATGTTCAGTATGGTAGGCGGCAGCGCCACTAACGCGCCCGACTCGGTTGGTATTATCAATAATATCATCAAAGCGTTTGGCGGCAAGCCGATAAACTGGGTTAACGGAAAGATAAGCGGATATGATCCATCCGAAAGATGGGCCAACATGGCGGTGCTTATAATTTATATAGTATGGAATGCGCTGCCGTTTAAAATTCTCGTACTTTTGGGCGGACTTCAAGGCGTAAACAAACAGTATTACGACGCGGCCAAGATTGACGGAACTTCTCGCTTCCGCACGTTCTGGCGCATAACCGTTCCGCTGCTGTCGCCGATGATCGCTTACGTTGTAATAACCGGCTTTATCGGCGGGTTCAAGGAATATTCGAGCGTAGTCGGTATATTCGGCAATAACATGGGTCCTGCACACACTAATTTCAGAACCAATATGAACACCATGGTCGGATATATTTACGACAGTCTTAAAGATAACAACCAAGGACAGGCTAGCGCCGCGGCACTCATTTTGTTTGCTATCATATTTGTTGTAACAATGATAAATTTGTACGTAAGCAAAAAGAAGGTTCATTATTAAGGAGGTGGGTATATGACGGAAAATATGACTGAAAACGTAAAAGAACAGGCAGTTGTTTCCGAGCAAGCTGCCCCGCAAGATAACGATATAGCCACTGCGGACAAGGTAATGAAAAAGAGGGATATCGATGCGGTGTCGAAAAAGCAGCTTGTCGTCAAGATATTCGTTCAAATCGGGCTGTATATATTCCTCGGCATAATGGCGCTTGTCGTGCTGTTCCCGTTCTACTGGATGCTTATTTCATCTGTAAAGACTACCAGCGAATACAATCTGTCCGTACCGACGTTGTGGCCGCACCAGTTTCAATGGTCCAACTACGCCAAGGCGTTTGATGCCGACGGACTCAATCTGGGGCAGCTGTTCCTTAACACATGCATAGTTGGCATAGTATCCACATTGCTGTCGCTTATAATCACGGTGCTTGCGGCATTTGCGTTTGCGCGGCTGGAATTCAAGGGCAAGAACATCCTGTTTGGCGCATTGCTGGCCACAATGATGATACCGGGCGAGCTGTTTACCGTAACCAACTATGTAACGATTAGCGACTTAGAGTGGCAAAACACGTATACCGTACTTATCGTACCGTTCCTTGTAAGCGTATTTTACATATACTTGCTGCGGCAAAACTTTATGCAAATACCCAACGAGCTGTATCTTGCAGCCAAGGTAGACGGATCGAGCGACTTCAAATACCTGTGGAAGGTTATGATACCGCTTGCGGCGCCTACGCTTGTTTCCATTACCATACTTAAAATGATGGGCGCTTGGAACACTTATGCTTGGCCCAACTTGGTAATTACCGATAGTGCCAAACAGCTGATTACGGTTGGATTGCGCGGACACTTTACCACGGAATACGGTATACCCGATTTCCCTGCGCAAATGGCCGCTGTTGTTTTGGTCACTATACCGCTATTCTTGGTATTCTTGTTCTTCCGCAAATACATAATGCGCGGAGTATCGAAGAGCGGACTTAAAGGATAAAAAACTAAACTTAAAGGAGAAAGTTTATGAAAAAGAAGCTTGGTGCAATCGTGTTGGCAGGTATGATGGCATGCTTGTCGTTTGGCGGTCTTGTCGGCTGCGGAAAAGGCGGCAAAGGCAAAGTAAAAGACTTTGTCATGCCCGAAGGTGGCTTTGACATGGAAAAGCAGGTAGAAATTAAATTCTATCACACAATGGGTCAGAGCAAACAAAAAATTCTTGCAGACTACATCGAGAAATTCAACAAGATTTATCCCAACATCAAGGTTGATGCCAGCCGTGTATTCGGTAAATACGAGGACGTGCGCGACACGATAGTAACCGAAATATACGCAGGTGCTCAGCCTAACTTGGCATATTGCTATCCCGATCACGTAGCAATGTACAACGAGGCAGGCGCAGTGCTTCCGTTAAACGATTTCCTTCCCGACGGCGATTTTAAGGATATAAAGGTAAAAGTTGCCGAAGATAAAGAAGAACCTATCGGCTACACCAAGGAGCA
Source organism: uncultured Clostridia bacterium (assembly GCA_947175335.1). Lineage (GTDB taxonomy): Bacteria > Bacillota > Clostridia > Christensenellales > Pumilibacteraceae > Anaerocaecibacter. The sequence goes on from CAMWMF010000012.1 coordinate 12,077, forward strand.
AAAGGAAGCGTTCTTCGAGGCCTACTATAACGAGGGCTATCAGTTTGGCGACGGCTCGACTATGTACACGCTTCCGCTTGCCAAATCGACCGAGGTTCTTTACTATAACAAGAAGTTCTTTGACGCCAACGACCTTACCGTTCCTACAACGTGGGACGAAATGGAAAGCGTTTGCCAACAGATAAAGACTATTGCTCCGACCAAAACGCCGCTTGGCTACGACTCGGAAGCAAACTGGTTTATTACGATGTGCGCACAGCTTGATTCTCCGTACACATCGGCTACCGGCGAAAAATACCGTTTTAACAACGAAACCAATCGCAATTTTGTTACTCGGTTCAAGGGCTGGTTTGACAAAGGTTACGTTTTGACTTCCGAAACCAATAACGGTTCTTACACTTCCGGCGCGTTCACGGCACAAGACGTATATATGTGCATCGGCTCTTCCGCCGGCGCGTCCTATCAAATGCCGGATAGAGAGACGGTAGGCGGTGTAAGCACGCGCAAGTTTGAGGTAGGTATAGCGCCTATACCGCAGATTGATAAGACAAATCCCAAGGCGATATCTCAGGGCCCGTCCATATGCATATTCAAGGATAACGACCCGCAAAAGGTGCTTGCCAGCTGGTTGTTCTCCAAATTCCTTACCACAAGCATCGATTTCCAAGCCGAGTTTTCCTTTGACTCCGGCTACGCTCCGGTAATCAAGACGGCGACGGAAAACAAAATTTACCAGGCCGGTATTGCCGCTGCTGACGGCTTTGATAACTTAATCCAAACGGCAGTTAAGACTTGTATGGCCAATTCGAATTCGTACTTTACTTCGCCCGCGTTTGTCGGATCGTCGAGAGCACGTGACGAGGTAGGTAAGCTTATGGCTGCGGTCTTCAACGGAACGCCTGTAAACCAAGCGTTTGAAGACGCGATATATCAGTGCAATCACTTTGCAGGTTAATTATGAAAAAGATTAAAACGTTATTATTATCTATATTAGCTGTTGTCGTGTTTGCGTTGTGCGTCGCTTGCGGCGGCGATGACGGCAACACAACAACTAAACCCGGTAACACGGGGAACCCTCCCGGCGGAACCCAGCAGATTGAAGCTGTCGACTACGCAAGCAAGCTTAAACTCGACTTGACCAGCAATACCAAAAAGCAAGAGGTTACCGTTCGCTTGTACGTAGACGGCGACACCACGCATTTTACGCCGGTGTTAAATTCCACGTTGGCAACCAACCCTTCGTCTGACTTTACGGGCAGTGACGGTTACATTAAGGCGCGGTACATAGCGATCAATACTCCCGAATCGACGGGCAAGATCGAGCAGTGGGGCGGCAAAGCGTCCAAGTTTACGCGCGGCAGGCTGGAAAAAGCCACGTCCATTATAGTAGAATCGGACGACACCCAGTGGAATTTGGACGGCAACGGACGTTACATACTTTGGGTATGGTACAAGACGGCTGACTCGGACGAGTACAAAAATCTTAACGTAGAAATTTTGCAGGAAGGTCTTGCGCTCGGCTCGTCGGTTGCCAACAACCGTTACGGCGAATCGGCTATGAACGCCATGGTGCAGGCGCAAAAGCTTAAACTTTATCTTTACTCGGGACAGAAGGATCCCGACTTCCCGGGCGATGCGGTAAAGGTAACAATGAAGGAGCTTCGCTGCAATATAGAGGACTATGTAGGCAAACGCGTAAAGGTAGCCGGTTTGATTACGTCCGAGTACGATAACTGCGTATATGTAGAGAACGTTGATGCGGAAACCGGTATACATTACGGCATACAAGTATTTTACGCTTATGATACAGCCGTGCTTAGCATACTCAAAACGGGCAATTGCGTAAGCGTTGTCGGCGTTGTTATGTACTACGAGGCAGGCTCGACATATCAAATTTCCGACATTAAGTACAGCAGATTCCACCCCGAAGACCCCGACAATTCTCAGCTTATAGAGGAAGACGACGAGGACTATGTATCGTACCCCATGTTCACCGAAGTAAGCGCCCACGATATCGTATCGGGCAAGCTTACGGTCGAATTGGAGCAGGCTAAGGTAGACGAAGACGGCAACGTTGTAAAGGATGAAGACGGCGAAGTCGTTACCGAAATAGTCAATCGTGAATTCGATTACGGTTTTGTGGTTTGGCACACGTCTGTCACGGTTAAGAACTTGACCGTAATCGATGCCTATACGACCAAAACCGGCAACAGCAAGGGCGCGATTTCGCTCACTTGCAGGGCCGAGGACGGCACTATCATTACAGTCCGCACAACAGTGTTGACTAACGAAGACGGCGAAGTAATCGAGGAGAGTAAGTACTATGACAGAACGACTAAAATAGGCAAAACGATAACCGTAAAAGGCATTGTCGATTACTACAAACAGGAAGGTCACACCGAGGGCAACTATCAAGTCAAAGTTTACCACGTCGACCTAATTGAAATCCTCGACTAAGCACCCAATAGGTGATAATGACACAACAACAATGCGGCGGGTCGCCTAGATTTCTCGGCAAGCTCGAAATGATGGGGAAGGTCATGCCGCACTGTTCAATAACAGCAATTTTACATAGGAATGCGCGGAATAATTCCCATCATCCCGACCGTAGCGGAGGGATCTAGGCGAAGCCGCACTAACTACTTTGTCACTCTGAGCGCAGCGAAGAGTCTCAACCAAATTCTACCTTCCCCGTGGGGGAAGGTGCCCGAAGGGCGTCGGGGCAACCCGAATTAACTAACACCGGTTTTATAAAAAATAAAACATATAAATTAAAAAGGAGAAGCACATGAAAAAATTTCTCACATCGGCCATTGCGGCAGCATTGGTTGCAACCACGGCAGGCGCGTTTGTAGCATGTGGAGACAAGGACGGCGGCAATAATAATAACGACGCTCAACTTGCGCAAACAGGCCTTGCAACAGTAATCCAACTTACCTCAAGAATAGCAGAGGAAACGCCTGCCAGCTATACCGTTATGGGCAAAACCAGTGCGGGCGGCAAAATGTACGACGTACAATGGTCGGTATCCAGTGAGTTCCCCAGCTATGAAACCTACGTTTCCGTCGGCGACAAGGACGAAAACGGACAAGTAACCATTAACATTACAAAAGCAACGGAAGTAGTTGAATATACGCTTAAAGCCACCGTTACCGTCGGTAGTGCTTCCCAATCGGAAGAATTTAAGCACAAGATTCCCGCGGCCGTAGCTAATCAGGATCAAACCGAAGTTACTATTGACTTTACCAATGGCGAGACGTCGGGCGTTCGTAAGGAATTTGACGCCGATCATCAGCTTTGGGAACAGAACGGTATAAAGCTTACCAACAGCAAAGGTAATTCTTCTACTAATGTAAACAACGCTTCCTCTAATTACCATGTTCGCATTTACAAGAGTTCGTCTGTTAAAATCGAATATCCCAACATGGCAAAGCTTGTTTTCCACAGCGAAGCGTCGTACACCGACAATAGTGGCAAAACTTCGGATTATCCCGCGTGGTTAAAGAGCAGTCTCGAAGCGGCAAATCTCGGTACTGTTACTGCGGATACAGAAAACAATACGGTTACTCTCACTCTTGTGGGCACTATGGACGCAATAGAGTTCGCGGCGTCGGCAGGTCAGATTAGATTAACGACGCTCGATATCGTTGCAAACAAAACCGCTGCAACCGACGAAGAAAAGGTTGCGAGTATAAAAGATTCATTCGATCTTACCAATAAAAACTACTTTGCGGTAAACACGTACAATCTTCCCGCCGAAAAGCTTGGCGCAACCATAACTTGGGCGGTAACCTCCGACTATGCTACGATTGAAGACGGCAACAAGCTGAAAGTAACGAGCATGCCTACAAGCGAGACCGAAGTAACGCTCACCGCTACTTTTACGCTTAACGGCAAGACGGCCACCAAACCTATTACCATAAAGCTTGTTCCGCTCAATCTTGTAAACGACGGCACTGCGGCACATCCGTACACGGCGGCCGAGGCAATAATGGTTACCAGCCTTCTTGCACCCGGTACGACTGACACGAAGGAAGTATACGTAAAAGGCTATGTCGTCGATCCCGGTACGTATAGTACATTTAACAGCTACGATATATATATTGTAGATGAATACGACGAAAACAAAACCAAGGACAGCGAAGGTGCGTTCTACATTTTCTCGGTCAAGGTTGCGGGTAATGAAAATTATTTGTCGGCGACGGCAGGGCTTGAAAAAGGCAAACTTGTAACGTTTAAGGGCAAGCTCCAAAACTATCAAAAGGACGGAACTCTTACTCCCGAGCTTACCAACGTTACAATAGTCGACGTGGCCGCTGCCGAAGGTGCGTCCGATGAAGATATTATTAACGCTGCACAAAAGCTTGTTACCCTTGCTAAAACGACATTCTATGATAAGGACGAACAAGTAACCCTTGAAACAACAAAGGGCGGCGCGACTGTTGAATGGTCGGTGAAAAACGGTCCTTCCGAATACGTTACGGTAGCTAACGGCAAGCTTACGGTTACCAAGCTTCCGACGGACGCAGACGCAACTGTTACTATTGTCGCTACTATCAAGTCCGGCACGGCTACTCCTGCCACCAAGGAGTTCCCGATTACCGTAAAGAAGTATGTCGATATCAGCAATATAACCGAAGTAACGTTAGATTTCGCGGGTATTGAAAAGGGTAGCGAAATTAAAGACAACGCTGTTGCTTTAACAACGTTCAAGGGTTGTTTAGAGGGCGATAATGCAGCCACTCTTGCTGCCGTTGCTGCTTCTAAGGTGTATCAAGGCAACGGAGATGGTGGAGGTGACTACGCAAATAAAGGCGGCTTCATTAAGATGGGAACAAGCAGTGCAAAAGGCCAACTTGTCCTCACATTCAAGAAGAACGTAACCAAGGTAACGATTAACTGTATCGGTTGGACAGCCACGGATACTGTTGCCGTAAACGGCGCTACGCCTCAAACTCTGAACAAGTATGACGGAGCTAAGAAAGATTGCGTATTTGAATTGGATGCAGCTTCTAAGGTAATTACAATTGACACCGCCAATCGTGCGCTTATATTCTCCATTGCTGTTGAGTTTGATACGGTTAACGATGATGATCCCGACGACGCAAAAATCGCAGCGGCAAAGACGGCTGCCGATAAAGTGATCAAAGCTTCCTATGCGGCAACTAAAACCGCTATACAGCTTCCTTCTTCCGGCAGTGGTGGCGCTACGTTGAAGTGGGAGGTAGTAGACGGCAAGGGTGTTGTGACGATTGACAATGAAAACAAGATGACCGTTACCAATCCCACAACAGCTGCGGACGTAGAAGGCGTTACCATTAAAGTTACCATTACTTGCGGCACCGGCACTCCTTTGACCGAAACCTACACCACCAAGGTTCTTTACACTGCACCCTTCGACTACGGCACGGCGCAGTCTCCGATCTCCGTAAGCGCAGCTCTTGCTATTGCTGAGGATGAGTGCAAAGGCGTTGCTAACGCAGCAACCAAGCAAGTAGTTTACATGACGGGTAAGCTTATCAACGCGCCTACCGTTAAAACCAGTGATGGTGAGACCTACTATCAGAGCCTTACCCTTGCAGATCTTAATGATGCGAACAAGACTATCATTGTTTATACTGTAAATCTGCGCGCAGATGTTGCGGCTCCCGTAGAGAACGACGTTCTTGTTGTTTGCGGTTACATTGTGAATTATGTTTATGTAAAGCCGGGTCAGACTCCGACCACGAATAACGGTACAATCGAATTTACTTCCAATAACAATACCAACGTATATCTCGAAAGCAATACCCGTGGCACTTCCAACATCACAATTAGCAACAATGATGACAACGCTACTGTAACAGGTATTCCCGAAACCGCAACCAACGGCACGGAAGTTACGTTTACTGTTGCGGCAAAAACAGGCAAGACAGTTACTGCCGTCAAAGTAAACGGCACGGCTATTAATCCTACCGAAGCTAATGGAAATACCTATACGTTAACCGTTGCCGGCAATACAACCGTAGTTGTGGAAAGCAAAAACGATGGCGATGAAGACCCTGTAGAACTGAAAACCATTACATTCAATTCAACAAATAACAGTAAGGGTGTTAGTGCCTATGAGTCTACTTTTGATGCAACACAAGACGGACTTGCCTGGGAAGTAAAGAATTTCAATAACAATAATAATGGATGGAACTATATCAAAGGTGGACATACATCAAAAGCACTCGTAAGTTCAATTACGACTAAAACCGCCGTTCAATCAAAAGTAACCAAAGTTGTTGTAACTATAGATGCAGTAACGGCGAACAACATTAACAGTTTCAAGCTTTTGATTTCTAACAACGCTGATTTGAGTGATGCGACAGAAGTAACGGCCACTATTGCAAAGGGTGATATAACGTTTATTGTTCCCAATGATGCCCAAGGTACAAACAAGTACTACAGTATTGCGATAGATTGCAAAGTCGGCAAAGCATCCGTACAACTTAGTAAAGTGGTGCTTTGGGGATTTGAGGATACCACTCCTGCTCCCGCTGCAACTACTTCGGCATTTGAGCTTCCCGAAGCAATCGTAGACGAGCAATAATCCTATCCAACCTAAAACAACAAAGTAACAAAACAAAAAAGCAGCTTTCCAATCGGAAGGCTGTTTTTTGTTGCTGTCATTTTACTTTGCCTGTGGTGGGTGAATAAAAAAGGACGAGATTGCTCGCGTTGCTCGGAATAAGCCCAAGGGCTTGCTTCGTAGGACAAAAAGAATAGTTTGCTTAATATGAAACAAAGTAATTTTTTTTTGTCATTCTGAACGCAGTGAAGAATCTAATCCTTAATGCGGCTATGCCGCCACAATAGTGTAAACAAAAATGCGCCTAATATATTGACAATAGGCGCATATGTGATATAATAACCATATCATATAATTGTGAGGTGTATTATGAAAGCGAATATGAACATTAAAGTAGATACCGACGTAAGAGATGCGGCTAAAAATATATTCGGGCAAATGGGTTTGGATATGACGACGGCCGTAAATATGTTTTTGCTTGCGGCAATAAGGGAAAAGGGTATACCGTTTGCCGTCACCACAGTCCCCAAAGCGAGCGATGAGCAAATTATCGAAATGTTGGCAAGCAAGCTCCGCAATGCGGAAGCGCAAGAGCAAGCAGGGCAAATGCGTAGCTTTGACGATTTTGTTGCGGAGATGAAAGCGGCGTATGCAAACAACTAAATACAAAAGAATTATTCTTCCGCAAGCAGAAGCGGACATTCGCGAAGCATTAAACTACATATCTAACGAGCTTTGCAATCCAGCCGCAGCGAGCAAATTACTCGCGGATATGGTTGAAGCTATGGAAAGCGTTTCTATGTTTCCAAATTAACGCCCAAAGCTTAATGACAAAAGACTAACCGAAGGCAATGGATATAGACGCGTTGACGTAAATAATTTTGTATTGATTTACAAAGTTGTAGAGGAAGTTAAGGAAGTGCGTGTTATGGCGGCGTTATATGCTCAGTCCGACGTAGTCTCAAGATTGTTAAAACATATGTAATAATATGCCGATTTTAGATAAATTAAACAGCCATTCGATTTATGGAAGGCTGTTTTTTGTTGCAATTTTTTTGCCCTCATCAGTCGCTATGCGACAGGTCCCGAGGGAAGCTCTTCACTTGGATAAGCTGTATCGCTTGCTACCTTCCCCGTGGGGGAAGGTGGGCGCGAAGCGCTCGGATGAGGGGCGACCTTAATGCGGCTATGCCGCCACAATTCTTAATTCTTACTTAACTTTTCGTGCGCTGCATAATCGGTGGAATCGACGCGAAGCGGGGATATGGTGATATGTCCGGTAAACGTTGCGTCGGTGTCGAGTTCTAAATTGCGCGTGCCTTTGTAAAGACTGATAAGGCGGGGCATTACCATATCGTTGGGCAAAAAGTCGAACGTGTCGCTGTATACCTTTCCGCCAACCTTTGTTATAAGTATTTCGTCGCCATCGGCGGGTACGTTTACGTTCAGTATATTTGTGTATTCCAACAGCTTGCGCTTTTCTATTTCGGCGAATATTCTGTCGAGGTTTTTTACCGCGTTGTCAAACGAAGCGTAGTCCGATGACAGCGCTATCGATTTTGCGCCGCAGTTGGACGCCTCGAAGCAAGCGCCCACGGTACCCGAATAATGAATATCAGCGCCGAGGTTAAAGCCTTTGTTTATGCCGGACAATACAAGGTCGAATTTTTTGCCCATTCCAAGCATCGCCACGCGCACGCAGTCGGCAGGGGTGGAGTCCACGCTGTACGCTTCTATGCCGTCAAATGCGTCGTCTACCTTTTTTACCTCGTAGCTGTTATGTATTTCAATCGAGTGGCTTGTTCCGCTTTGTTGTACCTTGGGCGCAAACACGCAAACCTCGCCCTTGGTCTTTGCCCAAGAAACAAGGTGCTTTATTCCTTCTGCGTAAATACCGTCGTCGTTTACAACAAGTATTTTCATAGTTTATCTCCGTTTGTCGCTTTATACTCGCCGAGCAATTTGTCCGCTTCAGCTATAAGCGATTGCATTTCTTCCGCCGTATAGCACGTTGCACCCGCCGACATATTGTGTCCGCCGCCGTGGTATTTGAGTGCAAGGTCGTTTATACCCAAGTACCGCGACCGCACACGTACGCGGATATTGTTCTTAGCCACGTTGTCTATAAACGCTATCCAAATAAGACTGCCGCGAATATATTTAAGCTCGCCGACGGCTTCGCTCGCTTGTTCCAGCGTTAAATTCAGCCGTTCTTGCGTGGCTTTGTCCACGTATATGTACGCTACGCCGTTGGGCGTTATTTTCAGGTTTTCGTATACGTAAGATTTAAGCCTAAACGCTTCCAGGTCGTCGGTGTACAGGTTGGCAAACAGCGTTTGCGTGTCTATACCTATATCGAGCAGTGCGCCCGCAAGCCGCATTGTTTCGCCCGTAACGTCGTCGTGGCGGAACCGTCCGCTGTCGGTGACCATGCCGCAGTATATGTACGTTGCCGCTTCCTTGGTTATTTTAAGCTTATCTTTAAACGTCACGTAAAAGTCGGCTATCATCTCGCTTGCTGACGAGCGGTAGTCTTCTATCCAGCACAAGTCGCCGTACGGCTTGTCGTCTATGTGGTGGTCTATCTTTATCAGCTCTTTTGCCTTTTGGTAGTTGCGGTTGGATATGCGATCCGCCGTGCCCGTGTCGATTATTATTTGCAATGCGCCGTCGTACACTTCGTCAATTTTGTCGTCGGGTATATCGTCGCCGCCGCCCAAAAAGGCGAGGTGAGCGGAATTATCGTCGTTAATCAAAAATATCTTTTTGTTCGGATAGGTGGCGCGAAGTATGCTGACAAGGCCTTTAGTGGAACCTATGGCGTCGCCGTCGGGGCGGATATGCCGCGATACTATAATCTTGTCGTAGCTCTCTATCTTTTGCAGGATTTTTCTTTTGAGTTGCTCGTTCATATTATTACTCCGTTACAGCCAGCGCGTCCAAATCGTCAAGCAGCTTCATTGCGGTTGCCTTGTCGGGGACTATGCAGCCGCTCGCTTTTTTGTGTCCGCCGCCGCCGTACTTTACGGCAATGGGGTTTATGTTGGGATTGTTGGAGCGCAGCTCGCAGTGCACGCCGTCGTCGCTTTCGGTAAAGTTTACCCACATATGCACGCCCTTTATGTCGCGCATAAGTCCTACAAGCCCTGTGGACACGATGGGGACGTCGCCGGTTTGGGGCAGTTCCTCGCGCGCCGTGTATATGTATGCGACGTTGTGCGGGGTGAATTTGATTTTGTGCATATTGTTCGCTTTATTCAATATCTCCGAAAAATCCTCGGCGTTCAAGTTGTAGTTGAGCGCGTTTAGGTCTATCGGCTGCGACATCAAAAACGCAGCCAGCTCAAAGGTTCGCGACGATACCGAATCGAAAGCAAACCGTCCGCTGTCGGTGACCATGCCCATATACAGCATTGTTGCCGATTGCAGCGACAGCTTCCAGCCGCATTCCTTTGCCATCAACGTGACCATGCCGCATGCGCTTTCGAACGTGCTGTCAATCACTTCCACGTCTGCTACCTTGTCGCATAAAATGTGGTGGTCTATGCGCACCGTCGCTGCGGCTGTCTTGTACCGCTGGTCGCAAACCATATGCGCTCCGCCGCAATCCAAAACTATTGCGAGCGCGTTGTTAAAATATTCGTCGGGGATTTCGTCCATAACCGTGTCGATAAAGGGCAGGCGGGTAGCGGGATCGCCCACCATATACACGTCCTTGCCTTTAAAGTTATCTTTAATAAGCGTCGCAAGCCCGATTTGGCTGCCTATCGCGTCGCCGTCGGGGTAAGAATGGCGGTGTATTATTATCCGCGGATACTTTTTAATCAACTGTAATACTTGTTCGAACATAATGTCTCCTCGCTTACTTACGGCTAACGCCGATGTAACAGAGCATTATATCATAACACCGTATATTTGTCAATACCGAATTTGTTTTTGTCGGATATTGCAAAAGTAGATTATATGTGTTATAATATAAACCGTTTTATGATATATTGCTTAACATTGCGGAGGAAGTTTAGGTGAAGATATTTATAAGCTATGGCAGAGACAATTACAGCTTCGTAGTCGAGCGCGTTGTAAAAGAGCTTTGCGCCGAGTTTGGCGACGACAGCGTTTTATTTGACAAACAGCTTAAACCGTCATACAACTTTGACGAGAGCTTACAGGAAATGATTACTGCCGCGGACGTAGTCGTACTGTTTATGACACCTCATTCCGTTCGCAAAAACGAAAGCGTGTGTTTGGACGAGATTGCGTTTGCTCGCGGCAACAAGACGCCTATAATTCCGATAATGCTTGTAGATTGCACTCCGCCGCTTTTGGTGTCGCGCATACAGTGGTTGGATTTTCGCGGCAGCTTTTTGGACGGAGATATAATAGAGGAGAACTTTAAAAAATCGTTCGGGGAGCTTGTCGATGTTATTAACGGCAAAAAGGAGCTAGACCATGGCGGCGCGCAAAACGAGCTTATTACGTTGTTAGAACCGTTCGACTTTGGCGCGCAAATGGCAGGTAGCGTAAAAAATTACGTTCCCAGGCAGCAGATGCAGCAAAAGGTTAAGTGCTGGATATGCGACGGCGGCGAATCGTTTTTTTGGTTGACGGGCAATCCCGGTACGGGAAAAAGCAGTTTTTCCAGTTGGTGCGCATTGGAAAACGACGAGGCGGTAGGCGCGCACTTTTGTTCGTACTATCTTCCGCAAACTTGCGACGCAAAACGGCTTTTTAAGCATTTGGCGTACCACTTGTGCATGAAAAGCCCCGAGTACGAGGAATATGTTCTTAATAATATAGACTTTCATGCGCTTAACGATTTGTCCGTTTCGGAGGTTTTTGCCACACTTTTCGTTAAGGCGGCAGGCGCAATAACCGCGCGGCAAAACATGCTGCTCATTATCGACGGCATAGACGAGATGGAGATGTCCGTTATCAAAGAGGTGTCGGCGGCGTTGTTCGCTAACCGACTGTATATCCCGCGCTGGTTAAAGTTTTTTATGACCTCGCGACCCGATCCCGCGCTTACGGGGCAGCTGTCTTTTATTAAGCCGGTTTCGGTCAGCGACGAGATAGAGGACTATATACGAAGCGAAGCGGCGGCCAGAGGACTTACGTTGAGCGACAATATTGTAAATACGTTGCGTGAACACAGCGAGGGCAGCTACTTGTACGTATCTGGCATTTTGGACGATATTGCACGCGACGGCGAGGATTGTCTTGCGCATTTGCCGAGCGGTATGGGCGCGGTATTTACCAAGTATTTCGACAGGCAGTCGCGTAACTTTAATGCACCCGAAACCACCAAAACGCTTTTGCAGGTTATGTGTGCCGCAAAAGAGCCGCTACCTGCCACTGCGCTTGCAAAAATCATAGGAGTGTCGGAATATTCAGTGCGGCAGGTGGTTGGCGAGCTCGGTTCATTTATTACCGCCGCCGACGGCGGTTTAAGGTTTTACCACAAGCAGTTAAAGGATTGGCTTGTCGACGAAAGCAATACACATTATTGGGTGAGCGTGGCTGACGGCAATAGGTTGATTGCCGATTGGATAGCGCAAAACATAGACGATTTTATTTTCGACGACTACATGGTCAAGTACGGGTTTATACATCTTATAGAGGAGAAAAAGTACGACGCAGTCCATGGCATACTTGCCGAAAACGAACTCCTTGCCGAAAATGCTTTTCTCGACAGCGTACTTTCGCTTGCCGCGGACGGTAAGTTTTCCGTAATATTCAAGGCGATAAAGCATCTTTGCACGCAATACGGCGAGTCCGATTTTCCGCTTCGCCGCACGATAAAGCACATGATGGAAAACGGCTGTTACGACAAGTGCGAGCAGTACATGAAAAGCGTATTCAGCTCGAAGTCGACCGAGTGGATTAATAAATTTGCGTTGCTTATACACAGGCGCGTAAGCGGCAATATAGTAGAGGTGCGCGCGCTTTGCAACGAAAGCTGGGATAACGCGCCTGCAGACGTGCGTGCGGACATAGAGTTTTATCTCGGCGAGGCGTGCCGAGAAAACGGCGATATGGAAATAGCTTGCGGACATTACAAAAATGCTATTGAGCTTGCGGCTAAGTTTCCCAATAACTCCGCCAACTATTTGAGCCGCTTAAAGCTTATAGACATCGCTTACGTGGAGGGTAAGATCGATTTTGCTCTTTCCGAACTCAAATCGCTAAAAGTCGGGGAGTCTTTGCGGCAGGCAAACTACTTGAAAAATCGGCTTATGGGGCACGTCAAGGAAGCGCTCGGTTATTTTGACGAAGCAAAGGCGTTTTACATAAAGTCGCTCGGCATAGCCAAGAGAATAAAAAAGAACTATCTTGTTATGGAATCTTTTAACAGTATCGGCGGCGTGTGTTCGGATATCGACGAGGGATTTATGTATCTTGCCAACGGTAGAAAAATAGCGCGGGCTAACAATTACCGACTGGAATACGGCAAAAACATGACGTTCACGTCAAGATTGTTTTTGATGGACAATAAACCGATTGAGGCGGCGGACGCTGCGCGCGAGGCGGAAACCTGCTTGCTGGACGTCGGATATATGCCGGGGGCGGCAGCGGCAAAGATGCACTACGCCGTTGCACTGTACAAGCTGGGTAACTACGCCGCGGCTAAGCAATTATTAGAGGAAAGCAACGAAATATATAATAGGGAAAACATATACCCGCATCTTCATCTCGCCGCGATAGAGTGGCTTATTCGCGCTAACCAGCGACTGCGCTGCTATTCGCCTTTAAACACGGACGTAGATAAACTTCTCGAAGCTAACAAAAATCTCGAATATATGAGTAAAACGGTAGACGCCGTTAAGCGCGGCGTCCTTGCCAATACGGTAATGAACGAGTTTGTAAAGCTACGCGAAACGGGCGCTTACAGCATCGGTTACCATAACAAAAACTACGTTGTGGAAGCGGAGGGCAACAAGTACGTTGTGCGCGAGCCTGTCGAGGACTTCGAGTCCGTCGATATTCGCGTAAACGACGAAAACGATATGCTCATGTTTGCCTCGCAATCGTTGCCGTATTTAAACGCGCCGCAGTATATAGGCAGTGCATACATGGGCGACGTGTTATGCGCTATACACGGGTTTGTGGACGGCAAATCGCTGGGCGTTATGTACGGCGATCTTGCGCCCATTGACGACTGTCTTGTAGACGTCTTGGCGGAGAATATAGCAAAAATGCATTTACAAGCCGTTCCCGAAAAGTTTACGGCAGGCTTACCGTACGGAACGGTGCGCGAGTTTTACGACTTTGAAAAGGGATTTTTGCGGCGGCTTATCGAAAAATGGTACGCGCTTATGAAGCCTTTTTACGACTCACTCGGATTGCCGGACATTGCCGTTATGCTTGACGACGGGCAAAACGTGTTGACCGAGCGACCGTTTTCGCTTTGTCACTGCGACGTCCATCGGGGGAACTTGCTTTGGGATGAAGACAGGGGCGTAATGCATTTTATCGATTGGGAGCTAACGCAAATTGCCGACCCCGTTTACGATATTGCAATTCATTTCCATAAGATTCACTACACCGCGGCGCAGGAAAAACGCTTCCTCGATTTGTACAAGGCTACAACCGGGTTCGATATTCCCGATATTGAAAATCAAATTGATTATTACCGTAAAGCGGAAGAGGTAAAGAGCAACATTATCGACGGCATACGTTGCATTATGGAAATACCTCAAACTTACGACGACACCGCCAAACGGTTTGCCGAGCGCTATCTGTTTAAGCTTAATTATTTGTCGGCGCGGTTCGGCTTTAAGCTTAAAGTAAACTCTGCGGAAGAACTGTACAAAATTCTCTGCGACAACAAAGCAAGAGTAGCTGACATTATAAACGGTAAAGCGTAAGCGTTACGCAATAGGTAATTTGTTTTGCCTTGACAACTCGTGCGTGTTGTATTATAATTGTTTAGGAGAAAATAATTATGAATTACGACGTTATTATTATCGGTGCCGGCCCGGGTGGAATATTCTCTGCCTACGAGCTGCGCAACAGCGGACTGCGCGTGGCGGTATTCGAGGAGGGCAACGAGCTTTCCAAGCGTAAATGCCCGATCGACGGCGACAAAATCAAGTCGTGCATAAGCTGTAAAACGTGTTCTATTATGTCCGGCTTCGGCGGCGCCGGCGCGTTTTCGGACGGCAAATATAATATTACAAACGACTTTGGCGGAAGCCTTTACGAGCATATCGGCAAGAAAACCGCCTTGGATTTGATGGAGTACGTGGATAGTATTAACGTTGCACACGGCGGTGCGGCGACCAAGCGATATTCCACGGCGGGTTCGCCGTTCCACAAAATCTGCACGCAGAACAAGCTGCACCTTTTGGATGCAAACGTGCGCCATTTGGGTACGGATATTAATTACACCGTGCTTTCCAATCTTTACGCCGAGCTTAAAGACAAGGTGGACTTTTACTTTAATACACACGTCGGAGACATCAAAAAGACCGCGAGCGGCTTCGAGGTCGTGGCGGACAAAAGTTATTCGTGCAAGTATTGCATTGTTTCGGCGGGCAGGAGCGGCAGCAAGTGGATGGAAAAGGTGTGCAACAATCTCGGCATTGTTACGCATTCCAACCGCGTTGATATCGGCGTAAGGGTGGAGCTTAACGCCGAGGTGTTCGAGCATATAACCGACGAGCTTTACGAGAGCAAAATAGTATACACTACCGAAAAGTACGAGGACAGAGTGCGCACCTTCTGTATGAACCCGCACGGCATTGTCGTCAACGAAAATACCAACGGCATTATTACCGTGAACGGGCACAGCTTCGAGGACGAATCGCGCAAGACCAACAACACCAACTTCGCCTTGCTTGTGTCCAAGCACTTCTCTGAGCCGTTCAAGGACAGCAACGGCTACGGCGAGAGCATTGCGCGGCTTTCAAACATGCTCGGCGGCGGCGTTATAGTGCAACGCTTCGGCGATATGGTGCGCGGCAGGCGCAGTACGCAAAAGCGTATCGAGGAAAACCTTGTTGTGCCCACGCTCAGCGCGACGCCCGGGGATTTGAGCCTTATTCTGCCTAAGCGTATTCTCGACGGCATAATCGAAATGATTTACGCGCTCGACAAGGTTGCAAACGGCACGGCAAATGACGAAACGCTTTTGTACGGCGTAGAGGTCAAGTTCTATAATATGGAAGTGGAAACGGACGAAAACCTCGAGGTCAGTCACAAAGGGCTTTATATAATAGGCGACGGCAGCGGTGTGACGCACTCGCTTTCGCACGCGTCGGCAAGCGGTGTGCACGTCGCGCGGCATATCCTTTCGAGAATAGCGTAATAATATCCTAAATATATTAGGCGCTTCAATGAGCTTATTCCTTTCGGAACAAGCTCTTTTTTGTGCTGTAATATGTCATTTAAAATGCAACGTAATCGGTGAGCAAATAGTTTAGAATAGTGGAGTAAACAGCTAGAGGAGGATTATTATGGAAAATAACGAACACTTTTCGCGCGAGTATGCGCTCAATCGCAATACAATCAACTTGTTCGGCGTTGTGGGCATGTATAAAAGCGCGTTCGGTAAGTGTATTAATTATTCAGCTATTCAGCAGAATTAAAAATGCGCTGAAAAATTTTCCGCAAGTTCAATTTGACAATCGGCATGTATTTATAGACGTACCCAAGCCGGCGGAAATGTTTACGGCAATATTAACGCTGCATTCGGCATTGAGTTATTTGTTTACACTTAATTAAACGATTGTCTTGTGTTTTTGTCGATAATATGGTATAGTATTAATCATAAAATAACAAACGATATGCGTATGCTATGCACATATTTTATCGAACAACACGAGGAGATTAATAGGTAGTATGAAACACGACAATATATCGGCATCCGTTGCGTTGGAAAAGTTGAAGCAAGGCAATATAGCTTATATAAATTCTGCCGTCGGCGCAGGGGACATATCGCCCGAAAGACGTATGTATACAAGTGAACACGGACAAAAGCCGTATGCCGTTGTCGTAAGTTGTTCCGATTCCCGAGTCATTCCCGAAAGTATTTTTTCGGCGGGTATAGGGGATTTATTTGTAATACGAGTTGCCGGCAATGTTATAGACAGCACTCAGCTTGGTAGTATTGAATATGCCACCAAGCATTTGGGATGCAAGCTTGTTGTCGTACTCGGGCATACCGGATGCGGCGCGGTGACGGCAGCGGTTAATGAAAACGGCGGGTACGTGAAATTTATCACCGACGAAATAAAGCATGCTATAGGTGACGAACATGACACCGTTAAGGCAAGTGTTCTCAATGTAAAACAAAGCGTAGCAAAAATACAACAGCTGTTGAATAATGCCGACTTCGTTACTATGGGCGCGCTATATCATACCGATAGCGGCGTTGTGGATTTTGAACTGTAATTACCATAACACTTGACAAGCATGTATTTGTTATGTACAATTATATAAAACAAATCCAGAGGAGACGATTATGGACAAAAAGACAGTACATATAGTTGTATCCGTAATTTTGGGTATTGCGGCTTTTACTATTGTCGCCACAGCGATATCTTTACTTTTTGACGCAATTTTGGCAAACGATCCTATAACAATTACCGAACCCGTCAAAAATGTTGAAGATACTATATTGTACATAAAACACTCGTCGATAGCTGTGTTTTGTATAGCTATCCCTGCCGTGGTGTGCTATTTTCTTACTTACTTTTCCAAATCCAAAAAAGTATTCGGGTTTATATCTGCGTTGCTCAGCCTTGTGGTTATAGCGATGTGCTTAGGCTTTATTTTCGACTTGCGTGGCATTGTTCTTGCCTATAAAGAAGGTGCAAACACAAGCTATTCTTTGGCTTCCGCGTACTTTTCCGAGCTCGGAAAAATGTTTATATCATTTTTGTTCCCGGCGGCGTACTTTACAGTGATTACGGTATCCTCGTTCCGCACCGAAAAGTCTGCTGCGCAGCCCGCACCCACGGCACAGCCTGAACAAACCGTTATAGCAACGCCCGAACAAGGAGAGTAGACATGAAAAAGATTAAAGTATTTTTAGCGCTTATATTCTCGCTTGCGTGCATGTTCTCGCTTGTCGCTTGCGGCGGCAATAACGGGTATTATGTAGAGGATAGCTTCGACGCCGATATTTCTTATTATACATACGATGGAGGACATGCGTCGGCTTCGGTAGAGTTCCAAGTATATATTGCGGATAAAGGCAAGAATGAAATTTCATACACCTTGACTATGTACTATTACGGGGAAAAAATAGAATCCGAATCATTTACCAGTACTTGTAATTCTAACGGGAAAGAAACAGTTGACGTATCTAAATATTGGTCGGTAGATTATTATAAGTCCAATGTATCAGAATATGGTTTTGATGTATGGCTGACCAATGTTAAGGTGACAAAAAGCTCGTCTATAGACAGCGCATACGTCGGTTTGGCAATCGGTTTTGGCGTAGCCGGCGGATTGATTTTGGCAGGAATAATAGTGCTGTACATTTGTTTGAACAAAAAGGGCGCTAAGGCATAAGTGTCATAAACGTGCTGTTATAAAAATTCACATTATTTTATAACTCGGCAAAGCTGACTGCTTTGTCGAGTTATACTATTTTACTTGACATTTTTATATTTGTGTGGTAAAGTATTATGGCTAAAATGCCTTAGTCTATGCAATTACCGAATAGGGATAGCTATTAGATGAAAAATTGCTATGGTAAACGGTAATCATGGCAAGAATTATTAAGAGGGTTTGTGGACAAAGAGTTTTCCGATTTCATATCCAAGGTGCTTGACAAGACGGACATAGTGTCGCTAATATCGCGGTATGCACAAGTCGAGCGCAAAGGCAACACGTATTGGGCTTGCTGTCCGTTTCACCATGAAACGCAGCCGTCGTTTTCCATTACGCCGAGCAAGCAGTTTTTTCACTGCTTCGGTTGTAAGGAAAGCGGCAACGCACTTTCGTTTTTGATGAAGATAGAGAACATTGAGTTTATAGACGCGCTCAAAATGCTTGCCGAGCAGGCGGGGCTGGAAATGCCCAAGCCGAAAAATAAAACGTTTACGCGCGAACGTGTGGACAAGAAACAGCGCGAACGGTTGTTCCATCTTATGCGAGCCGCGGCTAGGCATTATTACGATAACCTGAGCAGTCCGCGTGCAAAGGCGTTTAACGATTATCTTCAATCGCGTGAAATCCCGCCCGAAATGGTGCGCAAGTTCGGGCTGGGTGCAAGCCTCGACTTTACCGAAATGCTCGACTACTTAAAGTTACAGGGTTATTCCTATGAGGAAATGTACAACGCCGGCATTGCCGAGAAAAAAGACGGCAGATATTATGACGTATTCGGCAAGCGTCTTATGTTTCCGGTAATAGACAATATGAATAACGTTGTGGCGTTTGGCGGGCGAACGTTGGAAAAGGACGCGCACTTTGCCAAATACCGCAACAGCTCGGAAACGTGGTTCTTTGAAAAATCACAAGTAATATACGGCGTAAACCTACTGAAAAAGCTCAAAAATTCGGGCACTCAAAAAATAACTAGCGTAATCGTGGTAGAAGGATATATGGACGTTATTTCCTTGCATAAAGCGGGGTTTAACACGGCGGTCGCCACTATGGGTACTGCATTTACCACCAAAAACGCGCGTCAGCTAAAACAGTACACCGACACTATCTATATCAGCTACGACGGCGATACTGCCGGGCAAAAGGCGATAATGCGCGGGCTTGACATTTTGCGCGAGGTGGGACTTACGGTCAAGGTTGTTAGGTTGCCCGACGGGCTCGATCCCGATGACCTTATCAAGCGCGACGGCGCACAAGGGTACCAAAAGCTTTTGGACGAGGCCGTGCAGCTTACTCAACACAAGATAGACGTACTAAAAGCGAGCTGCGATTTGAGCGATCCGGATAAACGGGCACAGTTTGCAGTAGAGGCGGTAAATGTGATAAGCGCACACGACAACGCCGTAGAACAGGACAAGTTTTATTCATATCTATCCGCAGTTACGGGGTTTGCTGTGGAAGACCTTAAACGTCAGGCGCGCGACGACCTGATGGCAAAGGCAAAGCGTATGCAAGCCCAAGCCCCGCCACGCGACGTCGCAAGCTCGCAAACGGACGATGAACAGGCGGAGTATTCCGACACAATTAAATTCTTTTTGGCGAGCATAATACTCAAACGCGATTACGTGAATTACGATAGAGTAGTCACCGATGCCATGCCGGACGGATTTTCCAGGCGACTGTATAATTGGTGCAGGCAGCATGAAGACTTTGAAATCACCGACGTATTCAACGAGTTCGGGTACGAAAGCAAGCTGCTAAACGAGCTGCAAGACTACAAGTTCAAGCCGGGTGACGGCGAGCAAAAGTTTATAGACGTTCAAACAGAGCTGTATAGAGAAGTGCTAACCAAAGAGCGTGACAATCTTTCCCAACTTCACAAAACAACAAACGACCCCAAATATCTCGAAATGGTAGGCAAATTGAATATTGAGCTTGCCAAATTAAAGAAATACCGCAGTTAAAGGAGTGCACACATGAGAGGACACAAGGAATCCAAAAAACAAGCAGTAGAAGAAATGCAAGCGGAAGCGCCGTACGCGCCGTCCGAAACCATTACCGCAGCACTTAACGAATTACTTTCGGGCGCGGCGGCGGACGGTATCGAGTACAACGTTATTCTGGACAAGCTTGTGCCGCTCGAAGCCGGCGCAAGCGATATGGACTATGCACTCAAACTGTTTGAAGATAACGGCATAAGCATACTTAAAGACGGGAAAAAAGCGCCAATACTTACATCCAAAATGAACAATGCGCTTTCCAAGCTGATTGCGCTTGGTAAGACGCGTAACTTTTTGTCGAATATCGAGATAGGCGAAAGGCTTACTATCGAGTGCGGTGCGGACGCACAGCAGCTTGAGGAGGCGATGCGCATTATTCGCGAAAGTGATATAGAAATAACAGACGGTCAAGTAAAGAACGCCGAGCTAAAAAGCATAGAAAGTCTTATAAGCGGCGAAACCAATGCTGACGATCCGGTCAAGGTGTTCCTAAAAGACATAGGCAGGATTCCGCTGCTCAACGCCGACGAGGAAACCGAGCTGGCAAAGCGCATGTCGGAAGGCGACGAGTACGCAAAAAACAAGCTGACCGAGGCCAACCTCAGGCTTGTCGTTGCTATAGCCAAGCGTTATGTAGGGCGCGGTATGCAGTTGCTCGATTTGATACAGGAGGGCAACCTCGGCTTGATGAAGGCTGTGGAAAAATTCGACTATACCAAAGGGTTCAGGTTTTCTACGTACGCGACTTGGTGGATTCGTCAGGCAATAACGCGTGCGATTGCCGATCAAGCCCGTACCATTCGTATACCGGTGCATATGGTGGAAACTATAAACAAGCTGGCGCGCACTACGCGCATACTCGTGCAAAAGCTGGGTAGAGATCCCACGCCAGAGGAGCTTGCCGAGGAGATGGACTTGCCTGTTGAGCGTGTAATGGAAATCCAACGTATCAGTCAAGATCCGGTTTCGCTGGAAATGCCTGTCGGCGAGGAAGAGGACAGCCACTTGGGCGACTTTTTGGAGGACGAAAAGTCCAAGGCTCCGCAGGATTATGCGGAAGCGGGTATGCTCAGAGAACAGCTTGCCGCAGTGCTTAATACGCTTACACCGCGCGAGGAAATGGTTATCCGCTTGCGCTACGGATTGGACGACGCGCACCCGCGCACGTTGGAGGACGTAGGTAAGGAGTTCGGAGTAACGCGTGAGCGCATTCGCCAAATCGAGGCAAAGGCATTGCGTAAGCTGAGAAATCCCACGCGCTCCAAGCGCTTAAAGGATTTTACCGATAAATAAATGAGTAAAAGGCTGGACTTAATCAAATCGTTAATAATCCCGTCAAGGACGATAGCCGATGTCGGCTGCGATCACGGCTTGATAGCCGAATACTGCACGACAAAAGCCGAGCGGGTTATAGCCTCCGACATAAGCGAAAAGTGCCTGCAAAAGGCACGAGTCAGGCTGTCGGGCGCAACCAACGTAACGTTTATATGCTGCGACGGACTGTGCTACAAATGTGACGAGGCGATTATTTCCGGCATGGGCGGGATACTTATCGCACAAATCTTGCGGGCGGCGGCCGACTTGCCCAAAACGCTTATACTCAGTCCGCACCGCGATAGCGGAATTGTAAGGACAACATTGCTGGAATTGGGCTACGGCATAGACCGAGATATACCGATATACGACCGCGACAAGTTCTATTCGGTAATACGCGCAAACAAAGGTTGCGGCACAAGGGAATTGTCACATTTACAGACAGTTTTCGGTACCGATTGCGCAACGCCCAACGCCGATTTGCAACGTCGGCTGTCGCAGCTTTATGCGGTCTATTCGCGCGCACCCGATGCAAACAAACAACAACTATCCGACGTAACGGCTGTAATGCGTTTGCAAAATATGCAACCGTAAAGGGCGGACGTAATATAATAAAGGAGAGTATCATGGACGAAAAAATCAAACAGTCGTTTAAAATGATGATTGCTTATCAAAAAAAGGACATTGAGCTTCGTAAGCTCAACAACCTTATCGATCGTGACGAGGCGCTTGCCGTAATGAACAAATATAAGCACGCGTTTAACGAGGCTAAGCGTGCAATAGCCGAGTGCGAGCAGCAAGCGGGTGTGCTTTTGGATATGTTTGCGGAGTTGCAAAAATATATCGAGGACAACGAGTCCGTACTTGCCGAGCTGGAAAATTCGGATAGCGGCGACTCGGAGGAGGAGCTTGAACGCCGTGTCAAACGGTTGGAGAGCTTAAAGTCCAAGTTCCAGTCCGCCGACAAAAAGATGCACGACATACAAGACAAGGCGAGAGCTGTTTGTAACCGCCGTGCCGAAGCGCTCAAAACGGGCAAGGCCGCTCAACAAAGGTTTGTCGAAGCGCGCGAAAAGCACGGCAAGCTTGTCAGCTCCAAGGCCGATGAGTTGAATAAGCTCAAAGCCGAATTGGAGGAAATGCGAAAATCATTGGATCCCAAGCTTTTCGCCGAATACGCAAAGTTGGTTGACGAAAACAAATTTCCGCCAATTGTTCGCGGCGTAGGCGACGATAAAAAGAATATGTTTAACTGCGGCGGATGCGGCTTGAATTTGTCGCAAAAGGGTAATGCGTCTTTGAACGATCAAGGCTGGTTCCGCTGTGAAAACTGTCACAGAATAATAGTATTGCTTGATTAACAACGAGGTGATTATGACAACACGTATACGCAAGGCGGTTATACCGTGCGGCGGCATGGGCACAAGGTTTTTCCCTGCTACAAAGGCTATCCCTAAGGAAATAATGCCCGTTATCGATACGCCTGTGCTTTCGCACATAGTAGACGAGCTTATTGCCGGCGGTATCGACCAAATATATATAATACTTGGCGAGGGTAAGCAGGCGATTAAGGAATACTTTGTTCCCAATCCGCGACTGGAAAAGCAGTTGGCGCACAAGCCCGAAGTGCTCGAAACGTTACGGAATATAACCAAAAACGCCGAAATCACATTCGGCTTGCAAAAAGTTCCGCGCGGAAGCGGTGACGCAATTATGTGTGCGCGGGAGTTTACTGGCGACGAACCGTTCATTATGGCGAACGGTGACGACCTTATTGTCAGCGACGTATCGGCGTCCAAGCAGCTTTGCGACGCGTATGCCAAACAGCCTGCACTGGTGCTTGGCGTACAGCAAGTACCGGAAACGGAAACGTATAAGTACGGCATAGTCGATCCCAAGAGTATCGACGGCAGATTCGTGTGGTGCAAAGGCATGGTCGAAAAACCCAAGCAGAACCCGCCGTCGCGATATGCGGCTATCGGTAGATACGTACTTACGCCGGAAATATACGAGCGCATAGAGCAAGTGCCGGAAGTAAACGGCGAGGTCAGCCTTACCGACGCTATCTATGCAATGATCAAGGACGGAAAGGTTTACGCATATGAGCTTGAAGGTAGGCGGTACGATATGGGCGACAAGTTCGGCGCTCTGACCGCAACGGTGGATTTTGCATTAAAGCGCCCCGATTTGAAAGATAAGTTTGCCGAATACTTAAAATCGGTCGTAAACGGAAAATAGTACAATGGCGGAAATGAGAGTAAACGCGCTTTGCACCGCTAATATTGAAAAGGCAAAAACATCTTGCGACAAGGTTATAGCTTGTTGCGATAACGCGCCGATAACAGACGGCGTAAAGATAGTGGTGCCGTATACCAAAACGTTGGGCGGCGGAGTAAGCGATATATATTTGCCCGACATGGCAGATGAAGATTTGCTGGAAAACGCGTGCGATTATATACTGACCAACAACGCGCATGCAATTATAAGAGCTGCGTACGACTTGACCGAGGCGGGGATAATCGAAGCGCGCTACAAGCTTTCGCCCATAATGCTGTTGCATAAGCTTGGAATACTCGGGCAATGCACGATAGCGGGCGGCGTGTGCTTGGATAACGACGATTTGGATTTGATGGCACAGGAGGGAGTACCGCTTATACTATTACCGACAGCGGATGCCGGATACGGCCACGGTTTTGCGCCTGTGTGCGCGGCGGTGCATAGGGGAATTCAAGTTGGAATAGGTACGTTTGACGGAAGATATAACGCTAACGCCGACCTCGACTACGAAATAAAGTTTTTAACGCTCACCGCAAACGCGGAAATGCGAACCGAAAATGCTCTCGATACCCCAACTTTAAAAAAGATTTTGGCATTTGCGTAAAATTTATTGTGTAATACGATAAAAATAAGTTGACAAAGTTCAATCGATTTAGTACAATATGTTAGCAATTGCGGTTATGGCGGAATTGGCAGACGCGCAAGACTAAGGATCTTGTGGTAACTCCGTGCAGGTTCAAGTCCTGTTAACCGCACCACCAAACAACGCATAGGGGCGCTATCAAAGCGCCCTTTTTGCGTGTCTCGCGCTCGGTCATTTAGGTGGTTCTAAACTCCCGTCGCGCTCGCACTTAAAAGTGCCCAATATGCAACCCTTCTGTGTCGTTTGGCACTCCATATCGAGGTATGTATGAAACAAGATAAATTTTTAACTGTTTTCGCAGTGTTCGATGACGAGACACAGCAAAAGCTGAAAGCTTTGCAGAACAGAGTGTTGAGCTTGGGATATGCGGGTACGCAAACAATGGGTATTCCTTTTCACATTTCGCTCGGCAGCTTTAAGGTTGAGGACGAGCAGGAGCTTATAGTTAGAATAAAAGAAGTTTGTTCTCAACACAGCGAATTTGATATTAACCTCAATAAGGTCAATCACTTTAATAACCGCGTGTTGTTTATCGAACCGTCGGAGAATAAAGACCTACGTGGTTTACATGAATTATTCGATAACAATTTTGCCGACGGTTTTCCTTGGCACGCTCATGCAACAATATTTTGCGGCAACGAGAAACAAGTGATAGAAGCTAAGCAATGTCTAAATGACATTTTCGTGCCGATAAAGGCAAAGGTGGTAGGAATTCAAATGGGGGAATTCTTCCCTACGAGAATGATAATAGAAGAAAAGCTTTGTCAATGAATCGATATTGGTTTAAATAAGGTGTCCAATGAAAAAATACACATTAGTTCCATATAAATCCGGCGACCACGATAGCTATATCAAGTGTCAAATGGACGCTTACGAAAAGTACATTATAGAATATTTCGGCACTTGCGATATGTCGGTTATGGAAGAACATTTAATGCAATTACAGTCCGACTTATTCAAAATCGTTGTAGAAGGAAAAACTGCCGGTTATGTTTATTACAATGAGGAAGCTGATAAAATTGTAGTTGACGTTTTTACATTATTGCCGGAATTCCGCGGTAAAGGCTTGGGCACCTTAATTTTGCAGGACTTTATCGAAACTGCAAACAGGCTTGATAAACCCATAGTGTTAGATACGTTTAAGAGTAATCCCGCCAAGAGGTTTTACATACGGAACGGGTTTTCCATTGTTGACGAAACTTATTCTCATTACATATTGAGATACGGATACTACTAGATATATCGAAAACAAAGCGGATGGAGCAAATCTGTCCGCTTTGCTTGTTCATATACTATATAGTGTAGTTATATTGACGTTGCATACACGTGTTGTGCATATTATGATAAAATTTTCGCATAATGGCAAACAACTTGTAAATTTAGTGCGAAATTTTGGTTGTTAAAAGGTATTTATGTTTGACAAATGCTTGCCAATGCGGTATAATAATTAGTACGTATCGGTTTTGGATTGGACAAAGGCGTCTACCAATGCCGATATTGTCGTATAAAAAATCCGACGTTTTTGAGCGTCCGGGTGATTAAATACGACAAAACGGCGGCTTGATTTTATATAGGTAGCCGACCGAAAACGTCTAACCAATAATGATATGTTCGTACTGTAAACAGTAACGCTACATTCGAGAGGATACATAATGACTAATACAGCTCGAAAGGCACTCAACAAAAAACTAATACTTATTTTGATGGCGGCATTGTTGGCGCTGGTCTTGGCATTGCAGGTTGTGTATGCGCCCGCTATTGTTTCCGTGCCCAATACCAACCACGGCGGCGATACGACTACTGCCGACCCTATGAACGGCGTTTCGGTTACGTACAAGCAGGCGGACAACGGCTTGGCCGGTTCGGACTATATGCTTACCGACGAAACAGTAAGAACCGCATCGAATAAGTCCACGCCTGCACCGAGCAAAACTGTTGACGTAATTATATCTCTTGACGGTACACCAATGATGAAATATGCGACGGACAACGGATTGTCGGTCGCGCAGGCTGTCGCCACCGAGGGTGGACAAAAGAATTTGGAAAACCTTCGTCGCATACGCGAGAGCGCGGCGAGTGCTTTATCTAATTATATTATAGAAAGGCGTTATGATTACGGCACGGTAATGAACGCGTTTTCCGCTTCCGTGCGCTATGGCGATATTGCGGCAATCGAGCGCAACAGCCATGTCCAAAACGTATTACTTTCCGAAACTTATCTCGCGCCGCAAGCGGTTACCGAAAACTACGTTGACGTTTATGAGTCCGGTATATTCAATTCGTCGGGCGTTGGCTACGACGGCACGGGCACGGTTGTTGCCGTTGTCGATACAGGCACGGACTACACGCACGAAGTGTTTAACATGGAGCTTGACTCCGACACACTTGCTATTAACAAGGACACGGTTAAGGCGATTGCACCTGCGCTTACCGCAACGTCGCTTTCTGCAATGCTGGGTGAGGCGATAGACGAGGACGATCTTTACCTTACAACCAAGCTGCCCTATGCATACGATTATGCAGATAAAGACGCCAATGTTTACCCGCACGAATCGCACGGCACGCACGTTGCCGGTATTATAGCGGGCAAATCCAACACGATTACGGGCGTTGCTCCCGGTGCGCAAATAGCTACATTCAAGGTTTTCTCCGACTACAACAGCGGCGCAAAGACCGAATGGATTTTGGCTGCGCTTAACGACGCCGTATTGCTCGGCGTAGACGCCATAAATATGTCGCTCGGCACGTCGTGCGGATTTTCGCGCGAGGTGGACGAGTTGCTTATAAACCAAGTTTACGATTCTATTAACGAAGCGGGCATATGCTTGGTTGTTGCAGCGAGCAACGACGGATCGTCGGCGCAAAGCAGTACTTGGGGTAACACCAACCTTGCAAGCAATCCCGATTCAGGTACGGTAGGTTCGCCCGGATCTTACAATGCAGCGCTTTCGGTTGCTTCGGTCAGCGGCGTAAAAACCAAATACTTTATGTACAACGGCAAGGAAAAATACTTTGCCGAATCGCGCTTGATCGGCAAAATCGAATCTAACGATTTTGTTGCCGGTTTGCTTGGCGACAAAACGGAAGGAGAGTTCGAGTATGTTGTTGTTCCCGGTGTAGGCGGGGACAGCGATTATGCCACAGTGGACGTTATGGGCAAAATCGCGGTTGTCAAGCGCGGCGTAACAAACTTCGAGGACAAGGTGCGCGCGGCACGCGATCAAGGCGCCGTAGGCGTAATAGTATATAACAACGTTTCCGGTACGATTTCCATGTCCGTCGGTACACAACTGATGATACCCAGCTGCTTCATCACAATGGACCTTTCGAAGGATATGGTAGCGGCGGGCAGCGGCAAAATCAAGCTGTCCACGTCGTACCTTGCCGGCCCGTTTATGTCCGACTTTTCCAGTTGGGGTTGCTTGCCCAACCTTATTCTCGCGCCCGATATCACTGCGCATGGCGGCGAGATTAACTCGGCAATAGCAGGCGGCGACCAGTATGACAAGCTTAGCGGCACTTCCATGGCGAGCCCCAACCTCGCCGGTGCGCTTATATTGGTACGCGAATTCGTAAAGGAAAAGGAACCCAATGCTTCCACCATAGCCATACGCGATGAATCGTACAGCCGTATGATGAGTACCGCAACGATAGTCAAAAACGAGGATGGCAATCCCTATTCGCCGCGTAAGCAGGGCGCCGGTATTGCCGATATTTCTCATTCCATAAACACTCCCGCATATCTTACTGTGGACGGTTTGAACAAACCCAAGCTTTCGCTCGGCGACGATCCCGAACGCACGGGTGTGTATGAATTGAAGTTCAATCTTGTCAATGATTCCAGCAGCGCCGTAAGCTATTCGCTCGATCAGTACGTTATGACGGAAAGCATGTCCAGCGACGATCGCACAGTTTCGGAAAAAGCGCATTTGTTTACCGACACTACCAATACCTATTCTGTAAAGACAAGAAAGGGTAGCGCTAAGCTTACGGGGCGCAGCGTTTTGGTCAGCGGTTACGGCGAAGCGGAAATTACGGTCAAAATCGAGCTTTCCGCAGAGAATAAGCAGTATTTGAACAGTCTTTTCCTTAATGGTATGTTTGTGGAAGGCTACGTGTTGCTCAAAAACCAAAACCCCCATGGCATAGACCTTAACATACCTTATATGGCGTTTTACGGCGACTGGGCTGACGCGCCGATGTTGGACGTTACAGAATACGAAGTTGGCGAATCCGCAGTAGATACTTCGGTATTGGAAGACGAAAAGCTTAAAGCCGACGTTCACGGCACACTGCCGTACTCGGGCTTTTACTCGGCATGGTCGACGGATAATATAGGCTATTACGGTATGGGCGCGTTTGCATTCAACCTTGCAAGCGGCTATACTAAGCCCGTAACGCGCGAAAGATACGCCGCGCTTACAACCAACTCCGACGGCGACTATATGTTGTATATGATTAATGCCGGCTTGTTGCGTAACGCAAAGTATGTGGAAATGGAAATACGCAACAGCGCAACGGGCGAGCTTATATGGACGGGCGTCGACTACAATGCGCGCAAGTCTCATTCCAGCGGTGGTGCGCAAACGGGCGGTATGGTTCTTATCGAGCTTGATATTCGCAAGCTCAATTTGCCCAACAACGCAAAGTACACGTTTAACATGACGTGCTATCTCGACTGGAAAAAAGATAACGAATATATCGGCGATTATACCGACCAAATAGACAAAATGGACGAGTACAAGTACGGCAACAAAAATACTTTCTCGTTCGAATTCACTGTGGACAACGAAGCACCGCAGCTTACAAGGGCGTCCGTCCGCAAGATAGAAAGCGGCACGTCCACAAGATACCAGCTTGAATTGGGCTTGTACGACAACCATTATATGCAGGGCTTCGGCGTGTACACGTACAGCAGCAAGGAAATGATAAACGGCTATGAACGCCTTATGGATCAGTTAAGCTTAAAAGACGGCTTAATCCCCGTAAACGGCGATTTCAATACCGAAACGTTGTTTACAATGGATATTTCCGGATACTGGAATAAGATAATGGAAAACGATGGCAAGCTGTACTTAACACTGTACGACTACGCCAAAAACCTAAGCTCATACGAGATAGTTATCAACGAGGACGGCGACGGTTCCGCCAACCCCGACGCGTCGTTGATTGTTGCGCCCAAAACAGATTTGATTATTGCCAAAAAGCGCAACGTTCGCGACGATTATACGCTCAAAATTTACGAG
The DNA here is from genome assembly GCA_947175335.1 of uncultured Clostridia bacterium. Lineage (GTDB taxonomy): Bacteria > Bacillota > Clostridia > Christensenellales > Pumilibacteraceae > Anaerocaecibacter. The sequence goes on from CAMWMF010000012.1 coordinate 41,666, forward strand.
CAGCTTGATTTCGAGACTTTGCTCACAGTCAGTGCAAACGTCAATGAGGGCACCGATTTGCCTGCTCAGTATCAGGAAGGATACTGGATGAAAAACCTCGCTTGGGAAATCGAAGACGAATCTGTTGCGACAATAACGGATGAGGGCATGTTAACGGCGAGAAAGACAGGTGAAACGTATCTTAAAATACACACGCCCAATGTTAGCGCATATGACGAAACCGATACACAGCACTGTCTTAAATTCAAAATAACTGTTACTACCGAGCAGCTGGCCGGCGGCTTAAAGATTACCGGCGTGGAAATGTCTGCGACGTCAGTCAATTTGGAACGTGGTGAAACGATTACCATTTCTGCGCGCGTTAAGCCGTACGATTACGAAGGCGAGTATCAGCTTGCTTGGGAAGCGACGGGCGACGGCTTTATTGTGTCGTACGAAGTATCCGAGGATGGCAATTCAATTACGCTTAAAGCGTTAAAGAGTGGGTATTCTCGCGTAAAGGCCAACATTGTCGGACGGTACGATTCAGGTTACTGTGACGTCAATGTATTGCAGGAATTCACGGTTAGCGACAATGTTTATTTGCGCTCGTACACAGGCCGTGGCGGCGACTGGGTCAACGAAAACGGCGAGGTAGAGCATAACGTTGTGGAAATTCCCAAGGATTTGGGCGTTTCGTACATATATCCCAGCGCGTTTTATGGCAATGAGTACATAGAAAAGGTTATCATTCCCGAAGGAATAACCTCCATTATGCGTGCAACGTTCTTCAATTGCTCAAATCTCCGCGAGGTCGTTCTTCCCGAATCGCTCACCACCATAGACTACTTGGCGTTTGCCAACTGCAACAAGCTGGAAAAAATAAATCTCGGCAACGTTCAGTCCATAGGTGATTCGTCGTTCTGGGGTTGCGCGATTGAAAATCCCGATTTATCTAAATGCACGTATATAGACAAATACGCATTTGCGTACAGCCAGGTTACAACTTTGGATTTGTCGCGTGTCGGTATGATAGGCGGTGGCGCGTTTGCGTACTGCCGAGGCTTAACGTCGGTTGTAATACCCGAAAATACCTCGTTGGAATATGACACATTGTATTTGACGAGCGCCTCGCCGAGAAATATGGGCGGCGTCTTCGCGTTTTGCACCAATCTCAAAAAAGTCACGATCAAGTCACGTACGGTAGGCGACAGCGCGTTCTTTGCATGTTTTAGTATAGAAAGCGTTATCTTCGAAAACGATGTGGATGTTATAGGCGAGATGGCGTTTGCGCACTGCTATGATCTTAAAAACGTCACTTTCTACGGCAAGGCGTACAAAATAAGCGATATGGCTTTCTATATGGACATAGAGCTTGAGGAAATAACTTTGCCCGACGGTTTGACGATAATGGGCAGCAGCGTATTCGGCAACTGCAGAAAGCTTTCTTCCGTAAAGATTTCGTCCGGTGCAATGCTCGACAATATCAGCGCCGGCTCGCTCGGTGGACTTGATATAGAAGAATTTGTTGTGGAAAACGGCAATAAATATCTTTCGTCCGAGGACGGCGTTTTGTATGACAAGGCCAAGAAAAAGCTGATTGCTTATCCTACGGCAAGGGAGACCGAAGGTACGTTTACTGTGCCCGACAGTGTACTCACCATAGGCACGGGTGCGTTTGCAAGGGTGGATACACTTCAAGTAATCAACCTTAACAATGTCGAATATATCGAGTCGGAAGCTTTCTTTAACGCTATGTTCATAAACGGTGACGGTAATGTCAGTTATTTGAATTTTGAAGGCATTAACAACATTAAGTATATCGGTGAATACGCGTTTTATAGATCGGTTATTGCAACGTTGCCCATATCCGAAGATAACACTACATATATAGGCGATAGGGCGTTCTATATGGCTTCGGTGTATCATGGAAGCTTTGGAACTGTCAATCCTACGTTGACAATACCCAAAAACTTAAAATATTTAGGTGACTACGCTTTTGCCGGTGGCGTCGTAACTTCCTCGACGTCCAATGATAAGTTCGTATTCTCTAACGAATTTACTAATGTCACGTTTGCTAAAAGCTCTATCAAGCGCGTGGGTAAAGGGGTATTTGCGTACAATAATCTGCTCAGCAATGTCGATTTTGGCAACTTAGAAGCTATAAGCGACAGTATGTTTGAAAATTGTGCTTGGACTGCACAATCGTCTAGAAGCGGTATAAAGGCAATCAATATACCGAATACGGTTAAGACAATAGGCAGCAGAGCGTTTATGGGCGACTACATGCTTACGAGCGTTACTTTGCCGTCGAGCTTGACCGAGATTGCGAACAATGCGTTTAACGGCACGGCTATTACTTCGTTACAATTGCCTGACGGCGTGACGCGCATAGGCACGGGCGCTTTCGAGGACTCCAAGCTTCAAAGCATAACGCTTCCGTCAGCTACTACCGCAATCGGCAATAGAGCTTTTGCCGGCACGCCTTTGACCGCAGTTAGCTACAAATCAAATAGCGGAGTCAAGACAATAGGCAACGGTGCGTTTAGGGACTGTGAGTCGCTTGTTACCGCCGAGTTCCCGTATGCCGAAACGATAGGCGACAATGCCTTTGCCGGCTGCAAAGCGCTTGAACATATCGACTTGTCGGCGTTAGTTACGTTGGGCGCAGGCGCGTTTACAGACTGCGAAGCACTGGGTGCAATCGTAATGAACAACGTTGAAACTATAGGCGAGCGTGCCTTTGCGGGCGCGACTAATGTTTCAGCCGTAACAATGCCCAATATTCAAAAGATCGGTGCGGAAGCGTTTAGCGGCACTATCATAACTGCTGTCGAGCTACCCGAATGCTTTGTGACCGCGGAGGATCAAGCGTTCTACGGTGCTAATTCGCTTAAGTCCATCACAATAGACGAAAAGAACGGCACATACAAGAGCTTAGACGGAGTGCTGTATAGTGTAAACAAAAACGGCACGTATTCGTTAGTCAGCTATCCTGCCGGCAAGACGGACACGGAATACACTGTTTACTACAAAACGAGCAAGCTTAACGCATACGCGTTCAACAGCAACACATCGTTGCAAACGGTAGTACTTCCGGTGTACTTGCAGGTAATCGGCAAATCGGCAATGAACGGCATGACAGGCCTTACTTCGTTGTATTTGAATGCTGTCAATGCTCCGACGCTTGAAAGCCATGCTTATATGGTATATCCCGAAAATGGTGACGACGACGGCGCGGGCAGCAGTTCGGAAGCTGACGACGGTGTTGTCAGCGACGATAACGTCGACAACGACAATGAATTAATCGAGCGCAACGACGGCGTGTTCACCAACTTCTACGACAACTTTAATTTTGCTTTTGCAGACGCCGATAAGGCACAACTGAAAATATACATTCCGTACAATGCAAACGGTTATGACGGAATTGTATGGAAGCAGTACGTAGGCAAATGCTTAGTAACCGACACTAAGTTACATATCACTCTTGCGACGCTCGAGCTTATAGAGGATATGCAAGCCGAGCTTGCTAAGGAAACGAATGACAAGGACAATATTCGCGCTTTGCTTGACGATTACAACATGGTTACGGCTGCTCAGCAAAAGTTTATTAAGGGCGAATATGATTACAGCTATGTAGACGACGCAGGTAATACGGTAAGCATCGACGCGGCATACTACAACGGAATACTTGGCGGTGTAAATTACTATCAAGAATTGTCCAATCGTTTGGGTGGCTCAGGAATAGCTTCGTCCGCTACCGATTCCGCATCGCACACGGTAGCGTTGGCTTTGTCCGACGAGTCTGTTGTTCCTGTAATAGCGATAATCGCCGTGTTGTGCTTGCTTGCTTTGTCAGCATTAACTATAACTGCAAAAAGGAGGGGCAAATAATGGCTGAGGTCAAGAATACTAAAAAGAAGCCTGTCGCCAAAAAGTCCGCGCAAAATGCTGCGGACACTGTGACGGAAAATCTTGAAGCTACTGTTCCCGAAGCTGCGGCTGCTACGGAACAACCGATAGAACAAGCCGCAACTAAAAAGCCCGCTTCAACTAAAAAAACTGCTTCAACTAAAAAGCCCGCCGCTAAAAAATCGTCCAAACAAACGACAAAGACGACGATTTCCGAACAGCCTGAAACTGCGGCGGTGATAGCTGACGAGCAAGTTGCAGATACTGCCGAACACACGGAAACCGAACCGGCAACCGAGCCTACGCCCGATATTGTAGAACAGCCTGTTGCTACAGACGAGCAAAAAGTAGACGAACCCAAGGCCGAAAGCGTTGCCGAGCAAAAAGCTGACGAACTTAAGTCCGAAAATGCTGCTGAGCAAAAAGAGCCGGTAGCGCAAAGCGAAAAGCCGACCAAAACATCCGGTAAAAAGTTCCCGCTCAGCAAGAACATGATAATCATTTTGTCGTGCGTGCTTGCGCTTGTAATTGTCGGAGTTATACTTGCCGTATGTCTTACGTCTTGTAAAGGCGGTGACGGCAATAGCAAACAGTATACGGTCACATTCATAGTAGACGGCGAAGTGATGACTACGTACACACTGTCTGCGGGCGAAACAGTAAAAGCACCCGAAAATAATCCAACCAAGGAAATGCACGAATTCGCGGGCTGGGCTTGGGAAAACCCGAATAATGCGAGCCAAACTCAAATGTTTGAATTCGGCACCAAAATATCTCAAAACATAACGCTCGTTGCTAAGTTCCGCGGCAAAACGTGGGTAAAGATTACATTAGACCCCAACGGCGGCACATTTGACGCCGACGCGCAGGTCGAGTTGTTAGTCGCTACCGCTTCCGGAAATCAAATTGCCGAGCCGAATGATAAACCCACTCGAATCGGATATACGTTTAACGGTTGGTTTACGGAAAAAGAGTGCTACAACAAGTTCACATTTGACGTACTTCCCGTAGAAAACTTCACGTTGTATGCCGATTGGGCAAAAGACACCGAAAATTTTGTTTACGTGACTTATTACGGCAACGGCGAAGAGCTGCGCGTCGATCCCGTGCGCAAAGGAGAAGACGTTGTTTTGCCCGATTTCTTTGCAGATAACAGCGATATCGTCGTAGGCGATTGGATGATAGACAACAATCCAAACAAGCCGTACACAGCCGGTAAGGCTACCGACGACCTGCATTTGTACGTCAACTATTATACGGACGGATTGGAGTTCAACGTTGTAAGGACTACTGCAACGGTTACAGGCTATAACGGTACGGCTACCGAGGTTATAGTACCGTCCGCGTATAACGGCAGAACGGTTACCGGTATCGGTTCTTACGCGTTTTACAGAACGGGTCAGCTTCCTGCGATTACGTCGATTAAGCTTCCGGATACGATTGCCACAATAGGCGAAGGCGCCTTTTACGACTGTCAGTATCTCGTGTCTGTCAATCTTACGAGCAATGTAACTTCTATCGGCAAGAATGCGTTTTATCGCAACACAAGGCTTAGATCGATAGGTGACATAACGAGCGTGGAAAATTTGGGCGCCGGCGCGTTTAACGGTTGCAAGGATTTGCGCGAAATAACGCTCGGGAATTTATTGACAGTAATAGGCGATTACACATTTAACGACTGTGCATCGCTTACAAAAATCGATTTGTCCGACGCATTGACCGAAATAGGCGAATACGCTTTCAGCGGTTGCACTGCGTTAACGTCTGTCGATTTGGACTCGCTTATTTTGGACTCGATTGCCGACAACGCTTTTGCCGATTGTTTAGGGTTGACGGAAGTCAATATCGCAAAAACAAGCGGCGAGGTGGTTATGCAGGGTAATCCGTTTGCGGGCTGCCGAAACGTAACTGTATACGTTCCGTCGGCGTTGCTCGAAACGTATCAAAACAACACAAACAACACTCAATTCAAGGATAAATTTGCGACAAGGTAATCAAATGCAAAAAGTAGTTTCCAAAAAACGCAGAAAGCTTGTTCTGTCCATAATGTTGGCTGTGGTCGCGGCGCTCGGCATATTCGTTTTTGTTGCATGCTCGGACGACGTTACCGAGAATGATTTTAAAGCAAAAGGGTATACCGTTGCCGTTACGTACGATTTTCAGGGCGGCACGTACAATAACAAAACGTATACGCGCCTTCTTGTTAAGCCTGACAGTAAGCTCCCCGTGCCGAATTCGGATAAAGGCGGTGTTCGTATTCCGTCAAAAACCGGATATTCGTTTAGGGGCTATTACTTGCCTGAGATCGACGCAGGCGGCAATGTAAAAAAAGACAGTGACGGCAACGTTATAGTCAGCGACACTGCTTGGAACTTCGATAGCGATACTGTAGCCGACAAGGACGTAACGTTGTATGCCAAGTGGTGGGATAATTACAAAGTAGTTTTACATTACGGCAGCACGTATGACAAAACCAAAGAAATCACACTGCAACGCAACCAAGACGGCAGTCCGACAGACTTGTCTTCATCGCCGTTAAGGGTGGATAATTACACGTTCTTGTCTTACAATCTTGTTAAGGACAGCGAAAACGAAGAAACGGCTTTGACTGATTTTCCGTACAAGTGGAATGACACGGCGTTTAGCGGCGATTCTATGGTTATGGATGTATGGGGTAAGTCACTCGACGGCGTTTACATACTTGTAAAGAATGCAAGCGATTTGCGCATTTCCTCCGTAGGGGAAGCTACCAATTACTATTTGCTTGCCGACATCGATATGAAGGGCGCCACGTACGACAACGATAACGATAAGAATAAAAATCAAATTCCCAAATCGTATCGCGGCAAGTTTGTGGGCAATGGTCATACCATAAGCAATTTCAAGATGACTCTGCGCACTCCTGACCAATCGTACGACAGTTTCGGACTGTTTAGAACATTGGAAAACGGTGCGGAAATAACGGACGTCACATTCAAGGATATTACGCTTAGCTACGATTTAACCAACGCTAACATACAAAGTTATTATTTGGGTATGCTTGCAGGTCAAAGCAGTGCGGGTGTGGTTGTTAAGAACGTAAACTTCACTACGAGCGAACAGGGCAACAACACCTTTGAGTACTTGATTGGCGTTGGAGTAAGCAATGATAATCTCAATATTGCGAGCGATATGCTAATCGCACAAAAGCCCACATCGGTTACTTTGCAGGATTGCGCTGCGACCGGCATAAAATACGTGCATTCCACCGCGGTTATAACCGCCGACAAAGAATTCGTTCTGTACGTTAAGTACACCAATGAAGACGGGGTAATCACGTTAGGCGAGGACGCTATATACGGATTGGCGCAAAGAAACGATAACGGCGGCTATGACGAAAAGAGAATTAAGGAATATTCGTACGTTTCCGCCAACAAATATCAGCTCACTCGATTGAGATACGTATATGATGTAGAGTTCACAATCGAAAACGGTGAGATATCCGCAACAATGGTTTTGGTTTCACAATAACAACATATTACAAACTTTGGTAAATTCAGGAGGTATCATGAATAATAGATTAAAAAAATCGATCGCAAAAATGTTATGCTTGACAACATGCGTATCTGCGATAGCTACGCCGCTTATGGCATGCGGAAAGAAGGACGATATTCCCGCGTTAGTACTTGCTACCGACGCGTTGGATACGGTTTTTAATCCGTTCTTCTACACCTCGGGTGCCGACGGCGAAATTGTAGGTCAAACTCAAATAGGCATGCTTTCCAGCGATAAGGACGGCAAGCTTATTGCAAACTGGGATGAGCCGTGCGTAGCGCTTGCTTGGGGCTATGAAAAGCATGGAAGTAAGGATGATGTTCAGGGTAATAACTACAATGGATATCAAACCGACTACTACTATGCGATTAAGGACAACATCATGTTCAGTGACGGCAAGCCGCTCACTAAGGATGACGTTTTGTTCAATATTTACATGTATCTCGATCCGGCGTACACCGGCTCCAATACAATGTATTCTGTAAAGATACAGGGCTTGACCGAGTATAGAACGCAGACCGAGGATTTGGATAACGCGTCCGGCGCGGAGGAATTCTTCCAGTCGGCTGTTGACGGTCGTATGACGGCAATAGAGGAGTGGTGCGACGATCAAAATTATGCTTGGACCCAAGAATATTTTGACAGATGCGACTATACCGGTGACGACGATAATACGCTGGAAAGCGATATGAATAAGGTTTTATCGTATTATAGGGATTCGTTAAACGATACTTGGACTTCCGCTATTTCCGCCGATATCGTAAAAGACGAGAACAACGGCCAGAACTACGCTAAGGATTACGCAAAGTATAAGGACAAAGACAAGAATTATATTTTCACCGAGCCGTGGCAATTGTTCTTGTATTACAACAATCTTTTTACTCTTACAGCGCACCGTAATCAGAAAGGTGAAATTGATTATTATGAATACGACCATTCTTTCCCCGCAAAAGACATTCCCGCAAGCGCAAGTGACAGAACGGGCGAGGCGTTTAAAAATGCGCTTATAGAGTATGCGTACAACACCAAGTTTTACGTTAATCCCAATGGCGGAACAGCCAGAACAAAAGCATTCAAGGATAACATGGTCGCAATTTTGTACGGCAATTATTCCGTGTACGTCAATATGAGCGATTATTTGCTTTCCGACGCCAAACATCGTTACTTTGGTGAGAATATGCCTGTCAAAAACGTAAAGGGCATAAAAATCGAGCATATGAGTGAAATCCCTTATACCGATAAGGATTCCGGAAATAAGACCATGATTACGCTTAAAGATAAAGATGGCAATCCCAAATCATACGACGTTTTGCATATTACAATCAACGGCGTCGACCCCAAAGCTGAGCAAAACTTTGCGTTTACCGTGGCCCCCGGACATCACTATTCGACCCCGGAAGAATGGGCAAAAGCAACGGGCGATAACGGAGCTGACAACGAATTCTTTGGCGTAAAATTCTCCGATCCCGAATTTATGGACAGCGTAAGAGTTAAGCAGTTGCCTTTGGGCGCAGGACCGTTCCGCGCAGCAAAGAGCGACGGCGGCGTTGCTACGAGCAAAGGTCAGTTTTTCGGTAGCAACAACATAGTCAACTTTGAGGCAAATCCCTATTTCTTGCTTGGTGAGCCCAAGATTAAAAAATTACGTTACAAGGTTATAAGCAACTCTCAGCTTTACAACGCGGTTAACACCGGCGATGTTGATTATGCGTCTCCGTCAATGAACAGCCAAGATATAAACGGATTGTTGAATAATGATAAGCTCAGTTCCAAAAATACCCAAAACCTCGGTTATGGTTATATAGGAGTAAGCGCACAGTATATTCCCAATATTTATATCCGCAAAGGCATCATGACAACCTTTAATGCGCAATCTACTGTCGATTATTACGGCGATACCGGCGCTGAGCTTATTACACGTCCTATGTCTAGAACATTAACAGATTATTATCGTGATGATTGGGATGTTTGGTATCCGTTTGATGAGAGCGGCATTGCAGCTCGTGACTGGTTCTTGAAAGGCGGTTGCGAGAAGAGAGGCGATGTTTGGTACGATGAAAACGGCAACGTGATGAAGTATACGTTTACAATTGCCGGCGACAGCGACGACCACCCCGCAAACAACCTGCTTTTGCGTTCTGCTAGTATTCTCAACAAAATGGGCTTAGATATTACCGTAACGCACGATTCTACCGCGCTTTCCAAGCTGTCCAGCGGACTTCTTACCGTGTGGGCTGCCGCGTGGAGTTCATCGTCCGATCCAGATATGTATCAGGTATACCACAAGGATTCGCAAGCTACAAGTACCACCGCATGGGGATATAGGTATTTGTTAAGTAATAAATACACCGGTTTGAAGGTCAATCCCGATAATTTCGATCAAGTTCAGATGATTAAGGATTTGTCCGACAAGATAGACGCCGGTAGGGAAACGGATGTAGTGAGCGAGCGCTTCGAAATTTATTCTGTAAATCATGGTAATGATAAGTGTGCATTGGATATGCTTATGGATCTAGCGGTCGAGTTCCCGACGTATCAAAGACAAGTTTACTACGTTTGGAGAAAGGGCGTATTTAACGAGTCCACTTTGTCGAGCGAAGTAACTTCTTATCAATCTCCGTTGTCCAGAATTTGGGAAGTCGAGATTACCAAATAATCAAATTAAATTCGGTGCTGTATGCCGAGTAAACACAAGTGTGTGCGCTTAGCAACGCGTGTCCCGCTACAAGCAGCGGGACACGCCACCAATTTTCTACTCGAATAAAAAAGTATAGGTTTTACTATTACGATTAAAGGTTAAAAAATGGTTAAGTACATCATTAAAAGAGTTTTATACTCCATACTGATTTTGCTACTGGTATCCGTTTTACTATACCTTGTTATGCGTATGATTCCTTCCGACTACGTCGATCAGAGCTTTCGTTCTCAGCTTAATCAAGGCTCGATTACAGAGGCGGACATTCAGCACTATAAGGAACTGTACGGCATTGCAGATAATTCATTTGCAGGCATAATGAAAGGGTATTGGCAATGGTTTACCAAGGCATTGCGTGGCGATTTGGGTATGTCGTTTAAATTCCAGCAGCCTGTCGGCACTGTTATTTCCGAACATATGTGGATTTCGTTCGGCATAGGAATGGCGGCGTTTATATTCCAGTTTATCATCGCTATTCCTTTGGGCATTAAAGCCGCTACACGCCAGTACGGAGCTGTTGACTACTCTACGTCGGTTTTGGCTATGATAGGT
>CAMWMF010000013.1 GCA_947175335.1 uncultured Clostridia bacterium
TTTTTGTTTTGGTTAGTCGCCTATAACGAAGTGACTGCCCGAGTGACGCGTAGGGGGCATTCTGTTGCCCTTTTTAACGCGCACCGTGCCGAGAACCTTGCCCTTTTCCGAAACGATATTGTACTCGCCGGTCTTGGGCGCAATCTTGCCGGATGTCAGCTTTTCCATTGGTAATTTCCTCCTCTATTCTATTATGTCGAATTTTGGCGGAAATATTCTTGGTGAATTCGGAATTCGGAATTATGAATTCGGAATTATAGGTAGCCGTACTTTTTGCGTTTGACGATTATAAATACGACGGAAATAATAAGGCATAAGAACTCGGCGATAATGGTCGCGCTCCATATGCCGTTCAGTCCGAACATAAGCGGCATAACGTATACCGCGATTACTTGAAAAACGAGGGTGCGCGCCATTGATATTATTGCCGATACCACGCCGTTGTTTAGCGCGGTAAAGAATGCGGACGCAAAAATATTGAATCCGCTTAATAGGAATGAGAACGAGAATATGCGCAGCGCGTTTACCGACATTTCTAAAAGCGTTTTATTGGAGTTGACAAAGATATACGCGAGGGGAGTGGCAAGCGCCGCCGACAGCGCGGTCATAACCACGGCGGCAACGGCGTAAAATATCAAGCTCTTTTTGAACACGTTTTTAAGCTCGTCGGTGTTGTTCGCGCCGTAGTGGTAGCCGACGATTGGCGAGGTAGCGACCGAGTAGCCCAAAAAGCACCCGATAAACACGAACGACACGTACATTATAACGCCGTACGCTTCCACGCCCGCTTCACCCACGTATTTGAGCAGTTGAAAGTTGTATATCATGCTGACGAGCGAAACGGACACGCTCGTCAAAAATTCGGACGAGCCGTTGGCGCACACCTTGCCGATCGTTTTGGGGGTAAAGCTCGGTTTTGCTACGTATAGGTTTTTGCCTTTTTTAGACAAGAACCACACGAGCGGAACTATGCCGCCCACGCATTCGCCTATGATCGTGGCGACCGCCGCGCCGACCACCCCACGCTTGAATGCGTACATAAACAAAAAGTCACCTATCGCATTAGTCACGCCGGCGGCAACCGTTATGAACAGTCCGAGCTTGGGTCTGTCCGCTACCGCGAAAAAGTATTGAAAAAACGATTGAAGCGAAAACGGTATCAGTCCGCAAGTCATTATCGTTCCGTACAGCGAGCAAAGCTCGGCGGTTTTGCCGCTCGCGCCGAGAAGGCGGGATATTTGCGGCATAAACCAAACGCTCGAAATAGTGATTGTCGCGGCGATGCCCGTGGTTATGATTATAAGTCCGGTAAATATACGCCGTGCCTCGTCGTCCTTGCCTTCGCCGAATAGCTTTGCAACCAAGGCGCAACCGCCGCTGCCGAGTAGCATGCCCAAAGCGCCCGCTACGTAGAAAATCGGCAAGAATAAATTGACCGCGGCAAAAGCGCCGTCGCCCGCAAAATTGGACACGAAAAGACCGTCGACGATCCCGTACAGCGAGGTGAATATCACCATGATTATCGACGGCAAGGCAAACCGTATCAGCTTGCCGAACGTGAAGTGGTCCGAAATGTGGATTTGCGCGGACATATACGCTCCTTGCGTGTTGGATGATTAAATAGTAATAGCTTGACCTCATTGCGGCGGTTCGCCTAGACCCCTCGACTATGCTCGGGGTGATGGGTGGTGTGGGCTGTACTGTTTAGAAAAGTCAAGCCTAATACCCATCATTTCGACCGAAGCGCGTTAGCGCGAAGCGGAGAAATCTAGGCGTTAGCCGCATATCTATTACTTACCATCCATTTGCAAAATAAAAGGCTCGGCAAAATCATTTACCGAGCCCGCTCGACATCTTGTCAACTTTTCAATCGGGATTGAAAGTTCTCCGATGACCGTCTATTGCGAAGCGTATTGTATCATACTAAATGCGTATTGTCAATCGGATGTGTGCTTAGTTGTGCAAAAATCTACGCATCTCGTCAATGTTCTTTTGCTCGACCCAAAGCAGGCGATAGCCGATGTTCAGCACGTCGTTGTCTATGTCGGCAAACTCGGACAGCTTGGATACGCTTTCGGTCACGCCTTTGGTTGTGCCGTCTATAATCATTTTAGCGACCTCGCTTTCCGGCGTTTCGTCGTTGATTTTAAAGTTAATCATCATGCTCGCCATGGTGCGCGCTATCTTGCCTACCGATTTGGGCTCCTCGCCGCGCTCCTCCAGCTTGCGCGTTATCTGCGCGCATACGTCCGAGTAGTCGAATATGTCCTTCTCTACAGCGGTGCGCAGCTCCCCGGGGCCGATATTGTTGTTTACGTGTTCAAGCGTGTCTCTGCCCATTTGCGCCGCTTGGTGCAGCTGCTTCAAAAACTCCACCTCGCGCTCGATTTTGGCTTGCACTTCCTTGGTCTGGTTTTCCGTCGTTTCGGTTGTGTTCATAAGTAAAATACCTCCGCAATTAGCTTGTGTAATTGCACAAGTATTATGCAGATACTATATTAAATAATGATATTCAAAATAATAAAATTCGATTAAAAAAACCGCAAAAGATAGCACCCGACCACGCAGCCCGTGAGCGTGGCGACAAGCGCGACGGGAATTGCATAGCGCAACCGCCGCACGTGAGACTGCGAAAAGTAAATGGTTGAGATATAGAATATCGTTTCGCTCGACCCGTAAATTACCGAGGCGCATCTGCCGATATAGCTGTCCGGTCCGTAGTCGGCGTAAATGCCGTCGAGTATGGCAAGCGACCCCGCGCCCGATACGGGACGGAGAAACATCAGCTCGGCAAGCTCTTTGGGTAAGCCCACCGCGCCGAGTACGGGCTCCAATGCATTGGCAAGGTACGCCGACGCGCCAGATGCGCGAAAGGCTTCCACCGCGACCATAACCGCGAGTAGGTAGGGGAAAACGTTGATTGTAAGGTCAACCGCTTGCCGCGCGCCGTCTATAAATCCGCCGTACGGTTCGCGGCGGCGGGCAAACGACAATAAAAGCACGACAAGAAATATTACTGGAATTATGTATGCGCTCATACTGCGCCGCCTTTTACGCGTTTGCGCTTGGACTGACGCTCGCGTTTTTTATGCCGTTTGGGTTGCGGCGAAACGGGAAAAAGCGGAAGCACTGTCGAAGGGTTGTCCGCCAAGTCGGCTTTTGCGCGGCGTGAATTTCGGCGCGGACGGTCGAAAATCTTTGAACAAATCTTAACGCCGATAATACCTATGGCGGTGGAAAGCACCGTGGCTACGAGCGAGGGAAAAAGAAAGTCGGCGGGGTTGGCCGAGCCTGCGGTTGCACGCATACCTATAACCGTGGTCGGCAGCAGTTGCAGGCTTGTCGCGGATATAACGGTCAGCATAATCATATCGGTGGTGGCGTGCGGCGAGCCTGTGTCCATGCGGTTGATGGCGGAGATAGCCATGGGCGTTGCGGCATTGCCAAGCCCCAAAAGGTTGGCGGAAAAGTTCATAGTAATAAACTTACGCGTTTCGGTATCTGACGAGGGGAACAAACGCGATATAACGGGTCGAAGCAGCTTTTCCAACCCGCGCGAAAGACCGAGCCGCTCGATAAGCGAAAAGAATCCAAGCCAAAACGCATACAGCGCGAGCAGGTTAAGCGACAGCTCCACCGCACCGTGCGCGCCGGTTATCATAGAATTTACCGCGGCGGCGGGATCGGTAAATATCATCAGCCCGAGCGACGCGCTAAGCATAATCAGCCATATAATTGCCATGGTATAATGTATGCCAAGCGACAAAAATAATATGTATATGTCAACAATGCAAAACGCCCCACACTAAATAATGCAGAGCGTCTTGCTAATCATTTGGACACGCAAATATGTTATTTGCGGTTCATGGCGGATGCTATTTGTTCGGCTTGGTCTATGCGCGCTTGCGCTGCGTGTTTTTCTATAGCGTCGTTAGCGCAGTCTTTAAACGCTTGCGCATTACAGATGCCGTGAAACGTCCAGCCGTCGGAACCTACGCTTTTTATGGATATGTCGTAATATTTGAGCAAGTTTCCCCATACGCCGGCACTGAATGTTACGTTATCTATCTTTTCAATTGGAATATCCATTGTTTTAATACTGAGTATGCCTTGCTTGCCTATGACGCGCTTATTGGTTATTACAAGATGAGTGGTCAAAACGGTTAGTATGCGTATTATAAAAGGCAGACCGCCGGCAATGCCTAAAAACGACCAGAGAATCGGTTTGAGTATATTGAAAATTTTGTTAAATTTTTTGTTTGATTCTATTTGTCCGGGAATGCTCTGTATGTTTTCGATTTGTTGAAATATATCGCCTATATCGGCAGTCTCGTCGTCGCTGCTTGTAATACCTAATTCCGCACTAACTCCTTCTATATCGGTAGGCTTATCTTTCAGTACGACAACGTTTAGTACTACACATGCAATTACCAATAATACCAACCATACCGCTCGCGGTATAATGTATAATGGGCTTATTTTTGCTTTGATAATTACATTTTCATCTTTGCGTAGATTTCTTTCTACATAATCCATAAGTTTTTTCTCCTGTAAAAACTATTGAGTAATATATTACTCATATGTCTATATTATATGAGAATGATATTTCTTTGTCAAGCGCTTTTGAGTAATTTTTTTCTATAATTTTAGAAAGATTATTCTTAAAGGATGACGGACGTAAATTTACGCATTTCGAGAGGAACATATGTTACGGATTAAAACATTACGTAAGGAACAGAGTTTAAGCCAACGCGCTTTGGCGCAAAAAATAGGGTCCAGCCAAAAGTCAATCGACTATTGGGAAAAGGAAAAGGCCGAGCCGACGGCAAAGTTTATTTGCGCGCTTGCGGACTGCTTTGGGTGTTCGACGGACTTTTTGCTCGGACGTGAAGACGATTTCGGCAACGTAAATGTGCAAAGCGATTTATCGGCGGGTGAAAACAAACTGCTGTCGGATTACCGTAGACTAACCGACAAGGAAAAAGAACAGGCTTTGCAGTTTTTGGATTTTTTGTTAGCGCGCAGATAGAAAAGTGTACGACAAAATCGAACACGAATTTTGCTTGACATAAAATCTATATCATGTTAGAATTACATTACGCTGTGAGCGGCGGCATGCTGCTTGCGGTGATATAAGGGCAATTAACTCAGCGGGAGAGTGCTACCTTCACATGGTAGAAGTCACAGGTTCGAACCCTGTATTGCCCACCAACAACCCAGTCGAACCACTAATGGTTAGACTGGGTTTTACTTTACAATTAACACGCTGTAAAACGGCGTGTTTTTGCATTTAACGGCATGTAGGCTACCTTACGCAATCTTTACAAAGCAATCACAAAACGACTTGTAACGGTCATTTTGTAGTTTTCTTGCAAAATAAAATCCCGACTGTCCGTGTCAGGACTATCGGGATTAGTTCGGTCGGAGTAGTTAAACCATACCACTATCTCATTGTCATATAATTCTATTCTGTTTACAAGCACTTCTATAAGCACTTGTGGGGATAATTCTCTTACGCTGTTTGTTAGGTATTCCATAACTTCTTCTTTGGTTATGCCGTTTTCCAACTTGCTTTCTTCAACGAGTATTTTTCCATTAAGTTCATCTATGCGTTGTTCAAGTTCTGCCATTCGGTTCTTTGTCGTCGTGTTTATTATGCCTTCTTCAATAGCGGTCAGTATATTGTTTAAGCTCTTTTCCGCCTTTGCTTTATCTTCTTTGAGTAGTTTCAATACGGATTGTTCCGTTCTGTTCTTTTCATGTATTCGCATTATCTCATCTGCTATTATGTCAAGATTGACTTTATGTGTGAATAAATCCATAGCCATATCTAAAACAGTTTGTTCCAATACTTCTTGCTTCACTGTTTGTTTTTTACAGTTCTTTGTATTCCGTTTCTTGTTTGAACACTTGTAAAAGAAATGCTTTGCGCCTGTGTGGCTTGTTCCGCTATCTCCGTTTATGGCTTTACCACAGTAGCCACAGAACACTTTGCCTTTAAGTAAAAACGTTGTTTCTTTGCTTACTTGTCCTATACGGTTATGTTCTATCTTTCGTTGGACTTGTTCGAATGTGTTTAACGGTACTATTGGCGGATAGATGTTTGTATATACTTTTCCGTGTATTTCGTACTTGCCTATGTACTTTGAGTTATGCAAGATATTGTAAAGCGCGTTCGGTAAAAACTTTTTGCCACGATGTGTTATTCCACGCTTTTCCAAATGCGAAATAATATCTTTTGCCATATAACCGTTAGCGTACATAGTGAATATTTCGTTTACTACGTCGGCTTCGTTTTCGTCAACGATTACTTTCTTATTGACTACTCTGTACCCATACGGAATATTACCGCCGGTAAACAGTCCTTTGTTGCGATTTTCTTGTAAACCACGACTTACTTTTTGAGACAACTCGGCACTGTAATATTCGGCAAGCCCTATGTAAACATTTTCGAGTAGTATGCCGTCAAGGTTCTTCGTTCCGTCTATGTTCTCGGAAGTTCGCTGTGTCGCCGAAATTAAAGTCTTACCGTTCTTTTTGAGCTTTTGCTTATTAACTGCTATCTCGATTGAATTTCTACCGAAACGATCAATAGCATAGACAAGCACTATTTCAAAGGCTTTATTCTTTTCACTATCCGCCAACATCTTTTGAAACGACGGACGATGGTCGTTTGTTCTCGTCATAGCTTTATCTATGTAAGTGTCTACAACGTACAGTCCGTTATGTTGAGCGTATTCGTTGCATACTCTCAACTGACTTTCTATACTTTGTTCATTTTGTCGTTCACTCGAATACCGAGCGTATATAACTGCATTCTTCATTTTTATTAACTCCTTTTTTGTTATTGATTTTATTTTGTCTTTCGACGGGAGCGACCGAAACGGAAGCGCAAGAATAATGTTACTTTCAAAGCGGTTACTTCTTTTTTGCAAGGGCTGCGTAGCAGTGCATTTTACCCTTGCGAAAAAGTGCGCTTTCGTTTAAGCTCCACTGGCGAAAGACAAAAGGTGTTGTGCATATATAAAAACGCACTAAATTATAAAATCTTATCTGTTGAAATCATTTTCTTTTGTAGTGTACAATGTGGAATGAGCAATTACAAGAAACTAAATCTACGGTATTTGTATACCCTGCACAGCAGTTTTTAAACCCTACCTATACTCAACCTATACTTTGTATTTCGCTATGAGTATAACAGGCTAATTTTCAAACCGTCACAATATCCGTCCTATGAAAACCAAATGTCGCTTTCGAAAACACTAACACAACCCAACATTAACACTAACTAAATCGTAGTTTACAATTGAGCGTAACAACAGTGTAATATATTTAATAAATCTTTGCATACTTCTCAATAGGTGCTAAACATATCTTAAACCAGTGTTACCCCAGATTACCGTAAATTAAAAACGCGACGCTATGAAGCAATCGCGCAAAGAAAGAAATATATAGCAAGACAATGCGGCAACAATCCGAAACACGCCGCCGAACGGAAACAAAGGCGATTGCCAAGCGGTTCAGCGGCGACGCCTTTGTTCGCTCGGCGTTTCAGTTTTGTCATTTTCTTGCTTTTCGTTGGACGTGCGCTTGTCTGCGCCGCGTAGCGGCGCACTTGTATCAAGACAAGCGCACGCCGTAAACTCAAAGCGGGTTTATTTTGTAATTAACTATCTAAAAAATGCCGACTTTTATGGTAGGAAAATATATTTTGCACATTGAAACCTTATATAAATTATGTTGAATTATTTATCAATTGAGGCAGAGTAGAATGAACAGAGTCTCGGTTTGCGTACTAAAAAATAGTTTAATTAAACAAAACTGTTATGTGCTTTACTTTTGTGTAAGTTTTTGATATAATTTTTATGGAGGAACATTCTTATGAAAAGTTATGAGTCGAATTCACTATTTAGACGTGTAGAGATGTATGCAATGATTAATTCCATAGAAAATGATTTTATTGAAAATTATAGTGATAAACTTACGGTTGATTGTATTCCATGTGAATTAATTAATAGAGCGCAAAACGTAGGAGATAAAAATAACTTATCTGATATATTACGCGGATTGGATATTCAAGCCTATATTGAAATAGCTAATGCTAACATAGTTAAGTTAGGAATTTCAATAAATGAAAAAAAATTTATTAATACAAATTTATGTAAGATAATCAATATAAGGAATAGGGTTATGCATCCAAGATTATTTGAGTTCTTTGACTATAGTATGTTAAAAGAATGCTTTGAATGTATAGCAGAACAATTACCATCATTCAAGTGGAATAATGTTTGTAATGTTAGTAGAATAATCAAAGAAAATCCAGCTGAATTAAAGAGATATGAAATAAATTTAGTTAAGAGTAATAGTGTTATTGAAAATCTACCCACAGTAGTTGATTTTGACGATACTTCTTTTATAGGTAGGAAGAAAGAGATAAATGAGATAAAAGTTAAATTGTTGAAGAATAATGTTCATATACTCACGATACTGGGAGATGGCGGTGTTGGAAAGACTGCATTAACAATAAAACTTCTATATGATTTACTAGATGATGATAAGAATCCATTTGAGTTAATTTTGTGGGTGACTTTAAAGACACGCGAATTAAATAATTATGAGTTTGCAGAGATATCAAATTCTATCAATAATATACATCAAATGTACGATAGATTAAATGATTTTGTAGGCGGAAATGGAGATGATGTAAAGCAAAACTTAATAGAAATATCAAAAACTTTTAAAACTTTATTAGTGCTGGATAATCTGGAAACTATTAATACTGAAGATGTAAGGGATTTCTTAGAAGAATTTTCCGAAAATAGCAAGGTGATAATAACATCGCGAATTGGATTGGGGGAAATGGAGTATAGATATGTTTTATCAGGATTATCGGATGATGACTTGAAGTTGTATGTTGACACCTTATTAGAATTGCATGGTAAAGATAATTTTTTTACGGAAGATGAAAAACTTAAGTTTGCTAAGGAGGATTTGCATGCGAATCCGTTAGCAATAAAATGGTTTGTTCGTGGCATAGCAGATGGGCAAAATCCGACTGAATTGCTTACAAACAAAGATAATTTAATTAGATTCTGTATGTCAAACGTTTATGAAAAACTTTCAGAGAGAGCGAAAAAAATTATAGTAATAGCAAAAATCATTATGAAAGATGTTGCCTTTGCAGAATTAGCATTTGTTTTAGGTAATGATTATGATGAGGTTGAAGTGCGAGGAGCAATTAACGAATTATGCAAATGTAATTTTCTTGACTCTGAAAAGTTCCAGTTTTCGGGCATTATATCAATAACAGATTTTGCGCAGGAGTTTGTAAAAATAGGAGTTGAAGAAGACTCGGAGATTAAGGCGACAGTCAAAGAAAGACTCAAGCAACTAAATGCATTTGATCAAAAGATGATTGAGCGTAGAAATAGCTGCCCATACTCAATTAAAACTTTCTATTACAATAATTCAGAAAGAAGTAGATCTGTTGCGGCGTATTACCTCAACGAAGCGATAGACGCAGCTTATAGGAAATTAATGGATTTAGCGTTTGATTATATTTATTTAGCTAAATCTTTATGCCCAAAATATTTTGAGTGCAATAAAATCGAGGCATATCTTCTTAGAGTAACCGATCCGCAAAAGGC
This sequence comes from uncultured Clostridia bacterium, assembly GCA_947175335.1. GTDB lineage: Bacteria > Bacillota > Clostridia > Christensenellales > Pumilibacteraceae > Anaerocaecibacter. Next base: position 9,648 of record CAMWMF010000013.1, read on the forward strand.
TATTGAAGAATACGAGATTGCTAAAAAGAATGCTATCACTGAACAAGAGCTTAGGTTGATTTATATTAATTACAAAGAATTTTGTTTATCAAATAATGATTACGAGGGGGCATTAATAGCTATAGAGAAAGCTATTGTCATACATGATGAAGTCCTATTGCAATTTGAAAGAGTAAAAATATTGGCCTGTATCGGCAGATATGCTGAGGCAAAAAACATACTTGAATCTATCGAAGATATATGTCGTGACGATAATAAACTTGAAAATATATTCAATGTTAGGAAAGCGGACATTGTCAAAAGGGAATCTGAGTCTATTAAAGATAACAAGCAAAGAATAGCATTATTAAAAAATGCATGTCAAATTATTAAAGGTACAAAAGAAATGGATTCCAGTTCATTGAATTACTTATCTACTTTATTGCGAGAATTAATGCATTTTTATTATGATAGTAATGTCATTGAATACGTATATGGTATATTATCGTCTGTAGATAGCTATATTTTTAAGTCAAAAGGGTTGAGAGATATAAGAAAACGAGTGTCTGATATCAAGGATCGAATACCATACTGCGAACATCGAAATGAGTTTTTAATTATGCTAATAGACTACAATGCTATTATGGAAACACTTCAAGATAATGAAGGTATAGTTTATAGTTTAAAAGATAAGTATGGATTTGTGAAAAATAAGCAGTTCTATCAGGGTATTTATTTCTCACTTTCTGACGCGTATGATAATGTACAACTAGGGGATATTGTTCAGTTGGATGATGTTTATATTACTCCAAGAGGTTTTGTAGTCAAGAATGTAAAACTGTTAAGGCAGACAATATAAGTTTTAACAAACGTATCTAACTTTGTTCATTATTGATTAAAACCGCTTTTGCATTATACAATAGTTAATAATTTGTTCATCTGTTTAATAATGCTTTGAGTAATATAATAGTAAGAGTTTTGGTAGTAAGTTTCATAAAAACAATATTGTTGTGAATATAGGACTATCAAGCAAATTAATCACTACTTTCATACTTCATGAATCTCGGATATTGCATAACAAACGCGGGCGTCCGCCATACGCAGAACAGTTCGCGTGTCAGGGAATTTTGGTGTTTGATAATAGCAGGTACTCTGGCAAGCGAAAGTTGCAAATAAGCCATGTGAACGCACCGTAAGTCAATGTCCGAGCGGTCTACAAAGCAGTCCATTGCGTAGTTTATATCGAGGTCGTTTTTAAGTGCGTCGAGCGTTGCCATCATCATACCGACACTACCGCAACACTGATCGTTTATCGTCAGTATCTTTCCTTCGGCTTTATTGGGCGCGCCTATGCCTAGCTTTGCGCATAGCATAGAAACGTGGTATAGTGTAAAGAATTGCCCCATGTATTTGTTACCCATAAAGCAGCCCATAAACAGTTCACCGAGATAATCGTAGAAATGACCGTATTCGAAATACGGTCAATCGTCTTTGTCGTGGATTAGGTTGAACGTATCTCGTGTTATCTTCCCGCAGCGTGTTATATCTACCGTAATCGTTTCACGGACGAAATTGACACCTATTATGTAAAAAGTAATCTCGTATTCACCGTCATCATAACTAAATTCCGAGAGATAGTATTTATTTGCACCTGTTTCTTAGATATTTCTAAATGCCTCCTTGATTGAATTGGCCTTTCGGCAGGAAGCGATGTAACACTGTTCGGTAATTGACAATTGATTACAAATCAACATGCAAAAGTCAACGCAGGGGCAAAATCAGTGCGTTATAGCAACAAAAAAGCCGAGCATTATAACTCGACTGTTTAAGAATGATTATTGGTTTAAGTGCTGATTTTGAACCAAGATTGACTTTTGCGAGAAATGTGCTTCAATCACCAACCCGAAAGGCTCAATCAAGGACGTCTATAAGCCATTTTAATTTAGTTTCAATTATAAGATGACGCCGCTTTAACTTGCTTTTTTTTTAATTCTGTGATAAAATTTATATGGATTGTTTTACATAAGGAAAATTTATGAAAAAGTTTAGAAAAAAGTTCGGATATCTAACGAATAATGATATCTTCATAAAAACATTTTGGATAGCGGTAGAAACCATAGTTTCAGCTTTTGTAGGCGCTCTCATAGCATTTGTTTTTGGTGAAAATTATATAGCGGCGCTCATCGCGTTTATCTCAATTATGGCTTTTTTGATTATTATTTGTGCTATTTTGCTTATTCTTGAAAACAAAGTAAGTGTTTTATCAATAATGAAACGTGGATTAAAGGAAAGAAAATATGAAGATGTTATTAAATTTGGCATTTCAATGAGCCCGACATTATTTTCGTCGAACAAAAACGAGGACCGCGTATTATTAGGAACAAAAATACAAGAAGCTGTGGAGGGCATTAAACAAGGGCAAAAGAAATTTAACAGTGGTAACATTGATTATGTTATAGCTATGGACGGTAGAGATGAGCCACTCTCCGTTATCGAAATTACGTTACTTCTTGATGATTTAGGTTGGTCTTTACATTTATGTAACGAAAATGAGAAAGCAATCGCAAATATAGTAAGAGGTATTAAATTAGCTTCGTCAAAAGCTAAAGAGATAATTGCCCAACAGACAAATGAAGTCCTAACAAAAGGGGCCATAAAATTAATAAAACCATATGTTAAACTAATGATGCGCGGGTATCGTCATTTAAGCGGAATTTATTATGCTGATAGAGATCATTATACATATTCGCTATACTATGAAAATGCCGCTAGAATTATTTTATCGGTTGGCTTAATATTGGAATGCGGCGGCATATGTGAGAAACGAATTAATGATAATGGAATATGTCGAGCAGGAATTTACTGCGAAAAGAGCGCACATGAGAAAACGAAATGCGTTTATGATAACATAAAAAATATATATTTCAATTTTGGTCAGGACTTTAATTTATCACAAATATCCGATGAAAAAATATATGATTTTCTAGGCGATCGCGTTCAAGGGCAGCTAGATATATATGATATTAAAGAGGCGACGCATATTTTTAACAAATTGCCGGCGGATGTAAAAGATAGCATTGTTCGTGAGCAATGCTACGCTTGGGGTAGAAATATCGTTAAAAGATTGACTAACAATCGAAATAATTTTGATTTTTTACCCGATGAAGAATTGAGATGCAAAAGCGCTGAAGCTAGAGCTCTTGCCTACGCATATTATTACGGTGCTATCGATGATTTTAACGTCGATATCTCTAATAAGATATCGGTATTAGGTAAAAAGGAACTTCGCTATCTAAGCTTAATAAATGAAATTGCATTTATAGATTTATATACTCCTATACCAAATGTTAAAGAGAATTTCGAGCACAGTGGCATGATTGATGATTTACATAAAATTGAGAATTTAATAAAAGAGTTGGAGCGAGTATGCGCGCAATGTAGGGATAAGCGAGGAGACCTCTATATTCGAAACTCACTCCATTTGATGGAGGCATATTTAATAGAGTTTAATTTAAAATATCGTTATAGAATTGATAGCGCAAAAAACAATTATTCGGATTTACTTGTTTGCCAAAAGAAAATTGCAAATGTGTATTCGGATTTAAAAAATTATGAGAGTCAAGCTTCGGAAGAGATTTACGCGACTTATGGTCAGATATCTGCTGAAATATGTGTAATTAAGAAAGAACTCAAGAATCGCCGAAAAACTATTAAGGGCAAGAAAAGAATAAAATACGAAGAGCGTGATATGATCCTAGTGGAAAAAATCTTAAATGGTTCTAAAGACAAATATTTGACGCACGATGCTTTAGAACATATAAAAAGGCAAGTATTTGATTTTGATTTGGATCAAGAGCATCAAAAAAGAATATCCGACATAAAAACAGTTTGGGGGGTAAAATGAAAACCGTTTACTGGGTTTTAGGAGCTATAGGAAGTGGGAAGAGCATTATCAGCGATTACCTTTTCTCAGAGCCGCCTTTTAAATCGCTTGAATATCTTGGATCTGATTTATATAAAAAGCAGTTCTTTGATTATGATGCAAATAAAAGTAAAATCGGATATCGTTGTGCCGATGATTTAGTTTTTTATCGCTTACATAAATTATGCATCTCAAATGTTGATTTCATATTTGAGTTTTGCCCTACAAATAGAAATAAGTTAAATACAATTAAAGCAATATTTAAGAAATATGGTTACAGCGTTATTGCTTTTTTTATAGGAACAGACAATCGTTCTGTAAACCGTAAAAGGTGTAGCGAGCGTGAAAATGCGGGCGCGGATCCTGTAGATCCCTCTAAAGTGCTTGCGAGATATGATGAAGCCCTATTTAGAATACCTGAGTTGTTGAGTGTGTCTACGAGACTATATCTAGTAGATAATAGTGACATAGATGGTCTTAAATTAGTGGCCTATTTTACCAAGAAAAAGGCCTATGTTTTGCAACCGGACTGTGTTTGGTTGAAGAAACTCAATTCAATATTTAATTAAGGAGTAAAAAATGCACAACTTTATACCCGAAGCCTTAGCTCATAAAATTGTTTCTTTTTGTATAGAGCATAAATTAAGGTTTGTTTTCATTTCTGGCAATGGTGGCGCCGGAAAAACTGAACTTAGTAAACTGATACGTAGTGAAACCCAAAAATATGGGCCATGCAATACTATTGATATGGATGAATTTGTTGTGGATACAAAACTGCGCAACAGTGCATCTTTATCGTGGATTGACGTTGACAATGGTTTGGAGCGAAGTGGTAAATATTCTACTACATTTGCAGCCTCATACTTTTTGCAAAACATTAAGGCCATCCTTTGTAATCTTGAAAGAGGTAATAATTATTGGCATTGGCCTAAAAGAGCAAAATCTTCAAAAGAGAGTATTTTAGAATATAAAGCAGACGCATTGATTACTATCGTAGAGGGTATAGGATCAGTTTTTATTGAAAAGGATAATTCAAAAACACTAAGCATTTTTATGCAATGCGATGGAGAAATAGAAATCAATAGGCGTATAAAGCGAGCAAAGTATAGCAATGAACAAGATCCTAATGAAGTGAGACGGCTTTATGAAGAACGAAATAGTCAATTCAAAGCTAATATTTTACCATATGCTGATGAACATAATTTAATTTTACAAAGTCGAGATGATTTCAGTTTAGATGTTATAAAAGATGAACTCGGTGTACTATGCAATATAAGCTAATTATTTTTGATTTAGACGATACTCTTTTTGATTATAATCGTACAGAACAAGTAGCTGTTGAGTTCGCTTGTAATCAACAAGGAATTCCATACTCGTCTAATACTTATATGAAATACAAAACGGCCAATTTAACAGCAAAAACGAGAATAAAAAGTTATCTACGGAATTTAACTAAATTTCGCAAAATGCGTGTAGAAGTTTTTTTTGAGCTATTATCATTCACAAATGGAGATGCTTCAAAATTCGTAGATGATTATCTTGAGTATTCAAAAATTGGAATAATGATAGACGGCGTGGAAGAAACCATACCTTGTTTAAATGTGAAAAAAGTTGTCGCAACTAATGGCTCGGATATTCCCCGTTATAATAAGTTCATTAATTCTACTATTGCTCCTTATTTTTCAGCTTTTTATTCATCTGAAAGGCTAGGGTCAATCAAGCCAGATGTGATGTTTTACAAAAAAATTCTTTCCGAAATGGGCACATCCCCTAGTGATGCATTAGTCGTTGGAAATAATTTTGAGACAGATATACTAAGTGCACTTAATTGTGGATTGGATGTTTGTTGGTTTAACTGGAAGATGGAGGCTGTTCCAGAACAATATTCTAAAATTAAAGTAATTTATCAGTTTCAAGATTTACAAAATATCATAGGATAAAATTATGAAAAAGTATATTAATTTTAATTACAAAATAGATTCTCCTTATCAGCAACGTGCAGCAAATATAAAAGCGGCTGGCTTTGACGGCGTATTCATTTATTCTCAGTATCAACCTAGAGAATATGTTAAAATAATTCAAGACACAGGATTAAAAATAGAAACACTTCACTTGCCGTACAAAAAATTTGAAAATGGAACACTGGTCGATTCGAGACATGTTAATGTTTTGTGGCAAAATAATATTATCGGCGACCAATATGTGGAAGATTTGATTAATGAGATTGACTTTGCATATCAAAATAAAATTGATACTCTTATTATGCATATAACCGGTGGTGATACCCCCCCACCAATTTCTGGCATTGGATTGCAACGTATCGCGAAGATAGTTAAATATTGTGAATCACTAAATCTCACGCTTTGTTTGGAAAATTTAAGACGACTAGAATATCTAACTTATATCTTTAGCCAAATAGAAAGCGAAAATCTAAAATTCTGTTTTGATTCCGGACATGCCAATGTAATGACGCATAATGTAGATACATTTCCTTGGGATGTTTTTGGTAATAGATTGCATTGTCTACATTTAAACGATAATTTGGGTGATCACGATAAACATCTTATTCCTTTTAATGGGAATATAGATTGGAGTAAAGTGATGGAGATCATATATTCTTATAATCCAAATATCAATCTTACTCTTGAAGTTAGAGCAACGCAAGAGCAAAGATGTATTTCAAACGAAACGCTTTATCTCGAAAACTGCTATAAAAGTTTATGTGTACTTGAGAAAATATAGGAGTTGCTAATGAAAATTGAAGAGTATTTGATTAATCCTATTGAGACATATATCAAAACAGAGCGATATATAAATGACGGATCTCCAAGTGGATTTTCTGAACAAAATAAAACATCTCCGGAAACATCTCCGAGAAGCAGTATCCTGTCGTTTGACATCTATTCGTTTGAACTAAACGAAGGTGTCACCGTAGAGAATATTGGGGCCCCGCATAACTTTAAAATTCCTAATAATATAATATATGTTCACCCCGATATGATCTCAGAACCTATTTGGAGTAAAGAATATTATCATCAATGTGCTGGCGTAGAAGTTAGTCCTACTGCCAGTGGCCGAACGGTTCTTGCCCGGGGCCAAACTCCTTTTTTTATTAAACTAGCATATCCAAAATGTTTAGGTCGGTTAATTAGACACATGGGTAGAGACAAGATTCTATCGGCATGTGAAGTAACAAAACATTTGATGCAGGCCGTTGAGTCTAGGAAAACAAATCCAAAATTCTCGTTTTTGCGCGAGGATTATGGACGTGTGGCATATATACCTGCGGTTTCGGATATGGATCAAACATATCCATTGGTAAACGGCTTCTATGAATGGGGGATGCTGTTAAGAGAGTTTAAACCCTATCCTTACATTAACGAAAACGAATTTTTATTACCGTTTTTTGCCTTGTTTGGCAAAGAATATATTCCGGGCAGTTTAACCTCTGCAGCGCATCAGGATTTACCACTTGTTTTGCAACTTTATCAGCGGCAAACGCAATATAAAAAATTAGAGGAATATTTACTACAAGAAGTCTTGTTTCCACTTTTTGATACATACTTTGATGCATTATTATTGGCGGGAATTGAATTAGAAGCACATTCGCAAAATATGTTGATAAGTCTCGATAATAATCTTCGGGTTTCGAGAATAGTATGCCGAGATTTGGAGTCTGCTGGTAGAGATGGCACATTAATGGAATATTTGCACATTCCTTTTCAAAAACTTTGTCCTTACAAATATAATTATTTAACTGATATAGAGCCTGATCAGAAGTATCCGAAATGGCAAATTACCCATAGCTTTATGTTTGATTTCAAATTAGGCGAATATTTGGTTTCCCCATTATTGAGTTGCTGCAAAGAGTATTGTGATGAACTTAATCTGTCTAAAATCGAGGAAGATATCAAAGAATATAACGAACACTTTATTTCCATGTTGCCTAAAGATTTCTTTCCTCCCGAGTGGTGCCACTATGAAAAAATAAATTTTGAAAAAGAAGGAAAAAAACGTGAATACATCTGGCAGAAAAATCCGAAATATCGAAGAGTTCGAAATTGAAACGAATGCTCTTATTGATTATCTAAGCATACAGGTAGATTTGAATGTTAAAGGTGTTTTTTCTACTTTTAACGATGTAACTGTTTGCCAAACATTCAATGGTGGCGATTGTCTTCAAGAAGTGCGGTCGCTTAGCAAATTCGTTTTAGGGATGTGTATAGGCGTACTTCACGAAATTGATTCGTCATCATTTCCTATAGAAATGGAAATATGGCCATATATAAAAATGCATTATAACGGAAAAGTGCTGCCTGCACCATCCACTGAATTGAAACAAGCAAAAGTGTGGCATTTATTAACTCAAACAATAGGATTTGAAAAAAAAGAATTGCTCTTTAGTCATACCGTTAAGGATATCAACCCAGAACTCTATCTTGACTATTTGTTAAAGGAGCCAATAATTTATGAAAATGGCGAAAAGTTTTGTTATTCGAATGCGAGTGCATATTTGCTTTCTGTGGTATTTCAGCAGTTCCTTGGCATGAATCTTTATGATTTTGCAATTGACAAATTATTTAATCCATTGAAGATAGATTCGCATGAATGGGGTAATTATGGTTCATATTGCTGTGGGGCAACAGGATTAAAGTTGCACTGTAAAGATATACATAAGTTGGGAATATTAGTCTTGAAAAACGGAGTTTGGAATAACCGAAGAATTATTCATTCGGAATACTTAAAAGACATGACTTCTGCTAAGGTAAAAATAGAAGATCCCACATTTGTAAACAAACCGCTATCGCCGACGCATTATGGATATTTTACTTTTATAGATAAAGAAAAGAATTACTTCGCAAATGGCGCAAGGGGTAAATATATTGTTGTTCTACCAGAAAAATCATTAGTTTTAACAGTCATAGCAGATACATCTGCAACTACTTTATTACAAAACATTATAAAAAATTATATAGACAGATTTTAACCGCATATATTGGTACTCTTTGTCGTGAGGTTATGTTCAAAATCATTTCAATTAATTATCTACACGTAGTTTATCAATATAGAGTAATACAATGAGAAAAAAATATGTTGCATAATGTACTTTAAAGGTTCGACATTGGTTGTTGTCAGTCCACTAATCAAAACCTAAACGAATTCTTTGTTATTTGTTTGGGTTTTTATTTTAAAATAAATGATAATACTATGAGTAAATTTTTAGGGAGTAAAACTTTTGTTTTAGTCAGCACATTACTTACGCTTGTAATCGGCGGAATTGTCGGTAGGCTCATGGGTTATGAACCAATAGTTGCCGGATATGTTTCAACTCATACAAAATATGTTTTTCAAATCCGCTTGGCTTGTGGCTATTGGCTTCTTGCTCTAATCATTACGTTTGTTGTTTTACTCTTGAGTATAACAATAAGAAATCAATACACCAATCGTATCGATAAAACAGAAATTGAAAAATAGAATATTTTTGGTTACTACTTCTTATAATAAGAATCGGCAAGTGTTTGCGCACTTGTCGATTTTACTTTACGACTGAATTTGTTAAAATCAGTCTCTTTTAATGGAGTTTCATTTGCTAAAATACAAGGATGCATTTGGCTATGCTTTATGGGAATATTCGGAAAAAGCAGAGGGACAATACAATTTTGGAGAGTAGCGCGACAAAGTAAGGTACATTACATGGTAAAGCTATAAAAGAATTTGTTACATGAATTACAGTTACGATATTTTGTCGCGCGGTTCGCTAGCCGCTTGCGCAAAGCGCAAAGGCCGCCGCGAATTCGCGGCGGCCCTGTATTGCCCACCAGAAATCGGCAAGCGCGTAAGTGCTTGTCGATTTTTACTTATTCACTCTTCACTCTTAACCACACCTATTTTCGGAGTGAATAGATAAAGTTTTTACTTTTCATATTAACGAATGTTTAATATACTCATATGCCATTACATCGGCAATCGGGTGAAAACAAACATTTTTATTCTTTAATTTGCAGTGTACGTTTTTATAAAAATCATTACATTCCGCCAATATCGCCAATTTCAAATGCGTGTTTTTTCTTTTGACGTATTTAATTATATTTGCTATGATGTTTTTTATAAGCACAATTAAAGACAATGAAGTAAAAATTATACTGAAAATGCTCGACAAGCTTTTTATAGTAAATTCGGCGCTTTTTAATTCTTTCAAGCCCATAAAAAATATCGCAAGCGCAAAAATCGAGGTAATTAAGTCTTTACTCTTTGATATCCACATAAACGCGGATTTTATAGAGTCGATAATACGCGAGAAAACATTTTTGTGCCGTTTTATTTTAACGCCGATAATTCTGCTGTTTTCGAATTTTTCGGTGGCTTTTTTCTGCGTTTTGATTATTTGCGCCAAGTCATATTCCGTGTGACACTCACCTAAAATATTAAAATGAAATCTCCGTCGCGAAGCATCCTTGCCGTTCAGATTCATTATCGACAAAAATGAAACGCCCTGCAACTCCCAATGGCTCGACGGGCAAATTATATTTAGCTCGGCTTCCGTTTCCCTTTCAAGCTCGCCCATAAAATCTATACGCGATTTATCGTCAACGTGAAGCGTGGGAATATCCTCATAAACAGATTGTTGGTAAAACCCGACGGTTTTATCGCATATTTCGCTTTGCCCGTTTATCGAACAATAGTAAGTATTTGTATCGATCGTTTTTTGCCCGCGCTTGGCTAAAATCAAGTATCCGTCGGCTGTTATAATATTACCGGAAACGGCTAAGTTGTGCGCGGAATACGACAGCTCGAGAAACGCATTAACCTTTGTCATAATGTTTTCACTCGAGCCGATGGAATTTTGTAAATTATCTACCAGCTTATCTTCATGCTCGTCCATCTCCTCTAGGAGCGGCTTGTATTTTTCGAGAAGTCTGTGATTTTTAATGTATGAGCTGTCAAAAGCATCCATTGTAGCAAATGTCGAGCGCCCGAACTTAATTCCCAAGCTCATAACTTCCGCATTTGAGTATTCCATATTAAGCCACGAAAAATGTTTGACTCGCGGGAGCACACCGGAATAATAGCCTTTACCTTGAACCAATGATATACATTCGGCAGATAATTTTTCACGTATATTCTCTATATCTGCAACGCATTTTAATATCAATTCCCCTTGCGTATTAATCAAAAAATTATCGTCCAAAGCATTAATGAATTGCTCGCTCGGTTGTCCGAGCAAACGAATACTATGCGATTGTTCATTAACATCGTAGTCTATATTTTTCGTTGCAACATTTGTTGCAATATTGCAGAATAGATCATAGCACTCTGAATTATTGCAAACAAAACTATGCCCGAACATCGTTGACATTTTGACCAACGTTTTAGCAAATAATGCTCTTGCATATTTGCGCATTGTCGACGGTACTGTAAATAGATGCGCACTATCATCAATAAATTTTTCAAACACTTCACTATTTTTGAAATTACCGTTTTTTAAAGCGATGCAAATTTCATCAGTCCCGAATGCGGGCGTTAAACCATAGTAATATTCGCTTTCGACAAAAGGAATATCGTCCCCAACACCGTTTACTATTGAGCTTTCGCAATTATCGTATATGCCGACAATTGAAAGTTTTTTGTTCGGTTGTACTTCCATAAATGGGTAAATTATATTTATGTCGCCCTGTTTCGCATCGGCTTTAATTTTTTTACTTATTTCTGCAAACTCTTCCATATTTGCCCCCTGTAACTTAATATTGAATAGTTTTATTATATCAAAATGTATGTAATAAATCAACCATAAATATTTAATTAAAACTTCATTTTACGTTACCATTGCTCACAATAGCTACACTAATAATATATAATTGATGTTCTTAGGCAAAGAAGAAATCCATCTTACATGTGACTATGATAATGTCCCGTCTTAAAACACGCTTGAATTGACTTATTCGAATTACCGTAAAATATTCGTTTTAGGTTACGACTGCTCCACTTACACACACGGACGCCGAGGCGCCCGTTTTTGCGTTGGTGGCAATACAAAGAAGGTGAGTAGCGCACCCGCCACAGCGTGTGCAAATTATGATTATGATAAAAGATTGCAAAACAGTTTTATTTGTGGTATGATAGAAAAAAATTCGGGAGCTAAACATGAAAATCGACTATCAAAAAACCATCGACGAACTTAAAGAAAGCGGGCTTATCAAGCCCAATGACAAATATGCCGTTTGTTATTTCCATGCCGAAACCGTAAATTATGGAGTGATGTCAAAAGTCATAACGTCGACTGTGGACTATATTATTGCGGCAAACGCCGATGAATTAAAGCTGTTCGCTATACATAAGAAAACAGGCGAATACATCGGAGAAATGCTCACATTCAAAAAAGATGAAATTCGCTACGCAAAGAGAATTAAAGAAAGAAATTTCATATGGGCGTCGAAAGGTATTTTCGGCGGTCGGTACATAGGGATACGTTTTATAGCAGAAAAATTTACTCACGATTACGTAATACCCAAAAAGTTTAATGGCTTTGAGCAAATCGGCGCGAGGACGGAGCTTTTCGAATTTGTAAAAAACACTTACAATCCGTACTATACCGAATTGCAAAAATTATATAAGCAGGAAAAGGCGCACAAGGTTACATTAAACTATGCCGACATAGAAAAGAGCGCTTTGGCAAAAGATCCCGGCATAAACACCGTATCTATAGGTGGCGTGGATTTTGTAATAAAAGAGGACGCGCTGTTTTCGGCGTTTGGGCATTTCAAGGCCGACGCATACGGAACGGTCGACGGCATCGCAGTCAAATTCGATTTGGTGGAAAAAGCGTTTCTCGAAAATCACGTCGACGTTAATCCGGAGTATATCGAAAAAATAGCCGCGCTCTTACAAGGCTTTGAAGCACATTACAACACAATCGTCGACAGAATCGCATTGGAGACGGCGAATTATCTCAACGCTCAAAATTTGCGCGACGAGCCGTACACGCAGGAGGAGGTCAAGCCCAATATCGACTCCAAAAGCATTAAGATAGCATTTCCCAATGACTGCGCGTTTTGCGCTTGGTTGGACGACGAATCGGCTTTCTACGTTGAGTACGACGACGGGAGTTATAGGGTAGACATCAGCACCGACGAAGAAAGCGATACTTGATAATATTAGTTTTAGGTTGCAATATTCAATTGGCAAATGCGCATCCATACGGGTGCGTTTTTGCATGGCGGGCAATACAAATAAGGTGAGTAGCGCGGCGAGAGTAAAGATGATACGCCGAGCGAAACATTGTAAATATATTCATTTTAGGTTTTTGTTTGCGATTAAGGCTTGCACTTGCATATATAACATGTTATAATGAACATACAAACGGTCTTTAACTTTCGGGGAATAAATGAAAAAAGCTCTGGTAATGATTTTAATATTATTGGTCACGGTCGCATTTGCACTTTGCGGATGCACTCGCTATGACTGTTCGACTTGTAATGATGAGGGACGAATTCGGTGTGAGGTTTGCAAAGGCAACTACAATGCGAACACTTGCACTTACTGCAACGGAACACTAAAAGAAAATTGCACGAGCTGTGACGGCAATGGACGTAAGATTTGTGCTATATGTTTAGGCACAGGCAACGACGAGTGCGTGTACTGCATCGGGTCGGGTAATTCCCGCTGTATAATGTGTTCGGGAACAGGTAAAGACCTCTGCTCTTATTGTTACGGGCTTGGGTATAAATATGATTACCTATCGCATACCAAAAAAACTTGCATAATGTGTTACGGACTCGGGAGAAGGACTTGCACGTCATGCTTCGGGTCGGGTAAACAACGTTGTACATATTGTAGCGGGTCAGGTCATAAGGATTGTTCGATATGTTTAGGGTTTGGATATCAAACGTGTTACGATTGTATATCGGGTATACGAGATTGCACGCACTGCATCGACGGAAAAGCAACGTGCCAATATTGCACTTACGGCTATATCGACTGCCCGGATTGCTCCCCTCAAACGGAAACGGACGCTGACGCGCCCGCGTTATAATTGACATAAGGCAATCAAGTAGGGGAATTAAATGTTATATATACTCGAAGGTATGTTTTACGGATTAACTTTTTTGAAGGCGAACACGGATAAGTGTTTGCCTTTTATATTAAAACCTCTTAATAAAACTTATTCGGGTATCTGTCGTTCTTTACAAGAACTATTGCGGTGTAATTGTCGAACACGACCTTGACGGAAGTATTGCCCGACTTAATCATGCTCGAAGCGAACATGCGCGGTACGGGTACTTTTTTCTTGCTCGTCCCGTCGTTGTATTCACAGTAAAACTTCAATTTATTATCCGACTTATACGTTTTGGCGGTGGTATGTATCTTTCCGTCGGTGACGCGCGCGCCCGAACTGTTTAGTAGCTTATAGTATTTCGACATTGTGCGTTTGGGAATTATCAAGAATACCGCGCTCGGTATGCCGAATACAACAAGGCCGAATACAAACATCGGAACAAAGCTAAGCATTTCTTTCCAAAAGGATATTGTCGATTGGGCCGCAACTACCGTCGAGAAAATCACGCCGACCGTAAGCAGTATCGCAAGCATAAGCAGCAGCGACAGCGCATAAATTTTATACATTTTTACGGCGTTTATCGGAACGTATTTTAAAAGCATATTTTTGTTTGCAATATTTACCGCCTTTGCCGTACCGTCGCTCGTTGTTTCGCTTCTTTCGTCGGCTGGCAATGCCTTTTGGTCGGTTAGGGTGTAATGGCGCAAGATATAGCTTTCGTTTTCCGAATAGGCGATAACAAGCTCTTGCCCTTCGTAGAAATACGGAGCGTTACGATTGTATTTATGCGAAAACTCGCCGGTGCGCTTTTGCATCTTGTCGTCGTAGAAAACGTAAGTAATATGCACCTTTGCGTAGCCGGAATCTTCGGAGTTACGGCCGGAAGTGCGTACAGCGGTTTCGACAAGCGACTTAATCACGCCGTTAGTAACGCGCATGTGCAGCACTTTATTTCTAAGCTGTCTACCTCGTACCAAGTAGCATATAAAAATTGCAGCCGCTGCGGCGAACAAAATACCGATTACTACAAAAAATACCGCAAACGACGATAACGGCTCGGAAGAAGTGGCGGTGAGTATAGTCAACAGCATGACCAAAAAGCACGCTATCCCGAAAAAGACGGCGGGGAATACCGATACCTTACCCTCGACCGTTATCTTTTTAGTCGGGTCGAGCTCCAACCTTTTGACTGACTCCTCGGACATGTCGGCGTATTTTTCCGACTCGATTTTTTTCGCCAGCATAAATGCGTTATTTGCGTCTACGTCGCATTCCCCGTTATCAAACTGTAAATACCCGAATTCTTTGAAAAGCTTATTGTCGGCGTCAACGGGCAAAACGAACAGATAGGGCAAGTCCTTTTGTGCGGCTCGGCGATAAAGCGCGTTTAACATCAACCGACACGCTTTGGAAAACGTTTCGCCGTCACTGACGTACAATATTCCGATATTTCCGTCCTTATCCATGCTCGAAATGCCGACAATCTTATCATCTTCCAACGCCAATACCGTGTACGCCCTGGACAAAAGCTTGCCTATTTTTTCGGCATTATCATGCTCATTTTCGAATAATCTTGCAATATCAAAGAAAATATCGGACGGCAATTTGACGATATTTCTATTTACCCTAAGCAGTTCCGCCACTTGCGTATAATATTCGGATTTGTAGCGTATTGTTTTCACAACTTTATTATATCATTACTCCAATATTAAATTTATTCAGCAGCTTGTTGCACGTCGTTTGCGGGCTCCGATGCTTCTGTCGGGGCTGCGGGTTCCGCGCTTTGCTTTCCACCGTCGGTTTGCGCAACCCTTTGTCGCCGTTTGAAAATTTTGCTGCGGAACAAAGCTATATTGAGCGCCACGAACGCCACGCCTACTATTATGCAGGTTAGCAATGCGTTTAGGTCGCTTTGGGGCGCGAAGTTGGCCAGGAACATAAGCGGGAAGCCGAACACCATTGCGGGCAAGTTTTGGTACACCAAGTTTTCGCTTGCCGGCGTGCTGTACGTTCCGTCGATTTCTCTAAGCAGTATCATGCCCGTGCTTGCCGTGCCGGTCAGCATGCCGAAGAATGCGAGGAATTGCTCATGGCGATAGGAGGGGAACAACCGCTTGCAAACGAAGTTTACGTAGAAAAGCGTAGCCAGTGCACCGATTACCGCCATTATCAGCAGCACGCCCCAGTACGACACCAAAAGCGGAATTTGGATTGCCGCCACGCCCGCAACAATCATCATATCGAACGCGAACCCGCCGAGTCTGTCCATCATAAAGTTGTTGACGATTTGCTTTTTTATGATTTTTTTATCGTAAAGCTTGTTGAGAACGGCTTTTACGGGAATAGTCAAAAGTACGCCTATAAGGAAGTTGAAGCCGAACAGCGTAGTGGCAAGCGAGGGAATCAGCTTGGATAGCCCGAACATAATGCCGAACGAAACGGCATAAACCGCAAGCACTATGGCGACCTGCACGGTAAACTTGTCCATTGACGAAACGACGGATATTTCGTTTTCGTCCTCGTAGTCGGCAAGGCGGTTGGCGCGTTCACGTTCTACTATTTGTATACGGCCCTTGCGGCGCATGACGTTGATGTAAATAACGCCGACTATGCACGCGACAAGGAAACCGAGCGCGGCAACGGTCAACCCGAAATTGCTGCCGCCGACAAAACCGTATTCCTCGAAGTTCTTACCGAAGTTCATGGCTTGTCCGGTGCCTTGGCCGAAGCCGAACGCGAGCAAAATACCCGCCGCGGATATAAGCCCGTCTACGTGGCATAAGTATGCGGCAATCAGCGTTACGGCAAGCCCCACAAACGCTTGTATAAGATAGCCGTTGACAGTCGTCAATCCCGAATTGAACACTTCGCCAGCGCGCTGTTTGTTAAACTTCTTTTTGGACGTGCGCATGCCCGATGCGACAAAGCCTATACCGAGGCAGTGATAGGTAATCATTTCGAGGATTTGCATTCCGCTGAATTTACCTTCGCCGCCACTCCCGCCGAACAAGGGGAAGTTAAAAATGTAATCGCCCGCACAGTAATAGGTGATTGTCGATATTATCAGCAAAAGCATACCGCCCATAACCGAAACGGGTATGAGCGACTTTTTTAACGCCGGTATACGCCTGAGCATACTGCAAAGCAGCATGCTGAAAAGCAGAATAGCTATAATAATAAGAAAAGCCCACACGCTTAATTCGTTATAACTCATTTTCAGCCTCCTGTGTGTGTTGCTCGTTCAGCCTACGCAAGCCGTCGAAGATATGAACGTACTTGATTGCGCAAAAGCGCTTGAAGCCCTTAACCTGTAAGGTCTTGCCGACGTAATAAAAATTGAATTTTTTCTTGCCGACCATCGTCAAAGCCGTAATTTCCGATAGCGGAAAAACCTGTTTGCGGTCGTCTTTGGAAATTATAAGATTGTCTTTATCGATAGACACTCGGTTGCCGTTAAGCTTTTTCTTCTTTTTGAATTTAATGCTTTCGCGGAACAAAATATCGCCGTCCTCTATTTGTGTTCCGTTTACAACGGCCTTTACTATTTCCTTTTTTTCCCACTCGTACCAATCGTTAATATGTTCAAAGCCCGCGACGGCTGGGGAAATGGCTAGCTTTTCGGTGTAAGCGGCTGCCGTGTTGCAGTGCTCGCATTTAAACTCGTGTTTATGCGACGTTATGCTCGAAACGGCGTGGCACACCGGGCACATATACAGCGCTCGCTCTATATACTCCGCACGCTTTCCGCTGCGGAAGGCTATGCCGGAATCGGCGTCGTTTACATTCAGTTCGGACTTTATTATATCGAAAAGCTGTCGGTTATTCAGCGCGTTCAGTTCCTCGACGGATAGAATTTTTCGAACGTAGCCCGAGGCGCGCCCTTTGCGTATGGAATGTCCCCAGCGCGGATCGGTTCCGTAGCCGCCGCAAACGTTATATATTACCAGCGGCACTTTAATCAGCTTTGCAAGCTTGGCTATTGCGTCGGTCATTTCCCACTGACCACCCGAAACGGTGCGGTTTCCTTCGGGGAAAATGCCTACGGCGCCGCCTTCCTTGATTACGCGCATCACGCTGCGCATTGCGGCAACGTCGCGCAAGGACTTGCTTTTGGGAATGGGCGCGACCAAATACTCGATAAGCGGCGAAACTTTAAGGTTGAACAAATCGTCGGAAGCTACGAAGTATATGGGGAAACGGAACGACAGCGAAAGCAAAAACGGATCCATTGTGGTTTGATGATTGGATATTATCAAATAAGCACCCTTTTTCAACCCGCTCGGCACCGCCTTATAGTTGTATTTCAGTTTAAAATACAGCCGCATAATAGGGCGCAAAAAGGCAAACA
Organism: uncultured Clostridia bacterium; assembly: GCA_947175335.1. Classification (GTDB taxonomy): domain Bacteria; phylum Bacillota; class Clostridia; order Christensenellales; family Pumilibacteraceae; genus Anaerocaecibacter. The sequence continues at coordinate 27,951 of CAMWMF010000013.1, forward strand.
CTCTTGCGTGCCTGCGCTTAGTCCATGTCTTTTTCCGTTTTTGTGCCAAATTTACCTCTATATCATTAATATAATAATTATATAGAAAAGCAAATAAAAAAGCAAGTAAAATCGTTTTAACGAGGAGTTGGTGGCACTGTCGCAGCCGCGTAAATACTCAAATGCGAAGTTTTGTGGCAGTTTTAAGTCGACGTAGAACTAATCTAAAAGTTGAATACTATTGCTTTTGTGCAGCGTTTATTGTATAATATAGTTATCAGCTATATTGCAACGGAGAGTAACAAAATGAATATCGAAACAAAAGTCGTCAAGGTTTATAATTACTCGTCTTATGACGAAAACAAGGATGAGCTCATGCATTTCGGATGGGTGCATACGGAGGACACCGAGGTTCATGAGGGGCGGGGGTATAAGCCTGCGTACGTCATGGCGCGCGATAAAAATATGCCGAATTACGCCGCGATTACTGCGCTTGAAAAGCATTACTTTAATTTAAAGCATACTAAAAAAACATACACTCCAATGGAAGCGTCAAACGTGTTGCTCGCTTTTGTGGCGTTTATAATCCCCGGAGTTTTGTACGTAACCTTTAAGTCGAAGCAAAAGAAAAGAATAAAAGAACACAACGCGGCAGCTCAAAAGCAAATGGACGAAATCGTCGCAAAAGCGAAGCTGTTGCTTTAATTCAAATAAAATTTATTTCACCTATTGTATTTTATATAAATATGTGGTATTATTAATATATACAGTACCTATTCGGAGGAGTTTATGTTTGATTGGGGACTTGCAAAAAAGCTGTTTGACGGGTTTATGATACTGCGTTGGACGGACTTTATTCGTCCTATGGAATACACGCAGATGGAAAAGAGCGCGACGCAGGCGGTGCTTTCGTACTTGATAGGAAAGGAATACGAGGAGCGCACGGGCGAAAAGTTGGACTGGGAATTTATTGTGCGCAGCAATATTTTCGGATTGCTCAGCAAAATCGCCACGTCCGATATTAAGGCGACGATAAACAACAAAATCAAAGCCGAGCATGCCGAAGCGCTTAAAGAATATATCCTTGGCATCTACTTCGACGAAAACGACGAGTTTAGATATTGCCCGAAAGATATAGTAACAAAAGCCGACCTTGCAACGTTTATCGACAAGAGCGACGTCGACGGGCGCATAGAGTACGAGGTTTGCTACGCAGCGCATAAGTTTGCAACCTATCGGGAATTTTGCTATATAGAAAACCTCAACCTTTGCAGCCCCGACACCGAGGTTGTAAAGCGGGAAATAAGCCCTTCGACGTTTATCAATAAAATTAAGGATAAAACGGTAAAGGAAATCGTCAAAAAGCTGGATAATCCCAAAGATGAGCTGTTCTTATTTTTCAGCTACTTCGAAAAGTTGAAGCCGCAAATCCGCTGGTCGCAGACATGCCGTTTGCCGCAAACGACGGTGCTCGGCCATTCTATGTACGTTGCGGTGCTCACTTACTTTGCGGCTAAGGAAATGCAAATCGTTACCGACGAAGCGAAAATCGTAGTAAACAGCTTTTTTGCGGCGCTCTTCCACGACCTGCCCGAAAGCTTGACGCGCGACATTATTTCGCCGGTCAAGCGGAGCATACGGCAATTCGAAAGCAAGCTTGCCGAGTACGAGTATCAGCAGGTTTGCGAAATGATGAAAAGCAGGATAGAGGACAGAACTTGGAAGGAACACTTTATGTTGCTTTTGGGCGAGGACAATCAAAAGTTTTTGCCGTTTGACGACCGCAAAGACGTTTTGGGCGAGCTGGTAGAAGTCATGGACAAGATAGCCGCCTTTATCGAAGCCAAAATGTCTATAGAGCTCGGCGTCAGCTCGGACGGATTGAAAAACGGCGTCACCTCCGGCGCGAACTTTATAATGGGCAAGGTGTTTGATTTCCGCTACAACCGCGATTGGAAAAAGAGCAAAAAGCCGTTGTACTTGAACGACTTTTTGGCGTCCATACCTCATTAGAGTTCGAAACGGTATTAGAATTTTGTAACTTATTAAACGGCGCGCATAAGCGTGCCGTTTTGTTAGTAGCACAAATGCCGAGTGAGGTTATCGGTATAGCCCATTAATTTATTGGGAGGGTTTGCATGACGATTATAATTCAAGGCGCGATGGACTGCGAGCTTGACGTGTTGAGGGAGCATTTTGCGCCCGCAAAAACAAAGACGGTTGCGGGATATGACTTTTTTATTTCGTCATACAAGGGTAACGATATTATACTATCCAAGACGGATGTCGGCTTGATAAACGCGAGCGCCGCCACTGTTATCGGCATAAACGAATTCAGTCCCGCGCTTGTAATCAACCAAGGCTGTGCGGGCGGGCATATCCCCGAAATAAAAAACGGCGAGCTTGTTATCGGCGAAAAGTCGGTGTACATAAACAATTTTTACACACACCCGAAAGGTGCGGGCGAGGGCAGCGACAGCCTTGACTGGTATCCGAGCAAAAGGTCGTACGCCGTGCCGTCCACGCCCGAGTACGTGCAACTGGCTGACGGTATTGCTTTCGACGGAAAAAAGCGCATAGGCACACTCGGCTCGGGCGATATGTTTTCCCAAGAGGTGGACAGAATAAATTACTTGCACGGGCTGTTCGGCGAGCTGTGCGAGGATATGGAATCGGTCGCGGCGCTAAAAGTGTGCGAGGCCTTCGGCGTGGACAGGCTTGCGCTCCGCATTATATCCAATAACGAAATAACACTGCAAGCGTTCGATTACGGCGTTTGCAAAACCTTGCAAAAATTTGTTATTGCGCTCGTGGACAAAATTATTTGTGTGTAAGTTTTTGCGCCGGTAACGGCGGCAATAATTGAAAGTAACGGCGGTAACGGGCAAAGTAACGGGCTACTATATGTACTTTCGTCGTCGGCTGTGATATAATGCGAGCAAGCAGCATAGGGAGGCAGACGTTATGCAGTTTAACGAAAAGCTGAAAGAGCTTCGCACAAAAAAAGGTGTTTCGCAGTCCGAGCTCGCCGACGGAATTTACGTTAGTCGAAGCGCGGTCGCCAAGTGGGAAAACGGTTTGGGCTTGCCGAGCAACGAATCGCTGCGGCTGCTTGCCGAATACTTCGAGGTGAGCGCCGACGAATTGTATGCCGACAGCTCGACCGAAAAAGCGATAGTAAACAAGAACCAAATAATATCGCGCTCGCGCAAGCTGCTTATTATAATATCCACTGCGTGCGCCGTGGCGGTTACCGCAATAATCGTATTGGCTATCGTTTTGGGTTATCAGATGAATAAGCCAGCTCCGCGCGGTGAAAACAATTATTACACGGGGCCGTGGGGCGTTAGTGCGGATATGTACTACGGCTCGTATGACGAAGCTACCGGTGATTTTATCGTTTCGAAATCGAATGCAACACATATTTCCTATGAGAGTGAGTATATTCCCGCTAATGAGATTGTGCAAGTTAAATACACGCTTACCGTCGGACAGAAATATGTTTTGGCTGTCCAATCGAGTCCGAGTGGATGGAACGGGCAAGCGTTCGGAATAAGCGCCGACCACGTGGGATTCAAGTATAATACCGAAGCTTTCGATATCGATTTGCTGCACGACAGCTTTGAAGTTGACTATATATTGACAATAAAAAAGCCTTGCCACATTGAACCTATATGGCTGTACCGCTTATCGAAGGGCGAACAAGTGACAAGCCAAAGCATACCGTCATACGGAATAATAATAGAAGCGGACGCGCCGAGCGAGGAACAAGTATGACCGCGCAAACCAAACAACGCATAATGCTTGCCCTGTCGCTTGTGCTGGTATTGATGTTTTGTGCGTACGGCGCGCTCGCTTCGTGGCTTGTGATAGGCGACAGTGTTAATATTCACGACTATTACGGCGAAGTGCGCATAGCGGCGGTGACGGTGCGCGTGTTCTCTATACTCGCGGTGGCGTGCGCGTCGGTTATATGCGTTGCGGAAATCATCAAGAACAAGGACACTTCGTTTAGGTTTGTCGCGTACGGGATGGGGGTCGGCTCGGGCTTGGCGTTTGCGTGCTTTTGCGACTTGATTAATATGGCATTGAACAAGGTGGCGTGGCTGTTTGTCGTCGTGCCCGTCGTGATGATAGTCGCATTTGAGCTGACACGTTATTTTGTTTTGCGGTACGATACCGAAATCGAACGACCTAAAAACACTCCGCGTACCTACTGCGCGGCGGGAGCGTGCATTATTGCGGTTGTCGCGCTGACGGCGGTTGCCTTGTATATGTTTTTGCGCAACAACGACGGGAGAATGATATTTTCCGCGCTGTACGTGGCGGTTTGTGCGGTATGGGTTATTTACGCAATAGTAATCAGGAAAAACGTTTTGTCGTCGGTGGGGTTTGTCGTGGGGTTTGCGTTCTTTGCCGTGCAGGTGTTGGGCTTTGCGTACCTAACCGAATACTGCCTTTCGGCGTACGGCTTTGTGGGCACGGACATATTGCTAATCGGATTTTGCACTCCGCTGCTGTGCGCGTGCGTGGCGCTTGCCGTGTTTTCTATAAAAAAGCTTTTTGCACAGGCTTAGTTTCGCATATAAATTTCCTCTATCAAAAAACGGCAAAGCCTAAATGTGCCTTGCCGTTTTTTTGTTTAATCTATACTTTATATTACAGTATGTAGTATTCGCTGTCGTTAAGATTTTTGCCCCAGCCGAGCACGTTGCCTTTAACTTTGGTGGGGATTGTGTACTTGTTGGCTTTGTCTAAATTCTTGTTTGCGGTAAGCTCTATAATGTTGTCGAGCGTTATGTTGTACTCGTCGTATTCGCCGCCCGTGGGGGTATAGCAAAGCTTGGTATCGCACTTGACGGAATCGATTTTTCCGTCCTTCAACGTGACTTCTATATCGGCGTCCTTTATTAAGTATTCTGTATTGAAGTAGTTGTTGACGGTGATTACACTGTCGTACGGGTTGGTGTTGATCATATCGACGATTTTCTTTTGAACATTTGCTGTGCCATCTTTGCCGAGGTAAATCTTGTACACTGTTTCGGTGCCCTTGACCTGCTTTTTGATGCAGTCTATTTTGGACGCGTCCGGCTTGACCATATTTGTCAAAAAGTCGAATTGCGTATCCGCGGTGACGACGTCCGTTACCTTTGTTTGCGTATTGGTGCCCTTTCTGGATATGAGCCAAACGCCTTGGTTGTCCTCGTCCTCGCCGTTTATATTGCCCAGCGTGTACTTGTAGTTTTCCTTGCCGTCTTGCTCGTCGTGCGCCTTGTAGCAGTAGGAGTGGTTGAACCAAACGTTATTATCTTCGTCGGTTTTCTTGTACATTCTTGCTTTGTAGCTGTCCGTCGTGGCAAGCTTGTTCCATCCGGGGTCGAACTCGTTTTTGGCTGTCAGGTCGAGAGAGTAAACGGGATCGTCCTTCAAATCCTCGAATGCGGCGTTGATTATTCCCGCTTCGCGTTGTATGTCGGCGGCGGTGTACAAAATGCCGGTGTTTGCGCTGTTGGGAACGTTGAGCGCGGTTGTGTTGCCCGTTTGTTTGTAATCTACGGTCAACCCGACCTTGGTATTTTTAACGCCCACTTCCATTTGGAACTTAAAATGGAAATCGTTGATTTTATCGTCCTTCAAGTTAAAGTCCAGCGCGCTTGCGCTTGCGTTTAACTTAATGCCCTTGAACGACACGCCGGTGCCCAGCTTTTCGAATACTTGGTTGATTACGTTGCACACCGGATTGGTGCTGTCCAGCTTGAGCGGGCAGGAGTAGGCATAGGCCGAATCCTGCGACGCCGTTACGCTGTCGATGTTCGCTTCCCTTACCGAATCGACAATCGCGACTACGGGCAGGTTAATCATCGTTATGTTCTGCTCCTCGGGGATTTCCACCGAAAGCTTTTTTACCGCGCTGCCGTCCATCGTCATCTTTACGCGGCTGTCGCCCGACGTGAAAACATATGCTGTGGAATCGAACAGCAACGGCCCGCTTGTCGTGCGCTTAAAGGAAACGGTGTCGGTCGCGCTGTCGTAGCGGTAGGAACCGTCGTACCTGCCTGTGAGCGAAGCGCCTATGCCGAGTATGCTGAAATCGCCCTTAAAGGTAAGGTTAAAATCGTAGCCCTGTACGGTGCTTTCCACAGCCCTTTGCCGCGCCCTGACTACTTGCTCTTTGGTGGGAAGCGTCACTTGGGGTTGTTGCGGTTGTTGTTGTTCGGGCTTTGTTGTTTCTGTTTGCGAGGGGCCGCTTTGCTCGGGTTTGGTTGTTCCGCTCGGCGTGGTATTATTGCCGCAGGCTACAAGCATGCCGGCCATGCTAAGTCCCATAACTGCCGCTAAAATTGCAGCTGCTTTTTTCTTTTTCATGTTTTTTCTCCTTTTCTTTACTACTGCAAGTAAAGTATAGCACTATTTTGCTGTGAAATCAAATAAATTGCCTGCGACAATCCAAATTCAACAATCTGTTGAGAACGTATGATTGCGAAAAAGCCGCATCACTGGTTTGCGTATCTGCTTAAAAACATTAAGATTGTATTAGAAATAAGATTAAATAAAGATTTTTGTTGTATTTTGGCGAATTATTTGTTAAAATAATTAAAGATGATTTATTGTAGGAGAACGTTAATGAAAAAGCGTAAAAAATTAATTGCATTTGCTATGTGTGGGGTCATGTCGGCTTCGGCCATGTTCGGGCTTGCGGGCTGCCGCAACGGCAGATTCCCGTTTGGGCATACGCCGGAGCCGTTGGACGAGCTCGGGCTGGATTTTGCAATAACCCTTATGGGCGGCGATGCGTTTGCTTGGAACGCGTTTTCGGCAACGCCGTACGAAACGTACGGATACGTCGTTCCCGACGAACAGTCGTGGTATTCCTATTCGGGCATGCAGACCAGCAGCGACGTTAGCATGGTCAACTATTTGTTTAATACGTATGCCAAAGAGCTTAGCTATTACAAGCCGTCCGACCTAAGCGGCGAGGACGCTATTACGTACCGCGCGCTGGACAATGCGATTGGCACCTATCGCGCGTACTACAAATCGCAATACGTAAACACGTTTGAGCTTTTGGGCGGGTCGTATATAAGCAGCGAGGGCGGGTACGTAGCCGACTTTGCGCAGTCGTTTGAAAACTTTGAATTCCGCTCGCAAAAAGACGTCGATACGTTGCTTACCGTTACGAAGACCACAGACGAAGCGTTTGAAAGCTACTTGGACTTTGCGCGCGACCGTGCGAACAACGGCCGACCGCTGTACGACTTTACCGTCAACGCTATGCGCGATTACCTTGACGACGTTTACCAAAAGGGCGACGATTTTTATCTTTACGAGCTGGCTTCCAACAAGATAGACAGCGCCGAGTTTTTGAACGAGTCTACCAAGACCATGTATAAAAACGAGTACAAAGCGGCCATTCATGACAAATACATGGCGGGCGTTAAAACTCTGTACGACGGGCTGGGAGCGTATATCGGCAAAGCGAAAAACCCGACAAAGAGCTATCTTGCCGCGGCGGGCAATGCCGGCAAAGCGTACTATGAATGGCTGTTCCGCCAAAAGACGGGCATAACGGGCGCCAACCTCTCCGCGGTATATCAGGAGATTCTGACCGCAAACGAACAATATGAGGATAAGAAAAACGCCATAGAAGCCGAAATAGAGGCGTTGAAGGAAACCGATCCTGACACCTATGCCGAGTTTAACGAATATAAAAGCGGGACTAAAATGCTGCTCGGACTGACCGATCCCGAGGAAATATTGGAGTACTTAAAGGTTGCGGCAAAGGACATTGTGCCCGATCTTAAAACACAGCCCGACATAGGCTTTAAGTATATGGACGACACGGTGGCGGAAATATCCAATGCCTTGGCGTACTATATGCGTACGCCGCTCGACCTTACGAATTCGAGCGAAAAGATTACGCTCAACGGCTACCAAATGGAACAAGATCCGTCCGGACTGCTTACCACCATTGCGCACGAAGGCTATCCCGGTCACTTGTATGCTTACGTCAATGCCAAGGAGAACGGCGCAAGCCTGCTTTCAAATTGCACCAACACGTTATCATTTTCCGAGGGCTGGGCTAACTATGTCGAGCTTGTGCTGCTGGACAATATAGCCAAAACGTCAAACAAGGCGACGGCTAAGTTTTGCGAGTACCAAAAGTACCTCACACTTTTCGGGTATACCAATGCGGTGATTTCCGATATGGTGGTAAACTATGTCGGCAGAGATCTTTCGACACTCATCGATGACAGTACTGTACAAATGCTTATCGAAAACCCCGCCGTGTATGTTCCGTACGGCTACGGCATGTACACTATGTATAGCTTGCACGAAAGGGCAAAAACCGAGCTGGGCGACAAGTACAACGAAGTCGAGTTCAACGGCGCACTGCTTGCAGAGGGCTTCGGTCCTACGCTGGTAAGAGCAAAGGAAATAACCGATAACTATATTAAAAATCATAAATAACGCGAAAAATTCGGAATTCGGAATTATGAATTCGGAATTATTTGTAATACAACCTGTCGTTTTTACAAGTATCCATACAGTTTATAACTGTGTGGATTTTTTATAAACTATTAAAATTTTTTATCGACGTATTTGACATTTTTAAAAAATTTTGATAAAATCAACTATGCAAAGCGAAAAAAGAGCCGCTTTGCCTGCTAAAAACACAACGACACAAGTTGCGTACTTTCCCGCGCATCCGGCTACGGTACGGTGTTTGGCGTATATCGAGCGCGAAAAAGCAACTTGTTTTTTTATGGTTTTTTTTGCGCCGTAAATTGATTGTTTTTACGGAGGTAGTATGGACGAAAACGAAAACAGAGTTTTGGGCGAGGGCAAGCTGTTTAAGCTGATGATAAAGTTTGCCGTGCCGTGCGTGCTGTCGCTATTGGTCAGCGCGCTGTACAACATTGTCGACCAAATTTTTGTCGGCAACAGCAAGCTGGGCGATTTGGGCAACGCCGCTACCGGCGTGGTATTTCCGCTGTTCATAATTGCGCAAGCGTTTGCCTGGTGGTTCGGCGACGGGTGCGCGGCGTACCTTAATATTTGTCAGGGCAAAAAGGCGACGCAAAACGTGCACCGCGCTATCGGCACCGGCATTGTAATGACCGTTGCGGCAAGCGTTGTGCTTATGGCGGTGTTCTATCCGCTAAAACGCCCGCTGCTGCTCACTTTCGGCGCGTCGGAAAACAGCGTCGGCTATGCAATCGAATACTTCGATATAATACTCGCGTTCTTCCCGATATTCATGGCTATGAACATGATAAACGGCGTTGTGCGTGCGGACGGCAGCCCGGGCTGGTCGATGGCGTCCATGCTCACCGGCGCGATTATAAACATTATTCTCGACCCGACGTTCATTTTCGGCTGCGACATGGGCATGGCGGGCGCGGCGTGGGCGACGGTGATAGGGCAAACGGCGTCGTTTGGCATATGCCTGTTCTACCTGCTGCGCAAGACCAAAACGTTTAAGCTCGGACTTAAAAGTCTTGTGCCCGACTTTAAGGAATTTGTCGGCCCTGTCAAGCTGGGCTTGTCGTCGTTTATTACGCAAATGTCCATAGTTATAATATCGCTGGTGTGCAACATCATGCTCAAAAAGTACGGAGGCGCTTCGGCGTACGGCGAGGATATACCCATAGCTATAATCGCTATCGAAAGCAAGGTGTTCACCGTGGTCATAAACCTGGTCGTCGGCATAGTGCTCGGCTGCCAGCCCATAATCGGCTACAACGTCGGCGCCAAAAATTACGATAGAGTTAAAAAGCTGTATCTATATATACTATCATGCACCTTGGCTATCGGGCTGATATCAACGCTGGTGTTCGAGGTAGCCCCGCGCGGCGTGGCCGGCATATTCGGCAGTCCCAAGTATTCCGACCCTACGTTGTACTGGGACTTTGCAACCAAGACCTTCCGCATATTCCTGATGTCGGTAACCTTTACCGGCGTTATCAAAATGACAAGCATCTTCTTTCAGGCGGCAGGCTGTCCGGTGCGTGCGGTAGTCGCGTCGCTAATTCGCGACATGGTGTGCTTTATCCCGCTCATTATTTTGTTCCCCGTATTCTTCGGCGTGGAAGGCATACTGTGGGCGGCGCCAGTTGCCGACAGCGTGGCGCTAATCGTTTCCGTCGCGCTTACCGTGCATTACTTTGTTAAGCAAAGAAAAAGCGCCAAGGCCGAGATAAACATAAATTCGGAATTATAGATAATACTTTTAATAGTGTGGCGTTTAGCAATTTCTAACGACGCGCAATTTGCGGGTGTAACAAAAAACGAACAACATAAGTAAATACCCGAAAATAAAAAGAAAAATTTGTCGATTTCCTATTGACAACTATAAAAAGGCTATGTTATACTCAAACGGTTGGCTGAGGAAATCGCCGTCAAAATAAAAAAAGGAGCACGAATATGGCAGCTATTACATGGAATGACGTTGTAAAACATCTTGATTCTACGTACAAAACGGATAGAGCGGGAGACATGGTAAAAATCGTATTTGTGTATCCCGACGACGAAAACAGGACTCAGCTGGTGCTCGTCGATCATGAGCAACAGACCAACAGACTGCTCGTGGAAGTAGTATCGCGCGTGGGCGAAATCGCAACAAGCCGCCTGCCCAAAGCCCTTGAAGCAATCGGCAAAAAGTACTTTGTCGGATTGGAAAAGATGGGCGATTTGTATTATGTAAGAGTTACGCTTGATATGAACTATGTTCCGATGTCGGCAATAGGCAATCTTGTGGAGCTTGTCAGCCGCACCGCGGATAACTTGGAAAAGGAATTCTGCGGCGGCGACGAGAACTAACGGCCTATTTAAACAGCAAAGAACAAGTGCATGGGTGTAACTACGTCCATGCACTTTTTTGTTGCAAAACTAATCTAAATCCCAAAAGGAGTATCCTATGAAAAAAATAGAATATCGTGCCGTCAACTGGAAAGCCACGGGGCGCAATCTGCAAAATTTAAGGTTGAACAATTACAATCTGCGCAAATACGTGTGCTGGCAGTTGAAAAGCGGAAGCAGTAATTGTATAGGCGATTGCGATAAATGCAAACTGGATATGGATAACCATATAAGTCAAGGGGAGCTTGCGCGCGTTTTCTATTTGGACAACGAAAGCAGAATTGTAAATTGGGAAAAGGGCAGAGCGCGCCCCACGATAAGTGATTTGCTGTATTATGCGGAGATATGCCGTATTCCGCTCGAGCAGGTACTTATATTCGAAACAAGCGCAACACAAGATAAAGACCAATAATATTATCGACCGATTTGTAAGGCAAATTTTCGGTCGATACGATTGACCGAGAATAAGCCGTATTATAAAAAACACGGTGGCATTATGCCGGTTTATGCGTTTTTGCGCGCAGTCAATCGAGAACTTGTAAAATTTGCAGGTTCTCTTTTATTTTCGCAGTTTTGCTGTAATAGCTGTCGGCAAACTGCGTTGAACAATACTTGACACTGTGCTACCATATTTATGGAGGAAAAGGGTAGCAAGGAGCTTGTAAGCTAACAGCCAAAACTTTTTAACGCGGAAACCCGCAAAGGAGAGAAAAGAATCATGAATGAAAGAGAGAAGTTTTCTTGGGAATACTCGCTCAACCGCAACACCGTCAATATATTCGGCGTTGTGGATACTCCGATGGCGGAGCTGGTTATAGGTCAGCTTCAATACTTGGACGACAAGTTTAAAAGCGAGGACGTTCCGCCGTCCGAACGCATAATCACGCTGCAGATTAACAGCCCCGGCGGTAGCGTATCCGACGGGTTGGCAATCTACGACACAATGAACTACATAGACGCAAAAATCCGCACGGTCGGATTGGGTATGTGCGCAAGCATGGGCGCGTTTTTGCTGTCGTCGGGCACCAAGGGTATGCGCGCGGCAACCAAAAACTGCGAAATACTAATCCACCAGCCGATGGGCGGCGCGAGCGGGCAGGCGAGCGATATAATAATCGCCGCCAACCATATCGAGCGCATGCGCTCTCGGCTCAACAACATACTTGCCGCCAACACCGGCAATTCTATCAGGAGGATAGCCAAGGACACCGACCGCGATACCATTCTAACGGCGGACGAGGCCAAGGCGTACGGCCTGATCGATATCGTAATCAACAAAAACGCATAACGCCTTTGCGATTATGCAACCGAAAAAAGGGAGATCTATTATGCTTACCAATCAAAACGAACTGTTTTTATCCGAATATTTTTTTCACCGATGCGTACTCGGTAAGCTGGTCAAAGACCCCAGGCGGGTGTTTGACGTGCTTGCCGCAATATTCCTGATAGACGGCAATCAAGTGGACGGGCTGTACGCGCTGTCCGAGGATAAGCTGGTGGCGGACGTGGCCAATTACGCCGACTACCTGCAATTTTGCCGTATCAAAAAGTACGTTGCGCTTACCGCCGACGACGGCGAAGTCCCCGCCGACATCGAGGACGTTATAGCCGTCAAGGGCGAGGCGCTTGCGCGCGCGTACGACCTTAAACTGGACGGCACCCGCCTTACCGAATCGGCAGTGTTCCGCGCCGTAACGGAGGGCGCGGCGCACGGCACGGTGGCGGCCATGCGCGTACTCGGTTTTATCCTGTGCGAGGGCATATATACCGAGCGCGACACGGTTTCCGGCGTCAAATACTTGGAAAAAGCCGCGCAGTGGAACAGCGTGGAGGGAATGCTTGCGGCGTTGTACTACAATGCTGAGCGCCAAGCGAATATCAACCGTTTGCGCACCGTTGCGGACGGCACGGTATACCGCGCATTTCCTGCGCTTGCCGAAAGCCGGTACGGCGTGGCGGCGAACGGCGAAATAAAGGAGAGCAAGCTGCTTAACAAGGCGTTTGCGCAGGGCAAGCTTACGCCAGACTCCTATTCGGCGCAGTATGCGCGCATTATACTCAGCGATATGCTCGCCCCGCGCGACAAGGAGCGCACCATATTTTCGCCCAACGACCAAGCCATATCGGAGGTTGCCGAGCTGCCGTTAAAGCTGCACGGCAGCGCGCTCGACCTCGACCGCGGCGCCTTCGACGGCATGCCGCTTGTAAGGCAAAAGGAACAATATCGCATTGCGCTGTGCTTGACAAATAGCGATTTGCTGGAACGCTCGGCGTTCCGCCCGTTGTGCGTTTGCGCCGATTCGGAATACCTGCGCAAGCTGTACGCCCGCCATATCCGCGCGGCGTTTAAGTGCGCGCACGTGGAATACATAGACGTGGCGGGATTGAACGAGCACGATTTGCAGCCGACGGGCAAAAACATATTTGTGCGCAGCTGCGACGAGGATACGTTCAACATCTACTTTATGTCGTTTGTCGGCAATATTGCGGACGGCGTTATGCAGGAGGCGATAGAGTTCCTGCAAAGCCGCAAGCGCAAAAAGTTCTGCCTGCTCAGCCCGGGCGTGGTTATCGACCTCGGCAAGGTGCTTCCCGTTTGCTTTTGCGATAAAGCCAACGCGAAGGAGCTTAAAAAGTTCTGCGACGTGGTTGCCGTCGGCTCTGTTACTGCGGCCGAAAAGGCGGCGGCGTACGACGATATGGTGGCGGCTAAACAGCGGTTGTACGGCGCTAAGTCGGTTACGCTGGACGGCGCGGCGGTATCGCGGCTTAACGAGCTGTCGGTGGACGGCGCGGAAAGCGTTATCGACTCGGTTATAAGGTTCAACCGCAGCAAGGCGGAAACGGTTATCACGCCCGCGCTTATCGACGAGTGCGCAACCGCTCGTACCGAAAAACACAAATACGGATTCGGAGGTGACAGCGATGAAATATAGCAACAAGCTTTTAAAGGGTTACGAGGATATGCGGCTAATCGGCTATGAAGACGCCGCACTTCCCAACACCGTATCGTACGACGAGCTGCCCGACACATACCTTGACGGCGTTCTCAAAATGAACAGGCACAAGGACGGCAAGCTCATTCAAACATACAGCGCGGGCGAAAGTCACGTCGGCGTAATTGCGGCGACCCGTCTCGGCAAGACTACAAGCTACGTAATACCCACTATATTGTCGTTTGCGCGGCAAAAGGTAAAGCGCAGCATGATAATTTCCGATCCCAAGGGCGAGCTGTACAAGAGCACGGCGGAAACGCTGCGCAAGCAGGGCTACGACGTAAAGCTGCTCAACTTCCGCGACTACAAGCACAGCGAGTGCTGGAATATGCTCACGCCTATTTTCCGCAAGTACCAAAAGGCGTTAAAGATTGCCGAGGAGCCCGAGGTCGTTATAGACGGCGACGAGCTTAAACACAAGTTCAACGGCAAGCTGTATGACGACTTTGACGAGCTGCAAAAGCAGGTGGAGTACCACACCGAAATGATGCTGGACGAGGTGGGCAACGACATAGACATGCTTTGCTCTATGTTCATAACCACCGAAAAGCTGCAAGACCCGTACTGGGAGGACAGCGCAAGAGAGCTGCTCAAAGCGTTTTTGTGGGCGATGTTGGAGGACAGCGGCAAGGAAGCGGCCACGCCGACGCGCATAACCGAGGAAACGTTTTCGTTCAGCACCATACTTACAATACTCGCGCACTTTAAGGACGACAACGGCACGCAGTACAACGACAGCGGTTACTTTTCGGTGCGCAAGCCGACCTCGCGCGCGTTGCAGCTTGCCAAAAACAACCTTTTGGAAAACGCAAGCAATACGCGTAAATGTATCGTTGCTACATTCAACACCAAAATGGCGGTGTTCAGGGAGTGCGCAATGCGGCTGATTACGCGGTGCAATTCCTTTGACGTGGAAACTATTTGCGACAGGCCGACGGCTGTGTTTATTGACTACCGTGACGAGGTCAAGGTGCATTACCAAGTAATAAGCCTGTTTGTGCAAAACGCATACCGCTTTCTTATTGACAAAGCAAATGCGTCGGGCAAGGGCAGACTGGACGTTCCGTTCTACTTTATACTGGACGAGTTCGGCAACTTTCCCGCAATGCGCGACTTTGAAACTACCATTTCCGCGTGCGCGGGGCGCAACATATTCTTTATACTCATATTCCAGTCGTACGCACAGCTTAACAAGGTGTACGGCGCGGACGTCGCGGAAATCATACGCGACAACCTGAATATGCACGTGTTTTTCGGCTCTAACAACCCCGCAACGCTGCGCGCGTTTTCGGAGGAGTGCGGGGAGTACGCAAGGATATCGCCGCTGTCCGCGCTCAACGGCAAGAGCGGCGATATGGAAATGTACAGCATAGAAACGATACCCCTCGTTACCAAAAGTCGGCTGTCGCACTTTGCGCCGGGCGAGTGCATAATTACCGAAGCCAACTCGGGCTACGTAATGTTTTCCAAGCTGGAACGGTATTACCAATGCCCCGAGTTTATGGGTCTGCCGACGGCGGCGGAAACCGACTATGTTTGCGACGTCGATCCGTTCGACAAAAAATACGTGTACGAAGTCAAGTTCAAGCGTAAAAGTATGTACGATTTTTAGCTTATAAAAAGATTGCAAAGGGTGCAAAAAGCTTTCGGATTTCCGAAGGCTTTTTGCTTTTGCATAATTTTAAAGGAAATGATAAATACCATACGTAACGAAAATCTTTTGGAGAATATTATGTTCGGAATTAAACCTATATATTGGGTGCTTATCAATTCGACCGTGTCTTTCGTGTATCTGTTTATCATTTCCAAGCTGCTCGGCAAAAAGCAAATCGCACAGCTGGAATTTATAGACTACGCCATAGGAATTTCGCTCGGCTCGATTGCCGCGGAAATGTCGTTCACTTCGGATATACCGTTTTATCACTTTCTTATAGCAATGACAGTATTTTTTGTGCTGGCAATGGCGGTTACGCTGTTGGGTCGCAAGTGCACCTTTTTGAAACGCTGGATTAAGGGCAAGCCCGCCACACTTATTTACGAGGGCAAGATAGATTACAAGCAGCTCAAAAAGAACAAGATAGACGTAAACGACTTGCTGTCCATGCTGCGCGAAAAGAATTACTTCGATATATCGGACGTCGCGTACGCTATATTCGAACCGAGCGGCGAGCTGTCCGTCATGCCCGTCGGCGCGCAAAAGCCTGTAGTTATGGAAGACTTGGACGAGAGCAAGATAAAAAAGGCGTCGCTCTCCGACGTTTTGATAGTGGACGGCGCGGTGTCGTATTCGGGACTGAACGAAATAAAAAAGAACGCCGACTGGCTGTTCTCTCGGCTTAATATAAAGAATAAGGACGACCTCGACAAAATCATCCTCGCCGTGTACGACGACGAAACAGAT
This sequence comes from uncultured Clostridia bacterium, assembly GCA_947175335.1. Taxonomy (GTDB): domain Bacteria; phylum Bacillota; class Clostridia; order Christensenellales; family Pumilibacteraceae; genus Anaerocaecibacter. The sequence continues at coordinate 44,187 of CAMWMF010000013.1, forward strand.
GAGTTCAACGTTCATTACAAAAACGACTGAATTTAAAATACCGTATATAAAAACCGTGCAAAACAGTATTGCCTTTTGCACGGTTTTGTTGTATTATAATGATATGACGTACAAAACCTTTTACAACAAAATAATATCGCTGTTACCGTCCGCCGATTTGCGCGCGGCGGCCAAAAACGGAAACCATGTTTTTTCCGAAACCGACTTGCTTAAATTTATAAACGATTACGCGCCGTCGTTCAACAAAAAAATCGAGTATTTCGATTTGGCGGCGGAAGTGTTTTCGGATAAGGAAACAAAGTACCACGCCAAAAAGCTTGCCGAGCATTGCCGCAAGGTTTACGACTATTTTGCTATGCCGTCCGACGACGCCGTTTACGTAATTCAATCGCGTAGTAGCTTTGACGGCGGACATTGTGTGGAAACGTTAGTCAATAAAACGTTGGACGACGCGCTTGTCACACTGCAAACTTGTGCGCGCAGGGATAAACGTGATATGAGCGAGGGTGAGTTTTACAAGTACGAGATAAAAAAGCATTCCACTGTATGTGTGCGTAAGTTTAATGATTTGAACAACGTCGGAGAGATTTGTTCGTGCAAATGGAATCCTAAGCTCGGCATAGTGGATATAGACGCTTGGAATTTAAAAAACGAGTTTGGTGTGGATTGCAAAACTTGCAAGCGCAAGCATGTTTGCCTTGATTCACATGAAGTAAAGTACCCCGCATTTTTGCAGCCGTACGACCTTGTTGCATACAAAACGGACGGCTTTACGCCCATTGAGTACAATAAGTACGGGACTGCAATACGGCATACCGATATTGCGTACGGCGTGCTTTGTTGCGATATGACCCGCGACGATAATAATATTTCGTCGTACGTAGTTTGCCTTGACAGCAAGTGCGTAAAGGAGCGTCGTGCGGACGAAAAAACGGAGGACGGTTATCATATGATCTACTTCGACCACGACCATCCGCAATATGCCGAGCTGTACAAGCCGAATAGAAGTGAAGTGCCGGATAGTATTTACGCCGACTATTTGTATGCGGTAGACGAGCTGAAAAAGATAGATACGTTAGCGTCTACAACTATGGGAAGCGGACACCCGAATGATGACGATTTGCCGAAAACTCATTTTATGAACCTTGCGTCCGAGCCGTTCCGCCTTATAGAAAGCGGGCAAAAGACTGTTGAGGTTAGGCTGTACGATGAAAAGCGGCAGGCTATAAAGCGCGACGATAAAATAGTATTTTTCTTTTGCGAGAATGTGGATAACATAATTACCGCAAGAGTGAGCGGATTAAAACGGTTTAACACTTTTATCGAGCTTATGCAATCGGACTTGTTTGAGCGAACGGGATTTAACGGGACGCCCGAGCAGGCGGTACAAAGCATGTACAAATACTACACACCCGAACAGGAAAAGAAGTACGGCGTTTTGGCGATTGAGATTGAACTTGTAAGCGATTGATACAAAGCATACGTTTAATATATAGGGTAATAAAAATGAAAATAGTGTTTTTGGATATAGACGGCGTACTTAATTCGCGCGAGTATGACAGAACGCGCGACAAATCCAAGCTGACCAATATCGACGAAACGCGTATTCCGTTCGTCAAGCAAATTGTGGAGCAAACGGGCGCGGTAATCGTGCTCAGCTCGACATGGCGCACGCACTGGAACAGCGACAAAAACAAGTGCGACGAGGACGGCTTGTATATTATAGACTTGTTCGGCAAGTACGGCGTGGAAATTTACGACAAAACGCCCGACTTAGGATTTTACGCCGACCGTCCCGACGAGATAAAGCAGTACCTGCTCGAGCTGGGCGAGAAAGTGGAAAGCTTCGTCATTATAGACGACTACCTATACGGTTGGGGCGATTTGAGCGATAGGTTTGTAAGGACCGACCCGTACCGCTCGCTCGGCATAGACGCCGATACCGTCGCCCAAGCGGTAAAGATTTTAAATAATCAATAATTATATACGGTTGACGTTCCTTGCGGCTTTATTTAAAATTACCGATTGACAAAACGGCTCACGGTCTTGTATAATGTGACTATTATATATATAAAGGAAGAGGGCCGTGGAGCAATACGTAAAGATTTGCGGAATACAAAAGCTGACGCTACTCGACTATCCCGAGCATACGGCGTGCACGCTGTTTGTGGCGGGGTGTAATTTTCGCTGTCCGTTTTGCCATAACAGCGAGCTATTGGGCGGCGGCGTGGAGTTTTACGACGAGGCGGAAATTTTCGCGTTTCTCGCTAAACGTGCGGGCGTGCTGGAAGGTGTGTGCGTAACGGGCGGTGAACCCACGCTGTACACCGACCTCGACAGACTGCTGCGTAAGATTAAGGATTTGGGTTACTCGGTCAAGCTGGATACCAACGGCTATATGCCCGACAGGCTTGCCGCGCTAATCGACGCGGGGCTGGTGGATTACGTGGCCATGGATATAAAAAATTCTCCCGACCGCTACGCCGAAACGGCGGGCTTGCCGCAAGAGCGGTTTGACATTACTGCAATAGAGAAATCGATAGATATAATAATGAAAAGCGCGCCCGATTACGAATTTCGCACTACCGTCGTTACCGAGCTGTTTGACGAAAAGAGCATAGAGGGCGCGGCGCGTATGATTTTGGGCGCAAAAAAATACTTTTTGCAAAAGTTCGTAATGCGCGATACCGTGCCGAGCAAAACGCTTACCTCGCCGCAAAGCATTGTGCTGTCGCGGTACTTGGATATAGTAAAGCGCATTATTCCCACCGCTCAAATAAGAGGTGAGTAAAATGAAACTGAAAAAGCTGATAAGCGCGTTATGCTGCGTTGTGATAGGCGGAACGCTTGCGGCTTGTAGCGACCGCACGCCGAACGGCGGCGGTGGGGACAAGCCCGATTATGGCGACGGAAAAATACCCGACGATAACAACGTGACGGTGGTCGACCCGGACAAGACCGAGCATAGTTTTGCTTTAATTTCTCAATCTGGTGGCACGATTACTTACAAATGCTCCGACTGTAATGAGCAGGAAACGGTTACTGTAACGTGCGTAAGCGGTACGGCAAACGCGTACACGGCGGAGGACAACACCATAACATTTAATAATGTATCCGAAAAAAGCGTTTACGATATAAGCGGGTCGTTGCACGGCAATATCGTAGTCGACGTAGGCGATAGCAATAAATTCGAATTGCAAATGAGCGGGCTTACAGTCAATTCCGCTTCGGCATGTCCGATTACCGTTATTAGCGGCGACAAGGTTACGCTGTCGGCAAAAAAGTCCACCGAAAATTATATTTACGATTTGCGCGCGGCTGTCGATACGACCGACAATACAGCGATATCCGCAAGCGTGTACGCCGAGTGCGATTTGGATATCCAAGGCAAGGGCAGCCTTACCGTCAAGTCGGTAAACAACAACGGCGTTCATACCAAAAACGATTTGAACGTTAAAAACTTGGATTTGCAGGTCGATTGCATGGACAACGCGCTCAAAGGCAACGACGGCGTCACGATAGAGGGTGGCAACGTCGTTCTTATTTCGCGACATGGCGACGGTATTAAAACAACCGACAGCGACGTCTCCAAAAAGGGAAACCAACGCGGCACGGTTGCGATTACGGGCGGCGACGTCCTTATATATGCGGCGTGCGACGGAATAGACGCCGCATACGACGTGAATATAGACCAAAGCTCAACGGACACGACTTTACAAATATTCACCGACAAATATTCAAAATATTCGGAGGAAGTGACGGCGACCGCCGAAAGCACGTACTACGTGCGGTTTAATTCGGGCGCCTACAAGTACTCGCTCAAATTCTATAACGACGATACCGACGCGGTATGGCAAAATTCCTCTTCCGTAACGATGGTGGGTAGCTACCGTTACTATCCTATACCTAAGCCGAGCGGTTACAGCCACGTGCAGCTTTATATTTATAACAGCACTCAGCAGCAGGGTCAGGACGAGGACTACGTCGCTTGCACGGAAGGCATGACGGTAAACAACAATTACGACACCATAGCTTTGCAGACGAGAGGTGGCAGTCTTTCTTACAGCTGGACCAACTATACAACCTCGCAGCAAGGCGGTCGCCCGGGCGGCGGCTTTGGCGGTCCCGGCGGCATGAACGACGGTAACACCGACAAGGGCAATCATTCGACAAAAGGAATAAAGGCGAGTAACGCCGTTGCGATTTCGGCAGGGAGTATTACCGTAAGCGCGTACGACGACGCCATACACGCAAGCAACGACACTACTTTGGAAAACGGCGAAGCGGCGCTTGGCAACGTGACTATATCGGGCGGTGACTTGACTTTACGCTCCAACGACGACGGACTTCACGCCGATAACAAGGTGGCTATAAGTGGCGGTACCGTCAATATAGTAAGCAGCTACGAGGGGATAGAAGGCACGATTGTGGAAATCTCCGGAGGCGATATAACGGTAAAATCCAACGACGACGGAATAAACGGCATGGCAAAATCGGGTACCGCAATTACTATATCGGGCGGAAAGCTTTACGTGTATGCGAGCGGCGACGGCGTAGATTCCAACAGCACGACTCAATACGAGGGTATTCACTTTGTCGGCGGCAGGAGCGTTATCATATCGACCGGTCAAGCCGATTCCGCCATAGACACCGAGCGCGGATATAAGTATACAGGCGGCTACGTTGTTGCCGCATGCAAAAGCGGCGGCATGGGCAGCGAGTCGACAAATTGCCAAAGCTTTTCCTCGGTCGGAACGAGCAAAACGATGAGCTTGCAAAAGGACGGATATTTGACGGTGGACGGCGTAGCGACGGTAAAAATGCCCGCGGCGATAAACGCGCTTGTCGTGTGCTTGGGCAAAACAAACGCCACTATATCCTCGGGGACTACCGCGGGCGGGACATTGGACTCCAACGGCGTGTGGTGGAACATTTAATTCGGAATTCGGAAAGCGGAATTCGGAATTATAATTGTGGAGCAGAATATGGATTATCCCATTAAAGTTTTTGAGATTAACAGTCCCGACGGCGATTGTATTAAAATGGAAATATTGGAAGTATACGGTTTTCCGAACGGAACTTCATTTCGCGGGGGATATGATATACTTTGTAGCTTGGAGATAAACGCCGAAGCGTATAGTATACGCTCCGAGCGCTATTATTCGGCAACAGGCGCTTTGTATGATTTTTACGTTGCCATGCGAAATTGCTACGACAAATTAAACGGCAAGGCTATATATAAAGTATTCCATGCGGAAAACGATTTGGAATTTGAAGTGAATTTCGATAATGGAAAAGTGAAAGTGTCGGGCTCGTATCAAGATAATCCGCATGTTAAAAACGTTCTCGGCTTTGAATTTATTTCCGACCAATCATATTTTAATGAGGTGTTGAATGATTTGAAAAAAATCGTTTTATTATTCGGAGATAATAAAGGAAAGAGGAAATAAAATCCCAAATAAAAAACCGCCGAAAGGCGGAACGTCGGACGCCAACGTGGGGGATTTAAGAATTTATATAAGAGATAAAAGATAAGATTGAATAGATAAGAATGACGGAAAAAATTTTATTAAATTAATTATGCGGCTTCGCCTAGATTTCTCCGCTACGTTCGCATTCGCTCACTTCGGTCGAAATGATGGGATTTAAAGGTTACTATTCTATGAGGGCGCGATAGCGCAGTCCGACATTATTCACTTTTCACTATTAACTATTCACTAAAAAACTCCCGCGTTGGCGGGAGTTTTGTTTTTATCTATGCGGTCTTCTCGGTCCCGGTCTGCGGCGCATAGGTCCACCGGGACGCCTACGTGCGGCGGGGCGGGCGGGGCGTCTTGCCGCAGGGCGTTTGGGCGCAGCCGGTCTCGGGCGCTCTATCGTCGGATTTGCGCTTGCCGCGCCGGACGCGGGAGTCATTACGTAAACCTGTTTGTCTTTTGTCGAATAGTACACGCCGTTGGCGATGGGAATATATTCGTTGCCGACGTTTTGCTGAGGTGCAAGGGGAGCAACCTCGCGCGAATCGGACATTTGCATCATTTCGGGGCGAATATCGCGCACCGTTTCCGCTTCCTTTTGCCTGCGGTCGAGCTCCTTTTCGCGGTCGCGGAATTCCTTTTCCATCATGTCGCGACGCATCTTTTCAAGCTCGGTTTCCAGCCGTCTGTACTCGTCGCGGTCCATATTGCCGCGGAACTGCGGCGTACCGCTCTGCGCGCCGGAATTTGCCGATTGCGACATTGCAAAAGTCAGCTTGTTTACCAGTTCACGCATGCCGTCAAGCTCGTTTTTCAGTCTGTCAACCTCTTTGAGCGCATACGGATCGGTGCCGTACGTGGTGGCAGTGCGCATTTGCGCCGCTTGTTGGGCTTGAAACTGCGCGTTTTGCGCTTGCTCCATAATCCGTTTGGCTTGCTCCATCATCATGCGCGCCGCTTCCGTTTCGGAATTGGTTGTGCGCATGGTGGGCTGTGCCGCCGCTTGCTGTGCATGTAACTGCGCCTGTTGCGCGGCTTGCTGGGCTTGCAGCTGTGCCGCCTGCGCCTGTTGCATCATCATTTGCGCCTGTTGCATCATGGCGCGCGCCGCTTCTGCCGCTTTGTCTTCCGTTTGCGGTTTTGCGTACTGTTGCTGCGCTTGCGCCGCTTGCGCTGCTTGTGCGGGCTGGACCGCTTGCCGCGCTTGCTCCTGTATCATCGCCGCTTGCATTTGCGCTTCGGCTTGCTTTTGTGCTTGCCGCGCCTGTTCCATTATCGCTTGCGCTTGTTCGAGCATAGCACGCGCCGCTTCGTCTGCTTGCGATTGAGCTGCTTGCTGTGCGGGTTGTTCGGGCTGAACGACAACGGGCGGCTCGTCCTTTACGGTAGGTTGTTCGGACTGTCCGTCTTGCTCGCCGAGCATGGCGGCGAGCTGCGCGTCAAGGTCTTCCGTTGTTTCTGTTGCAGGTTGCTGCGTGGGTTGTTCTGACGGCTGTTCGTTTATCATAGCGGCGAGTTGCGCGTCGAGACTTGCTATATCTTCCGCGGGCTCGACGGGCTTTTCGGTCTGCTCCGGTTGGTCGCCGAGCAT